>SACF01000372.1 GCA_009928665.1 Alphaproteobacteria bacterium
CCAAAATAGGGGTTTACCGTAATCCAGTCCTCCTTCCACAAATCCATCTCCATATGATTTAGCGTTATTCCTCCCAGGTGAGAAGAATAGGCTTCTGCAGTGGAAGAAATATCACCTCTTTTTATGTCTCCCACCACCATTAGTCCCTGCTTCTTCGCATCATCAATGGTTTCCTGGTATGTCCGAATTCCTTGCCAACCGTATTGCTCGTACATCGCCACTTGAATTTTAACAGCGGGCACCACATCTTTAATATACTGGATAATTTCCTTGTTGAACGCGAGAATGGCCTGCAATGTTTCCTCAATGGGATCCCCACAAGTTCCTTGATGTTGTTGCACCAATTCCCTGGGTATCAATTCCAGGGTAGTGTCCAATCCTACCATGGTGGGGTTTCCTTTTTCCTCAATCCGTTTCATTAATTCATCAATCATCGGAACTCCTTTCTTTATCCACTTTGTATACCGTTCTTCCTCCCACAAGGGTTTCCACAATCTGGCCCCTGACCATACATCCTTCAAAGGGGGTATTTCTACTTTTGGACTGGAATTTCTCTGCGTGAATTCTGTATTTCTTCCTCATATCAATAATGGTCAGATCTGCCACCCCGCCTACTGTCAAATGCCCCCGATCCAGCCCCAAAACCCCAGCGGGGCCAATGGTCAATGGACGTATGAGGTCCAAAGCAGATACGATACCGGTCTCCACCACTTTTGCATGGGAAATAGGAAAAGCCGTTTCCAATCCAATTATGCCATTTGGCGCATCATCATACCCAACCACCTTTTCCCAAGGGGCATGGGGGGCATGATCTGTGGCAATGGCATCAATCTCGCCCCGAATCAATGCAGCTTCCACCGCCAGGCGATTCTTCTCGGAAGCCAGGGGTGGATTCATTTTCCAGTTACCTTGAGATGTGGCATTATCTGTAGATAGGGCCAGATGATGAGGTGTGGTTTCACAAGTTACAGATAGCCCCTGTTGTTTAGCCTGCCGAATCAGTTCCAGGCTCTTTTCTGTGCTGATATGGCAGAAGTGGATGGA
>SACF01000373.1 GCA_009928665.1 Alphaproteobacteria bacterium
TTACATCAATCGGAATAAATACATCCAGGAGAGTCTCGTACATGGAATACTGGACGATAATGAGGATACCTTGGTCAGTGCCCAAGTGAGACCGGACTACGATGTGATTTATGAAGAGTTTGGTGAAAACATGGATGAAGGACAGATTCATGCTTTAATCAAAAAAGTCATCGGTGATATTAATGAGAAGTTACCCATATATAAAAGGGTTCGTAATTTTTCGGTGAGAAGAGAAGAGTTTATCAAAACCACCACCAAAAAAATCAAGCGCCATCAAAACAAATAAAAACATACTAGTATTGGAGGAATGGAGAGATGAAAGAATTTAAGTTTGATGTGGATTATGTAAGAGAACAATTTCCTGCGATGTCAAAGACGGTGAACGGCTATGGGGCAGCATTTCTGGATGGCCCTGGGGGAACCCAGGTCCCCAAGAGGGTAGTGGACAAAATTAACGACTATTTATACTATCACAATGCCAATGCGGGGGGATCTTATGCTACTTCTCGGGAGAGTGATGCCATGTTCCTTCATGCCAGGGATGTTTTTGCGGACTTTTTGGGATGTGAAGCAGAGGAGGTGGCTTTCGGAGAGAACACTACCACCATTAATTTCAAACTGGCCATGGGACTACTACGAGATTTGAAGCCGGGGGATGAAATCATTATCACGGATATGGACCATGAGGGAAACCGTTCTCCTTGGCGCACTCTGGAGGACTTTGGAATGATCGTGAAAAGTGTGAAAATCAATACGGATACCATTACACTGGACTTTGATGACTATCTATCAAAACTAACAGACAAAACAAAAATTGTGGCCGTGAACTGGGCAGCCAACTCGTGTGGAACCATTACCGATGTGAAAAAGGTGATACAGGAGGCCCACAAACATGGTGCCATCACTGTGGTGGATGCGGTTCATTATGCGCCTCACAAACCCATCGATGTGAAAGAGATTGGAACCGATGTATTGTTGTGCTCTGCCTATAAATTCTTTGGGCCTCATCTGGGGATTATGTATATCCAAAAGGATTTGGGAGA
>SACF01000374.1 GCA_009928665.1 Alphaproteobacteria bacterium
CCCGTGGCAATGATATGCATTATTATACCATATGCACCGCTATGTGCGCTAACGGTCAATCCTTGAACTACGGAAGTTACCACAGTCAAGCCAAGGCCGGCCAAAGGCCCGAAGGCAAAGGTGCCAATCAAAATGGAAATATCAGCGGGGTCATATTCCAAAAATGGTACGGCCGGAAAAATGGGAAAATGGATAAAGTACACCAGTACCACAGATATGGCCACCAGCATCCCCATTTTCGCCAATCGGATGGTTCTCTTTTGGGCATTCAAATTGTTGTCGCTCATGTTCAAATTCCTCCTTGATTTTGTTGGAATCTGTCAGGTTACAAAAAACCCCGGAGTCCATATAAACTCCAGGGCATTCCACGCGAATCATCGCTTGTTTCTTTCATCCGGACTCTAACCGTCGGTATCGGAATGGAACCGATTCGGCCGGGAAATTCTTCCCAGGCTCGTGGACTCGTAGCCAGAGGCTCTTTACCACCGGTGAGGACTTTCACCTCGCCCTGAAACAGATTAACTATTTAACAGATTTATTATACCCTTCCCCCACCTTGGAATCAAGAGGTTTATTCTTCTTTTTCCACTAGGAGGTTTTCCTCTTTGCTCAATTGGTAAATGGCTTGCCCGTAGATAACGGTTGCCGCCATCAACTGGGGAATTTCCATGTATTCGTTTTTCTGATGTGCCACCTCCCGGTTCCCCGGCATAGAAGGGCCGAAGGCAACAAAATGATTCATAGCCCGTGCATAGGTGCCGCCGCCAATGACCAGAGAATGGCTTTCCACATCTCCGGTCACTTGCCCATAGACACCCATCAGTTTCTGAATCAAGGGATCCTCCTTGGAAAAATATATGGGATGCTGCACCATGGTTTTAATAACCCCCATTTGTTGGGGGGTTAAAGTCTCCATTAAAATAGCATAAATCTCCTCATCCTCATAGGTGACCGGATACCTTACATTCACCGTAATCCTGGCTTCCTTGCCATCCATATATGCCTTGCCGATGTTGAGAATCAATGCACCACTTTCCTCATCC
>SACF01000375.1 GCA_009928665.1 Alphaproteobacteria bacterium
TGGAACCAGGGTTAATGGCAAGAATATAGTAATCCATCATAGATTCCTCCTATAGCGTATCCGGGCCCAATCTCCCATCGTTATAGTGTTTTCTACACAAAGACACATACATGTCGCTGCCACCTACCACGATTTGCTCTCCCTGTTTTACGAACTTTCCATCCACCACTCGAGCCACCATGGTGGCCTTCCGGCCACACCAGCAAATGGTTTTAATCTCTTCGATTTTATCGGCATAAACCAACATATAATAGGAGCCCTCGAATAATTCATTTCTAAAATCGTTTTTCAGACCGTAGGCCAGTACCGGCACTTCCAAACTATCCACGATTTCGACTAGCTCCTGCACATGGTGTTTTCGCAGAAATTGACATTCATCCACCAACACACAATCAATTTTCCCCTTGGCATTCTCCCGCAGAAACAAGTCCAATATATCCGTATCATGGTCTACTACCAGGGCTTCTCTCTGAATGCCGATTCGTGAGGTAATCAGACCTACCCCGTATCGATTGTCCACCCCCGGCATCAGTGTCAGCACATTTTTTCCCCGTTCCTCATAGTTGTATGCCACTTTGATCAATTCGATGGATTTTCCTGCATTCATGGTGGAATATCGATAATATAACTGGGCCATACTAAAATATCCTTTCCTGTCTATACTATGTTTATCTATTCTATGCTTATTTTTACAATACCGAGTACTGAACTCTCAGATATTCCTCAAAGGTGGTCTCGCCTTGGTTGACCAAATCTCGGGCGCTTGCTTCCAAAGACTGGAATCCTTGGGTCTGTCTCAAGTATTCAGTAATATCGTCCATGGACTGATTCTCCAACATCATTTTCTTTACACCCGTATCCACCATGACGATTTCGTGAATGCCCATACGCCCCAAATACCCGGTATTATTACAAGTTTTGCAGCCCACTCCATGATATGTGATGCCAATTCCCCGACTCTCCATCATAAGCGCTTCCGCTTCCGTAGGAATATACTCTTGTCGACACTCCTGACAAATCTTTCGCACCAATCGCTGGGCAA
>SACF01000376.1 GCA_009928665.1 Alphaproteobacteria bacterium
CGGGGTCTTTCCTCCTGTGGGCGCCGTTGCATTCAGGGCTGCCGGAGTTGTGTTGTAACAGATCGTCTGACTTGCCGTGGCTGTTCCCGGGACCATTTGCGGTAACACGTTTATCTTTATGATGTTGGTCAGACCGGAGCCGCAGGAAGATGCCTGCTGGTACATCCGGTACCAGGTATTGACGGACAGCTGACCCGGTTGATAGGTCAGACTGGTTGCACCGGGAATCGCACTGAATGTTGATCCGTTGACGGAGCTTTTCCACTGGTAGGTGTATGGGGCAGTCCCTCCCGCAGGCGGGGCGCCGGTCAGCAGGGCCGGTGTTGTATTTGCGCAGATGGTTTGATCAGAACCCACCGTGCCGGCGCTAAACGTGGATGACACCGTGATGGTGACGATGTTGGTGGTAACAAAACCCAGTCCGCCGGAAGAGGTTTGAACCTGCCGGTAACGGGTTGTCGCAGTCAGCGTCCCGGGCTGGTAAGTAAGGGTGGTTGCCCCGGGAATATCAGAATAGACTGTTCCATTGCCCGACGATTGCCACTGATAACTGTACGGGGTCATTCCTCCAGTGGGTATGGTGGCGTTCAGTCCCAAGGGAACCGTATTGTAGCAAATGGTCTGATCGGAACCTGCAGTACCGGGCGCCAGAGAAGGGCTTTGTGTAATCCGGATGTTGCCGGTGGAGTGATCTAATCCGGTCACGATGTATGGTTTCCCGGCCGACAGTATTCCGGCAATGATCACCATGACGCCGGTCAAATAAAAATGCAATAATTTAAATGGCTTCATAATACCCTGTTTATGCATGCTTGCCCGGACAATTCAAAATTTTATTATTTACGATTGACTCCGCCGAACTCCGCTTCGCTCCGGTTGACACGATTTACGATTTACGAATTGAAATAAGTTCAGGATTAAGCGTTAGCAAAAAGCGAATATACCACTGGTGTCTATTAAAAAATGTTAAAAAAATTTGAGGTCCAGATGCATTTGGCAATTGTTATCATCATAAGCCATATTTGCAATAGGAGCCAAGAGT
>SACF01000377.1 GCA_009928665.1 Alphaproteobacteria bacterium
AGGTGTAACGATGGGGTTGGTTAGGGGTGTAATGGATGCCACCAATCCCATGGGCTTTGCAATCTTCGTAATACCGGTTGTGTCATCTCTTTCCAGAATGCCTCTGGACTTCTTCCCCTTCAGATGATTCCAGATAACCGATGCCTTGCTCTGGTTCTTTATGGTCTTATCGGGTACGTTGCCCATTCCGGACTCTTCCACGGCCATCTCCGCCAGCTCTTCCGCATGATCGTAAATGGCCTTGGCAATGTTCATAACCGCAGTGTCCACCTGTTCTTGGGACATTTTTTCATACTCCGCCTGGGCTACTTTTCCTCGCCGAACATATTCTCCAATATATTCTTCGCTATTTTTTTCCATTGGTTGGTTTTGTCCTTTTCCTTCCATGTCAACTCTCTCCTTGTCTCCATAAATAGTACACTCATTATATCCTACCCCCTATCCAAAATCAACGAGAGCCTGGCCACCAAAGCCTTGTCACTGGACCCCTAGGTAAATCATCGTACAAAAGAGAGGCCCCGTACACGAAGCCTCTCTCGATTTGGATTTTCCCTATAGCGAACTGGATTTTACCCCCACTCGGGGCTCGATTCTCCCCTCAGAGACCAACTGCAGGAACACCGCTACCAGTCTCGGGTCGAATTGTTGGCCCGCCTTCTTCTCTAATTCCTGAAGGGCATAGAACACACTGTAGGCATCTTTATAAGGCCTCAGGGATATCATGGCATCAAAGGCATCGGCAATGCATAGAATACGGGCGGACAAGGGAATGTCCTCTCCCGAAATTCTTCGGGGATATCCTCTCCCATTGTACCATTCATGGTGTCCGATAACCGCCGGAATAACATAGTCCAGAGAAGGCAAATGCCGGATAATGCTGACGGAGTTCTCCACATGGCCTTGCATCAACAAGTACTCTTCATCGGTCAATTGCCCCGGCTTGTTCAAAATGTTTTCACTGATGCCGATTTTCCCAATATCATGAAGCAATGCCGCTTCCCGAATGATTTCTACCGCATCATCCCCCAAACCGATTCCATA
>SACF01000378.1 GCA_009928665.1 Alphaproteobacteria bacterium
ACGGAAAGCTATGGAACGCCCACACCAGTCACCGTACCTATGACCGTAGAGAAGGGACCCTTCATCGTTATCAGTGGTCATGATCTGAAAGATTTAGAATTGCTTTTGAAGCAAACGGAAGGAAAGGACATCAACATCTATACCCACGGAGAAATGCTTCCGGCTCATGGTTATCCCAAACTAAAGGCCTACTCCCACTTAAAGGGAAACTTCGGTACCGCATGGCAAAATCAGCAAAAGGAGTTTATTGACCTTCCCGCTCCTGTGCTATTCACCACCAACTGTTTGATGCCACCCAAAGATAACTATATGGACCGCATCTTCACCACAGAGGTAGTAGAGTACCCCGGACTGGTTCATATCGGAGAGGACAAAGATTTCTCTGCCGTTATTGAAAAAGCTTTGGAACTAGGCGGTTATCCAGAGGATACGGAGTTCACGGGAATCAACGGCGGAAAAACCGTAATGACCGGTTTCGGCCATGGTACCGTTTTGGGCATTGCGGACACTGTCATTGAGGCGGTGAAATCCGGTGCCATCGGCCATTTCTTCCTGGTAGGCGGCTGCGACGGAGCCAAACCGGGAAGAAACTATTATACCAACTTCGTAAAAATGACCCCGGAAGATTCGGTTATTTTAACCGTGGCATGCGGCAAATATCGATTCAATGATTTAGATTTAGGGTCCATCGGCGGAATCCCCCGAATTTTGGATATGGGACAATGCAACGACTCCTATAGTGCCATCAAAGTGGCGGTGGCTTTGGCAGAAGCCTTTGAATGTGGCGTCAACGATCTACCACTAAGCATTGTTCTTTCCTGGTACGAGCAGAAGGCGGTCTGTGTTCTTTTGACACTTCTGTATCTGGGTGTGAAGAACATTTTCCTGGGACCCACCCTTCCTGCTTTTGTGTCACCTGCCGTGCTGGATTTCCTGGTGGAAAATTTCAACATTTCTCCCATCAGCACGCCGGAAGAAGACCTGCAAAAGATTTTGGGCTAATGCAAGTAACGAATTATAATTAAGCCAACATTAGTATAG
>SACF01000379.1 GCA_009928665.1 Alphaproteobacteria bacterium
CTGTAAGGACAAAGCTAGGGCTTCCTTTTTCTCCGGGTTGGGATAAGGACAAGTGGGAAAGTTGCCATCCGGAGCCTCTTGTTCCGGTACCACCCAAACCTTTCCTACTTGAATACGACGAAATATTTCTTGTACTGGTTCCAACCCGGCGCCATTCAAGGGGCTATAGACCAGGTTCAAGTCTTCACAGGAAATGTCCATTCGTTGTAAAAGCACCTGTTGGTAATAGGCTTCCTTGGTGTCTTTTCCCATCCAGTGAAGTGTCCCCGGCTTCGCCTTTTGTTTCGACGGAAACCAGGGTTGGTTTTGAATTTCTTCCAATATCAGGGAGGCTTCTCTCTCCGTCACCTGACAACCTCTGCTATTATACACTTTATACCCGTTATATTCGGAAGGGTTGTGGCTGGCTGTAATCATGATTCCCATGGCACATTTATGATACCGTGTGGCAAAGCTCAATGCAGGTGCCGGCATTAAAGTGTCATAAATATATGCCGTCATTCCGGATTCCTTCACCAAACGACCCGACAACTCTCCGAACTCACGTGACATGATTCGACTGTCGTAACCAATGGCCACCTTTTGGCCCAGTGCATATTTTTTAATGTATGAAATCACCCCGCGGGTGGTCTTCTCTATGGTATAACGGTTCATCCGGTTGGTCCCTGCCCCCAGCTTGCCCCGAAGGCCGCCGGTGCCAAAGGCTAGTTCTCGATAAAATCGATCCTCTCCATCTTCTATGGCTTGGGCATCTTCCCCTTCAATGGAATCCCACAAAGTAACCAGTTCATCCCAAATTTCCGGGTCCAAATCCGGTTGCGCCAGCCACTGCTGGTACACATCTCTCCACGAGGGGGCTCCCATGCCATTGGATTGGGTCATGATGCCATCCTTTCTCTTTTTTCCCAGAGACTTTAACGAATAGATTATACCATATATAGTCTGCTTCATAAAGAAATTCCCATGAAGGAAAACCTACCCTTTCTCCTAAAAAACCGACTCTTTTTACATGAAAACGTCACAAAATCTTCATGTTTCA
>SACF01000380.1 GCA_009928665.1 Alphaproteobacteria bacterium
GCCGCTTTGGCAATAATAGGTGCTGCACCGGTTCCGGTGCCGCCCCCCATACCTGCGGTAATAAACACCATGTCGGAGTTTTCCATAATTTTCTTCAGGTCTTCGATACTTTCCTCCGCCGCCTTTTGGCCGATTTCCGGATTGGCACCGGCTCCCAAACCTCGGGTCAGCTTTTCCCCAATCTGTATCTTCACCTCTGCTTTTGATCCGTTCAAAGCTTGTCGGTCCGTATTTACGGCAACCAACTGAACTCCTCTCATTCCCGTCTCGATCATTCGATTGACTGCGTTACAACCGCCGCCACCGATTCCGATCACCATTAGTCTTGCGCTGTTCTGTTCATTCACCTCAAACTGTAACATCAAAAAGACCCTCCTACGAATCTCTAAATCGCCTTACATATGTATATGTTGTATTATATCATAAGGCATCCCCAAAATACATATCATTTCTCCCGGATTCCGGGGCTTTTTTCTCTCCCCATCCTCCTTTTTACTGTACCACCGGGCTGAAAGAACAATATCCCTCTCCTCCTAAATAAATGGTGCCGTATTGAATTCCTTCCGATATTAGGTCCACTAATACCGCCTGCAAATTTCCGTTTTCCATGGCTTCCAAAATATTTTCCGGCTTTCCTTCACAAATCAATCGGTCATAAATATATGCTTTTACAATCACGTTGGATATATCAATTTTTTTAAAAAATAAATCATTCTCTTCCATGGCAGACAACATAATGAGGGTGTTTTTCAATACCGTGACTTCCTCCACCTCCAGCTCAGCACCAGGTTGTATTTGCAGTAAAGTCATCCCCACCAACAAAGGCACCTGAGGTGGTTGATCCACCCGCCTCAACACCATTCCATCCAAATTGATTAAGACATAGGATTCTCCATAAACCACGGCCGCATCCTCTGTTCTCTCTTCTATCTGGATAATTACCGTGTCTGGCAACTCTCTTTTCATATTCGCCGAGCGAATATAAGGGTCTTGCTTCATTTCAGCAATTCGCTGTTCTTTATCCAGTTGGAACAAG
>SACF01000085.1 GCA_009928665.1 Alphaproteobacteria bacterium
GCAAAAATTACGATGCACCGACCCGTGAAGTTCCACCACTTGTCGGCTACCTGCCTTCTGATGAAGGCCATCGATGTTTTGGGTCACCACCCCCAGAAGGTTTCCCCTATCCTCCCAATGAGCCAATGCTTTGTGGGAATCATTGGGCTGGGCATCCCGATGAATCAGGTTCTCCTTGTAGTATCGATAAAATATTTCCGGACTCCGGTCAAAAAAGCTCCTGGACAACATGGTCTCCGGAGGAAAACCATACTGCTCTTGGGCTTGATATAGCCCCTTTTCCGATCGGAAATCCGGTATTTGACTTTCCGTGGATACACCCGCTCCCCCAAAAAACACCATCCGCTTGCTTTTTTCCATAATCTCTTGAAGGTTTTTACTCATACCTGCTCTTTACCCCTCTCTTCCTCTTACTCTATGGGCTCTATGCAGAATTACTTTCTGCCTGGTTATTGTATCATTTGATGAAGTGCCTACAAAATATGATTCAACAGATACTTGATGGCTCTTTTCTCTTCCATCAACACAACCCCCTTGTATTCTTTCAAGGCATCTCGGCTTTCCTTGGGAAGCTGCATGATTTTCTCTGCCGTGGCCATTACCAACATTTTCCCCCCCACCTCCGGCGACCATTTCTTCATTTTCAGCGCCTGGAGCTGTTCCTTAATGGCCTCTTGCAATGATTGGCGGGAGTAAATACGCAGAGGATCTAATTCGAAAACTTT
This sequence comes from Alphaproteobacteria bacterium, assembly GCA_009928665.1. Lineage (GTDB taxonomy): Bacteria > Bacteroidota > Bacteroidia > Bacteroidales > FEN-979 > CAIVAT01. The sequence continues at coordinate 726 of SACF01000085.1, forward strand.
GGCCACACTATCTGCCTGTTTGAGTTCTTCTTCCAACAGGGCCTCTTTCTCGAAAGTATAGTATTCCCCTTGGTTCAATCCAAATGCTTTCCGGGCATCCAAGTATCCCAGCTCTATCAGCCTCCTGGTATTCTGCTTGTCAAAAACTAAAATATTTCCCAAATCCCACAGACTTTTAATCCAAATCAGCTCCTGGGGCTTTTTTGTTTCTTTTTTATGAAAAGGATTCTCCGGGTTCAGCTCCACCGCAATCACACGAGTGGCGCCTCGCTCCACCGCCATGGAAACCGGGACTTGATCCACATATCCTCCATCAATATACTGAGTGCCGTCAATTTCATATGCCTGCATGGCCGGAAAAAAAGAAGAGCTGGCCATGATAAAATCATGCAACTTTCCTTCTGGAATCTCATCGATAAACAGACGAACACCTTCCAACACCTGCTTTTCTTTTAGATTGGGCATTTTCGCCGTAACCAATCCATATAGCACGGGAGAGGATCGTATCTTTACCTCTTCCACATATTTTCGAAGAAGTTGGTTCAACCCTTGGGTTCCCACACCCTTATGTACAAATATTTCTTTTAGATAGAGAAGTGCATCCTCCGGTTTCATGGCGCCGCTTTTCCGGCTATCACTTTCCGGGTCCTGACTTTTGGCCTGAGGGTGAATGTCCAATACCATCTCCGTGTCAATTTCCTTCCATAGAGATTCTGCCAATTCATAATCATCCTGGGCCACCATGGCGCCGTTGATGGAACCCACAGAAGTTCCCGTCACCATGTGGATTTCCATTTTCTGCTCCCGAAGAGACTTCCACACACCGATTTCATAAGCACCACGAGCGCCACCACCACCCAAAACCAAGGCTGTTTTCTGTTCCATGAATCTTTCCATCCTTTCATCAACAACACCTGTTATTATTATACACCGAAACCGGCTTCTTCTCACGATTCTTTCGTTTTTCCGGGAAGAGTCACTTTCCCTTTTGCCTATTTCATGTATAATGAAATTATGGATAGCAAACGATTGAGCCGGGAAGAATGTCTTCACATTCTGGCACAGCAGGGAACCCCTGACCATGTGATACGCCACTGCCTCTGTGTAGAAAAAGTCGCGGTGGTGTTGGCCCGTGCCTTAAATAACCACGGTCTTCATTTAGATGTGGAGTTGGTACAGGTAGGGGGTCTTCTACACGACATGTGTCGAGTGCAGCCGGAGCATTGGAACAAAGGTGCCGACCTGTTGGAAGAGATGGGGTTGCCCGAGGAGGCCCACATCGTTCGACACCATATGACCCATACTCCCAACATGAAAATGGAACAGCTGACGGAGTTGGACATCGTCTGTTTAGCCGACCGAATGACCATGGAAGATGAGTTTGTGGGCCTAGAGCGCCGTATGGATTATGTCATTCATAAGGCACAAAGTAATCCTACCACTCTATTGATTATTCTGGCAAAAAAAGCGCTTACCAAAGATTTGATTCAGGATATCGAAGCGAAGATTGGAACCACCATTGAATCCTTGATGGAATAATACCATGGAAAAATGGATGTTATAAAAAACAGAATCAGTAGGAGACCCTTATGGAACTGAAACAAGCCATCGAAAAAAGGCAAAGCATTCGAAAATTCAAAGGCAGTGAAATACCGGAGCACCATCTGCGGGAAATAATAGAAGCCGCCGGTAAAGCACCTTCCGGGGAGAATCTGCAAAACTGGCATTTCGTTGTCATTCAAAACAAAGAAACCAAAGCTCAGGTGCGGGAAATTATACGAGAAAAAAATGAAGAAATCGCCCTTCTCGTGGAGCAGGTTAATATTGAAAGAGCTCAAAGATTTCGGAAAGTCTGTAAAAACTTTACCTTGTTTGCCATGGATGCACCCGTTTTGATTTTGGTGTTTTCCGGTACCTATACTCCTTCCGGTTATATAGAGTATCAATTAATTCATAGGCCCACCCAAGATTTGGATGAACTTTTCTATCGTCGTAATCCCGGAATGCAGAGTTTGGGTGCCGCTCTGCAAACCCTGGCACTCAAGGCAGTGGAATTGGGATATGGTACATGCTGGCTCACCAGTGGCAATTATGCCGGAGACGAAATCCAAAAGTGGGCCAAAGAGCAGAATATTTTCTACAAAGAAGGATACTTCATGGCGTCCATGATGGCTCTGGGTATCCCGGAAGACGGGGCGAAAAGCCCGGGTCGAAAGCCACTGGAAGAAATTTATACCTATATTGTGTAAAGAGGGGTTCTTACATCATGAAACACACGCAAAAGATTGTTGTAACCAGCCTGATGATGGGGTTAGTCATCGTCTGTACCATGTTTATCCGCATACCCATTCCTCTCACCACGGGATACGTTCATTTGGGAGACGCTATGATTTATTTAAGCGTCCTTATCCTGGGTTGGCGCTATGCCTCCATCGCCGCAGCCTTTGGTTCTGTGCTGGGAGACTTACTCAGCGGATTCGCCATGTGGGCCCCCTGGACCTTCGTGATCAAAGGATTGATGGCTTTGATTACCGGCTTGATTCTATTAGAACTGAATAAATCAAAAAAATTCACTCCCGCCACTCGTAATATTATCGCCATGGTCCCAGGCGGGATCCTCATGGTGATCGGCTATTTTGTAGCAGAAGGGGTGATGTATGGCAGTTGGATTGCCCCATGGATTGGAGTTCCCTGGAATATCGGTCAGTTTGTGGCGGGAATTATCATAGCCATTCTGCTAAGTAAAGCTGTGAGCAAGTCCAACATTATGAAAGACTAATTCCGATTTCATGATCCCTTAACATATCATCAACCGTGTATATAAAATCCAACCGGGAATAGGTATTGGCGAAGTATTCCTTGTTGGATTTTTTGTATCCGATTAAATAAGAAAAACCCTTGTCATTGGCGGAAAAGTGTACCTTCTGTGGCATACCATCTATATTTCTCAAGGCGGAACGAAGGGCGTCCTCCATCCTTTCTTTGAAGAGCCGGCTTTCTACCAGTTGGCGAAAGGATGGATGAAAGGTACCCGCCACCACTTCTTTATCATCCATTAAAATATCCGATGCTTTCAGCCCCATCCGAATCACAGGAATCTCAGCACCTCGGATTATTTTCACCATATTGCATGCAGTTTGCAGTGTAGTTTCAAAATCCCAGGGCATAAACAAATTCTCTTGATACATGTCATAAAGAGGTGTCCCCTTCATCACGACGGTAGGATAAATTCGGGTAAGCCGGGGCCCCATCTCCACAGTTTTTTCAGCAGAATATAGGCAACGTGCAGGGGAATCTCCCGGAAGTCCAATCATCAGCTGGATTCCCAGATGAATGCCCCTTTCTTGAATGGACCCACAAGCCTCTTCCACATGGGCCACCGTGTGGCCCCGTCCGCTCTGCTCCAACACCAGGGAATGAAAAGACTGCACACCCAATTCCACCACGTCCACCCCATACCGACACAGACGGTCTAACACCTTCTCCCCTACATAATCCGGCCGCGTAGAAAGGTGGATGGCGGATATGATTCCCCGGTCTTTGTAGCTCTTGGCCAACTTCAAGTAATACTCCTGCTCTTCTTCTGGAATGGCAGTGAAGCTGCCTCCGTAAAAAGCCAGTTCCAAATGGTGGAGTGCATCTCTTTTTAGTGTGGATAAATATCGGTGAATAATTTCCTCCGGATCTTGTCTTTTCCCCCCGGTAATCTGGTGTTGGTTACAGAACACACATTGATGAGGGCATCCTTTATGGGGAATGAATATAGGAATAATCGCATGGGTTTTCATAAGTCTTCCACCAAAATTCCTCCCACATCCTCTAATGGAAAAGAGGGAAACACCTTCACCTTCTTTCCTCGATGTTCTATAAAATCTCGAATCTCTTTCTCCTGAGGGTGTCCCATTAAACACCCGTGAAACAAGACTTCCTCCGGGAAGCAGCCGCTAGCACCTCCCAGGAATCCCCGGGGGAATCCATCCAACCTTACATGGCCCGGATCCACCACCAACACGGACATCCCCGCAGCTGTGGCTGCCTTTGCAATTCCCCGATCCTCTGTAATGAAAGAAATCGAATCCACCGGCACCACATTGCAACGAGTATATCCTTGGGACACATGAACCTTAACCAGCCTCGCCTTTTCGATTTCTCGAGTCAGCACCGGTGATGTAAGAGAGAAGTTGTGAAGAAAGTAGTGGCCAATCTGTACACCGTTGTATCTTGCGGTATCCGGATATGCTTCCCCCAAATCTCCTCTTTGGGGAATTATTTTTCCATTCACCTGTCCATAAAAAATATCCGGGTGAGATGCAATGGCCTCATATACCAGCCCCTGTTTTTTCACCCGAATTATCTCCCAACTATTTCCTTGTAAGTATGCCATCACCTCAGGGTGGGCACATTCTGAAATATAGACCCGCTTCATAATCCCTCATTTATAATCTATAACTTGATCCGAATGGTCCGGGAAACCCGGGTCACGATAATCCCGATGAGAATCCCCGTTACCATACCGGCAATCAACAATACCGGAAAATAATACAGAATTTGCATGGTTTCCACCACCAATGCCGCCACCACAAGCTGTCCGATATTATGAAACACACCGCCGGCCATGCTGACACCAATCATGCTGAATTTCCCGGTTTTCTGAAGAGGTACCATTACGGCCAAACTCAACAGAGCGCCGGCCAAGCTGTACATAGCAATGGCCGGACTCCCAAACAGGGAGGAAACCACCAGGATTCGTACCACACTGATTAATAAGGC
>SACF01000381.1 GCA_009928665.1 Alphaproteobacteria bacterium
GCCGGGGGCATCCAGGTAGGTGCTGTCCAAGCGAGAAACTTGCGCGCTTTTGCCTGCTTGTATCAATTCTGCCATCTGTTCATTTCGTCCCTGGGCATCGGGACCAGATAGATGGTGGCTAAAATCAACAGAGGCCACAATCAAGGTGTCTTCATCCAATAGGGGAGCCAGGGTGGAGAATAGTTGGGCTCCTTCTTCCAAGGTGAGTTCCCGTCGGCAGATGATGGGTAGTATTTCCCCATGGGGGTTGATTTGGGCGATTAAAGAAGCCGGCATCCCAATGCTGTGTTCATTTTGGAAGGAATGGTTGTCTAGAAGAGTCGATTCTTGGGTAAGAGCCTCTAGAGTTGCATCATCCCAAGCCAGGCGGTTTTTCAATGGGTGCCCGCCTCCCTCATAGCCTTGATTGGACACTATGATGTTGGCCCCCTGGTTGGCATGGTTGGGACCGATAATTATAAACAAATCTTTATCTGCTGCGCCGGCTTGAAGTAAGGCTTCTGCTGCCATGTCCGCTGCCAGAGCATGGTGAGGTACTACCACAATTTCTGCTTGCTCCTCGTATTCCCTGGGAAGGGGAGCCAGCACCCGGGCCACATCCTTGGCTGCCATGAATTTTTCGCAATCCAAGGGTGACCCCTCCACTGGAGAAAGAACTTGTTCCGGGGAGATGTGAGTTTCCGCCCCCATGGACTCCCACTGGCCACAACCCGTCAGGCCCAAGGACAGCCCTAGAATCATCACCAGCGAAAGCATGAGAACATATTTTTTATGTCGGGTTCTTTTCACGTTTTTCACGTTTTTTTTACTCCTCGGGGGGAATACCCCGGAACTTTATTGAATGGTGATCTTTTGGGAGTCGAGAACATGCACTACTTTTTGATGGTCGCCATGTTGGATATATGCGCCTTCCGAACGGAAACTTCCCGGCATTTTCACCCGGGCGATATAAACAATCTTTCCGGAGGGCGTTCCATTATCCGGGTGATTCCCCTTATATATACTGAAAGTTTGTTTTCCATTGACT
>SACF01000382.1 GCA_009928665.1 Alphaproteobacteria bacterium
CCCATGACCCGCACCATCGGCGAAGGAAAGAGAGTTGTGGAGGCCATGCAGCAGTACGGCCGCGTGTTCCGACTGAATACCTGGTTCCGGTTTAAAGACCCTTTTTACGGCTTGGGCACTCCGGTAAAACCGCTGAAAAAGCTTGTTCAAAGCGGATTGTTAGGTTGGCCGCTGAAAGTGACCATCAGCAAACATACCGGCTTCAACTGGAAATTCTTCTGGATTGGAAAAACAGACCTGGCTCCGCAACCCATCCCCAGGGAACTTGACTACAACCTGTGGCTCGGACCGGCACCTTTCAAACCTTATAACGCCCACCGTACTGCCACTACTTTCCGTGGTTACTGGGATTATGACGGGGGCGGACTCGGTGATATGGGACAGCACTACATCGACCCGGTGCAATATATCCTGGATAAAGATTATACCAGTCCGGTTAAAATCGAAGTGGATGCTCCACAACAGCATCCGGATGCTGTCGGTGTTTGGAATTCAATAACCTACACCTACGAGGATGGTTGTCAAATTGTATTGTGGGGAGAAGACTACGGTGAACCCAACACGCCTTACATAGCTGGCCCTAAAGGAAATGTTTACAAGAACTTCGTATGCGATATTCCCGACTGGCAACGCAAATTAGCGGATTATCCCGAACCGGCCGATCAAAACACCGATTTCCTGGAATGCATCAAAACGCGTCAGAAGTTTGCGTTGAATGAAATGAACGGCCATCGTTCTTCTACCATTGTAAATCTGGGTGTTATTGCTTTACGCCTGAATCGCACCCTGCATTTCAACCCGGTAACACAGGAATTCATCAACGACCCGGAAGCCAACAGGTTATTAGATCAACCCATGCGGGCGCCGTGGAGTATATAAGCCCCATCAATAGCCACCACATCAATAGCCACCACATTTATGTGGAGGAATTATAAAAAAAATTAAATAACAAATCATCAATAGCCTCCACATTCATGTGGAGGTATAAAAAAATAAATTGATTAAAATGAAACGCATAATATTATTA
>SACF01000383.1 GCA_009928665.1 Alphaproteobacteria bacterium
GTTAAAAGCCCATGGATTTGTGCTATAATGACCGTTATGAAAAGAATATTACATATATATACCCCCTATATCCCATTGATTTTGCTCACCGGCGGCTTGATTATTATCCAAGCGCTACTTCAGTTGGAATTACCCAAGCTGATGGCGCAGATTATCGATGAAGGAATTGTGTTGGGGAACTTATCACTGATTTATGATACGGGGGCTACCATGCTGGGTCTCACCCTTTTGGTATGCATCGCCGCGGTATCCGTTTCTTTTTTGGGGGCTCGAATCTCGTCACGCTCGGCAGCCAAGCTGCGCTCCACCCTGTTTAATCAGGTCACTCGGTTCGGTAGTGCGGAAATTGAACACTTTGGAATATCCTCTTTAATTACCCGGGCCACCAATGATGTACTGCAAATTCAAACCACTTCGTTAATGTTGCTGCGCATGGGGTTCTTTGCTCCCGCCATGGGCATCGGGGCTCTATTGATGGCCATAAGAACCAACCGGGATTTAACCTGGACTATTGTAGTGGCCCTGGCTGCCCTGGTGGTCCTGATTGTGGTTTCCGTCTCCTTGTCTTTACCCAAATTCCGAATCCTCCAAAAGCTGATGGATCGTCTGAATCTGATTCTCAATGAAAGGCTTTCCGGTCTTTTGGTAATTCGTGCCTTTCATCGGGAGACTTCCGAGGAACAACGGTTTGACAAGGCCAATATGGATTTGATGAAAACCAATCTTTTCGTCAGTCGACTCATGTCCTTCATGATGCCGGGCATGACTTTAATCATGTCTTATGGCTCCTTGTTGGTAGTTTGGGCGGGAGCCGGTCTCATCCAACAAGATCGACTGGCCGTTGGAGATATGATGGCCTTTATTCAATATGCTATGCATGTGGTCATGTCCTTTTTGTTCCTCACCATGTTTTTTATCATGTTACCTCGCGCCATGGTTTCCGCACAGCGGGTGCAAGAGGTCCTTTCCATGGAACCCAGCATTTCCGAAGTCTGTCTGGAAAATCAAGAAAGCTTACCCCTGGA
>SACF01000384.1 GCA_009928665.1 Alphaproteobacteria bacterium
TTGCATCCGCCACGCGAAGCACATTGGGCTTTTCCGTTGCATTATTCTGCATCCGAATCCACCTCCTTCTGCTTCAGCTTTTCTTCCCGGCGAACTTCTCTCCCGGCAGCTCTTCCTGCCTTGTCCACCGCGCGGCCTTCTCTTTTTATTTTTCTTTTGTCCCGATTTTCTATCTTGTACTCTCCCCGGATTAGTTTACGCCATCTCCAAGGCCACTTCCGGAAGAAGTTATATATCCCATCCCAAGAAAATTCCTTTCGCCCCATGAGGCCCTTTCTCCAAAAGAGAACCACCATCATCAAGAGCAAACTGAAAATTACCATACGTAAACCCGGTCGGAAAATGGGAATGGCCCAGGTCCCGATATAGTGAGGTACGTCAAACCAACGGAGCAGCTCTTTTCCAAAGGAAATCAAGAAGGCGGAAATTACGGTTCCTGTAACACTTCCCAGTCCCCCCAAAACGATGATCAGCAGCAATTCATAAGTGACCATAATCTTGAACTGATTGGTGTCAATGGCCGTCAGATGCACCGCCAATAACCCTCCTCCAATTCCCGCAAAGAAGGCAGAAATCACAAAGGACATTTCCTTGTGTTTGAATAGATTAATACCCATGGCCTCTGCCGCTATTTCATCCTCGCGAATGGCTTTGAATGCCCTTCCATAAGAGGACTTGATCAGCAAAACCATGAAGGCAATGCCGGCAGCAGATATCAATACCGGGGTAAACAGCGTTTCGTATCCCGGGATGCTTTTTAATCCCAGGGATCCATTGGTAATGGGCCAAAGCTGATTATTGGCAATGAGAGCTCGGACGATTTCGGAAAACCCCAAGGTAGCAATGGCCAAATAGTCGCTCTTTAACCGCAGCACCGGTGCCCCGATTAAAGCCGCAAAGGCTGCTGCTAGCAACCCGCCCATGATCAGAGACGTGGCAAAAGACAATTCTACATTTACAATTTTTTCACTCATGGGTACCAAGTAAAATACATTGGCCCGAGATTCCAATGGTA
>SACF01000086.1 GCA_009928665.1 Alphaproteobacteria bacterium
CCCCTCCCCGCCCTCCCCTTGAAGGGGAGGGAGACCCTTTGCCAGATATTGAAGGAAAAATGATCATTGAAAGACATTTATTTTTATCTTTTTTCAATGAAATCTTATAAGATCCCCGTTCAACTTCTCCCTCCCCTTCAAGGGGAGGGCGGGGAGGGGTCATAAACCCGCACCGAAAACATCAACTTGCTTAAAGGTGATAAGCAGTTTTAATTATTGTTTTTTTCCTATTGCCTATTGCCTAATGCCTGATTTGAACTTTGAATTTTTATATAATGACCCTTACAGAAGTTAGAACCCGTAAACAAAAAAAACAGTTTCTGAACATGGTGGAAACTGTTTACAAGCAGGATCCCTGGTACGTCAGACCCCTCGATACGGAGGTGGAAGCGGTGTTCGATCCGAAACAGAACAGTTTTTTCGGACATGGAGAAGCGACCCGGTGGATACTAACGGATGACTGCAACAAAACAGTCGGGCGCGTGGCGGCCTTTATCAACCGGCGGAAAGCGTTCACTTACCAGCAGCCTACCGGCGGAATGGGCTATTTCGAGTGTATCGACAACCAGGAAGCCGCAATTCTGTTGTTTGACTGTTGCAGGAACTGGCTTGCCGAAAGGGGTATGTCGGCGATGGACGGACCCATAAACTTCGGTGAAAATGATTCAAACTGGGGACTTCTGGTCGAAGGGTTTATTCACCCCGGTTTCGGGATGTCGTATAATCCTCCTTATTACAAAACGTTGTTCGAGAATTATGGATTTAAATTCTATTTTGAACAGGTCTCAAACCATCTTGATCTCACAATGCCTTTTCCTGAGCGGTTCTGGAAAATAGCCGAATGGACGATGCGGAAACCGGAACTCACATTCCGTCATTTTACTTTTAAAGAGGCCGGCAAATTTATCCGCGACATGAAGGAGGTATATGACGATGCCTGGAAATTTCATGAGAATTTCACTCCGATGGATGAGGTAACGCTACGTAAAGGATTGGCAAAAGCAAAAGCTTTTGCCGAACCTGAGATGATTTGGTTTGCCTATCATCTTGAAGAACCCATTGGTTTTCTTATTCATTTTCCCGATGTGAACCAGATCCTGAAGCACATGCATGGTAAAATGCATTTCATGAACCAGGTAAAATTCCTTTGGCTTAAATACCGGAAAACAATCACACGTTCCAGGATCGTTATAATGGGCGTTAAGCCGAAATATCAGCGTTACGGTATCGAATCGGGCATCTTCTGGCATCTGAATGAAAAAATGAAGAAAAGACCCCATATTACTGAAATCGAACTGTCGTGGGTGGGAGATTTTAATCCAAAAATGCGGGCTTTACATGAATCGGTCGGAGCTACCTTTGCCAAACGTCATATCACATACCGTAAGTTGTTTTCCGGAGATGCTGAATTTCAACGTTCTACCATTATTCCGGTCGATACGAAGGAACGAAGCGCCAGGGAACAACAGGGCAGTCAGCCATAAAATTTTCGATAAATTGGTATTTATTTGTTTCAGATACAGATTTTATGTATTTTTGTATGCGTCAGATGAAACATGACATTACAGACCATATAAGATTATTACTCAAACCCAAAAACAATTCCTTATGAAAAAATGTTTACTTTTCGCATTTCTGATTGTGTTAGGGACAGCGGTTATGGCCCAGTCCCATCGGATCAACACAAAATACAGCAAGGGGAAGGCCGTGCCAGCTGTGGCCTATGACAATCCGTTCTCCCCGCTTCAATCGAGCACCATGGCTCCGCTTTCAAAGGCGGCGCTTGAAGAAACTCTCGGTGAAACCCGTTACGACCTTCAATCCAACGCAGGTACCCAGAACCGGATTGTTTACTGGCCTGATGGAACCATTTCGGCTACCTGGATCAAAGGTCAGGTCGAAACATCCTATAATGACCGTGGAACCGGGTACAATTATTATGACGGATCCGCATGGGACCCGGCTCCGAGCGGACGTATTGAGGATGTCAGAACCGGTTGGCCCTCCATCGACAAATGGAACGGTAACGGTGAAATCGTGATTTCCCACCAGAGCGGTACGACGCCTCTTGTTATGAATACCCGGCCTGTAAAAGGTACAGGTACCTGGACGAAGTCCTTGATCTATCCGCCGGCAGGCGCAGCAGGCCTGTTGTGGCCCAGGGCTATCACTTCGGGTCCGACCAACAACTATGTTCACATGGTCGTTTTGTCGTCACCTGTTGCCAACGGCGGTACCGTGTATGAGGGACTCGACGGTGCACTGCTTTATTACCGCTCGCTCGACGGCGGCGCCACCTGGGATAAGAACGGAATTATCCTCCCGGGCCTTGATGCCACTAACTATGACGGATTCAGCGCAGATGTTTATTCGTGGGGTACTCCTCAGGGCGATGTTATCTATTTTGCCGTGTCAGGTAACTGGAGCGATGCCTTCATTATGAAATCGACCGACAATGGTGAGACCTGGACCAAGATCCCGGTACTGAGCAACGCCAATAAAAAACTTCCCGCCGGAACCACGTACGTGCCTCCTTTCTATGCATGCGACGGAGCTGTTGCCGTTGAAATGGACCAGAGCGGCGTTATTCACATGGCACAGGGAATTGGCGGGGGCCACATGACTGACGGTACCAAATATATCTATTTAAACAGGAATGGTCTTGTTTACTGGAATACCACCATGCCGATGCTCCCCGACAGTCTCGATCTTGATACGCTGTTCGCACATGGGAACCTGATTGGCTATTATTTCGATGGCCCGAACCCCGAAGATACCCTGTTAACGGTTCCCAGCTATCGTATGGGTCTTTCAAGTTTTCCCCAATTATCGATCGATGCAGCGAACAACATTTACTGCCTCTTCATCATGCCGACTTATGCCAATCCATCTGCAGAAGATCAAAACTATAGGAACATCTGGGGAGTCGCCAAATTCCATGACAAAGCAGAGTGGACTGATATGATCAACCTCAACGAAAACATTATTTACTGGTTATATGAGTTTGCCTATGTTAGCATGGCGAAATCAGTGCCCGATGATAATCTGAGAATCATTTACCAGACCTCGGATACACCCGGTATCTCATCCTTATCGGGATCAACGGTTGCCGTGCATAACAACAACATCGACTTCCGCATTGTACCCGGCTCCACCTTCTGGCCAACCGGTGTGGATAACAAGAAGACAAAGAATACAGAGGTCGGCCAGAATTTTCCGAACCCGGTTACCGGTCTGACCAGCTTCAACGCCTATCTTGACCGTTCGTCCAATGTCGTGATCGAAGTTTCAAATGTGATGGGACAAAGGATCATGACTCTCGATAAAGGCATGATCAGCGCGGGAAATCATAAATTCACCATCGACTGCAACCGGCTTACTTCCGGTATTTATTTCTATACCGTTAAGATCAACGGCGAATCTTACACCCGTAAGATGATTGTTGAATAACACAACTCAAAAACTGATAAAGAGGGCGGCTCCAAAGGCCGCCTTTTTTATTGACAAGAACCGGAAGCCTGTTCAGGCAAGAAAATTTACCTGCCAAAGAGCTTGGTATTCCCGCATTCTGGAAAAAATGTCGTCTAAGTCAAGATTCGGGAACGCTGCAAATCAAATTTTTTATACATTTGCCACTATTATTAACAAATCCAAACGACATGAAAAAAATTGTACTCCTGGGCCTCGCGTTTGTGTTCGCTGGCGCAGTTGTGGCGCAGAAAGCCCAGCTTAAGCAGGGAATTCCTGTGAAAAAACACGTAACAGGCCAAAAAGTTGCCATTGAGCCTGTAAGTTCTACCAATACCCAATTTGTCACACCGAAACCGGCAGGTCATAAATTTGCTGAAGGGACCAAGGGTTTTGTAAACGTTATTCCTATCGGAACTTCAGCCAATGCTTATGGTTACGGTTATGGTGGCGGTCAGAAGACCATGGTCTGGGCCGACGACGAACTGAATGCCGTGGTGAACATCCACCGTATGGGACCGGGTTCAACACCTCCCAGCCTCTCAGGTTATCTTGCAGGCAGCCAGGGTGTCAATCTTGGACAAACGGCAGCAGACTGGACGCCGAATCGTCAGATTTATGCCGCCACCTTGAATACAGGAGGAGATTATTATCTTGACGCCGGCCGGTATCCGCAGGGTGGTATCTACAATCCCGCAGGAAACACCAATATTGCAAATGCCTATACGGTATTCTTTGCTCCCAACCTGTCGAATGCAGGTACCTGGGGCGGTTACAGCCATGGCAGTTGCAATATGGCCAACCAGGCCGACTCTACCAAAAATATGGTTTGGTATAACCCTCCTCCCTATTTCTACATTCCGGAAGGTTTTACGATTACGCGCACCGGGCTTGCCTTCATGACCGATATTGATCAGGACTGGGGCAGCGGATCCTTTGTTTATATGAATGGTGTCAATGTTGGCCGTGGTGTATGGAACGCAGCCACCCATGAATTTGATTACACCATCACAACGATTCCATTTCCCGTTACTTCGGGCAGTTATCCCATCAATTCAAAGGTTGCTGCATCACCCGATGGAAATACCGTATGGATCCTCACCCAGGCCAACAATGGCGGTGCAGTCCAGATCGGCGACTCAGCCAATTACTATCCGGTACTGTTCAAATCGGTTGATGGCGGCCAGACCTGGAGTGACCCGATTGCCGTACAACTTGATGGTCCCGACGGAATCGAAGGGGTAAAGAATTACCTGAGCGATTACAGGATTGAGCAACTTTATCTGCCTCCGTTCCCCACCCGCGACCAGATTCCTTATACCACAGCTTTCGATGGCGACCTCGTGGTTGACAAATGGGGAAATCCTCATATTGGGGTTATCATCGGTGTATCAGCCGGCGAATATTCGATTGCTACCGCCGACAGCGCTTACTGTGCCTTCGATATCTATTCGACCGATGACGGTACGACCTGGAACGGCGTTGCCATGGGTTACCCCTGGACTTTCCGCGGTACTTATGGAGATGTTTCAGAAGATAACCGCATCCAGATAGCATCCACCCAGATGGGCGACAAGGTTTTCGTGTCATGGAACGACACCCAGATGCCGGGCGTTACCGATAACAGCATGCCGGATGTGTTCTGCCGCGGATTTGACCTCGTGACCAACAAAATTACCGCCAGCAGCGGTGAAAACCAGCCAAACAACGTTACCCTGATCTCCGAAGTAAGCTCCTCCGCTTGGCTCTTCTGCATGTCGCATTATATTTTCACCGACGACAACAAGTATACGATTCCCATTGTTACTGAATACCTGTCGGTACCTACTGACCTTACCCAACCGGTTGACTTTAAATATCTGGCCGACTTCTATTATGTCGACGCTGATTTCTCAATTCCGGTACCTTATCC
>SACF01000385.1 GCA_009928665.1 Alphaproteobacteria bacterium
CTTTCGCGCTGATGATACTTGGTGGGAAGCTGCCTGGGAAAGTAGGTCGTCGCCGGTTTTATAAAAGAGACACTCCCTTATTGGGCGTGTCTTTTTTTAGCGGTCCTTGCTGAGGGCTCACCTTGATGAAGGGAGTCGTTGTATGATATAATAATTTGTTAAGAAGCGAGAAAATGAAAACGAAGTGGGAGTGAAAATGAAGGAGGGATTGGCCATGATGATTTTGAAAATCGTATTTGTGGCGGTGCTATGTGTTCCTTTGGTATATATCTCCATATTACTTCTCACCAAGTTGATGGATCAGGTAATTGGCAAAAAATAGGGGCGAGGAACATGACAAAATCGAACAAAGGGCTTTTTATCACCATGGAAGGACCGGACGGTTCCGGGAAATCCACGCAAATGACCTTGCTATGTGAATATCTTCGAGAGCAGGGCGTGGATTTTTTGCAAACAAGAGAACCGGGTGGAACCGCCATCGGTGAAAAAATACGAAATCTTGTTTTGGATAAATCTCATCCGGAAATGGATGATTTAACAGAAGCCATGTTGTATGCGGCGGCTCGGGCACAACATGTGGCAGAAGTCATTCGACCGGCTTTGGCCCAGGGACAGTTGGTGGTGTGCGACCGTTTTATGGACTCCAGCCTGGTGTACCAAGGATATGCGCGTGGATTAGGACAACCGGTAACCGTGATGAATCAATTGGCGGTGGGAGATTGCCTGCCGGATGTTACATTTTTAGTTTTAGTGGATCCAAAGACTGGAATGAATCGAATACAACACAAGGATCGAGATCGGTTGGAGCAGCTGGATGAAACTTTTCATCAGAAGGTATACGAAGGTTACATTCAGCTTTGGGAGCAGTCCCCGAACCGGATTCACCGAATTAATGGAACCCGGGATCAAAAATGTGTATTTGAAGATGTAAAGGATATTATCGATCCCATATTGGCAAAGAGGTAATCGGTGATGCGATTAGAAGATATTCCGGTTCGAGGAAAAAGAATACAG
>SACF01000386.1 GCA_009928665.1 Alphaproteobacteria bacterium
ATGGTGGGCAACTGAATTCCGCCTACAAAACCGATGATATCCGATTCACTCAACATAGCCGCTGCTACTCCCACCAAGAAAGAGCCTTCCTGCTCATTAAAGGTTAAGTTTAACAAATTCGGACCTTGCGCATCTACAGAGTCAATCAACGCAAAGGCTTGATCCGGATACTGATCCACGCCCTGCTGAGTGGCTTCTGCCATCAAAAATCCGTTACATACAATCAAGGCTGCACCTGCTTCTACCGCCGCCGCGATATTCGGGAGATAATCGTCGGAGCTAGCAGACTCAATAACCTGGATTTGAACACCCAGTTCATCTCTTGCACGTTCAAATCCGGCCCACGCGGAGTCATTGAAGGATTCATCCCCCAAACCACCGGTGTCCGTGATAAGAACCACCAGAGGCCCTTCCTCTACCGCAGGTTCTTCTCCCCCACCGCCACAAGCTACCATGCTCATGACGAGAACCAGACAAAGTAAAATCGCTAATACTTTTTTCATTTTGTTCCTCCTCTTACCATATCTGAAGTAATAATATACTCACATTATAAAGTATCCGCTGTTCAAAATAAAGACCTTTCCCAAGTTTTCCCCATTATTCATACATCTCTGGTCGACGGTGCTTTAGCAAGGGAAGCTGCTCCCTCACTTCCTGCAAACGCTCCCAATCCAGTTGTCCATAAATAATGCATTCTTCCTGGGCCGCCATCTCCAATACCTGCCCCCATGGATCCACAATACAGGATCCCCCATATGCCTGATAGGGGCCTTCCAAATCACGAGACGGAGAACAAGCCAACACATATACTTGGTTATCCAATGCCCGGGCCCGAAGAGAGATTTCCCAGTGAGCCTCTCCCGTGGGTACACTGAATGCCGCCGGAAGAATGATGGCTTGGGCTCCGGATAACGCCATCTTTCGAAACAATTCCGGAAATCGAACATCGTAACAAATGGCCAATCCTATTTTTCCGAATTTCGTGTCGATTATCGTAGCCGAATCTCCCGGTGT
>SACF01000387.1 GCA_009928665.1 Alphaproteobacteria bacterium
GACTCTTTCTTTATGGAAGAGGTGGAGCGGATGGAAACGGTGGCCTTGGCCATTCAAAACCGATGCAAGCTATTTGTGGTTATCGGGATTGGAGGATCTTATCTGGGGGCTCGCGCAGCCCTGGAAGCTTTGGGCCCCAAGGAAGGGTATCCGGAAATTCGATTCGCCGGCTTTCATTTGAGCGGCACCTACCACGAAAAGCTGTTAGAGGAGGTCATGCATAAGGACACTTGTCTTTGTGTGATTTCAAAATCCGGCACCACCACGGAGCCCAGTTTTGCTTTCTCCGTACTAAAGGAAGCCATGATAGAGAAGTACGGGGAGAAAGAAGCCTTCAAGCGAATTTTTGCGGTGACGGATTCTGCCAAAGGAATCCTTTGCCAAGAGTGTCAGGAATTGGGATATACCCAGTTTGAAATACCGGATGACATTGGGGGCCGGTATTCCGTATTGACTGCGGTGGGTTTGTTGCCATTGGCAGTGGCGGGAATGGATATTCGAGCCTTGCTGGAGGGCGCCTATGAGTGCGCTTCCGATCCCGGATGGGACCATGAGTTGGTGGACTACGGGATTCTTCGATATCTTCTCTGGGGATCCGGGAAGAGAATCGAAATATTTGAGTATTACGAGCCTCGATTTCAATACTTTGCGGAGTGGTTGAAGCAGCTGTTTGGTGAAAGCGAAGGCAAGGAGGGGAAGGGACTCTATCCGGCTTCTCTCAGTTTCACCGCAGACCTTCACAGCATGGGCCAATTTCTACAGGAAGGTACCCCGCTATTCTTTGAAACCATTTTGGATTTACAGGAGCCGGAAGGAGACGTGTGGGTAACGGATGTGAATAGTCCCTTTTACCGTATGAGCATGAATCAGGTCAATCGGGCCGCCATCCAAGGGGTCATGAAAGCACATAGCCAGGTGGGGACACCCATGGTGAAAATAGAGATTCCCAAGATGAATGAACGAATGTTGGGGCAACTGTTTTACTTCTTTGAAACCAGCTGTGCCATCAC
>SACF01000388.1 GCA_009928665.1 Alphaproteobacteria bacterium
CCCGCCATTCTGGCGGCTCTCCATCGCCTCTCTCCGGCAACCAGTTCATAGCCTTTTCCTTTTTCCGGCTTCCTTAACACTACCGGCTGAATCACGCCATGTTCCAGTATGGAATGGGATAGCTCTTCCAGCTTTTCCGGGTCAAAAGACTTTCTTGGTTGATTTTCGTTGGGTTTTATTTGATTAATATCTATATATTGAATGGTGTTCTCGTCCGAAGATTCCTTTTGCCCCGAGGCTCTTTTCCCTGTTTCTTCCAGAGAATCATCCATTCTTATTTCCACATCTCCAAAGAGAGCATCCAACCCTCTTCCCAGTCCGGTATTTCTGGCTACCATTATTTCTCCTCCAATTCAAGAAATTCCTTGGCAAAATCCATATATGCCTGGGCACCTACGGACTTTGGATCGTATTGGATAATGGGAATGCCGAATCCGGGGGCTTCTGCTAAACGAACATTTCTGGGAATGATGGTGGTATACACCTTTTCTCGAAAATACCTCTTTACCTCTTGCACCACTTGTAGGGATAAGTTGGTACGTCCATCAAACATAGAAAGAATGACTCCTTGGATTTCCAGTTCCGGGTTTAATGTTTTTCTCACAATCTCCACCGTGCTCATCAGCTGACTGACTCCCTCCAGTGCATAGAACTCACATTGAATGGGAATCAACACGCTGTCTACGGCCGTAAGAGAATTGATGGTGAGCAATCCCAAAGAAGGCGGACAATCAATAAAAATATAATCGTATTCATGCTTTATCAAATCAATGGCTTTCTTTAGTCTTTTTTCCCGGCTCTCCAGCTGTACCAATTCCACCTCTGCCCCCGCTAATTGAACGCTTGCCGGAATAATATCGAGCCCGGGAATTCCGGTTTTCATAATGGTCTCGTGGGGGTCCATTCCCTGGTCCACTAAAATTTCGTAGGACGTTCTTTCAAGTCCCTTCTTGGAAATTCCCATACCGCTTGTGGTGTTCCCCTGAGGATCAATGTCAATAATGAGAATA
>SACF01000389.1 GCA_009928665.1 Alphaproteobacteria bacterium
GTAAAAGTGCCGGTCATATCTGCATTGCAATTGGGATCGTCGATTTTGCGTGCATAAATCCTGTAATCGCCCGGGTCGCAAATTTCGCCCCAGCTCAGGCCATCGCCGGTGCCGGGAATACCAGCGCCGTTATCTGGATACCATTGTCCGGTAGTATTATTAATAAGAAAATACGCTATTCCTATTTGTGAACTGCTCAGCGCTACTGTTGGGCAAGGGCAGTAGATTCCAGGCGGCGGACTTACGGTGTAAGCAGTGGGATTGTCCACGATTTCATAATTTCCATTCATCACGCTCCAGCAGCTATCGCCATGGGTGTAAAACGCATGGATGGTGTAAAGTCCGTTTTCTTCCATCATACCAAAACTGATGGGGCCTCCAGCGACATTACCAATTACAACCGGTTGAATCCAAACACCATTTCTGTAAATCCGGTATTCGACACCTTCCTGCGAATTGTCGAGGATGATCTCCACCGGCTGACAACCGGCACCCACCGGTTCTACATTGTAAATTTCGGGGGCAGAAACGATTATGGTTTGGTCTTCCATCCACGAAAAGCAATTGGTCGCGGGATTCACTGCTTTGATGGTATAAGTTCCTTCGTCCCACCACTGGCCAAAACTAAGATTGGGATTCAACGGGTCACACATAACAGTGATTAGCGGACCGGCAATTTCGGCAGGAATCTGTGGTGGTGGTTCAAACCACAATTCATAATTAATACCAGGCTGACATCCCTCCAGGAAAATTTCGCCACCCGGACAACAGGTGTCGGGCGCCATGTGATATACCAATGGATTTTCGTGAACGATCTGCGCCTCACTAAAGAAAAGATCGCAGCCGGGCTGCGGGGCAACAAAACGTGCAAATACACGATAAATCCCCGGCCCGTTGGTAGGCGGAACGAAACACAGAAACGGATCGTTGGCCACGCCCGTCTGGAAAGCGCTGTACGGATCATCATCTTTCCATAGTTGGTATTCCACACCTTGTTCCCAGCCGTC
>SACF01000054.1 GCA_009928665.1 Alphaproteobacteria bacterium
TGGCCAGACCTGCAGTGGTCTGGTCTGCGAAGAATTGATAGGATGGTTCCCTGGTTTTTCTGATAAATGCCATGGTCAGTAATCTGTATGCCGTTATGTGGAATACGTGGTCCAGGGTCTCCCTCTCCTGCAAGGAGAGGGTCGGGGTGAGGTCACATAGAACCCGGTAAAATGTGTATAAAGAATATCCCGCGTGGGCGAGGTCAGGAAGGGGGCTTCAGAGTTCAAAGCTCAAGGATCAAATCAGGCATTAGGCATTAGGCAATAGGCAATAGGGAAAAAAGTTCAAAGCTCAAATTCTCAATTTTTCATTCGTAAATCGTAAATCAATTTGTCTGCCGGTTCATAACCTCCTTCAGGACACTGATCTGATATTGTGGTGTGTACCGCGCTTCAATGGTTTTATAACATTTGCCGCGTACCTTCTCGCGCTGCTCCGGGCTGAGGCTGATCCAACGTTTTATCACCCGGTACAGATCCTCCGGATCATCTTCCCGGAAAAAATCGCCGGTCACTCCGGGGGTTATGGCTTCGAACTCCGGACCCTGGCGGGCCGGGTTATCATGCGTGATAACCGGCAATCCGTAAGTAAGACAGTGAATGGCTGCCAACCCGACATTCCCGGGCGAAACGCATACGCCGGCATGATAAATCAGGGGCGCCAGCCGCGCTTCATCGTACAACGGCCCCGTTAACCAAAGCCGCTCCTTCAACGCTTCCGGGATCTCCGGGAACAAGGTGCCTGAACCGGAATCCATATCGGTTTCAAGAACATCTGATCCCGGTGATTGGCTGCTTTGTGATTGGAGGACGGTTGAAGAAACCGATTGCAGCGGATCTGTATGCCCCCTGTTGCCATCCCCACCATAACCGTACTGCTTAGTCAGGTCATCACTTACATTTTTGTTTGCCGCAACCTGCCCCCCGATCAGCACCAGGTTACAGGGATGCCCCTCCTGGTTCAGCCGCCTCCAGGCTTCGATCAGCAACGCAGTCTTCTTGGAGGGCTGTATCCTTCCGATAAAGAGAATCACCGGGTCATTATTCCCGAAATGAGCAGCATAATA
This sequence comes from Alphaproteobacteria bacterium, assembly GCA_009928665.1. Classification (GTDB taxonomy): domain Bacteria; phylum Bacteroidota; class Bacteroidia; order Bacteroidales; family FEN-979; genus CAIVAT01. The sequence continues at coordinate 1,068 of SACF01000054.1, forward strand.
CCGGGTTTTCGCTGTCGGGACCGCATTCGCCTTTGGGTTTTCAGCCCCCGGCTCCGCAGGGATTGCAGGTTTATGATATCCGGAAGGCTCGCACGGAGTTGCAGCCATCAATTCCCGCAACCCTACCATCCGGTCATAGTCAAGCGAATTATAAATACAGATCAGCTTTCGCGGATCAAATCCCCGGCTGATCATCAGGTTCCGGGCATGATCGCCATACAACAGGGTCGTTGCAGCCAGGTGGAAAAAGATCTTCTTCAGTGACCTTTTCACAAGTCCTTCATCGCCGTACCATCCGTGCGACCACACCACCGCGGGGCGGCCGCGCAGGCGCAGGATCAGCAACAGCAGCCAGGTGGAAAGGCAGATGGGTTCGCCATCGATCAGGAAGCGTTCGTAGGATGAAAAGGCCAGCCGCAACACCCTTCGCTGCCAGTAAAGGCTGCCGGCAAGCTTTACATTGTGTACTTCGGCTCTGAATCCCTTCAGCGAGCGGAAGTCCATGTACGCCCCTATTCCCGCGACCCGGTCGCCGATATAGAAATGGCAATCGAACTCCCGGTTGATCCGTTCAAAGATCGCCCGACGGTAATGCGGAGCGGCGTTGGAAAGATAACAGATCAAATGAGGGATTAGTTAATAGCGAATAGCGAATAAGACAATAATTGAAAGATCAAAGTTCAAAGAAGGGATTAGATATTAGCGATTAGCGATTAGGGAAGAAACAAGAATTATAAAATTCAAAAGAAGGGATTAGTTAATAGCGAATAGCGATTAGGGAAAAGAAATTCAAATCAATCAATCAATAAATAAATAAATCGTCAATCGTAAATCTTGTCAATTGTAAATTCTTTTGTCTTCAGGTTCAGGGTTTTCCAGAATGGGAGGATTTCGATCTCCTTACCGTCGGGCAGTACTTCTGTTTTGGCTGCGTCGTTCCAAGTATAGATATAGCCTTTTCGAAGATCCAATTCAGCTAACGCTTTCATGAGGGATTTTTTTTCACGGCCGTATGTATCTTCAGCATCTAAAGTATAACAAGCCTGGATCAACAATCCTTTTTCGGGTATATAAAAATCTACTTCTCCATTTCCCTGGATCCGGTAGTAAAACAGTTCCCTGTGATTCCTGAGAAGCTCAATAAAAATCAGATTTTCAAACAGACGGGAATGATCCGTTTCGATCCTGTTCAAAAAAATAAATGCGTTATCGGCAAAATAGGTCTTTCGCTTCGACTCCCGTTGAACAAAAGAAGACCTGAACGGAAGCAGGTTAAAGGTCAGGTAAGGTTCAGGCAACAAGTTAAAATATTCGGTTACGGTAGGCACACTCGTCCGGTAAACGGGATTGATTTTCCGCGCCAGACTGGTCACGGAAAACTCCTTGGTAATGTTTTCTGCAATCTTACTCACCAGCAGCCGTAAAAGGTATTCCTCTTTGCCATACCTGGTCACCATATCTTTGTAAAACAACAAATTAAATATATTCCGGGCAATTAAACGCTTATCGTCTGCCGCCGCCCTGATCACCTCCGGAAAGCCGCCGAATTCCATGTATTCCCTGAATAACCGTTGTATTTCAGCAGGTCTGCCGATCTGATCATGTGCACCGGTTGTCACCTCTTTCAACTCCAGGAATTCAGAAAAAGAGAATGGATATAAGGTTGTTTCAAGGCTGATTCCCTTGAGGTAGGTGGCAATTTCGCGACTGATCATGTGGGCATTGCTGCCTGTGACAAAAATATCCAATCCTTTTATATGCAATCGCTTAAGAAATAAATGCCAATTGTTCAGGTTTTGAATTTCATCGAAAAACAGCACCGGTGTTAGACCCGGAAACAACATGGAATAAGCATCTGTTATGATATCATAACTTTTCAGTCCATTGAGAAAAAGCAACCTTTCGTCTTCAAAATCGAGGAAAAGAACCTGCCTGGGATCAAAACGCTGAGCCAATTCGTACAAAAGGCATGTTTTCCCGCACCTTCTGATCCCCGTCAATACCTTGATGTGGCCGGTTCCCGAAAGCTGTACGTTTCGTTTGATAACCCTCTTTTGAGCTATCAACGCCTGATTTTCCAAAATGATCCGCTGCAGAACCTCGTCCATTCGGTTATTTTATAAAGTCTTGCTTTACAAATATACTATATTTTATTAAATTATAGTTTATAATACTTATACCCTTTAAGCAAGTTGATGTTTTCGGGGCGGGTTTATGACCCCTCCCCGCCCTCCCCTTCAAGGGGAGGGAGATCCTTTACCAGATATTGAAGGAATTTCGGGCGGGTTATGACCCCTCCCCGCCCTCCCCTTCAAGGGGAGGGAGACCCTTTGCCAGATATTGATACTTGCTCAAAGGAGATAATTAGTATTTAAAATTCTCAAATCTTCACTCTTGGCAATCGTAAATCATGTCAATCGTAAATTCTTTTTCATGTCAATCGTAAATCATTTTGTCTTTTGGGCGTTGAAAAATCTGGCCAGCACCGTCCCTACCCAGTTTTCTTTTCCCAGGTAAGTTTCAATATCATCGGAGGTTATCAACCGTAAATATTTGTATATCAGTGCCGACAGGGTCAATGTCACTAAAACTACCAGGATTGTCAGGAACCATGGATTCGACAGGGTCAGAAATAACAGCACATTGGCCGCGAGCAAAACCAACACTGTCAGCGCCAATCGGGATCCGGAGGACAAGTGGACCAGTGAATGTGCTAATGTGCTGATGGGAAAATTTGAGGATTTGAGGATTTGAAAAAGTGTAAATTTTGAACTTTGGGCTGTGATCTTTGATCTTTGATCCTTGAGCTTTGAACCTTGATCTTTGAGCCTTGATCTTTTTTCCCTAATGGCTAATGGCCAATGCCTAATGCCTGATTTGATCCTTAAACTTTGATCCTTGAACTTTGATCCCTGAATTCCCAACGAAACTGCCAGGTTGACGATTGCGCTTGCACACAGCGCGACAACGGCCGTGTAAAAGCCCAGGCTTTGATAAAATGCCAGGAAAAGGGCTGCATTCACGATCACAGTGGCGAGGTTGAGCAGGATCGCTTTTTTTGTCAGGTCGTGCGACAACAGATAATAGTAAACCGGCAGTACCGCCATGGTGCAGAGAAAGGTCATCGTGATGGCGAGCGAGGCGACCGTCAGCATGGGGTTGTTCCCAGTACCCAGCCAGAGATCGAGGACCGGCTTCATCACGAAGGGGAGCATCGCGACGAGGGGCAGGCTTAACAGCAGATACTTTTGTTCTACATCCCGAAGGATGCGCCCGATGCGATCCCGGTCGGCAATCCCGGCGATCCACGGTAAGAAGGGATCGAAGAGCCGTGTGACGATCCCCTGCATCTGCGCCTTGATGCGGATGGCGATATCGAAATAGCCCGTCTCACGGATCCCGATGAAGTGCGCGATCAGGATCCCGGATACCGGCTCCGTGAAATAGGCCACCAGCTCCGCCGAAAAGATCTGCAAACCGGAAGCAAGTTGCTTGCGAAGAGACGCAACAAATCTGTTTCGGGTTTCAGGTTTCAGGTTTCGTGTTTCAGGTTTCAAGTTTCGCGTTTCAAAAACTTGTCCGCTCTTCGTCCGCTCTTCGTCCAACTCTTCGTCCGCTCTTCGTCCGCTAATTTCAGGTTCCGGGGCTGCTTTCTTCCAGTATGTTCGGGTAACGATGAGAGCGGCCAGGAGGGCAATGAAAGCGGCCGCCAGGATCCCGTAGCCGATGGCGTCGAGTCCGCAATCCAGCAGCAGCAGCACGATCATACCCCCGTAGAAGAGCAGGTTGTAGAACATCTGGAGGAGGTTGGTAACCCATGCCAACTGAAGGCCCAGGAGGATGCTGCGGGTAAGCTGCATCCCGGCCACGAAGAGGGTGGAGAAAAGTAGACAGGCGAACAGGGAAAAGAGTGACCGGGCCGGGTATTCCGTTGCCGGAGAAACCGGGTTTGCCGCAATGGCGCCTGTGATCTTTTGTGTCGCCGTAAACAGATCCTCCGGAACTCCGAGAATATCATACAGGAAAAAGTCTTTACATGTAAAAATGAGCGCTATGAGTAGCAGAAGCGCCGCCAGTTGGATGGTCGCGACGGCGAAGATATCGGATTTCGACTCGGCCGATCTCCCCTGCCGTGCAATGTATTTCACGAGGGAGGTGTTGAGACCGAGACCGGCGAAGAAAGGAAGGGTGAGGATCAGCGAAAGGAGTGAAAAAAGGCCGTAGTTTACGGCCCCGAGCTTATGGATAAAGAGGGGAATGGAAAGCAATGCCAGCGCCGCGATGAAGAGCAGTTGCAAAACACCGGAGAGGGAGCCGGCAAGAAGCGTTTTCTTGGAATGTTTCAGAGTTTTAGCGTTTCAAAGATCAAAAAAGGGATTAGATATTAGCTACTCTTTATACACAATCTGCTAAAGTCCATAAAACCTCACTCCGAACCTCTCCTCCAAGGAGAGGGTGACCCTGGACCAAAACAAAGACATATATATTGTTGATATTACATTAGTTCAGAGAATTCAGTATTCAGAGTTTGATATGACTTTCCAGAAAACATGATGAAAAACGAGATGGGGTGATGCAAGATTTTGGAATCATGATACTGAGGTTTGTGTAATGGTCTCCTTTTTCTTACAGGTAAAAAGTCTCCCTCTCCTTGGAGGAAAGGGCCGGGGTGAGGTCATAAACCCGCTCCGAAAACATCAACTTTTTAAAGGAGATAAGTAATAATTAAAAATTTTCACATTCTCAAATCCTCAAATCCCCAAATTTTCAAATTAGCACATTAGCAAATTTTCAATCAGTCAATCAATCAGTCATTCAGTCATTCAGTCAATTAATCGTAAATCAGGCTTCAGGTTTTCAAGGGTTAATCTCATTCCGTCAATGGCGGCGATCGGGAGCTTTTCGACGCCGAGGGCGGCTTTAATCTTGTCGTTTGAGACGACATACGACTCCGTCAGCTTTTTCAACCGTTCGCTGTCCAGGGTGAGATGCAGCACATCACCGGTCCGGGCCAGTCCCCGGATCCAGGGCTTTGGAATATTCCAGATGCGTTCCTTCCGGCCCAGGCACTCCGCCATCATGTGGATGAGCGTGTTAGTCGGCAGGGGTTCGTCGTCGGCGATGTGATAGATTCCCGGGGCTATATCCTGCTCCAGGATCTGCCGGAGGATCCAGGCAAGGTTCCCGATCGAGGTAAAGGAGCGCCGGTTCTCAAACGCCCCCAGGGGGTATGGAATTCCCTTGCTGACGAGGGTGAAAAGCAGGTTCAGGTTGCCTTTGTTGCCCGGCCCGTGGATCATGCAGGGACGCAGGATGTAAACCTTTTTGCCTGCCGGCAGGGGCCGGTCGAGGATGTACCGTTCGGCCGCGTGCTTCGATTGTCCGTAAGGCGTGGCCGGCGCGGCAATTGCATCTTCCGTCAAGGCCGCTTCCGCTACCGTGTCGGTCACCGCCTTGACCGAACTGAAGAAGATGAAGGTCGTTGTACCGGAGGATAAAAAATGGTCGAAGATCTTTCTGGTCAGGCCCAGGTTGACCTCAAAATATTCATCTGCCCTTGCTGTGTTTCCCGTATCGTGGGCTTTGCCGGCCAGGTGAATGATGACGTCGGCAACGGGCCAGGTTTCCTGCTGATCCCAGGTATGCATCGACGTGACTCCCTCCTGCCGTTCTGTACCGATATCAATCCCGGATATCCGGAACGATCCCGCGAACGAACCGACCAGGTTCGTTCCAATAAAGCCGTTTATTCCGGTAATAAGCAGGTTCAAATCAGGCATTAGGCGTTGGGAATTGGGAATTAGGGAAAAAAAGTTCAAGGTTCAAAGTTCAAAGATCAAAGCAGGCATTAGGTGTTGGGAATTGGGAATTAGGGAAAAAAAGTTCAAAGTTCAAAGCTCAAATTCTCAATTTTTCATTCGTAAATCGTAAATCATGTCAATCGTAAATCAATTTACGCTTTTCTTCACGTTGTTTCGTTATTTCGTAACAATATTTCCGACATGCTGTCAAGTTCCTGCCAGGGGATTACTTCTACGCCGTTGCTTCTTTGCTGGCGGGTCGCACCGGCATAAACCACAGTCGCGGGAGTCTCCCCGGTTATTGACTGCCAGAATGCCAGATTTCTGAAATATTCCTGTGTTACGGTTTGCCCTGATTTTATTTCAATGGGATAAAGCCTTGTTCCATGGTCAATAATCACATCAATTTCATGACCCACGTTATCTCTCCAGAAATAAAGATTATTTCCAAGGGCGCCGTTGAATCGGGATTTTACAAGCTCGCCGATCACAAAATTCTCGAACAAACTGCCATGGAGCGGGTGGAATTGCAACTGGGCTGCATTTTGAATCCCCAATAAGCTGCATGCCAGCCCGGTGTCATAAAAATAAAGTTTGGCCATTTTTACCACCCGTTTGTTGAAATTCCGGTGATGCGGCTGAAGCCGGTAAACGATAAAACTGCTCTCCAACACGCTGATCCACGATGTAATGGTTTTATTATCAACCCCTGTTTCAATGGCCAGGGCGCTCATGTTCAGCAACTGACCCGTCCTTCCGGCACAAAGTTTTAAAAATCGTTCGAAGGTGTTTAAATCCGTAATGTTTTTTAATTGGCGCACATCCCGTTCGACATAGGTTCTGACATAATTGGCATACCAGTCAACCGGTTGAACCGGTTGGTCGAACAACGGCGGATAAAACCCTTTGAACATTAATTCCCTTAGGTTCTGATCACCCGGTAACGACAATTCAAATGCGGAGAACGGAAGAAGAACCAGGTATGCAATTCTCCCGGCAAGGCTTTGGGAGATGTTGGCTTGCAACAAAAAATTATTGGACCCTGTGATGATAAATTTGCCAGGGATGGGCGATTCATCCAGTATTTGCTGAAGATATGAAAAGAGTTCCGGTTGCCGCTGCACTTCATCCAACACCGCCCCATCGGGAAACTGGGTAAGAAACCCCCTCGGATCTTCAAAGGCAAAACGACGGGTATCGGGATTTTCGAGACTAACATAAGGCTTGCCGGCAAAGACAAACCTCGACAACGTTGTTTTTCCCGATTGACGCGGCCCGATAATCGCCACGGCTTTGAACTGCCCCGCCAGGTCGCGGAGCGCTTTTTCGGCTTTTCGTTTTATCATGAAGCAAATTTACAACTTCGGAATCTAATTCCAAATTTGTAAGGCTATCCTTTGCCCCAAACGAGAATATTTTAGATCAAAGTTCAAAATAGGGAATAGGGATTAGCGAATAGCGATTAGGGAAATTTTCATTTTCCATTTTCCTTTTTTCATTGTCAATTATCCATTGTCAATTGTCATTCAGTCAATCAGTCAATCGTAAATCAGGTTTCAGGTTTTCAAGAATTTTTTTGGTATAATCAACCATAAACAACGGAATATTAATGAGTCCTGGTTCATGTTTCAGGTTTTGCAATGAATACCTGATACTTATGTCGGGGTTGAACGCTTTGCGATAAAATGCAAGACTTTTACTTTTCACATTTTTTTCTGACTTCACCTCTATCGGGATGATCCTGTTTTGATGTTGAACAAGAAAATCAACTTCCGCCCTGCCATCCGATTTCCAGTACCGGGGCAATCCTTCAAATTGCTGAACCAGGCTCTGCAGGATAAAATTTTCAGTCAACGCGCCTTTAAATTCTGTAAATAAACGATTACCTTCTGAAATAGCGACCGGGTTAAGAAGCGATAATCGCCTGAGCAGGCCTGTATCGTTCAGGTATATTTTGAATGCCTGCAGTTCATCGTATGCCGACAACGGCAATGATGGTTTCGAAGAACAGTATACCCGATGCACCAGCCCCGCGTTAATGAGCCATAGCAGGGCATCTTCATATTCCCTGGCCCTGGCGCCCGATTTTATGGTCTGATATAAAAATTTCTTGTTTTCACGTGATAGCTGAGAAGGTAGCGAAGACCAGATATGGTTTATCTTTGGGATATCCTTTTTTTCAACATGCTTTGAGAAGTCAAGTGTATAAGCAGTCAGAATTTGTTGAAGCGCTTTTTGTGTAAATTCCACATCCCTGTTTTCGAGTAAGGCAACGACAGGCTCAGGCATCCCGCCCGAGATATAAAACATCTTCAGTAAATCGGTCAGTGGGTTGAAGAATATGTCGGGAATGGGTTCTATCCCATCCATATTATTCAGATATCCGAAGAGGCTGGAATCGGCTGTCGACAAAAATTCAGCAAATGTAACGGGATGAATCTGTAAAAATTCAACTTTACCTACCGGGAACGATGCCCCCCGGCTCATAGCAACACCCAGCAGGGACCCTGCACAGGCAATGGCATACTCAGGTGCCTCTTCGTTAAAGTATTTTAATGCATTAAGGGCGTCGTTGCACTCCTGGATTTCATCAAAAATGATCAGGGTGGTCTGCGGAAGGATGGCTTTACCATGAACAATTGATAGATTTTGAAGAATCCGATGAGGGTTTTTCGTTGTTTCGAAGAACTGCTTTAATTCGGCTTGGCGATCGAAATTAAAATAAGCTACCCGGTCAAAATGATCTTTGCCAAAGTGGTTCAGGAGCCATGTTTTACCTACCTGCCTGGCGCCCTGCAGGATTAACGGCTTCCGGCCGGGACTGGATTTCCACCTGATAAGATCCTTAGAAACACTCCTTGGAATTTCCATTTATCACATATTTTGTTCGATTTATGTGATTTTAATCACATTATCGGCACTTATATCGGGCAAAGATAGTAAAATTCAAATCAGGCATTAGACGTTGGGAATTGGGAATTAGGGAAAAAAAGGTCAAAGATCAAGTAGTTTCAGAGTATCAGAGTATCAGAGTTTCGGGGATCAAAGCTCAGTCAATCAGTCAATCAGTCAATCGTAAATCAATCTGCTAGCTGGTTTCAGGTTTCAGAGTTTCAAAAACTTGTCCGCTCTTCGTCTAACTCTTTGTCCGCTGGTCTACCGGTCCACTGGTCCACCGGTTCAAGGGCCCATTTCCAAACGGGCATTATGGTTATTGTTCCTTCGGGAGTTTTGACTTCCTCCATTTCGTTGTTGGTGAGGATCAGGCCTGTATCTCTTTTTAATTCTTTCATGCACGCCTTTAACGCGTTTATTTCCCTGCTACGCGTAAGCGGATCCGACATATTATAACAGACCTGTATCAGTATCGGGTTTCCCGGATTGATCAGGAAATCGGTTTCAAGGTTGTTTCGCGATTTGAAGTACCAAACATCGGTTGCCCGTCTTTTCAGCTCCAGGAAAACCATATTTTCAAGCAACCGCCCTATGTCGGATGAGGTACGAAATGAAACTGCATTCCGCAATCCGTTGTCAACAGCATAAACCTTCCGGTTCGAAGCATACTGGCGCTTCAGTGAGAAATCAAATTTGCCCGCTTCGAAAACCAGGTAACCCTCGCTTAACATATTCAGGTACTCTTTGACGCTCGTGGGACTGTGAAAACCGAGGAGCTTTGCAAGGGGCAGATAGCCTGTTTCGCATGTAAAATTTGTAAAAAGATAGTGTGTCAGGTTTTTAAATCCGCTCACATTCCTGATACCAAAACGCACAATAAGGTCGCGGTAAATGATGTCATCATATACCCTTCTTAAAACCTCGGGCTCATTTTCCTTCAGGTATTCAGGGAATCCTCCATTTACCACATATTCATCAAAGGCCTTTAATATTCCGGCCTCATTATCACTGCTTTTATCCCCGGCATCGATCCCTTTAAACGTGAGATATTCAGCAAACGAAAATGGAAACAGCTCGGTCTTGAGGTATCTGCCTGTGAGGTGCGTCGCCAGTTCCGAACTGAGCAATTTTGCATTGCTGCCGGTTATGATAACCTTATACCCCTCTTCATAAATCCTTCGCACAAACCGTTCCCACCCTTCAACCTGTTGGATCTCATCCATGATAATGGTACCGGCATCCCTGGTCTTTTTCATCTCTATCAGCATGCTGTTGAAGTCACTGACAGAAAAATTCATGAGCCGTTCATCATCAAATGAGATATAATGAAAAGAGGGATAATGATCGGCTAACTGAAGAGTCAACGTAGATTTTCCGGCCCGTCTTACCCCCGTTATCACAGAGATCAGACCGGATTTCAAATGCATGGACGTATTCGTTGATCGGATGATTCCCCGGTCCTTTTTAACGATCAACGCCTGTTGATCGGCAATTACCTGCTGTAAAAGGGATGAATTCATATAATTCACATTGGCAATGCAAATATAAGCAATATTCTCACATTACCGATGTTGGGATTCGCGTTTCGCGTTTTGAGTTTCAGGTTAATCCGCTGGTCTACCTGTTCACGTGTCCACTGGTTTTCAGGGTTTCACATGTCGTCGGGTGAAAAGCCTTTCCATGTAACAGCATATCCGGGCAATTTGCTGAGTATGCCCGTCGATTTGGTTTTCAATTGATCGACATTGAGTTTGCTTTTATTGAGTTTGACCTCCGCAATCAGGACCTTTTTGTCGCGTTCGTTCAAGGCCACGATGTCAAGCTCATTCTGATTCCGCTTTTCCCAGTATTGACCCGCTTGGGAGAATTCACCGGTCAGGGCGATTTTTTCACGGAAATATTTCTCGAGATAGATCCCGGAGAAGGTGTTGAAGTCGCGTTCAACAATGGACTGCACATAAGCGAAGTTGCCAATTTCGATGGCGCTTCGGTATTTATAGATAAACCTGAACCAGAACCCCAGGAAATTGTCTTCGATCAGATATTTCTGAACTCTTCCGTTGGGTTTTGAAAGTATGGGTCTTACACTGCGGATAATCTGGTAGTCGTTTTCAAGACGGTCGAGATACCCGCCGATATTTTTTTCCAGAATTGATTCGATGTCGCTCCGCGATGTTTTGGCCGACGCGATCAACGACAAAATGGAAAAATAGGTGGTGTACTCTTTCCCGAATTCCTCTATCAGCAGGTTCCTCCCCTCCTCCAGTAACAGCGAGTTTTCCCTGAATATCTCTCCGAGCATCTCTTTTAAGGTGAACAGGTTCTTATCGGCAAACAGCTCAACATATTTTGCCACACCTCCTGTGAGTACGTAGAATGCGAGGAGATCGGCAGGCTTGATTCCCGGCCGGTGATCGGATACGATTTGGCTGATCACACCGACGGTAAATGGTCTGAGCCGGATTCGTTCGTTGGCCCTACCGAACAAGGGTTCTTTGGCATTCTCAAAGATCTTCTTCATGAGCGAATACACCGATCCGCTCAGCACCAGGTTCATCCTTGCGGTCGGCTTATACCGGTCCCACAGATTCTGCATCTCACTGTAAACGGCCTCGTTGATTTGATAAAACTCCTGGAATTCATCAATAATGAGGGTGAATGGCGTCGTTTGAGAAAGGATCAACAGAAATTCGAAAAGGCCGGAGAAGGTTCTGAATTCTCCGGTAACGCGTTTCCTTAGGTTGGTTTCAATTTCACCGGTAAATTCCTGACAAAGCAAGGATTCCGATTTTCTGGCGATAAAAAAATAGAGGTAGGGGGTTCCATCAAATGCTTTTCTTACCAGGCTGGTCTTTCCAACCCTGCGACGACCGACAATCACCGTCATCCTGGCCAATTGTTCCGATAACACCCGTGTTTCGGCTAATAACAACAATTCGTTTTCCCGGTCATAAAACTTCATGGCACGAGTAGTTTTTTACAAAAATAATAAATATAATAATCCGGGTTACTGTAACGTGGGTTGCGAAAAAAGATCAAGGCTCAAAGATCAAAGAGTTTCAGGTTTCAGGTTTCAAGTTTCAGTCTCGTTTTCAATTTTCCATTTTCCATTTTCAATTCCTTTCCTGTCTGCTTGTTTCAGCTTTCCTGCTTCAGCCGGCTTCTGCAACCGGTATAGCTTTCCAAAATTATAAAAGGCCCGCTCTTTTCGCGAAAACATGTTCAGGAGCAGGTGCCTTGTATCCATTGTAACCCTTTTCCCCAGCCTTTCATCGGGCGAACCACTTCCCGGGCATACAATTCAATCAGCTTTTCACGCGAAGAGACCTTGAAGAAGTCGATGTAAACCACCGGATGACCTTCGTGTTCCAGATCTTTCAACACTTTCAGTACCAGCGATGACTTTCCGATGCGGCGCGGTGAGTAGATGATGAGATTCGTCGCGTTCCGCATGGATAATTTGATCTCTTCCAATTCTGTTTCGCGACCATAAAAAAAGGGACCATCTACCGTCTTTCCGTAACTGAATGGATTGTCAATCATTTATTTATAATTATACCCAGTAGCGTTATGCCATACGGCGTAATAACAGGAAGTGCAAAGATAAGGAAAAAGGGTTCAGGGTTTCGCGTTTCGCGTTTTGGGGATCAAAGATCAAAATAGGGAATAGGGATTAGCGAATAGCGATTAGGGAAAAAAAGTTCAAGGCTCAAAGTTCAAAGATCAAAGATCAAAGATAAAAATTCAATCAATCATTCATTCAGTCATTCAGTCATTCAGTCAATCGTAAATCAATTTTCACATTTTCAAATTTCACAGAAACCATGGATAAACGGCGGATAGATCTGCGGTGACAGGTGTTTTGCTGATGAGGTACCTGTTTTTTATGCGCAGTGTTTCCGATATTTTTTCCAGTTTTCGGGCATCTGTTGCGGTAGCGGTTTGTTTCACTTCAAAGGCACTCGCTCCGTTCAGGATAAAATCGATTTCGGCTGTATTGCGTTTGTTGTAAAACGAGAGTTGTCCGTATTGATTCAACTGATTGGCCACCGCCACTTCAAACAATTGGCCTTCGGTTACTTTAGCGGCAAGGTTGAGCAGTCCGGTATCACAGAAGTAAACCTTTTTACCTCCTGCTACGCTTCTGTCGATACTCGAGGTATGTTTGGGCAATAACCGTAAAAAGAAGGTACCTTCAAGAAATTCGAGGTAGCTGTATATTTTCACCCTGTTGATTCCCATTTCCGATGCGAGGCGTGATATGTCAAGGATGTTTCCATTCCGCGGGGCCAGGAGCAGGATCAGGTCGCGAAGCTCACGGACTTCTTTCAACGCGCTGAATACTTTGATATCTTTTTCAAAAAAGGATGAAAATATGTTTTTCAGGATCAGCTTCTTTGTTTCACGTGAACCGGTAACGGCCACTTCCGGAAACCCTCCGAATTCCAGATAATCGTCGTAAAGATCACGGTACCTGTAAATGTCAGCGCCGGTTCTCGGTTGCAGCGCCGTTTCAATTCCCGACAACATATAGGATTCATCGGTACGGTTGTTGAAACAAAGGTACTCTTTGTATGAGAGGACCGGTAGGACAAACAGGAATTTCCTTCCGCTCAGGGATTCGGGAAAGAGGTTCCGGAGATAATAATTGGAGGATCCGGTGACGATGAATTTGACACCATGATGATCGATCATGAATTTTATCTGGCGGGTTATTTCGGGAAAGTTTTGTATCTCATCGATGCAAACAAGCAACCGGTCTCCTGTATCTGCTCCGGCCCTGCTCCTTAATTGTTCATAAACTGCATTATAATCTATGTTTTCGAACAGAAGCGTATCAAGTGGATTATCGAAATCAAACCACAGTTTGTATGAGTCCCAGGTTTCGTAAAGTTGCCGCATGAGGGTTGTCTTCCCAACCTGTCGCATACCGGTAACCACAATGGCATTTTTGTGAGTCAGGTAAGGAATTATTTGATGAAACAGAGCCCTTTTTTTCAATGTGTAATTGAATTTTTACAAATATACGGTAATTTGTTCAAAGAAAGGATCAGAAAAAAGGAATACAATAAAATTCAAATCAGGCCATAGGCCATAGGCAATAGGGAAAAAAGTTCAAAGAGCAAAGATCAAAATTCAAGGTGTCTCAGGATTTCAGAGTTTCACAAACTTGTCCGCTGGTCCACTGGTCCACTGGTCCGTTGGTCCACTTGTTCCTTTAACAGCCACTTCCATACCGGAATAACTGAAATTTTCTTATCGCCTGCGGTGATGGTCTCTTCCTGGTCATTGGTCAGGATCATCCCGGTCGGAACGTTAAACTGTTCCATTGCGGCCTTCAATCCTGCCACTTCCCGGTCGCGGGTTTCCGCTCCATCAAGGGTATAACAAACCTGTATGGCGTTGTGTACTCCGATTCTCTTCCTTTCGATAAAATCACATTCAAGCCGGTCGTGATAGTAAAAAATCTCTGCCGATCTTCTTTTCAACTCAATAAAAACCAGGTTTTCAAGATAACGCCCCAATTCTCCGCTGAAGGTGAAACCGATCCGTTTAACCAGCGCATTATCGATGAAGTAGATCTTCTTGGCATTCTGAATCTGTTTTTTCAAAGCAAAGTCGAATTTGCTGACCAGGAAGAGCAGGTAAGAATTCTGTAAAAAATAGAGGTAATTCTTTATGGTGGTGGCATTTTTCACGCCGGTGATACCGGCCAGCGCGTTGAAAGAGGCCGGCCTCGAAAGGTTGCTTGCCAGGTAATTGACCAGCTCGAGCAGTTCCCTTTCGCCTGTGAGCCGGTTCCTGACCATTACATCACGGTAGAGAATGCTCTCGAAAAGGGATTTCAGGTACTCGCTGTTGCCGCTTTTCAGGTACGACGGAAATCCACCTTGCGTGAGGTACTCTGAAAAGAGCCGCTGAAGCGTTGCCCTCCCCTTGGTCGCCGACAGCTCCTTCGCCGATACCGGCTGCCCTTTAAACTGAAGGAATTCCCGGAATGAAAAAGGGTATAATTCAATTGTCACGTATCTCCCGGTGAGGTGGGTTCCCAGCTCCAGGCTCAGCATCGTGGCATTTGAGCCGGTCAGGTAAACTTTGTTGCGCTGATCGTGCAGCCTGCGCACAAAACGCTCCCACCCCGGTACGTTTTGTATCTCATCGAAATAAAAAGTTTGCTGCAGGCCAAACAGCTCAATGAACGTTTCGTATAACAGCTGAAAATCGTCCACCCTGAAATGGATCAGACGCTCATCGTCGAAGTTCAGATAATAATCTTTCTCTTCATGAAAATATCTGATCTGATTCAACAGGGTCGATTTCCCACAACGCCGGATGCCCGAAATGACCACAATCTCTTCGCCCTGCATGACCGTATCGGGGATCTGCCGACGGATGAACCCCTCATTCCATTGATCGGGTTGCTGGTCAAATATTACCGATCGAAGAAGTTCTTTCACCCGGAAGGTTTAAAATCAGTCGTAAAATTAACATGTTTCTATTTGAAATGCAAACTTTTCTATATTTTTTACTATTTGGAATGGAAAGGATCAAATCAGGCATTAGGCATTGGGAATTGGGAATTAGGGAATTAGGAAAAAAAAGTTCAAGTTTCAAGGCTTAAAGATCAAAGCTCAAAATTCAATCAATCATTCAGTCAATCAGTCAATCAATCATTCAGTCAATCAATCTGCCAGCTGGTTTCAAGTTTCAGGTTTCAGGGTTTCAGCGTTATTCTCTCATGGCCAATTGGCTAATCCCTCAAACAGGCGATGGGCACAACCAGTACGTTATCCTTGCGACGGTATGCGTATTGTCCTCCTGTGATGACCATCAGAAACGAGGCTTTGCCAACTTTTTCTTCGTCAATTCGATTTTCAAGCGCTAAAAGATTTTTTGCAGCCACTTCAATTTGTTTGTTCCCCAGTTTCACTTCAATGGCTGCCCACCTGCCATCGCGGAGACGCACAATCAGATCGGACTCCAATCCGCTTTTATCGCGGTAATGAAACACGTCTCCATCGATTGTTTCTGCATACACCCGGATGTCGCGGGTACACAAGGCTTCGAACAGTAATCCGAAGTACTGAAAATCCTTTAAAATACCTTCGGGATTTGTGCGCAGCGCTGCTGTGGCAATCGATGGATCGACAAAATGCCTTTTTGCCGAAGTCCGGATGGCTGTTTTTGAACGTAACGAGGGAGACCAGGCCGGCAAATCCTCGACAACAAAAATTCTTCGCAGTGCATTGAGGTATGAACTGATGGTTTTGTCGGAAATGGTTATGTCAGTTGCTTCTATATCGGCTTTTATGGTTTGATATGAAGCCGGTGTGGCAATGTTACGTGCCAATGATTGCAACAACAAACGGACCCTTCCCGGATTTTTCTCAACGTTGTCAACACGCGACACATCGAAGTTTATAACCGCTTCCACGTAATCTCTTGCCATTCGTAAAGCAGGAGCGCCCTGCAGTTTGACACTTGCGGGCCAGCCTCCCCTGCACAAAGAGAAAGCAATTCTTTCGATGCTTAAATCCGATAGCGCCCCTACCTCCAGATTTCCATCGAACAATGCGCGCAAGGATACAGCCCCGTTTGATTCTGAAGACTCAAAAAGGCTCATTGGTCGCATCAAAATGCGTGAAATTCGACCGGTACCGGTATGCGCAGTCATATTATCGGAGGGTACCGCCGAGCCTGTCAAAATAAACTGGCCGGTTTCGGCTCTTTTGTCAACTTCGAACCGAACGGCATCCCATAAAACAGGAGCCATTTGCCACTCATCGATCAGACGTGGTGTCTCTCCCTTGAGAAGCAAGGAGGGTGATGTATCTGCCATGGCCAGATAGGTATCCGAATTGTCGGGGTCTTGCATAAACAAGACGCTGCGTGAAGCATTGCTTGCCGTGCTGGTTTTACCACACCATTTTGCTCCTTCAATGAGCACCGCCCCCGACGATTGCAGAGCAAATTGCAAATCGGCATCACATAATCTTGATATATAAGTTTTTATGCTCATTTCGAACAACTACTACCGGATTACAAATATCGGACTATTTTTCCGAATTGGCAAGTTTATAATTCCGGTTTTGGCACGTTTTTACTTCTGTGTTTGGCATGATTTTACTTCTGTGTTTGGCTGAAAAGAGAAAATAAATACTGAAACAATAGGACTGAAAGTGTTTCGCGTTTTGCGTTTCAGGGTTTCAGGGTTTCAGCATTTCAGAGTTTACTCACAGGAGTGTTTATTTTCAGTGGTGTTCGCGATTGCTTCGCAATTCAGAGTTTCAAAACTTGTCCAACTCTTCGTCCAACTCTTTGTCAAACTCTTAGTCTAACTCTTCGTCCGCTCTTCGTCCAACAAGTACTTCTGACTTAACCCGATTACGGCCGCGGAGAGGATCCAGACTTCGGGGACGGTGAAGATGCCGCCGGAGGTCATGGAGAGGAGGAGCGCTGCCAAATAGGCGACGAAGAGCACCGAGAGTTCCCGTTTCCGGTATGCCGGAAGCCTTATGAAATACCAGAACGATAAAAAAAACCACACCAGAAAGGGAATGGTGCCCACGATGCCCACCGACATGAGGGCATCCATGAAGATGTTGTGGGAGTAAAAATAGCCTACGTCGTTGATGATGGAGTCGCCGAAGACGGGGTTGATGGTGAACTGATGCCAGGCGCTTTCCCAGGCATCGATCCGAAAGGTGGTATTTCTGTCTTTGTTTTCATCGAGCGCTTTATCCAATCGATTCACAAGCGCCAAGTCCTGCCAACTAATATTGAACTGCTTCGCTGTCTTGTTCGCGACCGTAAACAGCATGAATACTGCCAACAGGATCATGAGAGGCTTGTACACCAATGATTTACCCGCAACGGGTTCCATAGTGGAAGAATATCGATCCTGGCGCTTTTCAGAGATCTGGTGCTTGACATACTGTATCAGCCTCCGGATATAAGAAAAGCATGCAATGCCCACGAGTCCAGCCGATATCAGAACCAGGTCGAGGAACGGGCCGCGCGACGCTCCGGCCATCAGGACAAAAATTCCGAGGAGGCAACACAGAACAAAAAAAAGTGTTTTGAATATCGACAACCTGTGCAGAAGAAAAATAAACCAGGTCGTTGCGGTAAGCAGGGTCAACGCGCCATAAAATGACATAGTAATGCCATTCAAAACATGTTGCCCCCTTAACTTCACCTCTCCGGTAAGCACAATGGCGCTTCGTGTATTGAAGATCGCACTGATATTTGATTTGTAGATAAACAACAGGATCAATGCAATGAGCAACGTGACGAGAACTACAAACATGACTGTTTTCGTCGAAAGTCCTTTCGCTTCCGCCGCCCCGATGTTCAACAGAACAGCCAGAGCTGGGATCAGCGTGCATCCAAACGACCAGGTATATACATAAATGTTGCTGTATTCCCTGAATTGCCATTCTTTGTATTCGAGGTCGTAAACCAGTCTGATCGCGTATATGAACCAAAACAGGATTAAGGAGATCCCAGGGATCAGCCGGGATGGTGTGGATAGCCTGCCCGAAGCCATCTCTTTTATGGAACTACCCATAAGCGATCGCCTCAGTTCCTTCAGTATGGGTGACCTGAACAAACCATAGCCTAATAAATAAACACTGATCACCAGGTAGGCCAATCTGAAACTAAGGTTCACCGGAGTGGAATCGGCTCCAACGATAAGTACCATCAAAACTTGGATCGGATATCCGAAACAGGTGAACAAAACCAGCCATCCGGTTAACACAGCATTTAGGTCATGCGGGGTTTTGAAAAGTTGACGATCCGGTAAATGGTTCACCATGCAGCTTAATTGTTACAGTATTTCTTCAGGGCATTCGTGGCAGGTTTATATCCCAACCTTTGTGCCTGAATCAGGTCTTTGCATCCCGCCTCCTTTAGTCCTGAAGAAATTTTTGCGATTCCCCGGTAATAAAAAGAAGTCCGATGTTTGGGTTTCTTTATGAGAACAGCATCAAAATCGGATATGGCGCCTGTAAAGTCAGTTATCCGGATTCTTAACACACCCCTAGAATAATAGTGATTGTAGTTGCCGGGATTTATGTCAATGGCTTTCGAATAATCGTCAATGGCGCCAGAATAATCCTTTAAATTCTGTTTGATCCGACCTCGAAGGATGAAGTTGTTTTCAACTCGTGGATTGACTAATACTGCCCGGTTTAAATCTGCCAAAGCGCCAATCGGGTCCTTCAATTTGGACTTTAATTGACCGCGGTAATAAAAAATATCCCGGAAACCGGGATCTAATCTGCAAACCGTGTTAAAATCAGCCAGGGCGCCTGACCAATCCCTGTTTTTGGTTTTTGCCACACCCCGTTGAAAAAAGAATCGTACATTTCCCGGATCCAACCTGATCGCTTTAGTATAGTCGGTTATCGCAGCATCAGAACCGTATTTGGGTTCCTTCACAAGCCCCCGATAATAAAAAGCCAGGGAGATCGTTGAATCCATCTTTATGGCCCGGTTCAGATCGGTATTAGCCCCCTCATAATCTTTCATGCGGATCTTCACCGCGCCCCGGTTTACCAGTTCATCAGCCGTCGGTGAATGACAGCCCGCTGCGAGCATCACGACAAGGAAAAGTATCGGAAGTTTTTGCAGAAAGGGTTTCAAGTTTCAGGTTTCAGAAAAAATTCACTCATTCACTCAATCACTCATTATTTATATTCTTCTGCGTCTATTTTCCTTTCCTGATAAGAGTGGCTATTACGTCAACGACGCGGTTGCGTTCTTCGTGGGTGATACTGGAACTGGAGGGAAGGCAGAGTCCGATCTCGAACATGGATTCGGAAGTTCCGTTGATATAGGCAGGATACTCATGGAAAACGGGCTGCAGGTGCATGGGTTTCCACAGGGGGCGGGATTCGATGTTATGCCGTTCGAGTTCCAGCCGGATATCCTCCTGGGTGATGCCGCCGGTCTGGTCTGGATCGATGAGCAGCGTCGTTAGCCAATGGTTTGAATAAAACCGTTCGTCGGGTTCATCCTGGAACCGGATGCCGGTGAATTCTTTCAGGGCATTTTTGTAAAAGAAGTAATTTTCGCGGCGTTTCTCCACCCGTTGCTGCAGCACCATGATCTGCCCTCTGCCAATCCCGGCGCTGATGTTGCTCATCCGGTAGTTATAACCGATGTGCGAATGCTGGTAATGGGGAGCCTGGTCTCTTGCCTGAGTCGCTAAAAAAAAGGCTTTCCGGCAATGCTCCTCGTTGTTGGATACAAAAGCTCCACCTCCGGAGGTGGTAATCACCTTGTTGCCATTGAAGGAATAGATTCCGATCTCGCCGAGGGTGCCCGTGTAATGGCCGTCGAATGTGGAACCGAGCGATTCGGCCGCATCTTCGATGACCGGGATCTCATACCGGTCGGCAATCTCCATAACCCGGTCTAATCGTGCCGGCATGCCATACAGGTGAACCAGGATGATCGCTTTAGGCTTTTTTCCCCGTTTAATCCGGTCGGCGATGGCCTCTTCGAGGGTTTCGGGTTTCAGGTTCCAGGTTTCAGGTTCCGAATCAATAAATACAGGTATTGCTTTTTGATAGAGAATCGGGTTTGCGGAAGCAGAAAAGGTGAAAGATGAACATATAACCTCGTCCCCTTGCTCTATCCCAAGGAGGATCAATGCCAAATGGATGGCGGCGGTGCCCGACACGAGGCAGGTACAGTGCCGGATGCCTGTTAACAATTTGATATCCTCCTCAAATCCGTTCACGTTGGGTCCGAGTGGAAAGACATGATTCTGTTCGAAAGCGCTCTGAATGAAATGCATTTCATTTCCACTCATATGCGGGGAGGAGAGCCAGATGCGATTGTTGCAGGTTTCAGGTTTCAAGTTTTAAGGTTGTTGATCAAGGTGGGATTATTTATTCGTTCATCCAGGGTTCGTTGAGTTGTTTGCCGAGAAGGGTACAAAAGATGATTTTCAGATCGAGGAGAAAGGATTGGTGTTCCAGGTATTTCAGGTTAATCCTGACTTTATCCGGAAATAATACTTCATCGTTGTATTTTACCGGGTCGGGATGTTGGGACAGCAATATCTCTTCGTCGACGTACTTTAGGGTGGCCGGACCGGTGATACCCGGCCGCAAAGAGAGAACCTGTCTCTCCTTACTCTGCAACTTATCAGCATATCCGGGAACATCCGGGCGCGGCCCCACCAAACTCATATCACCTTTCAACACATTGTAAAGTTCGGGAAGTTCATCCAGCTTATATTTCCTTAAAAAGCTTCCCAACGGAGTGATGCGTCTCTCTCCGCACACAGTGACACTGCCCCCATGATGATCCAACACCATGGTGCGAAACTTAATTATGGTAAATGATTTTCCTCTCCTGCCCACTCTTTCCTGTTTAAAAAGCACAGGGCCGCCTGGCATACGCATCAGAATCAACAAGGAGATCACAAGATACAAAGGGAATAAGAGTACCATCCCCAGACCGGAAGCAGTTGCATCGAAAATTCGCTTAATCAATGGATAAGCTTTTTACAAACACATTTGACATGGTCTTTCCATGGATCCTGATCCTGTCGGTTAACAAAAATTCGTTCTTCTGATAAAACCGGTTGGCGGAAATCAATTGTTCCCCCGCAACTACCTTGTAGCTGTATATCTTCCTTTTTTTTAATTCCCCCTCCAATTTTTGCAGAAGGGCTGTTCCCGTGCCAGTATGTTGAACAGCAGGATTTACCACGATGGAGAGGAGTTCGCTGGCAGGTATATTTCGGATTCCTTTATTATTATTTCCATGCTTAAAGGGTGCCAGCATGGTTTCCAATGACCTCAACACAAACGAGGGATGTCTCAGGTAGGTTATAAAAAGCCTCAGGTATATGTCGGGGGATGACTTTACAAACATTCGCATCAGCTTTTTAGTGTCGTGTGAAAAAGAGACAAAGCCAGCTAGTGAACTGTCATCAGTTACAGCTGCCAAGAGTATACCTTCTTTCAGTATCAGTTTGTATAACTTCCCAAGGATTGCTGTATCAAGCCTTGATAGAAAACCCGATGTCAATACCTGCTTGTGAAGTTCAGCTATTTTGCCAATTTGATGAATGGTGGCAGGATTTATAGACATTTTGTACCTGAACATTGTATCCATATCATTCGATGCCATTTGGGCAGGTCTCTCTTCGACTTCTTAATTCCTTTTCCAATGTTTTATATTCAGTAAGAATCGACTCCCACATCCTCTTTTGTTCATAACGATTTAAGATAAGGGTACGGGCATTGGAGGCCATTCTTTTCATCTCATCAGGGTGTTCCAAGCAATAATTCATTGATTCCAAC
This sequence comes from Alphaproteobacteria bacterium, assembly GCA_009928665.1. GTDB lineage: Bacteria > Bacteroidota > Bacteroidia > Bacteroidales > FEN-979 > CAIVAT01. The sequence goes on from SACF01000054.1 coordinate 23,092, forward strand.
AGTGCTTTCTTGTCTTTAGGTGGAATGATAATTCCATTCTCTCCTTCAATAATTATTTCATTACAACCGTTAATATTGGTTACAATACTTGGTAAACCCATAGCGCCAGCCTGCATCACTACATTGGGGAAACCCTCGCGGTAGCTCGGGAAAACCAGACAATTAGATATTGCTAAATAGGGACGGACATCTTCCTGATATCCAACCATTACTATATTCTCATTATTTTCTATCTCCAATTCGGTTTCAGGCAATACAGGGTATAATTTCTTTTCAAAAGGTCCTATTAATAATAATTTACAGTTTTCTTTTATCAGATTAGAAAAAGATGAAACCAGTTCATTAATTCCCTTGTCCGGTACTAAACGGCCAATAAAAATAAAAACAAAATCGTTTTCGTTCAACATCAAAGATTCGCGAAGTCTTTTCTTCACATCAATAGAATAAAGGTCCGGATTAAAATATGAAGTGTCTATTCCATTTGAACTGCCATTTCCAATAACTTTAAGTTTCTTCTCTTTACATAATTTTTCAGAAACAATAAAATCCCGTAAACCGTAAGAGTTTGGGTACACTTTTGTTGCACAGATATAAGTCATTCTTTCCACCCAGTTTAACAATCGTCTTTTATTACCTGTTGCTTCCATTAACGGAAGACCTGCTACAGTATGCAACCTTAGCGGTACCCGGGCGAACCATGCAGCAACCATTCCAACAATTCCTGCTTTCGGTGTATGTGTATGCACTATTAAAGGTTTCTCTTTTCGGAAAAAATTGAATAATTCCCACAATGCTATAAGATCTTTTCTCAGCGTTAATTCCCGCGTCAGCATTACGACTTTATTTCTTACGCCTTCATTTATGGCTACTTCAGATAGCAACCGATCGGGGGAAGATACAGCTATTATCTCATAATGTCGTGACATGAACCATAACTGCCCTTTAAGCAACTTATAAAGCGATATGGGAACTGTAGTTATGCGGATTAGTTTTGGCTTATTCACTAAAATAGTCGATGCTTATCAATTCAGAGTACCTCTAAAAACTAATTTTTAAAAAATACATTCAACACTTATAAATTGCTGAAACTTTACCATCATTTTCATCACGCTCACTGCTCAATCTTGATTCATTTTTTTGACGTTCTTTGACAAATCTGCAATAAAAGACTCCCATTCAGGCGTTTCACAACCGGATGGCCATGTTCTTTGCTTCTATCAGGAAAACCGCTCTGAATAAGTTGTACACGATGTTCTGCAGGCCTATTGAAGATGCAATACGATCTAAACCGATGTACCTGAAAACAGATGAGCCGTTTAAATTTTGACATGCATAACCAAAAACATGTTCGACACGAGCACGGATTTTTGATTTCTGCTGATTTCGGTTTTTCTGGTATTCTGAAAGTGGTTTGTTTCGATAGCCCTTTTTATGAGTACGGTTTTGCATTTTGAATTTTCTGATGACCCTTGCACACCGTTTTCCTGTATAGGCGCTGTCGCCCCATAACGGCTTTCCGGCATCGCTTTCATCAAGAAGGTCTTCCAACGCATCACTATCGTGTACACTGGCAGTGATAACCTGATATTCTGTAATGATTTTACTGCCCTGATCGATCTTGATGTGATTCTTGTAACCGTAATGATTCTTCCCGTTTTTCTTCAACCAGGTGGCATCCGTGTCTTTTTGGCTGAGTTTATTCGGATTCTCTTTCCAGTCTTCAGGCACCCGGCCATTTTTCAACTGACCATTTTCATCACGGGAATTGCGTTGCCTGGGCACTTCGATGATATGGGCATCGACAATGGACCCATCATTCACGATCAAATGAGCCTTTTCGATTTTTTCACGCAGGTATTCAAATAACTGATCAAAGATAGCGTGGTTCTTCAACTGTTCACGAAAATGCCAGATTGTCTTTGCATCGGGAACTGCATCACATAGATCAATGCCCAGGAATCTAGAAAAACTGAAGCGATCCAATATTTGATATTCTGTATTATCGTCTGACAGGTTGTACATCTTTTGAATCACCAGTACCTTGAACATCATCACGCGGTCAAATGGAGGACGCCCCACCAGAGAAGGCTCAGTTTCACGGAAAGCCTGATCAATAATGCTACGAAAGTCTGCCCAGTTTATATATCGGTTGAGTTTTTCCAAAGGATCTTTCACTTTGCTGATTTTTTCCAGCCTAAATTGATCATCAAAAAGACCACGAGATTTTTTGTTGCGCATCTTGTTGTTTTTATTTCAAAAATACGCATTTATTTTATATTTATGCTGTTGATATCTAAGCATTTATTGATATTTTTTTTAGAAGTACCCTTCGTTTTTTGTTGATTCAATAGCGATGGATATTTGCCGGAGCAAAAATGATTACCTGGTAATACCACCGAAAAAAGTAAAGCAGAAATATTTTAGGCTACGGCTATTAATGTGTTAATCTGGACGCTAGCCGTTTTTTTTAGATGATTCCGTAACATCCTGCGAATGAGTCAATGCATTAGAAATATGGCTCTTTATAATTTCGAGTGGGTAACATAATAGGGATTGATTTTAGAGAAGTCGAGTTTACCAGTCAGCAAATAGATAACCGCTTTAATTGTATCAG
>SACF01000087.1 GCA_009928665.1 Alphaproteobacteria bacterium
ATACCTAACCAACCAGCAACTGTGGTTACCCCGGCAATCGAGGTTGCACCCGCCGCACTGGCCAGGGTTCCTGCTGCGGCAGCTCCAAGCCCTGCACCAACAAGAGAAACTCCGGCATCACCGAGTATTCTAACCTTGTCGTTGGGTCTACTCTCCAACTCATCAATCATTTTAATGAGCTGTTGTTTGGTGACCTTGCATTCGTCTGCCATGGCGATTAAGTCTTACTACTGTTTTGCCTGAGTGAAAACGGCGTTAAAAATTTCGATGAGTAGTTTGAAGAACTGCTTAGCAATCTCCAGTAAGTCTTGAGCAACGGCAATGACACCTGAATTTACGGTTAGCCCCATATCCATCTTGTCGCTTCTATGACCAGCAACCGCTCCCACGGTAGCCCCGATAGCAATTGCTATGGGAGCTAAATATGGACCAAGGAAGGGTATCATGCTGGTTAAAGCGCCTACTGAAGCACCAACGACCATTCCAATCGCCATGTCCGGGTGTGCTTTGACAAACTCGATGATCTTGATCACAACGATCTTGCCGATGCAATAGACTTGGCCAGCAACTACAGCCGTTTGATCGACTAGGCTTTGAATCCGGATTGCAACTTCGCTGGGCATCCCACTTTCCCTTAGCCACAAGTAAAGATTGCTACTTGATGTTGATTCAGCCTCAGCATTCAGTAATGCCATCTCAAATTGTGCTTGCATCGGAGAGATAGTTGCTACTGTCATGTTCTTGCTCTTTGCTTAACGTGTGTAAGAGAGATAGGAACCAAGTAGGCCGTTGTGAGCGTTATGGAATTTTTTCGCATTAGTCAGGCCATGTGACTATCATATACAATATGCGCTATATTTCTATTATATTTTCGCATCTCATGTGAACCTTCCGTCTCATTTACTCTCCATGTTTGATGCTTCCCCCAATACCTGTTCTGATCCCCGCAAAGGGAGAAAAGGGTAAAATGAACGGGCAGACTTGACAGCACTATTGGATCTATGCCAAATTCTATCCACCTTATTAACACCAAGTATTTTACAAATTTCAATCCCCGATCCAAATAATGAATTTTATAGCAGTGAAAATCGTTAAAGATAAATCAGGACAACGACGTGATGTTTACCCAAAAATTTTTATTAATAACGAGTGTTCTTTGTTTCCATATTTAAGGCCAATCTTATAAATAATATATGCAAGTAGCCTAGAAAATAATGCCATAGCCATAAATACATAAATTAATATCAACCCATAAATAAGCCACTTGAACGGGAAAAGCAAAACTTCAAGCAGTGCCGGAAATAACAGCTTTATCATTGAATCAATGTAGACGTTTATTTCAGTGAAATACCGTATCGTCGGAATCAAAGACAGAAAAGGCAATGTTAGCAATACCAATAGGCCAGTCAAATCGAGCAAGTGTTGATTGGCAAATTTACTATTTTCATTAGAAACATAACCCACACAGAAAATTACAGTTATCACGCTTATGGTAATAACAACCCATAGTGCCAATGGCTCAGGATAAATAATAATAAAATAATCTGTCAAAATAATGCTAGTTACTGCCATCCATCCTATAAATGCACCAATAAATGTGCGCGCGAATAGAGATGCTTTACGCATTAATGCCGTTATGGGAAGTTCACCTTTTTTGATTAATTTGACTGATATATTCTGACCGTGGTTGTGCGAAACTTCCAGCTCTGATTTGCATCTTGCGCATCGTACTTTTGATGTTTTGTCGAATCGCCTCACTTGAATTTTAGAGTTACAGAATGAACATGTTGCTTTTATTTCTAACCACTTAATGGCAATAATGCCAATTAAAACACCTAGCAATCCACCGATTATTTCTCCAACAGCCCCAAAAAGTGATCCAATAAATACGAATAACCCTCCAAAGATTAGCCCCGCAAAAAAATACCTCCAAAATACAATAGCTATTATTGGTACAATTGGTACAAGAATCATTAAAATAACGGTTGAGAGGATCTCTAGTATGGTAGCCATTAAATTTTGAACCAAGCCATATTCTCAGGTATAGTTAAGGCTGCTTTAAGACTCGCCGCATGGGAGATTAAAAATCTTACCATATAATATGTCGATTTCTAGTCTTATCCAGGCAAAAGCAATTACGGAAGCGGCGGCATCTTTTCTTTCCAATAGCAACTGGCGTCCGCGAGGATGGTAAAATTATTATATCATTCATCATTCTCTCATAGCCACAATTCTCCAGCGGTGCCTGGAAAAGGAGGAAGCCCAAAGTGTGTCTTCCCCTACTGTTGTCAGATCATTGAACGTACTTACAGCACTCCTGGGTCATCGAGATCATCATTTCCTTTTACACTATCAATACCCGCCGTTTAACCTGAACCGCTAGAATCTCAATGCAGTCTTTCTGATTACGATCCTGGAATCTTCAATTCCATCATTGAATTCAATATGTTAACTTGTCGTTGCATTGTCTAGGGTACCCGGCTGACTCTCTGGCTGAGAGGTCCCTTTCAAGGATGAAGCACTCCTTTGCAGTAGACTCATCTTCCCCCCCCTCATCTCTCTCCGGAACTCCCCCAATGAATCAGCTCGTCTACATGATCCCCAAACGCACTCACCTGTCCTGGGACCCTCACCTTGAACCCTTGGACCTGGAAGCAGAAGCTGGGGTGGAAATCCCGCTCCTGGGTTACGTCAGTGCTGGTCGACCCGTGGAGACCCCGGAGGAACATGAGACCATCCGCGTACCCAGTCACATGACCCGCAAGGCGAGCTATGCCCTGCGGGTGCGTGGCCACTCCATGATCGACGATCAAATCCAGGACGGAGACCTCATCATTATCGAACAGCGGCAGACGGCGACCAACGGCGAGACCGTGGTAGCGTTGATCAACGGCGAGAAGGTGACGCTGAAGCGCTTCTATGTCGAAAAGGAGGGCATTCGTCTGCAACCCGCCAACCCCGAGATGGAACCGCTTTACTTACACCATGATGAGATCGAGATTTTGGGGATCGTTACGGGGGTAGTACGGATGACGGGTGAGTAGTGCAAGACATTTCAAAGCATCCTGACCAGATACGCATAGGGTTACAAGCACAAGTTACCAAACTACAGCCTCATTTTCTGCGTGTTCGTTAAGCTCATCAGAACAAGCAACTTTATATCTTACTTATTCAGGTTTTGATTTTATGACTGCGTATAAAAACTTTGTTGATGATTTTCCCCGTCGGTGCCAGGAAGTTCTCAGATTTGCCGGCAAGCCTGCCTTATTTAGGGGGCGAGAAGTAACCTTATCTCTCATGGTCGCATCAGCCGGACTCATCATTCCATACGAGCGTCTGAAACCGCCTGGTGAATTTGATCATCCCTCTGGAGACAACATAAAGTTCTCTGATGCTGCTGATCAGTTAAGGACTCTTCTTGACCAGCCATTTTTGTCTTCAGCAGTATGGAATGCGCCTGTTTCAACATGGCAGTCCGGGAAATTGGAATCGGTTCTAGGTGATCCAGATTCTTGGGATGGTCTTCATAACAGACAGTATTTCCAAGCCGACAAAACTGTTGGCAATGTTCTTCGCGTTCTAAGAAATGCGTTAGCTCATGGAAATATTTTTACTTTTAACAACCCAATTCAAGGAATTATATTTATTAAGGCTATCTTTAATAATAATAAGGTAGCCAGGGGCTACTCGTTCATTTATGTTTCACCCGCGGATTTCACGAAATTTCTTGAAAGATGGTTTGACTTCCTTGATCAACTCCATATCCCCCAGGCCAAGGCATTCGAGGTTCTGAGAGATGCGGCATAAGATTGGTTTCTATCCATGCTGTTGCCGTGATATTGAAGAACCCCTATTTTTACTGGCCCCATTTGCCGATGAAGTAATTTTTTGTGATATTGATTCCGGATTATCCCCTTATTGGAGTAAAACCCTTGCAAGTCTCACAGATACACCTCACCCAAGGTTTCTGATTGGTGATGTACGGAAAGTAATAGAACGGATTGATAAAATAGACGTTCTGTTCTATCGTCGGGACAGTCCGGGGGAAGGGGGTAGCGGCGTCTTTGTACTGGGTGATTCTTTTCTTCCAACTTTACTAAAAAAATTCAACCCTGATGGAGGATTGATCATAACAGACGGATCAAATAGTCGGGGAAATAATTTCCAAAAGATGGTAGGAAGAAATGGTATGTCAAAACATGGCTGGTTTTTCCTTAAATCTATAAATCAACCCTACGTGACAGATTATGGCCTGCATCTTGTTGAGGTCAAACCAAATCTTTCGCTCATCCAAAGCAATGAATGTTGACTGGAATTAATGCACTGGCTTTCATCCGATCCCTCACGTCAATATCAGAACATCTTTCGTAGACGACTCTGATCGACCTGGCCAACACTGGATTATGCGTTCGTTCTTCAGTGCTAAGTATTCCACTGGCCATGCTCCATTGCTAACATACAATTAAAATCGTCTAAAGAGTAGCCCGTTGCTATGTAACACTTGGGCACACTTTCGGTTTATACTACCTTATTGCTCAGAATTTAAGTCATAAATTCCGACAAGATCCGACGAAATCCGACAATTTCACTGAATGTTTTTGTGGGCGTATAAGCCTGACTTTTAGGCTCCCGGATTCTGCTTCTGTCCGGCCCTATCACACCAATTGGACAATGGTAAAACGCCGTAACTCACAGGGCAAAATACTGAATACTTGACCCTGCCATCGGCCCGATACCGAAGTATTCCTGAAATACCGCCCTGAATGAGCCTTGAGGGTAACGCGCCGTTACCCCATCCCCCTGGATAAGCCTTGACCAGGACCCCACCCTTCTTCCCACCATCCCTCAAATCCTTACCGCCTGGTCCCTGCCTCAGGCTCCCTGATCCCCTCTCCCAACCAAGGTTGACTGAGCGCCTACCCCGTTTACCCTTCTTGAATACGGTACCCAAAACGTACTAGGCGCATCTTTGCCGGTTCACCTGTCTTCAGCTATCGGGAAACAGCTTAGCGGCGCTTGACGACAACTAAGTCATTGTGATTATTCTGTTAGCCTGGTTGGTTTGTTTCTGTGATTCAACGGCGAAGTGGCCATGTTCCTTTTGTGGTAGTGCCCTTATCAATAGGATTCACCATCAAGAGTGCTATAATGGGCCATACTTTTCGTTAGTTGGGTGATTTTCTTTCATGCATTGTCCTGCTTGTCAATCTGGCCACTTGGTTAAAAACGGTTTCAACCCACTCAAAAAGCAGCTTTACCGTTGCAAGGATTGTGGGCGCCAGTTCGTATTAAATCC
>SACF01000055.1 GCA_009928665.1 Alphaproteobacteria bacterium
GATGAGTATCTCCTCGGGCGTCTTATACAGCCAGGGACGCGGATCCTGATCAATTTCCCAGGATCTGCTTCCCTCCAGGCGCGGGTAGGAGGTCATATAAACGGCTGTCCCGGCCAGCGGAATGCTTCCTTTGCCACCTGCCATCCGGTCGCGGATCTCACCGCCCGACCCGGTAGCCGCCCCGTTGAATGGTTCTACCGTTGTCGGAAAGTTGTGGGTCTCCGCTTTAAGCGAGATGACGGAATTTATTTCGCGAATGGTAAAGAAATCGGCCACATTCTGCCTTACCGGGGCAAACTGCTCAATCTCAGGCCCCATGATGAAGGCCACGTTATCCTTATAGGCCGAAACCAGGAAACCGGGATGCTCCTTGGCGGTTTTTTTGATCAGCGCGAATAACGAGTCCGGCATCTCCTTACCGTCGATGATGAAGGTGCCGTTGAAGATTTTATGGCGGCAATGTTCCGAATTAACCTGTGAAAATCCGAAAACCTCACTGTCGGTCAGACTCCGGCCAAGCTTGTGACTCAGGCCGATCAGGTAGCCGATCTCTTCATTACTGAGGGCCAGTCCTTCCTGTTTGTTGTATGCCGCGATATCTTTAATGAAGATCACCGGGTCGGGCCGATGACGGATTTGAAAGATCTCCTGGTCCAGTCCTTCGTAAAGATGCTGAAGCATGGGATCAAAAGAATTAGCAATTGACAATTGACAATTGACAATATTTTTTGCATCAGAGGTTAATGTATCTGCAATGCCGTCAGGATTTGTTTCCTGCCTTTCACTTTGAATTTTGAACTTTGAACTTTGAACTTTAAACTCTTCTATCCGGGTGATCCCGCTGATCCCCATATTTTGCGTTATCTCCACGGCGTTGGTGCTCCACGGCGTGATCATTTCCCTGCGTGGGCCGATGAATGTGCCTTTTAAAACGGATTCGGCGATACATTCCGCATCGCCGAAAAGCCATTTTAATTTCTGGATATCAGATTCATTTATCTTTCCACTGCTTTCCACAGCGTAATAAACTGACTGGTTCTTGAAAAAAAAGATCATTATTTAAGGATTAGTGAAGCACAAATTCAAAATTCAAAGTCAGGCATTAGATCTTAGGGATTAGCGAATAGGCGATTAGCGAATAGGCATTTCTCGTTTTCAATTTTCCATTTTCAACTGTAATTCAATCAATCATTCTTTCAATCAGTTGGCCAGAAATCGCTCCGCTTCGATGGCCGCCATACATCCCGTTCCTGCCGCTGTGATGGCCTGACGGTAATGGTGATCCTGCACGTCGCCGGCAGCAAAGACCCCGGGCACATTGGTCTGTGTAGTACCGGGTTTGGTTTTCACGTAATGCTGATCATCCAGTTCAAGCTGACCCTCAAAGATCTCTGTATTGGGTTTATGGCCGATCGCGACGAAGAAGCCGGTGACGCTAAGATCCCGTGATGTCCCTGTTTTAACATCGCGAACCCTTACCCCGGTCACGCCACTGTCGTCGCCCAAAACCTCCTCAGGAACGCTGTTCCATATCATTTCAATGGTTGACGTATTTAAAACTTTATGCTGCATGGCCTTGGAGGCGCGCAATTCGTCGCGGCGATGAATCATATATACTTTCCGGCAAAGTTTGGCCAGGTAGGTCGCCTCTTCTGCCGCGGTATCGCCGCCTCCCACGATAGCCACATCCTGACCCCGGTAGAAAAATCCATCACAGGTAGCGCAGCCCGAAACCCCCATCCCCATTAGTTTCTTTTCTGATTCAAGCCCGAGCCAGCGGGCTGATGCCCCGGTCGCGATGATCACTGTCTCGGCAGCAATGGTTTTTCCGTCATCGGCCTTAACAATAAAGGGACGGGTGAAGAAATCGACTTCCGTAACCACGCCAAACCTGATCTCCGTACCAAACCGTTCAGCCTGTTGTTTGAACTCTTCCATCATTTCCGGACCGGTAATTCCTTTTGGGTAGCCCGGAAAATTCTCGACCTCGGTGGTGATGGTCAATTGTCCGCCCGGTTGCATTCCCTGATATATCACGGGTTTGAGATCTGCACGGGCTGCGTAGATTGCGGCAGTATATCCTGCTGGTCCTGATCCGATGATCAGACAACGGACTTGTTCAACATTTTCGCTCATAATTCGTATGTTTTCAATGATAATTGGTTTGTATTTCGATGGATTGATGAAATATACGTGAAGATTTTTTCACTTGGGATAGGTTCAACCCGACATGGATTATTCAGGTGCAAAGTTAATAAAGTCCGGCCAATGTATGCCAGATTCCGGAATCCGGCATACAATCCGCAAATGAGTAGGATTTTTAGTCAAAAAGAAAGGTAAATTTCGAGCTTAAAAGAATCTTTTCTCTCTTTGTCCGGATTGTTTGATAAAAAAAATGCTTAATTTTGCATCGTTATTCGGGGCGTGGCGCAGTTGGCTAGCGTACTTGCATGGGGTGCAAGGGGTCGGAAGTTCGAGTCTTCTCGCCCCGACAGAGAAAACCACTTATAATTTTATTATTTGTGGTTTTCTTTTTTTCTGGAAAATAAATAGTTTGTAGCTTTGTTATTGACCCATCATGATTATCTGTCAACGAATGGGTTCCTGTACCGTATGTTTATTTATTTCGGAATAACATCCTTTGTAATATAATGTCAATCCAATAATAATATGGCAGACCGGTTTTTCGACGAACGTAAAGGAATTTTATTCACAAAATCCGTTGGTGAAGTGTCTTACGATGAGATGTTTTCCAAAATGAAAAACATCGTCCAACTGTCAGAATTCACGAAAGATCTTAAAATTCTTGAAGATGCAAGAGGTGCTACCGCTCTTTTTAATGTATCTGAACTGCATAATCTACTTGAAAATCTTGAAGATATTCTTGAAGCCTTCACCTCCGTCAGGCACGCTGTTCTTCATTCTGACCCAAAAGCAACTGCATATGCCTTAATGGTTAAACAATTTGACCATCTCCGAAAGTACAAAATTATGGTGTTTTCAACTGAAGCCGCGGCTTTAAGATGGCTCAACGAATCATAAACGAAAAACACTCCACTACCCCCTCTATTTCTTTGTCAGCCGGATTGTCGATTCATTGGGAAAATAGTCAGCCCGCTGCAATGTTCCGTTGTTGTCGATCTCCACATCACCGTAAAAATCAATGGAGGTTGCGGAGGTGGATGAGGTCAGCCCGAGTGGCCCCCATTCCAGGTCAATGGAATGAAGAATATCCTGCTGCACGACGCCGGCAATACGCAGCGAGATATTGGCCATCCCCTGGTTAATCGCCGTCATCTGAATACATTCGAAAAGGATCACATTGATATCCGGATCGGGCCAGTTTCCGGCAGCGAAGTTCATGCTCCACTCCCCGGCGCCTCCTACATCCCAGGTAAGCGTGCCATTGTAAGCCCATACCTTCCTCGGATTCCCGGCCTGCGAATCATTAATTTTAAGTTCAGCAGTGTTGAATACGATCCGGATCTTCGTATTGGCAAAAGGCTGGACTGTCGATGGCGTAGTTCCCTCCCAGGTGCCGATCAGCCAGTTTTCACCCCAACAGGCTGCTCCGGAACCTCCTGAATTGGGGTCATCGGTATTCTCATCCTTGCAACTGCAGGAAAGAACAGTAATTAATGTGATAAATAGACCCGTCAACAGCATGATGGAAATTGAGTGAAAATTGTTTTCATGGTTTTTTTTGTGTTAATTGATTGATTATATCATTTGTTCTTGTCATTGAATGCACTGTTTCTTAATACCTGATTATCACCTTCTCGCAGCGGATGATCCTGCCGCCAGAGAATTCCTGGAGCAGGTACAGCCCGGCAGGAAGTTCCCTCACATCGATCGTCATGGGCGAGCTACCCGGAATTGCACCACTCTGGTAGACTGCCTGCCCATACCGGTTGACCAGCCGGATCATCCCATCGGTCCGGTCATTTGCTGTTTCAATGGTTAACAGGTCTGAAACGGGATTCGGGTAGATCCTGGTAATTCCGGATTGGAGATTCCCGGCCGCCGATGGCTGGTCTGAAAATTCAAGCCAGTCGAGGAGGTATCTGGAACCAATATTGCCCCCGAACACCGGACCAAGTTGCAGTGAAACAAAAGCCTCAGTGGGGGTGTCATTGTTCAGATAGGTGATGTCGATAGTCACCTTGGTCCAGCCTGAATGGCTCTGCAGCGTTTGAAACTGCCCGTAGCCGATCATCTCTCCGTCGAGCCACATGCCAACCATTATCTTCAGAGTATCATTACCGATTATATCGCCTTTGATATACGCGCTAAACGACTCGTACCGTTCACTGACCGGAAAGTTGCCATCGGTGAAAGCATAACCACTCATATTGGATCCCATAATGGCATCGTATACCACCAGCAGTTCGAGTGAATAACTGCCCTGGTAACTGTCTTCGCTTCTGACCGCGTTTGGACATTCTTCCTCACAACTGGTCTGCCATCCGTCGGGCCTCAGTATTGAATTCTGATAACTCCAGTCCTCGAAACCAGCGTTCGGAACCTGGGAAAATGCCTGGGCTGAAAAGACAGCCAGGAAAACAAGAAGTAAACATTTTGTTTTCATAATCGCGTTTTTTTGGGGTTAGGTATTCATTGATTGGTGGATTTGTTTAACTGCTTGATTATTTTTTCGAAAGCCTTGCTCCGGATTTCAAGCCGGTGCTTTAGATTATCCAGTGCATTTTCATTGTCCACGGTTTTCTTGTTGGATTCTTTTTTCTTACCCCTGTTTTTTTGAATTCTCTTCACTGACATATCTTATTAACCCTTTGTTTCCATCACCAGAATGACGATGCCCGCCGCGGAGATGCGAAAGTAAATCAGGCGGGATGGCCGTTGCAACTTTTATGGATTTATTAAAGTGGTTACGGATGGTTCAAAAAGTGGCACGGTCCGTATCTGCCTGATTAACAACATAAACAAATAAACAGACAGACAGCATCCGGGAGCTGGCCCAATTATAAAACACGATTAGGAGGGGATGGATCGGATCAGGTTTCGGAAACCTGTTCCGGTCTGTTATCAGAAAAAGGAAGGTTATAATTGCATGAGATAAGGCACCAGATGGTCATCAGAAGTGAACTGAAGCTTTTTCCGGAGGCGATACCGGGTAGATTTGATCCCTTCCTCTGATTTCAGGGTTATGGCCGCGATCTCCTTGGTGGTCAGGTTCAGTTTGAGCAGCGCGGCAATCTTGATCTCTGCAGCAGTAAGGTCGGGACATCGTTCAAGGAGTTTATTATAAAACTCTGTATGTATGTTTTTAAAGATCGTGTCGAATTCCTGCCACGTGTTGTTCTGGATATGCAGTTCAATCTCTCTGACAATCCGGCTGATCTCCGTTTCGATATCATCGGTACTTGCCTGCCGGTTATTCAATTGCTGCAGCCGGTCGATGATCCTTCCCATGGTCTCGTTGATTCTTAGCATTTCCAGTGCTTTGGCCGCAAGCTCCCTGCTCTGGGTCTCTACTTTTTCACGCAGAATCAGTTTTTCCTTTTCAGCCAGTTCATCGCTTTGACGGCGGATGAGGGCCTCCTGTTCTAAAAGCTGGTTCTTCCTGCAGTGTGCCTGTACTTTCGACCGGTAAAGGAGAATCAACAGAACGAGAATGACCATCAAGGTGGCGGATGAAATACCCAGCAGGATGATATTTTTTCGCTGAGCGTTACTTTTAAACTTCAGCTGTTCCACTTCGTCGTTCATCCTTTGAACCCTGAACCTGGCCTCCATCTCTTTGATGGCCATATCTTTTTTTTGCAAGGCAAGCAGTTCGCCTACCTTTTTCTGCAATACAGAATAACGATACGCTTCCCTGAAATCGTTGTTGAAAGCGGCAATTTCGGCCAGTGTTTCATAAGCATCACTGATGAGTTCATTGTTTTTCATGATTTCTGCAAGGTTCAGGGACTCCGTTGCAGTCGCTTCTGCCGGTTTACTTTGCCCTGTGTAATTCAATGACCTGGCCAGCTCGAGTCCGGTTAAACACAGACCGGTTTTTTCGTCAAGAATTTGGTAATGGCGGCGTGCGCTGCTGAACATGCCGATGGCTTTGAAATACTCCTTTTTTTTATTATAGAGCTTTCCCAGGCTGTATTCTGAACTTGCAAGCGGACGGATCTCCTTTGAGGCAAGCCTGATCTGGTAGCCTTTTAGGCAGTAATGCAAAGCGGAATCGTACATTTTCTTCTCTTCATAGGATTCACCGATACAGGTCATGACGCTGGCAGCACCCATTTGATCTCCTAAATTTTTCCTGATCGAAAGGGACTCCCATAAATAGACCAGGGCGTTTTCTGGTTCCTTGATCCGGTTATATACTGATCCCAGACTCGCAAGACTGCCCGACCGTAAGCTTTCATCCCCAACGGCAGCCGAAAGCCTGGCAGCCTCCTGATATTCCCGCACTGCCCTGATAAAATTGCCGTTCAGATCATATAAAGAACCTGCAGCAAAATGATAAAATGCCAGATCCCGAACCTCTGCAGTCTTTTCAAGCATCTCCTTAGCCTTCGATAAATAGGACTCTGCCATGGCATACTCATCCTTGTAGTAAAACACCCTTCCCTGCCAGAGAAAGCTCCGCGCAATGCCTTTGTTGTATCCGAGTTCATTAGAAAGTGTAAGCGCCTGTTGAAGATATAAAAGCGCTTTATCATTCTGCCGGCTGCAATAGTACCGGCCGAGTTCCAGTAATACATTGACCTTTGCAGTATCCGGGGAAAGTCCCGCTAATTGCCTTTCTGTTTCAACAATGGTATCGGTTTCAGCAGTAAGGTTTTCGAAACCAAAAAGAAGAAACAGGATAACCGTAATCAGGTGGCGAATCACAGCCAACATTTTTTTATCACATAATGAATCCCGAAAATAACAATTATTTGCAAATTTCATATCAATTGCAGGCATCAGGCACCTGATTTAAATTTTTTTTTGGTTTTCAGGATTAAGCTGTAGTTTTAATTTTTTCTATTTTGATGTGATTGTCACTATTTTTTTACGAGGGATTTTTTCAACAAACCTTTGGGGCACATTGCGTTTTGTCGTGTGTAAAAACCGTTTTATCCGGATATAAAATGTATGAAATCAAAGCGATCGATTTTCCCGATAACCAGGATAACATAGGCTTCGTAACGGGAACCAGCCTTTGAGATGAATCTGGGGTATTAAAAAACACGGATCGAGGCGTCTCTTGGACTCTTTCATCCGGAATAACAGCCGAACCTTAGGACGCCTGCAATTTATATGGTGAGACTTATTCCCCGGAAAAATTTGGGGGCCAGATCAAGAAATCTTATGATAATGGTTTGAACTGGACTTCGGTATTCAATGCAAGAGTTGTACTAACCGGAATCGAGTTCTATGATATTTTCATTGGCGGATCGAAAGGTTACCTCATGACCAGAATGCCATCTGCACGGCAGCCTTCCCACGTAGTGCTTCCTTACGTGCGAAGACAGTATTGTTGACTTTTTTACCCAGTCGACAGGGAACATCACTACTTACAACTGGTCGTTCCCGGGTGGACACCCCTCAACCAGTTCTGATCCTACTCCGGTGATCAGTTATCATCCAGCCGGGATATATGACGTCCAACTCATTGTCTCCAAAGGATACTGGAGAGATACCCTTTTACAGCAACATCGCATGACGGTGAATCCAATCCCCGATCCACCCTTCAGCACAGCCAACGGGATCTCGCTGGAATACAGTGTCGCAACCTGAAGAAAACTGCAAAAATGTTGGTAATGGATTAGAGGTTTTTACTGATTGTAATGCTGAAGTTTAATCCTGTAGCTGCTTACCTGTTTTCCAGTTATCCTGTTTTTTGTTGTTATTTCTAATAATTATTACAAAATTTGTGTTGCATTAATTTAATGAATGCATATGAAAACAGTAAAACTCTCATTCATCCTTCTATTCCTGGCCCTGTTGGCTCAAGGACAATCCTATTTCCGTAGCGGGATATTCCTTCATCATTCCACCGGGCAGAACATCTGGGGCCCCAATGGCAGTGCGACCAGCATTCCGCATGAGATGGACTTGTACAACATCGCCCATGGATTCTCTGGTTCCGAAGCGGTTTCGATGGCGAAAGAGTGGTGGTCGCCCAGCGACAACGAATGGGCGCGCTGGCACACCTTTTTCGAGGACTCCAATCCCGCGACCGGTATCGGGCAATATCTCGGCGACAACCCGATCGTCGTCATCAAATCCTGCTTCCCTTCCTCGGCCATTGCCTGGCCGGGTGTCCCGCATGACACCCTTGATCCGGAGATGAAAACGGTTTACAATTACAAATGGCATTGGCGGCACATCATCAACGTGATGAAACAGCACCCTGAAAATTTCCTCGCCATCTGGACCAATGCCCCCCTCGAGCCCAACTCGACCAATGCTGATGAAGCCGCCCTTTCGCGCTGGTTCTGCGCCTGGGCCACCGACACGCTGGCCCTCGGCCTTGATCCCGAATTCGGTGCGTTTCCGCCCAATGTATATGTGTTTGATTTCTTCCACAAACTCACCGGACCGAACGGGATGATGTTACCCATGTATGCCGCCGGCCCCGGCGACAGTCACCCGAATGCCGCTGCCACCGCGTTGGTTGCACCGCAGTTCGTCACCGAGATTTTCGATGCAGCCATTGGTTATGAAATTATTTATAGGTTGCCTGGGCAACCTGACAACGGATCCCTCTCCCTGTCGGTTTACCCCAACCCGGTCAAAACACAAACCATGTTCAAATTCAGCCTCCGGGATCCCCGCAACGCTGTTTTGACGCTTTTCGATCCGCTGGGTAAAGAACCCAGGACACTCTGGCAAGGCCATGTCCCAGGTCGCTACTCTGTTAAACTCAACACGAATAGCATACCCACCGGGATCTACCTGGTTGTTCTCCAGGATGGTCTAACGGTCGTTACAACTAAATTGGTTGTCGCACCTTGAAAATGAAAATCCAAAAAAATAGTTGTTAAAAGCAACTTGCGCAAATTGCACTTCGTTCACCCGCAAGGCATCCGTGAATTATTATTCACTTAGTTCATTAATTCCGTTTGTAGCATTTGGCAATTCTTTCCAGATAAAGTCGCTTGAGTTCACCCTATTATCTGACAACTACTGTACACCTGATCACGGATGATCCGCCGGTATGTAAGACCAGGAGATAAATTCCCGGAATCTCAGAAACACTGACCTTTAATTGTTGCAGGTTGCCGGGGTTGTCAAGTTCGCTGATCAGCATTCCCAGATTGTTATAAACCATTACATGGTGAACAGCTACCTGCCGTGAGAAGACAACATTCACATGGCCATCGGTGGGATTTGGAAACACCTGGTATTGCAATTCAGATTCAGTTGACTGGTCGGAATTATGGTAGGCAAGGATGGAGGAAGCGGTGTCGGCTATCTGCAGCATTTCGGCTGATCCTGCCTGATCAAGCTGGATGGCGGGTATCACATTGGGATCGCAGGGTTCGATCTTTGCCCTGAAGTAACTGTACCGCCTAATGTTGCCGCAAACATGGAACAGGATGGCAGGTTTGATATGAACATTCGGTTTCAGGACGATCCGGTTCGAAGCGATAAAATTGAAATCGAGGCCCTGTATCTCGGTGGTGCAGGAGCCGTCGGCGCTCCCGACAAGGATCTGCTGGGCCTTGACGGTGGTGGGATAATTCATGAGGTCGCCCATCGCGCGCTGGTTGATCACATAATTGCAATGTTTTTTCTCATACACCCTGATGTAATCGACCACGAGACTCCCCTCCGATGGTGTGGAGTTGTTGGTTCCCATCTCATCCCAGCCCATCTTGAAGCTGGCGATCACCTTCATGGGTATGGTCGGGAAAGTGGTATTGACCCGGTATGACCGGTTGGCAATGATCCCGTCGCAACTGTACAGCGGATTTCCCGTAAGTGCATCGTAATAGTGATAATCTTCGCGGAGCAGGTTTTCAGACGCCGCGCCTGCCTCTTTCACCAGCCACCTTACCGTAAAGGGATCCCACTCAAGTGCGAAGATCCACGAACCGTTCCAGAACTCCCACCCCAGGTTTTCTGTAGCCTCTTCCCAGTTACAATGGTGTACCGACATATGCTGGTTGCGCGACATGTAATCCCAATTAATCCAGTTCCACCAGTATAGAATCCATTCATTCCAGAACTCGAAAATATCGATCTCCTCGGCATGGCTTATGGTGGTGGAATAGAGCCAGAAAGCCGGCCAGTAACCCACGCCCCTCGGGATTGTGCATTTGATCTCGAATCGCCCGTACTGGTATCGGTCCCAGGTCCACATCTCCGCACCGGTCCAGTCGTACCACTTCATGGTAGGGCTTGTACTGCACCATGGCACAGGATATGAACCCGGCTGTGATTTGACCTTCAGGCTGGCATTCCCGTCCTGTAACACAATATTCGCGGGAAGATTGTATGTGGAATGGTCAGGCGGATCTCCCCACGGTGTTCTGGGAACCCAGATGGTCGTGTTTAGCGATTGGCCTGTGAATCCTTCATCAAGGACAAGATTCCAGGTACCGGTGTAACAGTCAGTGGCCGTCAACTGAACAGTAGGCCAAGTGGTCACACAACCCGGCCAGCCTGTGGGCGTCTGGCCAGGTGTTGCCGTGACAGCGAACATCATCATCCACACGATGGCTGCAAAGTGCTTTTGATTAATATGGATCCTTGGTTTCATCCTCTTGCTTTCATGGAAGGTACCATTCAGAGTGATACCTTGATCCCTTTCCTCAAACATCTTCCTGTCGGCCAACAGTGGGTTAAGCCGGCATTGATCACAATCCATTATATTAATCTGCAATTCTTGCGGGCGCCGGTTGTCCGGGAGCCGGACCGGTGACAGCGAGACCTGCTCCATTCCAAAGATACGAAAGAATCCATGGTAAAAGCAACCAGTGACACATGAGGGCGTCATTTTGACACTTTCATGCCAACTGGTATTTTCTTTGATCACTTTTTCATGTTTAATTAATCATTGTCTAACTTAAAAATGGAGGAATCAACTATGTCAATCGTTAGATTTTCAAATCAGTTGCCGAGGTTATTCGACCGTTTTTTTGAGGGCGATCTGTATGATTGGTCAAACCGTAATTTTTCGAATACCAATACCACTTTACCTTCAGTGAACATAAAGGAAAACGCCGAGGCTTTTATGGTCGAAGTGGCTGCCCCCGGATTCACAAAGGATGAATTTAAAATTGAGCTCAACAACGACCTGCTGACCATCTCATCCGAGAAAAAGGTCGAGAACAAGACAAAAGAGGGAGAGAACTTCACCCGCCGCGAATTCAGCTACAAGTCGTTTTGCCGTTCAATCACCCTGCCGCACATCGTCAACAACGAAAAAATCGAAGCGAAGTACGACAACGGGATCCTGCGTGTATCCATTCCAAAGAAGGAAGAAGCCAAACCGAAACCGGCCCGGCAGATCGAGATCTCCTGAATCCACGGTCGTTTGAAAGGAACAGTGCTCCTTTCAGGTTTAACTTCAAGTGTTTCTCAATTCTGGAAACCTCCGTACAACCACCGGTTATTGGCCGGTGGTTTTTTATACCATGCCTAATTCGTTCCTGTTGATGTGATCCTTTAAATTTGAATTTTTCAACACAAAACCATCCCCTGTAACTGTTCTATATCATAAAGCATACCTTATTGATCACCAGCATAATGATTGTGGCGAGAAGCCTATGGTCGGCCAATGACTTGACGCAGACCTGCTCTCGCTGGAGCCATGAAATGTATAATGGCCGCGGTGGCGACACTTTGTCTGATACTTAAAAAATCAATTTACATAAAGTATCGAAGTCAGGACCTGTGCTTGCCTGCCGGTTATCCAATTGCTGCAGCCGGTCGATGATCCTTCCCATCGTCTCGTTGGTTCATAGCATTACTAAAGTTTTCGAAACCAAAAAGAAGAAACAGGATAACCGTAATCAGGTGACGAATCACAGCCAACATTTTTTTATCACATAATGAATCCCGAAAATAACAATAATTTGCAAATTTCAGATCAATTGTCCTGATCATTTAACTATCTAATCCACAAAGTATTTAAAAACAAATGAAATATCTAACCATTGTCTGCTTTTAAGGGAATATTTTCCTTTGCGCCTGCAAGCAGGATTTATTCCCCCGGAGAAGATGCTTTGTTTAGCTACGATGGTCTGTTCGCCTCATAGTGATGAGGCTATATGAATACGATAAAGCGTGTTGCCTCAACAGAGGATTCTGCATGTATAGATCCCCTGTGTAGCCGCAGGATCTGTCGTGAGAGGCTCAACCCGATGCCGGATCCGCTTTCTTTCGTTGTAAAGAAAGGAATGAAGATTTTATCGATTACCTCTGCCGGGATCACAGGACCATTGTTGGAAATGACTATTTTAGTGTAATTTGGTTTAACGGGGTCAGCCGTGATCCGTATCTTCCGTTTGCCGGGGGTCTCCGAAAACGCCTCCATAGCATTATTCAGGATATTGATCATGACCTGCGTCAGCATTTTCTTATCCCCGTTCAGATCCGTAGCTTTGTCGTCAATCCTTGTCTCGAGTGTTATCTGCAATTGTTCCATCTGTTCATGAAGCAATAATCCGATCTGATCGAGCCAATCGCGCAACCTGAATGTTTCAGGCTCCGGTTGCGGGATCCGGGTCAGTTTCCGGTAATTGTTCACGAAGTTGACAAGCCCGCTGCCGCGTTCACCAATGGTTTCAAGACCCTCTATCACGTTTTCTATGACTTCATCATTAATCCTGTCGGGCGGAACCGGTTTGCCTTTATCGATGAAAAATTTCTGCAGGGTGCCGGTCAGCGACACAATGGGGGCAATGCTGTTCATGATCTCATGGGTGAGCACCCTGATCAGTTTTTGCCAGGAATCCAGTTCTTTCTCATCGAGTTCGTTTCGGATATCCTGAAGGGAAATCAGCCTCGAGACTTTGTCGCCGTAACGGATCTCCTTACTCCTGATCAGCAGGTTGATCTGCGAATCGCCGGTAAACTGCTTGTAGGTGCCCGATTCACCCGGTTTACAGTCCACCAGGAAGTTATAGAGATCAGGATTCCGGAGCGGCACCAGGTGCAGGGGGGTAAATGGAAGGATGTCGGCATATTCGAAGGCTTTGTCGTTCATGATCTCCACTTCATTGTCCTGGTTGATGGCCATAAGCCCCGTACCGGCATGCTGAATAAATGACTGGTAGTATTTTTCAAGGTACTCATTCTGAAGTTTGATTTCGTTGATTCGCTCGTTAAGGTTATTCAGGCTCTGGTAGAGATGACGAAGCGACTTCTGCCTGATGGAAGTCGGGAACTTCAACGAGGAATCCTCATTTCTGATAGCCTCGAAAAAAAAGGCGATCTGGCGGTTCGACTGGTTGAAATGATGAATGATGGTAAAGGTTGCCAGGGGCACAGGTAATACAATCAGCAAATACCATGGATTCATGTGGAACGCGGTCAAATACCCGGCGGCCAGGGATGAAAGGGCGACGATCAACACAATGGTGACGGTGGTCAGTGTTATTCTTTTATAGCCCATACTTTTTCATTTTTTTGTATAATGTGGTACGCGATATTCCAAGATTTTTGGCGGTAAGGCTCAGGCTCTGGCTTTGCTTCTTCAGTTCCTTCACGATCATCTGTTTTTCCATTTGTTCCAAAGTCATGGTTTCGTCGGTTTGAAGCTGATAGGATTGGTTCAGGTATAGGTCAGCGGGCGAAAGGCAATCGTGGTCGCACAGTATCACCGCTTTTTCGATGGTGTGTTGCAGTTCTCTGATGTTTCCGGGCCAGGGATATTTCATCATCAGGTCGATGGTGCGGTCCTGGATTCTTTTGCAGTCTTTCTTGTACTTAAGACTGTATTTGCCGATAAAAAAATGGGCCAGAGTTACAATGTCTTCCTTCCGTTCCCGCAGCGGAGGGATCTCGATCTGTATGGTATTGATCCGGTAAAGCAAATCCTGCCTGAACGTCTGATCGTGGATCATCTGAAGCAGGTTTTTATTGGTCATACTGATCAGCCTGATGTCGACAGGATATTCTTTATTCGACCCGACAGGTATCACGACCCTGTTCTGCAATACATTCAGCAGCTTAGACTGAAGTTGCAACGGCAGGTTCCCGATTTCATCAAGTAACAGGGTCCCCTTCTGGGCCAGCATGATCTTACCGGTGCGGTCTTCATGGGCATCGGTAAACGAGCCCCGGGTGTGTCCGAACATCTCACTTTCAAACAGCGATTCCGACATGGATCCCAGGTCAACCGTGACCAGCAACTCGTTGCGCCGCTCCGACAGACGATGAATTTCCTTGGCGATCAGTTCTTTACCGGTGCCGTTTTCGCCGGTGATCATGATGTTTGCATCGGTTGCGGCTACTCTTTTTACAAGATCCAGAATTTGTCGCATGATGGGGGAATCACCAATGATCATCCGGTCATCCCTGTTCATCTCCGCCTTAAGATCTTGTTCCCTTTTTATCAGATTTCCGACTTGCAGGTTTGATTTCCTCAGGTTTAAGGCGGCCTTCAGGGTAGCAAGAAGTTTTTCATTTTCCCAGGGTTTGAGAATGAAATCAGCAGCCCCTTCATGGGTAGCCCTGACCGCGGTTTCAATGTCGCCATAAGCAGTAAACATAACCACTTCAATATCCTTCCTGAATTTCTTGATTTCACGCAACAAGTACATGCCTTCATTACCTGAACTTTCGCCTGTCCTGAAATTCATATCCAGCAACACGACATCAATATCGCGGTTCTCCAACTCATGGATCAGGGTGTTCGGACTGGAAAGCGTGATCACCTCGAGAAATTCAAATTTCAGGAGGATCCGCAATGCATTCAACACACTTTTATTGTCATCAACAATAAGCAGCCTTCCTTCTTTGGGTTTTGTTTCCATAATACCAGGTTAAATATATGACTTCGTTCTCCACCCCTTTAACAGAGTTGGAGATGAAGTGAGAAGGTTATGAAACTTATGCAAATGTACAGAATGTAAACAAACAATTGTTCAGAAAGTTAACATTTACTATTTTTCAAAAATTCATATAATACTAATATTCAGCATAATAACTATTCTGGCACGAAAATTGAAAAGCATTAAACGTAATTAAATAATTCCAACGATGATAAAAACAATTAACCTCACAAAACGGTTTAAAACTGATGAAATTGAGACCACTGCGCTGAACAATGTAAGCATGGAGGTAAAAAAAGGTGAATTCATTGCCATCATGGGCCCATCGGGTTGCGGGAAGTCAACCCTCCTCAATATTTTAGGGATGCTTGATAATCCAAGCGATGGATCATACATTTTCAATGGCGTCGATGTCTCGAATTACAAGGAGGGCAAGCGCACGCAGTACCGCAAGGGAAACATCCAATTCGTCTTCCAAAGTTTTAACCTGATCGATGAACTCAATGTGTTTGAAAATGTGGAACTTCCCCTCCTTTACCTGAAGAAATCAGGCGCCGAACGGAAACAAATGGTCGCCGAAATCCTTGAACGGATGAAGATCGGACACCGCCGAAAACACTTTCCGCAACAGCTTTCCGGAGGCCAGCAGCAGCGGGTGGCCATTGCGCGTGCAGTAGTCCCTCAACCACAACTAATCCTGGCCGATGAACCTACCGGTAATCTGGATTCCAAGAATGGGATCGAGGTTATGAACCTTTTGTCGGAACTGAATAAACAGGGTACCACGATCGTCATGGTCACCCACTCGCAACGCGATGCCGCCTTTGCACACCGGATCGTCAACTTATTCGATGGCCAGATTGTGACCGAAGAGGTGGCAAAACAACAGCACGCGCTCTGAGTATGGAATGGTTTCGGATCATCGTAATGGTATCTGCTTTCGTGGGCAGTTTACACCAGGTCATGGTTGCTCAAAAGAGATGGTCGCTCGATCAATGCATCAACTTCGCCTGGGATAAAAACTTTTCGGTCCATACGCAGGAATTAGGTGTCAGGATACGCAAGGCAGATTTAATGCAGGCTGGTAATGATCTGTTGCCGTCACTAAGTTTTCAGTCATCATTCAACCAGAACTATGGCAGGAGTATCGATCCCACCACAAATACCTATATCGATGTTCAGTTTTTTAACAATGGTTATGGGGTCTCATCTTCTGTAGATATCTTCAACGGCTTCATGAAACTGAACACCATCGAAATGCAGCGGCTGAATTATGAAGCGGAGAAGAACAGGCTGCAACAGGTTCGGAATGAGGTGGCTTTCCTTGTCATCAACAGCTATTTTGATGTTCTGCTGCAACTGGGATTGTCGGCCATAGCATGGGAGAATTATCAGCTTTCGAGCAAACAGCTCGATTATACCACGAAATTTGTTGAATTGGGCCGGAAACCAGGCACCGATCTGCTTGAAACTGAGGCAAACCTTGCGGCCGACAGCTTTCTGCTCGTCCAGTCGTATCATTTGTTGGAACAGGCCACCCTTGGTTTGAAGTACCAGATGAACTATCCCCTGAGTGACAGTTTGGTGGTGGATACGCTGGTACCATCAATTTTTTCCGGAACCATGGACACACTGTCGATGGATGAACTGTTTCGTGCAGCTTCCTTAGCCTTGCCCGATCTGACCTATGCAAGGAATCAGCTTCAGGCTGCCAAAAAAGCCGTACAGATCAGCAAAGGGGCCTTCTCACCAAGTGTCGGGTTTTATGCCGGCTGGAGTTCATTATACACAGAAACCGACCGTGACAACAGCAACCAGATCATTCCGTTCTCTGACCAGATGTCGAACAACTCCAACGAATACCTCAGCCTTGGGATCGAAATCCCCCTGTTCTCAAAATTCACAAAATACACCTCCTTAAGCAAATCGAAACTGAAATACCAACAGGCTAAGATCCAGTATGAAGATGTTTCATATAAACTCCAAATCGGTGTTGAAAAATCGCTCACCGACTGGCGGTCGGCCCGGGCCGAATATGAATCCTCTCTCAGCCAGTTGGCCAAAAGCAGAAAGGCCTACGATGCCGCTGAGAAGAAGTTAGACAAGGGACTCATCAACATCATCGAATTCTACATCCAGAAAAACAAGTGGATCAAGGCAAAGACCGAAGTGCTGCGCACCGGACTGCAGGTGTTGTTAAAAGAACGTTACATCCGGTTTCTGCTCACCGGATCCTTGTTGGGAAGCAATTAACAATGGACAATGGACAATGGACAATTGAAAGCTGAAAATGGAAAATGGACAATTGAACATGGAAAATGGAAATGTGAATCACTATACCCTAATTCCCAAGGCCTAATGCCTATTGCCTAATTTCGAATTTTGACTTATAAACAACCCTCATCATCATGGAATCCCAATCATCCCCCGGCATGGACCGGGTCATCACGGAGAAGCGATGGATTAAAAAGAAATACTGGAAATACATTGCCGGAGGGGTAATCATCCTTACGGTCATCCTCTTTTTTATTTTCAGAGACTGGACCAGTACCGTCAGGGTGGAAAAGGAACGGATCACCATTTCCACCGTGCTTCATGGTGTTTTTAACGATTACATCACCAACGACGGCACAGCCGCTCCCATCTCAACTGTTTACCTTGATGCCTATGAGGGGGGAAAGGTGGAAGAGATCATTCTCGAGGAAGGCAGTATGCTGAAGAAGGGTGATGTCATTATCAGACTTAGCAACAACGACTTGAACCTGAACATTCTCAACAGCGAGGCTCAGCTTGCCGAGAAGTCCAACTTTCTGCGGGAGGTCCGGATCAGGATGGAACAGGAAAAACATTCGCTCGAACGGGAGATGTTGAATGCAAAGTTCGACCTCATCGCGAAAAAGAGAACCTGGGAACAGAACAAGGAGCTTTACAAAGACGAGCTGATTTCACATGATGAATTCATCAGGTCGGAGGAAGCATACCTGTTAGCCGATAAAACTCTTGAACTTGTGGTGCTGCGCCAAAAGCAGGACAACGAATTCAGGAACCTCCAGATTGAACAGATCACCGAAAACCTGAAAAACATGCAAATGAACCTCGCGCTGGTGAAACAACAGCAGGATTATCTGAATGTGAAATCGCCCGTCGACGGCCAGCTTGGCAGCCTGATGGTAGAGATTGGGCAATCGATCAGCCGAGGCTTCCGGATCGGGCAGATCAACATTCTGACCTCCTACAAGATTGAAGCCGACGTTGACGAACACTACATCGACCGGATCAGGCCCGGATTGACGGGCTATATCGAGCGGCCGAACGACACCCTTCAGCTTGAGATAAAAAAGGTTTATCCTGAAGTGCGTAACGGGCGGTTTAAAATTGACCTGGTGTTTACGGGCAAGCTCCCTGAAAACATACGTATTGGTCAGTCGTACTTCATCAAACTGCAGTTGGGCCAACCCACTGAAGCCATCCAGATCCCGCAGGGAAGCTTTTACCAGGCGACGGGGGGGCAATGGATATTCGTACTGGACAAGAGCGGCCGATACGCCACTAAGAGAAACATTAAAATAGGACGTAAAAACCCGCAATATTATGAAGTCATGGATGGTCTCGCGCCCGGAGAGCAAGTCATCGTTTCCGATTACGCCATGTTTGGCGACAACGATAAAGTGGAATTGGAATAATCAGCCTAAATAGTGTGCAATCATGATAAAAAATATTTTTCGCATCATTTTCCGGAATATTTTAAGACAAAAGGGGTTTACCGTCCTTAATGTTACCGGGCTGGCCGTTGGTATGGCTGCTTCACTGCTCATCCTAATGTGGGTATTGAATGAATTGAGCTATGAGGATTTCAACGAGCATGCCGGCCGGATTTATATAGTGAACCAGGATCAGTTTTACACCGGCGATCGATATCGTGTCTCGGTCACACCTCATCCCTGTGCCCCGGTTTGGAAAGAGCGGATCCCCGGGATCAGTGAATCGACCCGGCTGGTCTATTTTCCCAAAATGCTGTTACGCATGGGCGACAAGGTGTTTCTGGAGAGCAGGATCAAGGCAGCCGACTCAGGACTGTTGAAAGTATTTACATTCCCTTTGATATCCGGCGACGTCCATACCGCCTTGCGCGACCCGCATTCGATCATCCTTTCAGAGAAACTTGCGAAGAAATATTTTGGTGATGTGAATCCGGTCGGGAGAACTATTGCCGTCGAAAATAAATATCCGTTCACCGTGAGTGCCGTGATGAAAGACATTCCGAAGAATTCCGTATTCAGCACGGCCACTCCGTCATGGCTCGGAATAGATGCCATTATCCCTTACTCATTCCTGAAGGAGATCAACATGACCGACGATTCGTGGGGTAACAACAGCATCTTCACCTTTGTGCTGCTTGATAAGGGAGCAGATATCAAATCGATCGACAAACAGCTGACTGCTATTGTCGTGGAACACAATCCGGAAACCAATGCGAAGTTTTTCCTGTACCCCTGGCTGGATTTCCGGCTGCACTTCACTTTCGGATTCGGGGAAAGTAAAGGTGACATTGTCAATATCTATATCTTCATTGTCATTGCCGCCTTTATCCTTCTCATAGCCTGCATCAACTTTATCAATCTCTCCATTGCCAAAGCCGCTTTAAGGGGAAAGGAGATCGGGATAAAGAAGGTGGCGGGGGCAAACCGGCTTACCATGATTTTCCAGTTCATGGTTGAATCATTCGTAATGGTGCTGATCGCCCTGATCATTGCACTGATTCTTGTTAGTCTGTCGCTCGGTGTTTTCAATTCGGTATCGGGTAAAAGTTTCACGGTGGCCGACATATTCCAGGTAAAATTTATCGTGGGATTCTTACTCACTGGGTTGATTACCGGGTTCCTGGCTGGGATTTATCCTGCATTCTATTTGTCGTCGCTCAAGCCTGTCATGGTACTGAAAGGGGAGACAGTTTCCGGGAAAAGAAACAGCCGTCTCAGGCAAGTACTCGTCGTGATACAGTTCTCGCTTTCGGTTTTCATCGCGCTTGGCGCTGTTTTCATGTACCTCCAGTTAAAATTCATGCAGGAGAAGGAGCTTGGTTATGATAAAGAGAATCTCATATGCATCCCCATGAATAAGAGTGTAAGGTCGGGGTATTACACCCTGAAGAGAGAATTGCTGAAGGAACCGCGGATACTGGGTGTTACAGGTTCAAGTCATAATCCGGTTATGATCGGAAGCAATGGAGGCGGGGCCACCTGGAAGGGCAAAGATCCTAAACAGGAGGTGTTGATCGGGCAAAACGTCATCGATTACGATTATCTGAGTACCATGAAAATAAGGCTTTTAAGCGGGCGCGATTTCTCGCCCGATCATCCGGGCGATATGGGTGATACCCTGGGTAATTTCCTGGTGAATGAAGAGGTGGCGAAGCTGATGGGAGGCGGCGACGTGGTGGGCAAAAGTTTCAGTTTCATGGGTCAGCAGGGGATCATCGTGGGTGTGATGAAAAACTTCCATTACCAGGGGGCGCAGGAGCCCATTGAACCCATGGCTTTCGCGGTGAGCGACAGTAAGTCGTTCTCAAACATACTGGTAAGGCTTTCACCCGGGGATATTCCATTGGCCCTGCAGCGTGTTGAAACGGTTTGGAAAAGGATTGTGCCCGATTACCCCCTTGAATACAGTTTTATTGACCAGGACTACAATAGCCACTACATAAAGGAAATGAGGATGGGGCTTTTGCTGAAATATTTCACCATCATTGCACTGATCATTGCCTGCCTGGGATTGTACGGTCTTTCGACTCACGCGGCCAACCGGCGGACCCGTGAGATCGGGGTTCGAAAGGTGATGGGAGCCGACACCATCTCGGTGATTTTCGCCTTATCAAAAGAATTTCTTGTACTGGTGATCATCGCCATTGCCATCGCTTTTCCATTGGGATGGTATGCCGTGGATAAAATGTTGCTTGAGTTCGCTTATCGTATCAATATAAACTGGCTGGTCTTTGGCGCAATTGGTTTGGGTGCGCTGTTCATTGCCCTGGCTACGGTGAGTTTTCAGGCATACAAGGCTTCCTGTGTAAATCCTGCGGTTGCACTTAAAACGGAGTGAAAAACGAATAACCTAATCCGTCATGATCCGAACAGTTTTTACCACCATCATCCGCAACATCAGAAAAAACATCGTTTTTTCATTGATCAATATTTTTGGTTTTACCCTGGGTATCGCCAGCTTCATCCTGATGTTTCTGTTTGTGTTCAGCGAACTTAGCTACGACCGGTACCATGAACATGCCGACCGTATATACCGTTTATGCATCCGGGCAAAAATAGGCGATACGAAAATCAATCAGACCACCTCTTCGGCCAGGATGTTCACTGAGATGTTGAGTAAGTATCCGGAGATCGAAACAGGGGTGAAGTTTACCAGCGGAACAGATGTTCTGGTGAGGACCGGAATGAAGACCTTTTCAGAACCGGTGATGATGTACGCCGACTCGACCGTGTTTGATGTTTTCACACTTCCCCTTACATCTGGAAATCCTTCAACAGCGCTGAACAAGCCCAACACAGTCATCATCAGTGAAACCGCGGCCAGAAAATATTTTGGACATCAGGACCCGATGGGAAAGATCATCGAGATTGATACTGGCGGATTCGGGGGATTTGAGGTGACCGGCATTTACAAAGACATCCCGGCGAATTCACATCTTCATTTCAATGTAATGGCCTCACTGGTAACCTTTCCCGCGGCAATGCAGAACAGTGAATGGACCGCAAACAATTTCATCACCTATTTTCTGCTAAAACCCGGGGCATCTGCAAAAGAACTTGAAGAAAAATTTAAAAAATACACGGCAGAATCGATCGGAGAAGAGAGGTATAAACAAGCTGTTGCTGCCGGCAGTTTCTGGGAATTTTATCTGCAGCCTTTAACTTCGATCCATCTTCATTCGGACCTGAACGGTGAATTTGAACCGAACGGGAATATTAAATACGTCTATATCTTCATTGTCATTGGTTTTTTCGTATTGATCATCGCCTGCATCAATTTCATGAACCTGTCCACTGCGAAATCCATGCTGAGGGCCAGGGAGGTTGGGATAAAGAAGACTGCCGGCTCGACCCGCGGCAGATTGATCAGACAATTCCTGCTTGAATCGGTGATTGTGACTTTTATTTCGCTCATCCTCGCACTTATTCTTGTATGGGTTATGCTTCCCGCATACAGTGCCTGGCTGGGAAGAGAAGTATCATTGAACCTTGTTTCAAATCCCCTGATCATCCCGTCGCTGATTCTGTTTGGGGCCGTAGTCGGAATTCTGGCAGGTATTTATCCTGCTTTTTCTCTCTCCTCATTTAATCCGGTCAGGGTGTTGAAAGCCCAGGCAATCATGGAAACAAAAGGGATCGGATTAAGGAACATGCTGGTCATTATTCAGTTTTCGGCATCCATTTTCCTCATCATCGGGACCCTGGTCATCGGCCGGCAGTTGAATTTTATCCAGGTCAGGGATGTCGGTTTCAACCGGGAAAATATACTCATTCTTCGCACCGCTTCATCATTCAATAATGTCAGGAAAGCATTTGAAAATGAGGTGAAGGAGCAGGCCGGTGTCGTGGGTCTCACGGCCTCAAACTCGTTGCCCGGATTCGGATTCAGCAATCTCGGCTTTGGCCTTGAAGGCGCTGACCGGGGGTTTACGCTGAACATCATCCGGTGTGATTTTAATTTTCAGCAAATCCTCGGTCTGAAAATGGCTGCCGGGCGATTTTTTTCAAAGGACTTTCCAACCGATTCAACGGGTATTATTCTGAACGAAACCGCGGTAAAACTTTTGGGACTTAAAAATCCCCTGGGCACCAAAATGGTTGATGGGAATATGCCGCCTAATAAATATCATGTGGTTGGGGTTGTGAAGGATTTCAATTACGAGACCGTTCATGCACAGATCCGCCCTTTGGGATTGGTCAATCTTAACAGGAATACAGGTTATTTTACGAGTATCCGTTTTCAGCCCGGAAAGGCGAAAGAAACTACCGACCTGGCCAGGACCGCGTGGGAGAAACTCATGCCCGGTGTACCTTTTTCATACAGTTACATGGCCGATGATTATAAAAACCTTTATCGTAACGAATTTCAAACCAAACAGGTGTTTACGATGTTATCCGGACTTGCCATCATTGTGGCCATTCTTGGACTTCTTGGCCTTGCTTCCTTTATGGCACAACGCAGAACGCGGGAGATTGCGGTCAGAAAAGTATCAGGCGCCGGGATGGTCCAGATCATCAACCTGCTTACCTTAAAATTCGTCAGGTGGGTATTGATCTCATTTTTACTGGCTTGTCCGGTTGCATGGCTGGTGATGAATCGCTGGCTCGAAGACTTTACATACAGGGTTCCCTTCAGCGCCTGGTTTTTTATACTCCCCGGAATCATTGCATTGCTGCTGGTCATTATTACGGTCGGACTTGTAACCTTCCGTGCTGCATCCGTCAACCCGGCTGAAAGCATGAAATATGAATAATTTCCTGACAGGAAAAAAAATGACAACATGACTCGTTTACCCTTTACAGCAATTATCGGATTGATGATCCTGCTCCTGTCGTGTCAGGGCAATCGACTGGAAAACGATGAGGATAAACTCTCGGCTGAAATACTCCTGCAGGAAAAAGAGGAGGCAGAACGCATTGAACGTGAAAACAGGCTGGCCGATTCACTCAAAAAGCTTCCCCCCGGATTCCGGTTCAGAGAAGATCGTTCGGTTGATCCCTCCAACCCACCGATGATCATCGACATTGCCGGAAGCCTTGAAAATATAAAAGATTTCGCACTTTCGGACGTGGCTTCCAAAATCACCTATATCCGGATGGAAAAGCTCCCCGATTCCTCCTTCGCCACAGTAATGAGGTTCAAATATTACCTGATGGATTCGAATATCGTGGCGGTTAATCCATCGGGAATCATCCTCTTTTCACGAAACGGGAAATACAAGTGTACTGTGGTGAAGAATGAAACCACCGGTATTGAAGTAAGCGCCAACCGAATGACGGTTATGGGCAACAACACCTTTGTAGGTGGCGGCACCACCATTTGGTCGGCCGGTAACAACCTGTTCTACAAATACCGGAATTCGCTCACTGGTCAGTCGTATATCATGGAATATGATTGTTCGCAACCTCCGGTTAGTCTTTCCATGGGATTTGACCCGGAAAAGCCTGACAAGATCAGGGGGATGGGCCGGATTGCCATCGATCTCAACCACGGGAAAAGACTGGCTCCTCAAAAAGGTAATGTCAACGGTATGTGGTCC
Organism: Alphaproteobacteria bacterium; assembly: GCA_009928665.1. Classification (GTDB taxonomy): domain Bacteria; phylum Bacteroidota; class Bacteroidia; order Bacteroidales; family FEN-979; genus CAIVAT01. Next base: position 24,259 of record SACF01000055.1, read on the forward strand.
TCAGGAACTGACTTTATGTACCAGCAGCTGAGTTCCATGATGCTTGATCGAAACACCTATGTCCGGCAATTGTCCAGTCCATTCGATATGAACGGCAAATACACCCTGGGGATCTTCGGTCAACAGGGTGATACCCTGGCGACTTTTACCCAGTTTGAAAAGGTGGACCGCTTTTCAAAAACGGTTATGCGGGGTACGGATCAAGGCGTCCAGTATGAAAATAAAGGAAGGTACTACATACGTAATGCATTTAACGACACCGTTTTCCTGGTGTTACCTCCCAACCGGCTGTTACCGGTATATGTACTGAGGCTTGGCAAATACAAGCTGCTGAAAAAAGAAGGAGTGGATCCTGATTTCAACCTGAGTGGCAAAATAATCCCTGAAACCTGGGCCGATACCAGAAATTTCATATTCCTGACTTTCTCTAAAGACAGTTACAACTGTCCGAATACCCGAGAAAGCAAGCAACTGAAACAATACTATGCGCTCTTCTCCAAATCGACCCGTAAGCTCTACCTTGTGAAGGGCGATCCGTATAACTATGACCCTGATATTCTGAAAAATAATCTGGATGGCGGGATGTCAGTTTGGCCATCCTCCTGGATGGTGGGCAACCACGGCGAGATACTGATCTCCTTGAAGGGAAAAGAGCTGAAAGAACATGTAAAATCTGCCGCGTTCAGCGCCTCAACTGCCCCTGCGGCAAAAAAGAATCAGTTGCTTAAATTGATCCAATCATTACGTGATGATGAGGACATCCTGATGGTTGTCGAATAATTACAAAGCCAATGATCAATCCATTTCGAATAGTTTTTCGTAACCTCATACGTAAACCGGTTTACTCCTTGATCACCCTGTTGGGTTTTACTCTCGGTGTGATGGCCAGTTTATTGATCTACCTGTGGGTGCTGAATGAATTGAGCTATGAAAAGTTTCATCCCGGTCATGACCGGATATACCGAGTACTCACGCTTGCTAAAGAGGGCGATGAGGTGGTGAAATCGGCCGGGTGCTACCGACCGGTTGCGAAAACCCTGAAGATGACCTACCCGCAAATCGAAAGCGCCACCTACCTCAGTTTCGATTCAGAGGACTCCCCCCTGAAAAGGGAGCAGGGTGATGAAAAGATCGAGGCACGCTGCATGAGTACCAATGAGGATTTCTTTGCCATTTTCAGTGGATTTACCTTCACTGAGGGCAAACCGGAAACCGCATTTTCAAAACCATCAAACACTGTGCTTTCGGAGGAGGTCGCCCGAAAATTGTTCGGCAAGGAGCCGGCTTTAGGCAAAATTGTCGTCAGTGACAAGTATGATAAGAACATTTATACCG
>SACF01000056.1 GCA_009928665.1 Alphaproteobacteria bacterium
GACGCCGGTCGACGGTACCGGTCAATCGTATGCCTATGGCGAAAACCCGCCGGTGCAGGCCGTGGTCATGCTGGGCGGTCCCCTCATGGACCCGGATGGCTACGACAATCCCTCCTTCAGGGGATCTTCGCTGAACGGGCCCTCCTTTAAGGGAAATTGCGACATCGTGGCCCGGAACGGGACGTTGCAGACGATGAAATATGGTCCGGGCGAGATCAATGAAGCCTCCTTCCTGGTCCGTTCCGAAGCGATCAACGGGCTTCAGTTCGGCGACGGGATCGCCGATAATGAGCGTTTGGGCATGCGGCGGTTTGTTTACTACAACAATTCAAATGCAGGGGTTCCGTCCTACATGACCGATCCGGTATATGCACCCGATTATTACCAGATGATGAATGGAATCTGGAAAGATGGTTCGAAAATGATTTACGGAGGAAATGGACACTCCATGACCGGAGGCTACGGCCCGGAATGCGATTACATGTTCCCGGGATTGACCGACACCTGTAACTGGGGAACGGCGGGCCTCCCTCCGAACGGGTTGAAGGAGTGGACCGAGAAAACGGCCAAAAACAATCCGCAGGACCGGCGCGGGACCTGTTCCACCGGGCCTTTCACATTCCTGCCCGGAACAACGCAGGAGCTTGACCTTGCCTTTGCCTGGGCGCGTTGCTACAACCCGTCCGACAGCAGTTGTGTGATGCAAAAGATCAACGCGGTGGTCGATACCATCAGGCATGCCTTCAGTGTGAACCGCCTGCCCGGCGGCGGAGTGATTTATGGGATGAATGAATCCCGCACGAGTAACCCTGAATTCCTGGTCTATCCGAATCCTGCCGATCAGCACGTGACCCTCCGTTCGAAGGCCACGCTCGACGGGCCGTTCGTTGCCGAAATACTGAACCTGCAAGGGGTGCCGGTCAGCTGCGTCAAATCGACCCCGGCGGCTGGTTGCCAGGAAATCAGGATTTCGACGGCCAGCCTGCCCTCAGGACTTTACCTGTTAAAAGTTTCCAGCGGCCGCGAAATCGTGATCCAAAAACTGGTGGTCAGCCATTAGTTCAACACAGCAACCTCATTTATCCGGTTGTAAGAACCTTACAACCCGTGAATGGACGCGTCCAGCGAATAGGTTTTTATTTTCGAAACAGGCACAGTAGATTTACTGCATGAACAATGCTCGAAATTTACATATGAACCGTTTGCTGTTCCCGGCCCTGATCCTGATGATTTTCCAGACCACGGTAGCGCAGCAACGACCCGACACGGCGTTTGTATTTTCCCCGGACAGGCCGGCGTCTGTCACCGGAAAAGGACCTTTGATCATGATCGATCGCGCTCATTACAACTTTCATACGCTTGAAGGGGGTTTTGCTCCATTCGGCAAATTGCTTGCATCGGATGGATACCGTGTACAATCCATGTATAAACCACTCACCGACCTGCAGACCGGCGCCGGACCCCGCATCCTGGTCATCGCCAATGCTCTGGATGCTTCCGATACCGCTGAATGGATGTTGCCGAACCCCTCTGCCTTCAATCAGGATGAAATTCTGAAGCTGGAACAATGGGTTCGTGCTGGCGGACGGTTGATGCTCATTGCCGACCATATGCCTTTTGCAGGAGCAGCCGGCGAACTGGCCGCCGCATTCGGATTCGGTTTTCTTAACGGGTTTGCCTTTACCGGCGACAGGCAATGGCCGCCATCAAGGTTTACCAGGAAGGAGGGCACTCTGAATGCTTCACCGGTTACCGACAGCAGTGAAATGAGATATACGATCAGGGAAGTCTCCACCTTTACCGGATCGGCCTTTAGGATCCCCTCGCAGGCCATCCCTGTGCTGAAGTTCAGACCGGCAAACTGGTCGTTGCAGCCCGATACCGCCTGGGTGTTTCACCCCGGTACTCCAAAGGTACAGCTTGAAAATTATTTCCAGGGCGCCTTGCTGAAATACGGGAAAGGAAAAGTCGCCGTGTTCGGTGAAGCGGCCATGTTCACGGCACAGATCGTCAATGAATCGTTCAAGGTGGGGTTCAACGCCACTGAAGCGCCGGAAAACGCGCGTTTCCTGCTGAATGTAATTCACTGGCTTGACAGTGAGGATTAATAGCCTCAACAAAAACATTGAAAGACCATTTCTGTCATGAATGATTGTAAGCCTGCCCTGAGGGTAAAAATGAGGTTAATTATCCTTTCCATTATCGTTCATGCTGGATTTTTCCACGGGCTACCGGCTCAGCCGGTAGCCAGGCCGGCAGACCCGCTTACACTGAAAATGCAGGTTGTTACGCCAACTGCAATTTTTCCCGGTTCCGGGCGTGGCCATCGCCATGCAGGTCAATGCCGATGCGGTTCATGGACAATCGTCCAGGGAGAGTTTTGTGAAGATCCGGAAACTGGTTCCCGAATCGGCTGATTATTGAATTCACTTTGACATTCAGCTTTCTGATAGAATTCATTACCTTTATACCGTAATGAAGAAGCTTTTATTACAACTCTTTTGTTTCCTGGTATTCTGCGGAAGTGTTTTTCCACAATCCGCCGCCGACAGTCTGAAAGTTCGGCTGAACGAATGTACCAACCTGACGGAAAGGGTGGCTCTGTTGAATCAACTGTCATATGCGCTGAATTATGCTGATGCCGGTCAGGCTATCGCATATGCCCGTGAAGCCATTGGCCTTGCCTCAAGGCTAAGACTCCCCTCCGGTGTGGCTGCAGGGTATAGAAACCTTGCCATCGTATATCAGAATCTTGCCAGGTATGACAGTGCGCTTTTGTATGCGGATTTTTCACTGCGGATATCCGGCGAATTAAAGGATAGCGTGGCAATTGCAGGAGGTTACACCACAATGGGGAATATCCGGTGTTACCTTTCTGAATTCCCTCAGGCCATTTTATATTATGAAAAAGCTTACGAAATCTACTCCCGGGAAGGTCTCATATCCCGGGCTGCTACCCTTTTAGGCAATATTGCATGGGCGAACAGTGAAATGAGTAATAATAAAAAAGCACTTGAGATTTACTTTAGAGCGCTGAAGATGCAGGAGGAGAGCCGGAACGAACAGGGTAAAGCACTGACCCTGAATAATATTGGTATTGTATATTTTAATCTGAAAAATTTCGATAAGGCCCTTGAGTATTATCATAAAGCCCTGGAGATCCGCGAGCGGATCAATGATCCATTCGGCATCGCTTCATCCTGCAGCAATATCGGAAACGCCTTGGGAATGAAAGGAAAATCCGGCCAGGCAAAGCCTTTTTTCGAGCGTGCCCTTGTTATTTTTAAAGAAAAACAGGACATCAACAGCATGGCCGTGGTTTATTCGCAGATCGGTCATTATCTTCTGGAAGAGGGCAAGGATCAGGAAGGTATGGAATATCTCCGGAAATCCATCCGGATCAATGAGGAATCGGGGAACATGCACAGCCTGGCCTACGTCTTGCTGGAATATGCAATGGTGCAGCTGAAGAACGGTGATCACAAACAGGCATTAACAAATCTGACCCATTGCCGCGAGATCTTTTCAGAAACCGATAATCCTGACATGCTTTCACAGGTCTATGAAGGATTGGCATTGTATTATGAGAAGACCGGCCAGTATCGTCAGGCACTGCAATATTTCAAAGAGTTCAGCCGGATTCGCGACAGTATCTTCACCGGGGAATCGCACGACCGGGTTGCTGCAGCGGAATGGCAATACGAATCGGAAAAGACCAACACTGAGAATGTCCGTTTATCGCGTGACAAGGTCCTCACGGAATTGGCGGCCCAGAGGCACCGGCAGAGCCGAAATGTGTTTATCGCTCTTGCTGTTATACTTTTAGTCACCCTGTTTCTGATCGTTCACCAGTACCGGCTCAAGCGCAGATTGTCAGCTATCCTGCAGGCTCAGAACAAGGATTTGGAGGTGAAAGGCAAACAGATTGAACGGCAAAAGGAGAAGATAGAAAACCAGTTTAACAAATTAAAGGAACTGGATGAGCTTAAAACCCGGTTCTTTGCCAACATCTCCCACGAATTCCGGACACCATTGACACTGATCGGTGGCCCTATTGAGGAAATCCTGAAATCTGATCAGGCAATTTTACTTCCCGGTGATATGACCGCCAAACTGACCATGACCCTCCGCAATGTAAGGCAACTGAAAAACCTGACAAATCAGATGCTGGATCTCTCCAGGTTGAAAGCCGGGAAGATGAAGCTGAGAACGACCCTATTTGAACTGGCAGGGTATCTTCGCCGGACCATCAATACCTTTGAATCGGCCATTCCGGGCAATAAATCCATTCAACTGCGGTATCAAAGTGAGGTGGAGCGTATATGGATCCATCTGGACCCTGAAAAAATTGATCAGATCATCAATAATTTGATATCCAATGCAATAAAGTCAATCGATCAGGAAGGAGAGATCGTTGTCAACCTGTCAGGGCCATCCAATCATGAGTTGAATACAACCCATGAAGGATCGTTTGTCACAGTTACCATCAGCGATAACGGCAGAGGAATTTCGGCGGTCGACCTATCGCGGATTTTTGACCGGTTTTTCCGTGCGGATGATTCATCCCTGTCGCAAGAACCAGGTACTGGGATCGGCCTTGAACTGACCCGGGATCTGGTTGAGTTGCATGGTGGTAGCATTCATGTTTCAAGTGAACCCGGCAAGGGGAGTTGTTTTACCGTTCATTTTCCATTAGGTACTGATCACCTTGAGGCCGATGAGGTAATCGGAACGGAAGTTCCTGAAAACCGGGAAAGTGCCGCTTCCGGTAAAGGGTTTTTATCCGCTGAACATGCACCGTTAATACCTGCCGGAAAGTCACGCACTCTTTTAATCGTCGAAGATCATCCTGACATGCGTGCCTATATCGCCGGATTTCTCTCAGCGGAATTCAACCTGCTGGAAGCCGCCGACGGGCTGAAGGCATGGGAAACGATCAGGTTGCAGAAGCCTGACCTTGTGATTTCCGACCTGATGATGCCTGGAATGGATGGGCTTACCCTGCTTGAACAAACGCGTGATTTCGAAGAAACCCGTCATATTCCGTTCATATTGCTTACTGCAAAAGCAGGCGATGATGAAAAACTTGCCGGGTATGCCCTCAAAGCCGATGCCTACATCACCAAACCGTTCCAGGCAGAAGAACTGTTGTTAAGGATCAGGCACCTTCTCGAAACACATCAGGAATTAAGAGAGACCTTTAGCAGAAAGGTATTATCGGTGGATCTGAACAATGACGAAATTCCTCCTGCTGATCAGCAGTTTCTCGGAAAAGTGAAAGATCTGGTGGTAAACAAGATGGCTGATTCCGGTTTCGGGATACGACAGCTTGCCAGTGATGCCTGTCTTAGCGAGCGTCAGTTACGACGAAAAATCAGCGACCTGACAGGCTTGACCCCGGTCGATTTTATCCGGCAAATCCGCCTTCAGCAAGCAAAACAGCTTATTGAGCAACAGGCTTACCCTACCATTTCTGAAATATCTGTTGCCGTAGGATTTAACAACCCTGCCTACTTTTCAAGGTTGTTCAAAAAGTTGTTTGGTTACGCCCCCACCGATCTTTTCCGGCCTGAGTAAGCCAGTCCGGCGGGCCTGTTACCCATCACGCATCGCACGATGCCATCCTGTCAGGATCCAGCATAAACGGTTTCACCGGTAAACAGGGAAACTGTTGGGGTATTTCAGAATGATACCGTGTAATATCTGAAGACGAACTACTTGTCCACTACATCTGAAAAAGGATTGTCGAGCATGTATTGATCGTTACGCCGGGCTGTTACCTGCCAGCTTACTTTTATGCCAGGCGCATCGGTTTTAATCTGAAACTCATTGTTTTCATCAATTTCACTGAAAACGATCGCCCGGACGAATCCTGTTCCGATCACGGTCAATTGATAGCGAAAATCTATGTTTATCAGATTAAAATAGTCGGGGAGGGTCACAGTTGACAGACTGTCGGTTCCCGTGGTCACATTGCCCGAGTAAAAATTCATCACTTCATTGGATTCAACGGCAGCGTGCTGGAGATATTTAGTGGAGGGGTATTGCGGATGATCAATCCTGAACTTCTTGATCCCCTTGACATTGATATCCTTATTTAGATTGACGTCCTTTCTGAACAGCGGACTCTCGCTGAAATCGCTGGTTCCGCCAAAGATCAGGTTGGAACTGAATTTGGTTACGTTCGCCTTGACATGGATGCCATAATAATCCTGAAGGATGTATGTATAATTACCACTGTTATCCTCGACTTTCTGCGTATATGATTGGTATTCCTTGTCGGCTGTCTCTGTCCGTATAAATTTCTTTGCGCCAAGCGGACTATAGTATTCCATGATCTTCTGAACGGTATTGTCATCATAATAGATCTTCAACCATTCCCGTAATGTTGCGAGACCCCCAGAAGAAGTGTTTTTCTGGTATCTTTTTTCGTCGGTCAGCACACCGTTCGTTTTTGATTGTGTTATAACGTTTTTATCGTCTCCCCCCTCATATTTATCGGTTATAGCTTCATTGATTACACCGGAAGAGCTGACGGTCGTATTATAGGTATTTTCCTTTTTTGACAAGAGTGATTGTCCATCGTAATACTCCTCCTGGATAATTTGTTGAAACATGTTATATTTTCTTCTACGTTTTTTGATCTCATTTCCGTTTTCATTGAAAGATCTCTGTTCTTCGATTATTGTGCCCGTGTCTCCTCCTTCCTTTGTCCGGGTTATAAGTTCACGTAAGTTCCCGTATGCATCAAATTGTTTCTCTATTTCCGACTCAATTCCTGGACCTGGAAGATTATTATGTGTAGTTTGGGATACCATTATTACTTTAGACTCATCTGAATAAAGTGTCGATACATTTCCATTGGTTTCTCTGTATGATCCGTCGGAATAGCGGATTCCTGTATTGGCTGGTGAGTTCACGGCAATGCTGTACCAAACGGTATCCTTGTCCATCATCTTAAACATGCCAGTATTTGGATTCAGCACAAAACGGGTAACCCCGAGAGTGTCTTTGAGCACAAGAGAATCACATACAAAAGCGGCCGACTTGGCACAGAGCGCATAGGGAACACTCAATAACCGGCTGGTACCTGTAATGGTGTAACTCGTACCTCCAAGGGGGTCGGCCTCGGTCTTGATATAATAGGTTCCGGTCGACCAGTCAATCCCTGTGAAAGATCCGGTCTGGCCGTTTCCTTCGCCGATGATGAAACTGATAAGTCCGTTGGCATTTGACACAGGGGTGTGTAATTCCGAATATACCACGGCGCCTTCGGGGACATCTTTAATAATACTCACCCTTATACCCACAGGTGCGTTTGTGATTAATGCGTTGGTGGCATCACGGATGACCGCTTGATGCGAAATTCCCTGGGGAACCTGCGCTTTCAGGCTAATGATAAGGGAAAGAAAGATCGTTGCTCCAATAAATCGTTTCATGATTTTTGTCACTTAAGGATGAATCTGTTCTTGCTTTGAAGTAATAAACAGGCTGATTGTTTGGTTTCTCTCATGTAATCAGTATCTTATAATTTTGCACATCCCGGTTGAGTATGCGCTCTTTACAACGATGATATATAATCCGGGCAGATATCCGGCCATACTGACTGTATACATGCATTCGCCATAGAGGGATTGCTGAAATATTCGCCGTCCTTCAAGAGTGAAAATTTCAAGAAAAACAGCTTTCGGATCTCCGCCCCGATCCAACTCAAGGGTAAAATCACCTGTTGTCGGATTGGGATATATGCTGAAAAGTAAACCGTTATTCCGGACTGGTTCAACCTGGTTTGGGGTCCTATCCTTTGCGATCTGACTTTCATCCGACCGAAAAGGTTGAATGCACCAGGGGCCGCCTGGATTTACCCGGGCGATCAGATACCCTCCGTTTTGAACATGGGTTCCCGCTAACATCAGAATACGTTGTCCGGCAATGAGTTCGGCACTGCCTCCCGGCTGTACTAAAAAGTTGTTCGATCCACCGGCCACCGTGATTACCGCCGTAGCATTATAACAGAGCGACTCGCCATTTCCTATTACCTGATCAGGAATCTGCAGGTTGACCGGAAGAGGGGGCGTGGTTCCGTCCCAGGAATGCTGCACCCCAAAACTTACAGAACCCTGGTCGGTTGAATAGAAAAGGTAGTCCGTCTGCCCTACCGAGATAGCGACCGACCCGCCCGGACCGTTACCAACACCGCCTGCTGCCACCGTTCCCTGCTGGGCATGTATTTCACCTGCATACAGGAGGATTGTCAGGCATAAGGCTGAACCATTGATAAGTCGTTTCATCGTGCGATTGATTTACTTTTTTCGGTCATGCTCTTCGAACCATTTTTGATCAGGTAAAAATATAACAAAACATTCCGAAAATCAATCTATTAAGACAGGTTGTCCGTTTTGTGCATGAGAATGTCCGATTTTTCATTCGAATGAATTTATTTGAATTATCCGGATGGAAATTGTTTGTACGGGTAAGAAGCAAACCATTGATGCAATGAATGGTCAAAAACATTTGTTACAGACAGGAGTGAACCCGAATATTAATCTGTTAATCGCACGAGAGCTGATAATATTAGATTTGCCGTTCAGTTCGATGAGCCGGGCCGACATCAGGTGCGTGATTTCTGTTCCCTCTTTACAGATAAATCGGGTTCATACAAATCGCGAATGATAAAAATGAATATTATATTTGACCTGTGAATTACAGAATGATTAACATATGAAATATACATAGGGATCAGTTTCATACAAGCCGTGAATGATAGCAATAGATATTCCATTTTGCCAATTAATTATAAAATTATTGACATATGAAAAATCGTATCACAACAACTTTGGCATTGTTATGCTTTCATGTCCTGTCGATCGGACAGCCCTGTCTCCCGGGAGGAATAACCTTCACGAGTCAGGCCGAAATTGACAGCTTCCAGATTAATTATCCCAACTGTACCGAAATCGAAGGTAATGTCGCGATAAGCGGAAGTAACATTAAAAATCTCCTTGGGTTGAGCGCCATTACCCAAATTAACGGGGATCTGGGTATTTCCATAAATGATTCACTGGCAAGCCTGACAGGGCTGAACGGCCTGACCAGCCTGGGTGGTGCGCTGACCTTTTCGACCAACCAGCTACTGACCAATTTTACAGGATTAACCGGATTGAAATCGGTTGGCGGCTATTTTGTGGTTCTGTATCATCCTGCACTTGTTGATTTTTCGGGCCTGGACTCTTTAACAACGATCGGAAACAACCTGGAGATCGTTATAAACTGGGGCATCGAAAGCCTGAACGGACTGGAGCGCCTTACTTCCATCGGCGGCAATTTGTTTATTTACAGCAATCCTGCACTCGCGAATTTATCCGGCCTTGGTGCACTGCAATCTGTAGGCGGATCATTGTCGGTTGACGGCAACCAGGTACTTACAAGCCTTGCCGGTCTCGATAGCGTTGCCCCGGAATCGATAACGCAATTATTTATTGTAAATAACCCGGTTTTATCGGCATGTAACGTGCGCAGTGTATGCGACTATCTTTCGATGCCCAATGCGATCATAAACATCGGCAACAATGCCGAAGGTTGTAACAGCCGGCCGCAGGTGGAAGACGCATGCGAACATGTGTCGGCCAACAGTTACGATCCGGGCGAAAGTTTCATCTCCATTTTCCCGGTTCCCTGCAGGGATCAATTTGCTTTACCGGCTGGTTTCCGGGAATGCCCGACCGGCCTGACTATTTACAACAGTCTGGGAAAGCGCATGGATTACCGGAGCATCCGAAATAATGTGGTCGATATAACAGGCTTTCAGCCCGGAACCTATATCCTTCTTCTGAAAAGCAAAAATGGTGTGAGAAGAGGGAAGATCGTCGTTATTTAGATGCAGGGATACAAAAGGGAAAAGTTATCAATTCCATTGGCAATCATCAACCATCCTGTGTAGATACTGCGACCATCCTGCGTTTGTTGTAGCTCCATTCTGCGTCGTTCCTGCAGTCATTCTACAACCATCCTGCACCCAATCTGCATTCATCCTGCGACCGTTCTAAGTTCATTCTGCGTCGATCCTGCGACCATCCTGCGATGCTCTTCCAGTTGAAATACAATATAAAGCAAAGTTAAAAACCGACAACAGCGTTGATTCCGGGATCAAAAAGCCGGGAGGCTGACTTCCCGAATATTGGAGAAATGATGTTCGTAACCCGGTATCATTCCCTCCGATTATCGGGATATTTTCAGAAAATCGGAAATTAATTACGGAAACCCGTAAAAAAAATTACGACTTTCGGAAATCTTCATCATTCCTTGGTTTTTCCATGTAAAATATTTGCATATCAACTCCGAATTGCATACATTTACATAACCAAAATACTCATGAATTTTTAATTAAGCTCCATTAACCGGCCGGGACTAAACGACAAAAAAACAGTAGCAGTCTGACCCCGCCTCCGAAGTGTGAATATCCCTTTCTGCCTGTCAGGCAGGTATCTGGTACTTTAAACTAAAATCATCGACAAATGAAAAGGATTTTACGATTCATTATGATTGTTATCCTGCTCCATTCACTAACCTCGTGTGAAAAGATCAAAGGCAGGGGGGAAACCGGTGAGGAAATCCGGAATCTCGATCCATTCAGCGCACTGGTACTTTCGCTGGATTGTGAGGTGAATCTGTTCTTAATCAGCCCGGATACCTCTGTATATGACAGGTCTGACCAACGCGAACAATCATCGGGGAAAGCCTATCAGATCACCATTATTGCCCAGGAAAACATAAGAGAAATAATTCAGACGACAGTTGCAGGCGGCGCTTTAAGGATCGACCTGGAAAAAAATAAATTGTTGAAAGACCACGAAAGAATTATCATCGAAGTTTATGTTCCGGATATCCGGAATATCACCATGAATACTCCCGGAACCATAACGGTGAAATCTGCCGATTCGGTGTTAAGATCCATGCTCGAATGTAATCTGTTAAGTTCGGGAACTTTAAATCTGAGAACGACTGCATACCGGTACTTAAAGATCACCAATACCGGCCCGGGATATGTCTTTTCTGATGGGGTAGGTTGGATAGGGAAAGGCAATATTTTCAACCTCGGACAAGGGACCATCGATTTGTTAAAGATCCCGGCTGACTCTGTCTGGATAACTTCGTCAGGTTCCGGCCCTGTTTTAATCAACACGTTAAAGTTTCTTGATGCAACCATACTTGGCAGCGGCAACATTTATTTTTTGGGAACCCCGGAAACGATAAAATCAAATATTACCGGGACAGGGTCCCTGATACGACTGTAGGATAAATCATCATACCTATACTATATCAAGTTCTGCATAAACACTGAAAGATGAAAAAATTAATCAATACCGGTTTTTCAAGCAAGGCGTTGACCCGGATAGCTCTTTCGATAGGGTTCTGTTTTTTATTGTTCCATGGCCAACCATGTTTCAGCCAGAGAACATACAGTCAGATTTTTGCAATAAATGATCAGATATTCTCTATCAATGTCTCACAAAAACCTGATGGCGCATTACAAGCGGATGTTTACCTGGGCGATAAGCAAGATGAGAAAAAAATGAAATCATTTAATTTTTATAGTGTATCCTTTCAGGTCTTTAAAACATCATTTCTAAATGCTATTAAATATCTTGGATCCATAAACACTCCGAAACAAAATTTCTCCGAAGAATTAATTTCCAATGTTTCGCAGAATCTGTACCGCGACCTGGTAATCTTTGAATATACTTTGAACGAAGAAGTTCCCCTTGCCGGCTCTATCGTGCTATCCAACAATGTCAGGGTCTATCCTGCAGTAACTGAACGAATCCCATGCAAAAAGAGCAATATGACCAAGGTTCTGATCAGATTAACTGATAAAAGCAGTTCATGCCTGGATACATTAAAAACGCGACTAGAACTAATAAAATCATTAAAGAAATCTGATCTTTCAAGCCTCGATTCAATCAATCTTTTAATTATTAAAAAATACCAACTGAAAGACAGGCTTCTTCAAACCAATATCAATTGCCCGGAGAACCGGAAAATATTAAAAGTTCTTGTTCATAAAAATAAAAAGGAATTGAAGAAAAAATATCTCAAACCTGGCTCTTCTTCCGAACAGAATGACAGTCTTGAACTTATTAACATGTTGGACAAGCTAAAAAAAAAGCCATTGAAAATTGTTTGTCAATCTGATTCTATTCCTGTTTCTGTAATCATCAGCAAAATTGATACTTCAGGTTTAAGCAAACCAACAAAGGACAAGCTTATAACATGTATCGGGAATATCAAATCAACCTGCAACTGCACTCCAATTAAATTAACCAGAAGAGAACTTAAACGGGGCATTAACGATGCATTTTCTGATATATCCGTTACACAGGACCAGATCGGTATTTGCAATAAATGGATCAAATTGTTGAGAACTAAACAAAAGGTCTCCGATTCTTTACAGAAAATAGCAAGCCAATTAACATCTTATCAAACATCATTAGGAGCAATTTCAAAGGTTCTTGATCGGAACAAAATTGAAAACAGAATAAAAAACCCATACTATAAAATTTCGAATCCAAACTTTACCAGGGATCTGGTTTGCTTTGACAGCTATAAGAATCGAATTGGCGGTTTGGCATCCGATTCTGATAATTTGACAAAGGATAAAATAGACTCGGCATTAATTACTATCCAGAAGACAGATTCCTTGATTGATTTATTCATTGACAATTTCAACAGTGCGAAAGATTCAATCAGTACGCTTTTATCAATGAACAATGATACATTGATTAAGCTTAAGGATTCATATGAAAAGGATAGTTTAACAAAAGAGACATTTAATCTCCATTTCAAAGGCAATCAAAAAGGAATTATAGACGCTCTTGAAAAGAAGAAAAAAGAAATTCGTGACTCTTTAAAAAATGAGGAACAAGGAGTTCCGGATTCATTTAAAACCGAACAGCAAAGAATTATCGACTCTCTTGAAAATAGAATTCAGGGGATTCAGGACTCTCTCCAGGTTTTAAAAGATTTGACCACAAGGTTAGAGAAAAATCGCCGTGATTCTATCCAGATTTCATCTAATAACAAAGAATTAAGAAAATACCGCGATGAAATAGATCTTTCTCAACAATACTTTAAGAAAACGATAAAAGTATCGATCAATAATTTTTTATCAGAGATCGATCCTTTTCGTAAATTAAAAACTAAATATGATTTGACGGTTCAATACATCCATGATCTTGAAAAAGTGGAGAAAAGCCTGCTTGATCCGAAAAAATATGAAATCGATTCGGTGCAGATCGAGTTCAACGACGGGGTTTTAAAGAACATTGTGGTTATTGGAGATTACCAGTGCAAGAGAACGATCTATACCAATATTGCCCCGATCCAATTCACGGGGATCACCCATCTTGAGAAAATCAATGATTTTGACCTGTTTGACATGAACCGGCAAAACACTACCATACGCCTGGGAGATGTGCTTACCTACATTCCGGCGTTGCATGTCGATGCCGAGGACTACTGTCCTTCTGATTCGGTCTATATGATTAAAGCAGGTCCCGGTCCGGTTGAAATAAAGAAAGCTACGAAGGAGAAAGTAAACCGGATACTTGAAGCAAAAACCTATACCGATCTGGTCGGTTTTGGAGTGGACCAGCCTAACGGATTGATCCAGTTTGAGATCAGTAAAAAAATTCCGTTGTTTACCCACCGGATTAAATACAGCAAGAATTACCGGTCGTTTATTTCATTCGGGAGTTATTATGAGCCCACCTTTACCCTGGCAAAACTTGAACAGAACAATAAATTTTATTACCCGGTACAGCAGGAGGATATTTCCGGGAAACTGGATATCTCGACCATCGATGTTTATAAGTACTCGAGTATGCGCATGGCTGTATTGTACCTGAATCTGATAAACTGGGAAATTGCCGAGGTGAAATCGGCCATGGAGTTTAACGGCGGATTTTCACTTCTGTACACACCGGTAAAGGATTCGGTTTCCGACAAGAATTCAGTTAGTCAGTGGGGAGCGGTTTCAGGTATGCCTTTCATGGAAATTAAGTTCCTGATCAAACCCGATACCCGTTATGGGTTTTCTCTTTCGGCTGACCTGGGCTGGCTCTTCCTGTGGGATACCAGGCTAAAAATGATCAACGATCCGATGAATCCGACCGACAGCAAGTCTTACAACAGGAAACTTCTATCATTCCGGTTCGATGCGTTTTACAAGCCTTTCAGGCACTCAGAGAATGCCGCATTTTTCAGGGTCACGAATGTACATACATTCCCTATGTCGCTTACCTACTTACAGGTCCAGCTTGGTTTTGCCTTTAATATTTTCGGGAAATCGAGTGGGCAGAAGTAATTATTACAGTTTCAGGATCTTCCCCGAATACAACCCCTTTACACCGGCAATCTGCACGAAATAGATCCCGCTTTTCCAACCGCTGATATCGAGGATGGTTTTCGTCCCGGTGGTTTCGCGTTGCAGAAGGAGCTGTCCGGCTGGGTTCCGGATGGTGAGGAGTCCGGAGGATCCGGATCCGATGACAAGGGTTGAAGCGGCGGGGTTGGGGTAGATTGTCAGCAGCGGTTCAGGCGAGGGGGTCTCTACATCCATATGTTCGCATGCATCCCCGACCTCGAAGGGACTGTTGCATCCGCCGGCATTATTATGGATCTGATTGAAGATCGTTCCGCTGGCAAGGAAATCACAAAGGCTCTTCACGGCACAATCGAATAAGCTGCTGTTATAGACGACGAAATATCCGGAAATCGAAGCTGTATCTATGTTGTCCAGTCCTGATAAGCTAGTCAGCGCCGGATTATAATCAACATTTAAAGTCCCGTTGATCGATGTAAGGTTCGACAGTCCGGCGATGCTGCTCAGGGAGACATTGCTTTCGATCCAGAGTGCTGAGCCGATCGAAGTTAAATGATTCAACGCCGATAACTCTGTAAGTGAACTGTTCAGATGGATGTACAGAATCGACCCGATGGAGGTCAGGTTATCCAGTCCCGACAGGCTGGTCAGATTATTACATCCCTTTATCTCAAGGATGCCCACGATGGATGTCAGTACACTCAATCCATTCAGGTTGGTGATGTCGCTTCCGCTTATGGTAACCACTCCCCCCATAATGCTTGTGCAGCCCGGGTAGTTTACCTGGAAATTATCGATGTCGGACTGGGTTGAAAAGGTGATCCCATCCTGAAGGCATGCCGAACAGGGGTTGGCAGGCTGGGCCATTATTCTGGCCATGGAAGATAAGGCGAGAAGAAAAACGAATAATTTTCTCATAAAGGATTAAAATTTACGATTGAAATAATTTACGATTGCCATGATTTACGATTGCCAAGAATTGAAAAAAATTTACGATTGACAAGATTTAAATGATTTACGATTGACATGATTTACGATTGCCAAGATTTATAGCAAAAATAACAAATTAAATTTTTGTAGATACATAAAAAAGAAAAGTGATACTCCTGTCGGGCGAGCGTCCTTGCTACTTCAAGCCTGGCGACCCCGTAACGCCAGCGAGCGTGACGCGCCAGCTAAGGCCACTTATGCAGCAACATCGCCGTTGTTGGTTGCACAGCAACTTAATTT
The DNA here is from genome assembly GCA_009928665.1 of Alphaproteobacteria bacterium. Classification (GTDB taxonomy): domain Bacteria; phylum Bacteroidota; class Bacteroidia; order Bacteroidales; family FEN-979; genus CAIVAT01. The sequence goes on from SACF01000056.1 coordinate 15,611, forward strand.
CCTTAACAAGACCACTTTTTCAGATTGCGGGTTAAACGCAGCAGGCCGGCTTCAATTTCAACCAAAGAAAGTGATTCATTTGACATGTCAGTGATCCAATACTTTTTCGCTGAGGAACGCCGACATCAGATCGGCGATTTCAAGGTTGTTCAGGTCAGAGAAGGGGAAATGGGTGTTGCCGTAAATACCCATTTCAGGCAGGTGTACAAGGGTCACATCGCCGCCGTGCCGGTTCACTGCATCCCTCCACAATTTAGCCATCTCAAACCGTACGCGCCAGCCATCCTGTCCGGGATTCCTGTTGGGTTCCGGCGGGATAAAATCACCATAATACAGGATGATCGGGATCCGGGTGAGCTTTATAAATTCCTCCATGGGTACTCCGACCGCCTCGAGCGTACCTGCGGAACTGGTCAGCGGAGCCGGTAATTCTTCCAACGGGAACAGGAAGTTACTGCCTGGCTCATAGGAGATGACCGCCCGGACGTTCGGATTTTTAATGACTGTTTTCCAACCTGGTCCGCCGCTTTGGGAATGGGTGACAAGGATGGCCGGGCCGGTAATATTAAAGAGTTCAGACACCGCATCAGAAACGACCTCCAGATCAAACGGGCCTGTATTGGGGGTCATCTGGCGAAAATATTGGTTCAGTGTTTCCGGGTCTTTCGAAAACTGAACGCCGGGAAAATATTCAGGCCATATACCCAGGCGGAACGTTCCGAACCAGGTCTGCTCATCGGGGGTGGGCGTCAATGTAGCCGGAACAGTGCTGCTGCCTGCATCTCCACGCCTTGGCTGGTCGATGAGATAAACCCCGAAGCCGCGCCGTAAAAATATATTCTGAAACCCTTCCCTGCCGTCGGGTGTGGTTTCCCATGTTTTGGAGAACTGCCCTGCACCATGCCAGAATACCAGCGGTAATTTCCGTGCCTTTTCAGGAATCTGATAAAACACGTACGCGTGATCCCCGTGAAAGGTCTGTCCAACGGCAGTGGGGTGATACGGATCGAAGGTACCGGGATTGACAAATATAGTCCCTCCAACGGCAAAGCTTCCCTGTTTCTGAATAACGAGAAGCCTTTCACTTGTTGTTGAACATGATGTCATCACGATGATGATAATTACTGTTGAAAGAAGATGAATTGTAAACGGTGTTTTCTCAGTATCCAGATGTGAAGATCCGTGTTTATTGACCGGATCCTTCGAAAATTATTCTGCATGCAGGTTAGAATATGGCGGTTCATGTTCCGGATGCAATTGATGATATGGATTCAGGATACTGTAAAGGTAATATACTTCGGCTGATCAGGTTTGCAAAAAAGTACAAACCTGATCGCTCAGCATCACTGAATCTAAACAGCTTTGCTTTCGCAAACCTGTCAAAATTCAGTATAGTATTTTACAGAAAAGGATTCTATTTCAGATGGAACCCATTGGTTCAAATCCGGGGAACCGGAAAAATAATTACGGAAACCCGTAAAATAAATTCCGATTTTCGGAAATCTGTATTTTCAGTCATTTTTTTTATCTATAAAATTTGCATATTTCAACCGATCTGCATAATTTTACAATTCAAAATGCTAATACACTAAATATCAACTAATAAGAAACTATGTCGAAATTTCAGGAACTATCTTCCCTGATCTGGAGTGTAGCGGATGATGTGTTTAGGGGCCTGTTTAAGCCCATGAAGAAATCCCTCGGAAGCAAGTGCAAAGTGATCAACCCCGGGCAGCAGCAGATCCTCCTCGACACCTGCACCCGTTTCGGCGAGAGCGAGATCAGCAAGATCTATCCCAACACCTTCTTCGGCTACACCAAAGTCATCTTAGAACAGCCCCTGACCGAATACGGCCAGGTGAAGACCGACAAAAACGGCAATCCCAAGCCCGACAGCAGCCTCCGCGATTATGAACGCATCCCCTTGGGCACTAACATAGACGAATACTATCAGCGCGAAGTCAAGCCCCATCTGCCCGCAGAATAATGGATTTGAGCATAGGAGGTTTGGACATGAAATTAACGTTATAAAGGATTAAAAAATGCATACAATTCTTCATTAATGCGAAATTTTAATTGAGATGGAAAGTAAGGAAACTATTAAAAATGCAATCAAAGACATATTTAGTAAAGGTAAAATTACGAATGCATTATTTGGAATGTTAAATAGTATAGCTGAAACCGCTAATAAATTTTTGGAAACAGATGTATGTTCAATTTGGTTGTTCAATGTTAATAAGAATTCCCTTATATTATATGGCTCTTCATTGAAAGATTCTTTAGGACTAGGAACATATTATTACAAAAAAGATGAAGGAATAATATGGGATATATTTAGTAATAAAGAAATTGTAATCATTGATAGAGAAAGGTCAAAGAATCTTTGGAAGGGTAAATATCTTAATTACATCCATCCAAACATGAAAAATTTAGGGGTTCCATTTTTAGGAGTTCCAATTTTATTACATAACACTGCAATAGGTGTCTTAACATTTTCAATTGAAAACAATGAATTTAATATTCCTAAAAGATGTATCGATTCTGCTAAAATATTTTCAGATGAAATATCACTTACGGTTGATACATTAAGTGCAAATTTTGAAAATGAAATTTTTAGTTCTCATAGAAAAGAACGTGTTGATTTTCTAGCAGGATTTAGTTTTGAACTATTAAATTGCAAAAGTTTATCAGATATTATTAAGCTAACATGTGAAAGGACAAGGGAAAGATTAAATTGTAGAACGGCTTCTATTTTTTTATTTTCTAAAGAAGGATTCTTAGAAAGAAAATATATATCAGGATTTAATAATTACAATAATCCCCCAATAGAAAAATATATTCGTGGACAAGGATTAGTTGGTAAAACCATTGGGTCAGTTGAAACTTATGGAACTCCACAGATTACAAACAATTTTGAATCTGAGCAACTTTATCAGAATGATAAATTAATTAGAAAACACATAAATAATTATAAAAAATCCATTTTAAAGGAATTTAACATTGTAGAAACCATACAACATGTTGCATCCGTACCTTTAAATTCGTTTCATAGATCTGCTGGTGTTTTACAAATAGTGAATAAGTTAAAATTTAATTCTAACGACTTATCTGATGATGGAATATCTGAATTAGACAAGGATTGGCTATTATTAATAGCAAATTTGGCATCAATGGCAATCGCAAATTTTAAAATGTTAAAATACAGGTCATTAACATATGATATAAATAACTATTTAATTAATCATCCAGATAATAACCTTTATAGATATCTTGCTAAACTTATAATCTCAGATATAACTTTATACAGCAATTGCACCATAAGATTATTTGATAAACAATCTCATAAGTTAAAAGTTGTGGGTTTTGCAGGTAAATTTAAAGATCTTGAATTTCCAGTACTTAGAGCGGATGAGGGTTTTGTGGGTAAAACGTTCTCTAACAATAAAATAAGTAGAGTCCAAAACTTTGGGATAAAGTCGGATGGCTATATTTACAAAGATTGGGCTTTAAAAAATGATTTTGTAACAATGATTTGTATACCAATTTGTAACCTAAATAAATCGAAGACATATGGTACAATATCAATTTATACAAAATTCAAATTTGTATTCGGTAAAGATGATATTCATTTTCTTAAAGACTTTACGAATCAAATTTCCAATATAATTCAAATTATTCATGAAAAAGAGGAAATGGAGTTAATAAATCTTATTACTGATAAAATAAACAAAAAAGACAATATTAGAGATATTTTGCAAATAGCTGTTGAGGAGTTGCCAATCCTAACAGGCTTTGATGGTTGTACAATTGCTGTTTTAGAAAAAAATGAATTTAAAATAAGGGAGAGTACCAAAAAAAATGTTGTTGGTACTAAAACATTAATAAATGAAACTGTTTTTTCAGAATTGATTGCTTGCCCGACGATAAAATATTTTCCAAAAGTTAATGAGGATCCAAATTTGCTAAGTTCAAAGGATTTGTTGAAAAATGTAAAATCTATGATTTGGATACCAATATGTAAACAAAATAAAATATTTGGAATTCTCGCATTAATTTCATCTCAAAAAAAAGAAAGACTTTCAATTGAAAGAGTTTTTGAAAATCAAAAATCTGTTCAAAGAATTAATCTTTTTAAATCTATTGCAAATCTAATTGGTACTGCTATTGAAAAATCTGAGATATTAGCTAAGGTGAAAATTGAGACAGATAATAAATCGTTTATTAATTCGATTTTGAACAAAATAACAATAGAAGAAAATAATATAAAAAATGTCAAACTAATTTTAGATCAAGTTGTAAAATATTTGAAATGTAAAATAGGATATATTTCCCTTCTAACAAAAAAATCAAATTTTGTAATACCATCATATTTAAATGGAATAGAACTTGAGAATTTTCCCCAGTTAGAAATAGGTAATCAGGGAATTATTGGTTGGATTTATAAGAATGGCCGGAAGGAAGCATTTATATATCCTTCAAATTCCCAAATAGATAAATTAAATACCAGTTATTTAAAATTAGATTTTGCCGTAAATTCTGAATTGATTTCTCCAATAGTTTATAATAACGCGATAATAGGTTTTATTGCTCTTGGAAGTGAAAAGGAAAACTATTTCAATAATGATCATAAAAGCTTTATAGAATCTATCGCCGAACAAACCGCAAATATTATTCAAAATAACAAGTTTCATCTAGCTGCACTAGAATTAGCTGCGACTAGATTCAATAGTACAAATATTAATTCCATTTGTAATTTACTAGCAGAGAAAGCAAATAAAATCCTTGATACAAGTGTTACATGTGTTTGGCTAAAAGCATTTTTAGAGGGTAAGGAAACTTTAATAATGGAAGGATGGTCAGGCGCACATATTGAAAATCCATCTTTATATAATATGATTAAGAATGGTAGTATTTCATGGAAGACAATTGAAAACAAGGGAGTTGAAGTAATTATTGAAGGTTTAGCAAATGAAAAATCCGGATATAAACATCCTCAATTTGCTAAAGAAAACAAATTAGAGTCTATGATATCAATGCCAATGATTTTTAATGATGAAGCAATTGGAGTGATTAATTCTTATGCAAATAGAAAATGTACCTTTTTGGACAAAGAAATTTCCCTACTAGAAACACTTGCACTTAATGGCGCAGCAACAATAAAAAATTCGGAATTGAATGATATGATTTTGGAAACTGCTCAATTAGCTAATCCTGGAACAATTGCTATGAGCTTTACTCATGATGCAAGACACGTAATTAACAATCTTAATGCTCTTCTATCAGCGCTCATATATTTAACTAAACGATCATATGTTAGATCCAGTGTTTATCAAAACCTTGTGAAAGAAATAACTGATGAATCTGATTATTTGAGAAAACTATTTGACAGTCTTGTAGCCTGTGCAAGAACTGAAACAATATATGAAGAGAATCGAATTAAAGATATTCTGGGGTTTGTTATTTCCTTATATGAAATTCGATTGAATAGAAATAGAATATCTTTAAAATTGTTTTATGAAAGAGATGTGGAAGATGTTATTATAGAATGTGACAAGCATCAGATAGAACAGGTTTTTATTAATTTATTTAATAATTCACTTTATGCAATTAAACAAAAGTCACATATTGTAGGATTAATAAATATATATATAAGAAGCTTAAACCAAGATCTTATTGAAATTCAATTTAGCGATAATGGGATTGGTATTCAGGAAAAAATAATTTCAGAAATATTCAAACCCTTTTTTACGACCAAAGGCCTTAATGGAAGTGGATTTGGACTTGCAATTTGCAAACATATAATCGAAGATAATCATATCGGGACTATTTCAGTAAAATCAATTTATAATGATTATACTACATTTTTTATCACTTTACCAAAAAAATAATTAGTATGAGAAAGAAAAAAATTTTATGGATCGATGATGATCTTACTTTTTTACAGAATACACCTATGATCTTTGAGAAAGAGATGGGTGATAATATCACTGTTATGCATAATCCAAGTGAAGCATTAGTCGAACTTACAAATAATTATTTTGATTATTATTTGGTAATTGTAGATCTTGCAATGCCTGTTATGGATGGTTTAGAAATGATCAATCAATTTACAAAATTGAAAATATCGCTACCATTTATAATTGCCTCTGCTCACTTCGGTGAACCGAAATGGGAAAAGAGACTCAGCCAGTTAGGCATAGAATTAGTCAAGGTTCAAAAACCAATACCAATTGTTACAAGTGACGATTTTGCAATAGTATTAAATTTAATTAACTTGGAAAAAAAGAAATATCTTGACAAAATTCAGACACCTTTCAAATTCACATATAAGGATTTTATTAATCTAAATGATGAGAAACGAGATGAACTTTTTGAATTAGCTTTCACTATCAATGGCCCTTTTATAGATAATTATTTTCAAATGCATAAAGACACTGATTGGATATTGATAGCCAAAGAACCTGGAAAAATAATTCAGTCAGGTAAAGCGGACAAGGAACCATACCAAAACGACCTTGTTGATTTAGCACAATCAATTGACGGTCCTGTTTATTCTTATTCCAGACCTAAAGTGATTGAACAAATTGACTTTACATGGAATGAAGGGTTAACCGATACTGATTTTTATCCTACTGTTTGTTTTGAGTTTATAAACTCAGAGAAAATGAATGTTGTTTTGATTAGTGATTTTGATACTGGAAGTAAAGACACTTTTTTAAGTTATGAACTATTGAGAAAAAATAATGTTATTCCAAGGCAATTTTTTAATACTTCATCGGGAACTCTTTGGGGTGAATCGTTTTCATACTATCGTATTAAAAAGCAATGTAAACTTTTAGGTAAAAAAATTACAAAAGATATAATGTTAAGTTTTTTAAGCGTTAAAAATTGGAATGCAAGTCCTCTTGTAAGAAATTTCCCAAAAAGAATAGGATTGGCAGGAAGAAATTTAATCCTTGAAAATAAGATTATTTTAAAATTAGATGGTGAAGATAAAACAACAGACATATATAAATAAACGATATGAAATATTTTAAAAAATGGATGTTCATAATCATTCCTGAGAATGAACAAATTAAGAATCAAGAGAAAACTCAATTTATTGTAGAAGAAGCAAATATTAAAAAGGAACACGCTATCTCAGAAAAAATGATTGTAGTTTTTTTATATTTTTTAATAACTATATGTAGTTCTACATTAATCATTAGTATAATAATGTTATTAATAGATAATAAAAATTATAAAATTATATTGGATATTTTTGCAGCTACTCTAACTTATCTGATTGGTTATTTTTTTGGGACGAATAAAAAAAGGAAGTAAGTATTATTTGTACAACCGCTTTCTAAGGGCAAACCAAGAGGGAGGGCTATAAATCCATTAAGTTGGACAGTATTAAACCTGATCAATTCAATAAAAGTAAACAATTTATTTCAAATGCTTGATTTCATTAACTCCACCGTTCATTTCAGTTAACACCCAATGGATGCAGATTTTGACATCAGGTACACAGATCGCCCGATCACGCCATTTGTGGGGCTTACAACTGTAAAGAACTTCTATCAGAACAGCGGCCTCCAGGATGTGATCTCCTCTCTACCATTGTCTCACCCAGGCTCTAACAGGGGATATGATCCTGTGGATATCATCGAAGGATTTCTGGTCAGCGTTATCCTTGGAGCACGACGGTTGGCCCATGCCGGATTGTTGAGACACGATAAGGTAGTCAGCGAGATGTTTGGCTGGACAAAAGGCATGGCAAGTGAAAGCACGTTCAATCGATTCTTTAAGAAGTTTGACGTTGAGTTAAATGATGAAGTTTTTATAGAGCTTAACCGATGGTGGTTTACAAAACTCAAGGTAAAGCACCATACAGTGGATATCGATTCTACCGTCATCAGCCGTTATGGCAGTCAGGATGGAGTGGAAGTGGGCTACAATCCAAGGAAGCCGGGTCGTGGTTCTCATCATCCTCTGATTATTCAAAATCTATCATTGATAGTACCGGTAATAACCAAAATGTTAAACCTACACCAAATCAGAACAATAAATGAAATTATCCCCCTTCATCTTCTTAGTTGCTAAACCATTAAAATAATGATCCTTTTTTAGGTAATAAGTAATAATTTTGCTTGTTTGAGAAAAGAAACTTGTTGAAAAATTTAATATTCGATGAAAAATAGGATCATCATGTACAAATATATAATTGACTTTTATCCTTTTGACTTATCAACTAATTTAAAGTAAATGATTATCAACGGACTTAAAATCAAGAAATTTCGTGGGTTTAACGATGTGAATTTTCAATTAGGAATGTGTATGACTGTTATAGCTGGTCAAAATGGAACACAAAAAACTACTTTATTGGGAATCATTAGCCAACCATTTACCATCACCGATAAAAAAAATCCACTTTATGGTGAACGACCTCTTTGTGGTGGTAATTATATTTCTTTATTCAGTGAAAAGTTTAAACTCTCAGAGATATTTGATAAGCCGAAGGAGCATCAATGGACCCTTTTATTAAAGGACTCAAAAGAACCTGATTTTACCGTTGAAAGTATTGCAAGAAAGGATCGCTCAGGGTCAAGAGGTATTAGATTTTGGAAGAAAGGAAATAGAACTAAAGGCTCGGGTTATATACAATTACCCGTTATATATTTAAGTCTTTCTAGACTTTTTCCCATTGGGGAAGATGCATCAATTAATAGTAGTAATGAAATTACGCTATCTCAAGAAGAATACAATTTTTATAAAGAATGGCATAATAAAATTTTAATTATACCAAATGATGAAATGACCAGTGTGGATTATCTTTCAAGTAAACAAAAAACCACTTTAGGCGTTAATACTACATATTATGATTGGAAGATGAATTCTGCTGGTCAAGACAATGTTGGAAAAATCTTATTAGCAATATTATCATTTCGAAGATTACAAACAAATTACAATACTTCATATAAAGGCGGTTTACTAGCTATAGATGAAATAGATGCAACACTTTACCCTGCATCTCAGCTAAAATTGCTTGAGGCCTTAAGAAAATTTTCATCACAGTTCAAAATTCAAATTGTTTTCACTTCTCATTCTCTTACTATTCTTGAGAAATTATGTGCTTTACAAGAAGATGTCAGAATCCCAGGACAAATTAAAGTTGTTTACCTTCAAAAAGAAGATTCAAAAGTTAAGGCAATTGAAAATATTTCTTACGACGTCATTAAAAATAAGCTTAATGTTACATTAGCACTTCGAAACAAACCTAAAAAAATTCCTGTTTTTACTGAAGATAAAGAAGGAGAAATTTTCATTAAATCCATACTGAAAAGAAAGTCAACAATACTTGAATTTCTCGATAGCTCTTTAGGATGTGATAATCTTATAGAATTAGCAAGAAAAAAGATTTTAGGATTCAAGTTTCCAGACTCACTCATTGTACTTGATGGCGATGTTAGAGGAGACAATTCTAAAATGAGGCGAATAAATTCTTGTAAGAATTTTCTCATTTTACCAGGTAATAAATCTATTGAGCGGCTTCTAGCGGAGTTCCTATATCAATACTCCGTTAAAAACTCATGCAGCTAACCTCCCGATATTCAGGCACTCCTCATAAAGGCTCCTGTATTTTTCGCAACTCAGGTCGAGAGCTAA
>SACF01000088.1 GCA_009928665.1 Alphaproteobacteria bacterium
TACCGCCGATGGGAGGAACTCCGCCTTACACGTACCAGTGGAAGAGTTCAACGAACGGGACCACTTTCACCCCGATCCCGGGAGCGACAGGTCTCAACTACCAGCCGGGAAACCTGACTGTTACCACCTGGTACCGGATGTACCAGCAAGCATCTTCCTGCGGTTCCGGCCTGACCAACATTATCAAATTAACCGTGCTGCCGCTAATGACCCCGGGAACAGCAACGACAAGCCAGACGATCTGTTACAACACGACGCCGGCTGCCCTGAATGCAACAGCGCCAACGGGAGGAACTCCGCCTTACACGTACCAGTGGAAGAGTTCAACGAACGGAACCACATTCACCCCGATCCCGGGCGCTACAGAACTCGATTACCAGCCGGGAGCGCTGACCGTGAATACCTGGTACCGAATTTTTCAGCAGGCTTCGGGATGCGGCTCCGGACTGACTAACATCATCAAAATCACAATAAATCCATTACCGGTACCCGTGGTTGTCAGTGTTACGGATCCTGCCAATAAGGTTTGCCCCAATACCGGTGGCCATATCTATTCAACGGATCCGGGTATGGCGGGGTACATCTGGAATGTCACCGGACCACCGGGAACCATGATCCTTACCGGACAGACGACTTCTGCTATTACGGTATTCTGGGGATCGCCCGGAACCACCGGTGGTGTGGTGACCGGCACCGTGCAGGTCACGGTGACTGACCAGAATGGATGTTTGGGGACAAGTCAGATCATACCAGTGACGATTGCTGCACCCCTTGCTGCGGGTATCATCAGCACAGCCCAGACCATCGAATATTACACCATTCCGGCTCCGCTGACTTCAACCCCTCCGACAGGAGGCTATACGCCTTATAGCTATCAGTGGCAGCGGTCGACCGACGGAATCAACTTTTCCGACATCGCGGGAGCCGTGAATCCGGATTATGCACCCGGTATATTGACGGTATCGACCTGGTACCGGCTGATTCAGGCATCATACGGAAATTGCGGAGTTGTTTTAAGCAACATCTTGAAAATAACCGTAAATCCGCCTTATATCACGGTTACAAGCCCTTACGGAGGAGAAAGCTGGGGACAGGGATCGGTTCACGACATCACCTGGACGGACAATATCCCCGATTTGGTCATGATTGAACTTTATAAAGGCGGCGCTTTCCTGCAACTCCTTGCAGGATCCTTCCCGTCAACCGGCTCCTATACCTGGAACATCCCGGCCGATCAACCTGCCGGAAACGATTACAAAGTGAAGATCAAAAGTATGAGAGATAATACCATTTACGATTTCAGCAATGATTTCTTCACCATTCTTTATGTAGTTCCTCAGAACAGGACTGTTCAGAATGTCGTGGTCGCGGCGGGACAGTCGGTCTGCTATGATGCGCTGCAAACAATCTGGGTAGCAGGTAGCGGAACTGCATTTACCGTTCAAAGCGGTGGGAGCGCAACGTTCGTGGCAGGTTTGAACATCCTTTTCTTACCGGGAACCACCGTCGATCCCGGAGGATACCTTCATGGTTCTGTTACCACGATCGGACAATATTGCGGGATTCAGCCGGCATCGATGGTTTCGGCAATTACCGGCGTCGAAAATCCTACACTGAAAATGCCTGCCTCTTCTTTCATTCTTTATCCCAACCCAACGCAGGGAGTCTTTACGATTGCGTTAAAGGATCGACAGGAACCCGTTACCATTTACGTGGAAATCTGTGATCAACAGAGCCGTAAAATCATTTCGAAGGATCTGTCCGGTGCGCCGTCCTATCTCCTTACGATGCCACAGGCGCCTTCAGGCCTCTATTTTGTCAGATTGGTCTGCGAAGGGAAAGTCGAGACCTTTAAACTGCTTAAAGCAACCCCCTGAAGGGTTTGATTGTCTTTTCACCGGGAGAAAAACGCTGTTTCCTTGATTTAATCGTTTCGCGTTTTCCGTTTTCCGTTTTCCATTTTCCATTTTCCATTATCAATTGTTAATTGTCCATTGTTAATTCTTGTCCGCTCTTCGTCCAACAAGTTCAACATTTCAGGGCACTGAGTGAAATCAAAGTACCCGGGGTCTGTTTTTCACATGCTGAAAATCGTATCTTTGTAATGCTGCAGAATTCCTGATACGGATCATAAAATTGTTAATAATATGTTGAAAATGAAAAATGTATTAATGAGGACTGGTTTGGTGATGACGATTTTTTTTGCCCTGGCAACCATAACTTCCGGGCAAAACTCCGAACCAGGACCTGTGGTCCAATACCCCGTTTACTTTGATGTATCCCCTCCGCTGCGGGATATGGTTAAAAAGTTCCCGGGAAAAGCCGACAACACGTGGAAGGACGGCGTTGTTAAGAACAAATTCAATATCCGGAAAAAACCTCCCGTGTCCATTCCTGCAGGTCAGTTTGATCCATTTTTACAATCAGTCGATGGCATGCTGACGACCGATACCACCCTGCAGAATTTTGACGGAAATACCAATACCGAAGGTGTCGTTCCGCCCGATACCCACGGTGATGTGGGTCTGAATCACTATTTTCAGGTAGTTAACTGTCATTATTCCATATACAGCAAAACCGGAACTCTGTTACTCGGCCCGCTGTCCAACAGCTCTGTCTTTTCAGGATTGCCAAATAACTCCAACGATGGCGACGCGGTAGTCATATATGATGAACAGGCCGACCGTTGGCTCTTCTCACAGTTTTCGCTGCCCAATTATCCCGATGGACCTTATTACCAGATGATCGCTGTTTCGGCTACCGGTGATCCCACCGGCTCCTGGTACCGGTATCAATACACATTTACCAACATGCCCGACTACCCGAAGTTCGGGGTCTGGCCCGACGGCTATTATATGTCGGCCAACCAGTTCACAGCCTCCTCTCTGGCATGGGGCGGTTGCCTGGCAGCTGCCTTTGACCGTTCGGCCATGTTGGCCGGGAGTTCCTCGTCTTCCATGATCACTTTTACTAAACCATCGACCAACGAAGCCTTTTCATGGCTTCCTTCCGATTGCGACGGAGCATTTCCGACAGGATCCCCACCCAATTATTTCGTCTATATGTATGATGGTTCGTCCACCGACCACCTGGGTCTCTATGAATTTCATGTGGATTGGACCACACCGGCCAATTCGACCTTTACCAATTTTCTTTCACTTCCGGTCACTGCCTTTACCACCAATGTGAGCGGGATCGACCAGCCTTCAACCACCGTGAATCTTGATCCGATTAACGATCGGCTGATGTACCGGTTGCAATACCGGAAGTTCTCCGGGTATGAGGCCATGGTTTGCAATCATTCGGTCGATATTTCTTCCTCCGTGGCAGGGATCCGATGGTACGAACTGCGAAAAACAACCGGCTCCTGGTCCATTTACCAGCAGGGAACCTATGCTCCCTCGGATGGCAATAGCCGCTGGATGGCCAGTGTAGCCATGGACGGCAGCGGGAGCATCGCGTTAGGGTACTCTGTATCCGGGGCCAGCCTTTATCCTTCCATTCGATACGCCGGTAGAAAAAACGGAGATGCCCTGAATACAATGACTATTGCAGAGAAGGGAATATTCAATGGAACAGGATCACAAACAAGTGGTTATCAAAGATGGGGGGATTATTCCGCCATGGCTTGTGATCCCGCAGCCGCAGGAATTTTCTGGTATACAACCGAATATCTGACAACCACCTCAACGTCATCCTGGAAAACCCGGATTGCCTCTTTCCGATTCTCCAATCCTCCGGTCACCGTGACCAGCGCTGCAACAGCGGTAACCCCGACATCGGCTACCCTGAACGGTACAGTGAATCCGAATGGACTGGCTACCACCTGGTATTTTGAGTGGGGTACGACCACAGCCTATGGCAACACTACCGCAGTGACCTCAGCCGGGACCGGAACCACAACGGTCAGCGTGAATGCAGGCATAACAGGCCTTACCGGAGGTGTGACGTATCACTATAGGCTTGCTGCGACCAATACCGACGGCACTTCCTATGGTGCCGATATGACCTTTACTTACGGGGCCGCTGTAGTCACCACTACTGCAGCCCTTTCCATAACTGCCACTTCGGCCGTTTCGGGAGGTACCGTTACTTCCGATGGCGGCTATGCGGTGACTGCCCGTGGAGTTTGCTGGGGAACATCGGCCAATCCGACGATCAGTGGCAATCATACCACCGACGGGTCCGGGACCGGAACATTTATCTCCTCCATCACCGGATTATCCGCAAACACCCTGTATCATGTGAGGTCTTACGCTACAAACGCGGTGGGGACTTTTTACGGCGAGGACCTGACCTTCACGACCCTGTGCGGGGTCAGTACGGTTCCGCTTTCAGAAACCTTCAACAATGCTACCATCCCAAGCTGCTGGACCCAGCAGGCAAGTGCCGGAGCCATTAATAGCTGGTCGGTTTCTGCTACAGCCAATGCAGGCGGAACTTCGTATGAAATGAAATCATCCTATCAAAATGTGAATCCCGGAGTGACCCGCCTCGTCACCATACCCATAAACACTGTGGGACAAGGTCAATTGAATCTCTCTTTCCGGCACATGTTGGATGCCTATACCACGGGTGCAACCCTGAGTATCCAGTCATCCACCGACGGGACGAACTGGACAACGGAATCCTGGTCGGTGGCTACAACGAGCTCCAATATCAGTGCAACTATTGTCAATACGGTAATAAATAACAACCTGAATAGTGCGACAACCTATGTGGCATTTACCATTTCCGGGAATTTGTTCAATTACGATTACTGGTACATCGATAACGTACAGATAACGGGTTGTACCTCCTATTTACCGGTTAGCGTATCAATAGCAGCATCAGCCAATCCAATTTGTTCCGGATCGGGCGTTACCTTTACAGCTACTCCTGTTAACGGCGGCGCATCTCCGGCCTACCAATGGAAGAAAAACACGGTGAATATTTCGGGTGCGACCAACGCGACTTACAGCTATACGCCAGCCAACGGCGATGTTATCACCTGTCTGTTGACCTCCAATGCCACGTGCATTTCCGGGAATCCGGCTACTTCCAATGCCATTACTATGACGGTAAACCCGTTGCTGCCGGT
>SACF01000057.1 GCA_009928665.1 Alphaproteobacteria bacterium
GGTTTCAGGAATCCGGCCTCTACCTGACGGGCAATGGTCCGTGCAACCTCCACCAATTCCCACCTGGAACTGTAACTTAGCGCCAGAATCAGACTCAGCCCCGTATTCCGGGAAGTCAGGTCAATGGATTTCATCAGCTCCTGATAACTCTTTGGCGGCAAACTCTTCAAATCACCAATGGCCAGCAACCTGATGTTGTTTTTCATTAAGGTCTTCATCTCCCCATGAAGCGATTTAACCAGGATACGCATCAGCGCATCGACTTCGTACTTGGGCCGGTTCCAGTTCTCAGTCGAAAAAGCGTACAGGGTGAGGTACCGGATTCCGATTTCGGCGGCCGCTTCAACTGTGTTCCTGACCGCATCCACCCCCTTCTCATGACCCAGCGTCCTGAGATAACCTTGCTTCTTGGCCCAACGACCATTCCCGTCCATGATGACGGCAACATGAACCGGTAACTTCTTTTTGTCTATCTCATTCTTGAAACTCATGGTCTTACCGGGTTATCATTTGTGGTCCAGATCTCTGCATTTTTTTGATGAAAGCAGGCTGAACTTATAAGTCAGCGAAACGCCAAAAAAACCAAACCAGTCATTGTTCGCAGGATTCCCCCGCTGCATCCCTGGACGGTGTTCGGCCACAGGATCGCCTGAAGACGATGGATCAGAAAGGTTGTACAATTCCGCTGCATCGGGATCGTTGAAAAGAACCTTGATCTGATGATTTTCATTAAGGGGATCCATCACATAGTAATAATACGCATAATTTCCCGGAGTACCCTCGCGAATCAGGTAGTAGGTGGTACTGACATCGTCAAGATAATCGGTGAAGGTTTTGTGCATTTCCCAGTAGACCTGCAATCCCAGGTTCTTTGCCAGACTGAATTTAACACCCAGTCCGAACGGAATCGAAAAACTGTATCCATTATACGGTTTCCTTCCCTCATACCCGATATTTTGCCCCTCAGTACCGAACTCCCGAAGTTTTTTACCTTGCGATAGCGGATCGAAAATAAAAAATGAAAAACCTGTAAAAATATAGGGCGAAATAGTGCTCCGGGTACTTCCGGTAAAATAGGGTATAAAATTAAATTCCGCTACCGCGCTGAAATCAGTAACACCGCTCGAAAAATCAAGCCCACGCTCGGGAAGAAAACTGCTTGAAGCAGCAGATCCTTTTACTTTCCCGTACATTCCGGCGATCTTCACAGCCCATCTGGTATCGATATTATACCGGACCAGAGCTCCAAAAGAGATCCCAGTGTTCTTGAAATGCATTCCCGGGTTCAGATCCCCTAAATAATAACTCCCCCCTCCGGAAAGACCAACATCAAAATCCTGCGACATCCCGTAATGAAAGAGCATGACGCAGAGTAATGTTGTTATCCACGACCGTCTGAAACGAACCGGCATTTCCTGAGAATAAAGCTTGATAATTCCTGTTTTCAACAATTCTTGTAAACGTTCAATAATCCGATTTATTGGATCACCGGGATGAATTTCAATCATTTTCCTGATAGTTCCGATTGTCGAGCCCCCAGTTTAACTTCTCCCTGATAGTGCTGAAAAAATGCCCTCCCTCCAACCGGATCAGGTTGATCTTGAATGAAGCCCTTGAGATAATTAACTCTATATCCCGATCCACCTCGGTTGTTCTGGAATCCAGACTGACCAGAAAAGTGGTGGCTTTCCCGCCGACACGGATCCGGATCTCGCTGTCGTCGCGAATCACGATGGGTCGCACCGTCAGGTTGTGGCTTGCAATGGGTGTGATCAGAAAATTCTCTGCATCAGGGGTTATGATGGGGCCTGTACAACTCAGCGAGTAAGCCGTCGATCCGGTAGGCGTTGAAACAATAAGTCCATCGGCCCAATAGGCATTTAAAAAAACGCCATTGATCCAGGTTTTGATCGTGAGCAGCGACATGGCATTGGGCTTGTATACCGTCAGGTCATTCAAGGCGAAGTTAATCTTCCCCAACAAACCATCCGGGGTTACCAGTTTCAACAGGGTCCTTTCCTCCTTTGAAAATTTTCCCGAATCCAGGGCTACCAAAGCCTGAGAGATCTCCCCTTTCGAAACACCCGACAAAAATCCCAATCTTCCCAAATTGATCCCGATCACCGGGATCCCCGAATTACCTACAATCCCAACGGCATCAAGTATGGTTCCATCCCCGCCGATAGAAAAGAGATAATCGACTTTTCCTTCAATATCCTGCTGATTTTCAAACAAAACCGGAGCATGGGGAAAAACAATTGACCCGCTGGCTGCCTCATAAAATGGTCTGTACATCCAAAGTTGCTTGCCATAGGGCTGAACAGACGTAATTAATTCCTGGATAAAAGGAAAATTGTTTGTGTGAACCCGCTTGGCAAATAGGGCAATATTCATGAAACTTACAGGCTTTTAAAACAGCGCGCAAAGATACGGCAATTTTTCGTACAGAATACCCTCAGATACTCAGATAGTTCATCAATGCATCGTATCGGTCCTTGAGACCTTCAGTATAGGAATCCTCCTGGGACCAGGAGGCCTTGACGGTGTAATTGTACCGGAAAAATGTTTGCAGGATAGAACCAATATCGATCCGATTAACTTTTAATGTGACTTCCAGTAGAGTTGAATCGGGGTGTTCCGTGACATACATGCTGAGGATCTTTGTATCATTCGATTCCACGATCTGTGCTATCTCTGTCATTAGAAAATCATTGGAATTGATCTCCAGAATGATGATCCCGCCGGGACTGCTGACTGCTGCAATACGGGGCAGATAACCAACAAGAGCTGACAAGGTAATGGCGCCGATATATTGGTTTTTCCCATTGAGAACCGGTAAAAGCGTCAGATTGAAGCCGGCGAAGAGCCTGATTACCTCGTAAATATGCTGGGTATCCGGAACATAAATTCTTCCCACATTGCTTTTGAACATGGAAGCAGATAAATCGGGATCACTGACATTCAGCAGATCGTTTTCGAATACCAGTCCTGTATATTCCGATCCATCCGACAGAGGAAGATGCATCAGACGCAGATCATCCATTTGAGCCAACGCGGTTTCAACCGTTTCATCGGGGCCTAACGGAATGATGTTTGGATTTATGAGTTCTTTAGCGGTCATCGAGAATGCTAAGATAGGAATTATACCTTAAGGTACTGACTGTCCCAAGTCCGATGGATTGCTTAACTGCACATCCCGGCTCATGGGTATGGGTGCAGTTCTTGTATTGACACTGCGGGAGGAGTCGTTCCATCTCCGGGAAACATCTTGGAATCTCCTCCTTTTCGAAGTCAATCAATCCGAATTCCTTGATTCCGGGAGTGTCGACAATGAAACCGCCCTGGTGTAATTCAAGCATTTCGGCAAAAGTCGTGGTATGCATTCCTTTCTGATGTGCCCTTGACAATTGCCCCACCCTGGGTTTTAAATCAGGATCGATTGCGCCAATCAGGGCCGATTTACCGGCCCCGGAATGTCCCGAAAAAAGATTTACTTTGTCTTTCAGACAGTCCGTCAGTTCCGCCACCCCCTCACCCGTCAAAGCTGAAACCCTGTGACACCGGTATCCTGCCGATTCGTAAATCCGGATTAGCTCTTCCAACACGATCTTCTGCTCGTTATCGATCAGATCCATTTTATTGATAATAAGACTTGCCGGGATATAATAGGCCTCGGCTGTTACGAGAAACCGATCGATGAATCCATTGGAGGTCCTTGGATTGGCAAGGGTAACCACACAATAAGCATGATCAAGATTCGCAGCGATGATATGGGAGCGTTTCGACAGTTTGGTTGCCTTCCGGATAATGTAGTTGTTCCTCGGAAAGATCCGGCAAATTAAACCGGCGTCACTACCGGTGGCAAACGATACTTCGACATGATCGCCGATCGAAACAGGGTTGGTATGCTGAATATCCTTGATCCGGAACTGACCCTTCACTTTACATTCCCGTGTCAGTCCGTCGGAAAGTCTTACCGTTACCCAACTTCCGGTTGATTTGATGACAATTCCTTCCAACCTTTTTTCGGTAAAGGTACAAAATTACTCCGGTGTTCCCGGTATGGCATTTTCCTGTGTAAGTAATGATCCACCCGGTAATTCAATCTCTTTTATCCTTTCCGCTTCCTGAATTTTTATTTTTCCCAGGCCGTTTGTTCTTTTCAGCATAAGCCATAGATTTTCCCGGGCAGGCATTTTACCACTCCTTCAAACTCAAGATTCAACAGCACAGTCGAAACTTTACTCATGTTCAAACCACTTTCTGCACAGAGATCATCAATCCCTGTCTGCCCCCTTTCCCTCAGCAAATTGACGATGTGTTCCGCTTCGGGGCTCATATCAAGTAATATCCTGCGTTGAGTCCCTTCTGACGGAATGTAACTTTCACGCCATCCCATCATGTACTCCACATCAGCGGCGCTCTGAATCAGGGCAGCCCGGTTTGTCTTAACCAGAAAATTCGAGCCCTCCGATAAAGGATCATCAACCCTCCCCGGAACAGCAAAGACATCCCGGTTATAGGAATTGGCAATATCGGCGGTGATCAATGCCCCTCCTCTGGAACCGGCTTCAACCACCACTACCGCATCACACATCCCCGCAATGATCCTGTTCCGGCGTGGAAAATTTTCCCGGTCCGGCTTTGTGCCACTCAGAAACTCCGTGACAAGCCCTCCCTGCATAATCATCTTTTCCGCCAGATTCCTGTTCGCATAAGGGTATAACCTGTCAAGCCCGTGGCCAAGAACACCGATCGTATTAAGACCTGCATCAAGAGCGTACCGGTGCGCACAACTGTCAATCCCGTAAGCCAAACCACTTACAATGATTACCTTCTGTGCCTGTAAACCCATCACGATCTCCCGCGTACACCGCTTCCCGTACTCGGTCGCCCTCCGGGTACCCACCATAGCTACAACCCGGGATGCATTAAGGTCGGCAATCCCTTTGAAGAACAACAGCATGGGACTGTCGTCACAATGACGTAACCGCTGCGGGTACTCCTTGTCCTGGTACCATAAGACCCCGATCCGGTACTTTTCAATGAATCTGATCTCTTGCTCTGCCCTTTTCAGAATCTCTTTATTTCCGGACCCTTCCGCAAGAAAAGCTGCTATCCTTGGCATTTTCCTGAGATATTGCCGCGGCTCCCTGAACACCGCTTCGACCCCTCCGCAAAGCGCTACCAGTTTTCTCCCGACTATATCCCCAACACCCGGGATCAGGGTCAGGGCAACCTGATATAACAATTTTTCACCCGTTGCCATAAAGCTCATTTAAAGTTCATGCCTTTCCGGGTTAATCGCAATGGTGTAAAAAAGTAATACCGCTGTGCATAACTTTTTAAGCAAAATGGTTCTTTTCAAATTAATTTTGAATGAGTTATCCGCACCTTATGGAGACAATACGGAAGAAAGCGCTTGTTTGTCCGATGAATTGGGGAATCGGGCATGCCTCACGGTGCACCATTGTTATTAAAATACTTGAAAATCAAGGATTTAAGGTCGTGATCGCCGCCACCGGTAAATCAAAAGAGTTCCTCGAACTTGAACTTCCCGGCCGACAAATTCTTGACTTCCCTGTATTAACGATTCCTTTTTCAGGAACCCTGCGGTATGCACCCAAAATGTTCCGGCTGAATCCGATTCTCTTTATAACCATCTTCAGCGAACACCGGATGTTGAAAAAAATCGTGGACCTTATTCAACCGGATCTTATTATTTCCGATAACCGGCTGGGGTGCTGGAACCGGCGAATACCATCCGTGTTCATGACCCATCAGCTCGACCTCCGGCTGCCTGGTTACTCCAAAATAACCGGATCCCTGGTCAATGCTTTTAACCGTTTCTTTCTCCGTCGTTATGTCGAATGTTGGATCCCCGACTTCGAAGCCCACCGGGGACTTGCCGGCGACTTATCGCACCCATCCGTATTGCCTCCCAGCGTCCGTTATATCGGTATCCTTTCCAGGTTCTCTGAACTTATCAGCCCGCAAAACGATTTGCAACCCTGTCGGTTCGATATTCTGGTTATGCTCTCAGGTCCTGACCCGCAACGATCTGAACTGGAACAAAAGATCCTTCGTCAACTTGTTAACATTCAGATGCAAGTGGCTATAGTACGCGGGATGCCGGGTTCCGATGAAGCTTATGTCCTCGACAACCGGATCCACGTGTTTTCCCATCTCGAGACAGAAGAGATGTTCCAACTCATCGCGCAGTCCTCCTTGGTCATTTGCAGGTCAGGGTACTCGAGTATCATGGACATGGTCACGATCGGGAAACGGGCGATCTTTATCCCTACCCCGGGACAAACCGAACAGGAGTACCTGGCCAGGTACCTGATGGAGAAAAAGATCTTCTTCTCCATCGAAGAAAAACAATTTGACCTTCTTTACGCTCTGGAAATGTCGAAAAACTTTCCGGGAATTATCATCCGAAATGACTACAAAGCACTTATCGAAAGGATTGGCGCCCTCTCCGAATCCGGGTCATGCCCTCTTCTTCCGCAAAGCAAGATAGACAAGGATTAAACCGCAGAGGATAAAGGGTATGGATAACAGCTGGCCCATGTTCAATGCCATGTTCCGTTCAAAACCGACCTGGGGTTCTTTGATAATCTCAATAAGGAACCGCATACCGAATACGAAAATCAGGAATAACCCGAACAACAATCCCGGTTCCGGCCTGCCCTCTTTTTTGAAATAGAGCCATAATAAAAAACCGAAAATCATCAGATAGGTCAATCCTTCATAGATCTGCGTAGGATGCCTCGGAACGAGACCCTCCATGGGGGTGGTCGACCTGATAAAACGGAATCCCCAGGGAAGGTCTGTCGGAAGCCCGTAAATTTCTGAATTCATAAGGTTTCCCATACGGATCAGAAATCCGGAAAGCGCAACCACAATGACGATTCGGTCAATAACCCAGAAAAATGGTTTTTTCCGTACCCTCGAAAAAATCAGCAGGGACAGAATAATGCCAATGGCAGCGCCATGACTGGCAAGCCCACCCTCCCATACCTGGAAGATTTTCAAAGGATGGGCAAGGTACCAGGCCGGCTCATAAAAGAAAACATGTCCAAGCCTGGCCCCGACAATGGTTCCGATGATCATGTATGTGGTGAGCTCATCAAGAAGCTTTACCGGAACACCCTCTTTTTTGAAAAACTTCAGCATTATCAGATAGCCGAAGAAAAAGGATAAGGCAAAGAATAATCCGTACCACCTGACGGCAAAACTTCCTATCCTGAAAATTTCAGGATCCGGATTCCATATAATAAAACCCTCCATCATGGGCGTTGTTATTCAAACATCCGAATCTTCATATTGAACAAGGTGTCCATACTGGCTCCGAGCGCTGTCTGTTTATTGGCCGAAGCCAGCATTCCCAGCCTTTTTATGATGCCGAGAGAGGTCTGGATGTCCTGTTCAAAATAGGATTTTTCAGGACCATACGAATAATAATAATCCAGATTATCGGAACATATCTTTCCAATCCGCTCAACCAGCTTGTTGCCTTTTTCGGTAGCCCCCGCCCGGTAATAAATTTCGGCAAACGGAAGCATGTACATATCAAAAGGAATCTTTGAGTCGGGAAAATAATTGATATACAGATCCAGAATTTCAATGGCTTCTTTGTTTTTACCCATGTTTTGCAACGACTGGGCAACCCGCATGCAGTTGGTCTTCGGCCTTACCGAATTGTTCAGGCTCTCCGGATCAATATAAACATGGGGATCATTCAAATTTCCCCAGGCACAGCGGTTCTTCAGAATATCATACGAAGTAATCGGATCCACCCCTCCCATACCCTGAAGGTAATCGGCTGAATCAGCCTTGACAGGCATGAACTTGTATACCCACCCCTGTACCCAGCAAAACTTATCAATCGATAAACAATGATTAACACTCGACGGGGCTGCAAAATAGATCGGGCGTTTCCATTCATTCGAAGCAATCAGATCGAGTAACATCAGATCATTTTTATATAACTGATTCGTACGGATCGTCCAGTAAATGGTATCGACCATTTTCCCATGCAGATAGGCGGGAACAATCCCATACTTCACACAGGCAGCCGAATCAACAGTTAATTTGATCTTTTTGGATGGGAAGAACTTCATCCGTTCCCCGCTGTTCAGCGTAAGATAGGTCTGCGGATTATCACTTTTGATAAAATCGATCAGGTCTTTCAACTCAACATAGTCCTTTATCCCGATATCATAAAAGGGAATGATATCGTTGGTTCCCTGCCGGTACTGATCTTTCGCCAAAGTGAACGGAATAGGTTCCGAATCGTAAAATTTTGTATAAAGCTGATCAATATACCAGGGGCCTGAGGAGAGCATCAGATTCACCACCCGTACATCGGTCTTTACGCCTTCGACCTCCTGGGCATACCATAAAGGAAAGGTATCGTTATCCCCGTTTGTGAACAAGATCCCCTGCGAATCGCAGGATTTGAGATAATCAGAGGCGAAATCGCGGCAGGCATATTTTCCGCTGCGGTCGTGATCATCCCAGTTTTCTTTTGCCATGATCCCGGGAACCAGTATCAGGGTCAATCCGAACACAAGGATTACAGACAGGTTCTCGCTGAGTTTTTTCCGCAACCAGTTGACCAGGGGAATGACCCCAAGTCCGATCCATATTGCGAAAGCATAAAATGAGGCTGCGTAAGCGTAGTCACGTTCACGCGGCTCATAGGGCTGCTGGTTCAGATAGACCACGATGGCCAACCCGGTCATGATGAACAACAATGAAATGATCAAAGTACCTTTGTAATCTTTGTTGGCATGGAAGAGAAATCCGATCAATCCCAAAATCAGTGGAAACAGGTAGTACTTGTTGGTCCCCCGGTTCTGCTTGCTGTCGGGCAGATCTGCCTGTGAATGCCCCAACCGCGCTTTATCCAGGAAAGGGATCCCGCTGATCCAGTTGCCATCCTCTTTGCCTCCAAAACCCTGGACATCATTTTGACGGCCGGCAAAATTCCACATGAAATACCGGATGTACATGTGACCGATCTGGTACGAGAAAAAATACTTCAGATTTTCGCCGAAGGTCGGTTTGTTCAGGGTTTTGGTCTTGCCATCCTCGGAGCTTATCTCGATCGGTACACCCTCGCCTCCCCATTTACGGTAGAATTCTGCGGAGCCCTTCCGCTGATTGCTCCACATCCGCGGGAAAAGGGTCGTAAACCTGGGATCCCAGACGGGAACCGTACCCTTTCGTTCATCGATGACAATATACTTCCCCGATTTTGAATCCTTCTGATAAACAGGCTTCCCATCGGCATAATCGATGATCGGCGCATTGTAATACTGCCCATGAAAAATAGGAAAATCGCCGTATTGCTCACGGTTCAGATAAGAGAGAAGGCTGACGGCATCCTTGGGCGCATTCTCATTGATGGGCGTGTTGGCATTGGCACGGATTACCAGCATCAAAAAGCTGGAATACCCGATCAGAATGAAGGTCAGCGATAATATAATGGTATTCAGCGCTGCTTTCCCCTTTTTACGGGTATAAAATAAACTCCAAACGATCAATCCGATTAACAGCAGGAAATAAAAGATCGTACCCGAATTGAAAGGTAACCCGAATGAATTGACAAATAACAATTCAAACTTTCCCGAAAGCTCCACCATCCAGGGAATGATGATGAACATGATGAATGCGAGTATCAGGATCGACAAGACGAAAGTGACCAGCATACCTGTCTTGGTCGGTTTGGGGTACTTTTTATAGTAATAAACCATGCAGGTGGCCGGAATTACTAAGAGGTTCAACAAGTGAACTCCAATGGCCAGCCCCATCAGAAAGGCAATCAGTACCAACCAGCGATACGAGTGCTTTTCATCGGCCACCGATTCCCATTTTAGAATTGCCCAAAACGAAATTGCTGTAAAAAAAGAGGACATGGCATAGACCTCCCCTTCAACAGCCGAAAACCAGAAGGTGTCACTGAAAGTATACGCCATCGATCCGATGAAAGCAGCAGCAAACACAGTGTACATCTGGCCAGGGGTCATTTCACCTTCAACCGGGATGATCTTTTTTGCAAACAGAACGATCGTCCAGAATAAAAACAAAATGGTAAAAGAGCTTGACAGGGCCGACATAATGTTGACCATCATGGCAACATGAGTCACATCGCCAAAAGCGAACAGGGAGAAAAACCTTCCGATAATCTGGAATAACGGAGCTCCGGGAGGATGCCCGACCTGAAGTTTGAAAGCAGTGGCAATGTACTCGCCGCAATCCCACCAGCTTGCGGTGGGTTCAATGGTCAGAAGATAAACAATAGAAGCTAATCCGAAGGTGACCCATCCGAAAATGTTATTCAGTTTCTGGAAATTCTTCATGAAATAAAGGTTTCTGGAATCAAAACGAATGCGAAGGTACAAATTTTGTGATCATGGAAAAATTTTTACTAATTTTGCACCTGCAAATTACGATTTCCTGATTACGGATACAATTCGTAATTTGTAAAGCATAATTATTCTGACCCATGGTGTAATGGCAGCACAAGAGATTTTGGTTCTCTTGGTCTAGGTTCGAATCCTGGTGGGTCAACAAACCTGAACCTCCCCCGAAATTATCGTTTCCCGGGAGGTTTTATTTTCAATTTGTCCGGATTTTTTCCTTCCGATAACAAAATCGCATCCAACAACCCTGCAATAGTTTTTTTTCGTTATCTCCCCTGATTCCCTGTTTCATTGGGATTTCAAATGGGTACCTGCTTACTTTTCTGAAGATAACCCCTTAATGGTAAAAACCCGGCTCAGGAATCTCAGAATTTCATCGGAAAAATTCCGTGATTCATCGATAATTATCCCATACAGGGCCAAAGAGATGTAACAACTGGCTCCCGGATCCGTCACATTGCCAAACACAACAGAAAAACAAAAAAACATGAAAGCAACGATGATTCTCCTGACCACCTTTTTAATACTTCAGTCAACAGTCCTTTGGGCCAAGACTCCAAAAAAAGGCGCCTTGAAATCAGAATCCTTCATCGGTGAAGTATACATCAACATTGAAAAACTCGCTCCCACGCTGATTATAAACGTTGCTTTTATCGATGGTACCGAAATAACTTCTGAAAAAACGATCAGTATTGATGTATTGGCACCGGTAACCCCGAAGGAAGCTGAATTCGAAGAGGTTCAACCCGAACAGGTTGATCTTGAAAAACTGGCCCCTTCCATGCCATCCGTGACAGAATTCGAAGAAATCCCTGAAACGCTGATCCCGGATCCAACCACAATTTTACCTGCTGCTCCTACCGAAGCAGAATTCCAGGACTAACTCCTCCCCCGACTCCCTGCTCACTTCATATACTCCCCTCCCGGTCGTAATAATGCGACCGGGATTTTTGTTCGGTAGCCTGTCTGCCCTGCGTATCTCAAACAAAGCGCAGCACTTCGGAAAAGAGAATGGTCTGAATTGATGATAAATATTTTTGTAATATCAAATTATTGATTACCTTTGCATTCGATTTTTGTGTGAAATAACGGGGGGCAACAGTCCCCCGTTTTATTAATGACCAATGATTACAGAACAACACATCAGGGACCTGGTCAACAGCTACTTTGCCGATACACCCTATTTCCTGGTAGAAACCACTGTAAAACCGGCACAGAGAATTACAGTCTACATAGATGGTGACCAACGTGTAACAGTAGATGTATGCCAACAACTAAACCGGTATCTTGAAGAACAACTGGACCGGGACAACCAGGATTTTGACCTTACTGTTTCCTCCTCAGGAATCGACAGGCCGTTGCGTCTGTTAAGACAATACCGGAAAAACATCGGGAATGAACTTCAGATCACCCTGAAATCCGGCACAGTCATCTCAGGAACACTTGTCGAAATCGTAGACGAAACCATTTCGCTCATTGGAATAACGAACCCGCGGAACCCCGAAAAAAAGGAAATTTCCATAAAATTTAATGAAATAAAAACAGCAGTCGAAGTAATAAAATTCAAAAAATAGAACACAAGCAATGGAACAGCTGAATTTAGTCGAAACCTTTTCCGAATTTAAAGAATTCAAAAATATCGACCGGGAAACCATGATGCGCATCCTTGAGGATGTTTTCAGGCATATGCTGACGAAAAGGTTCGGATCGGCCGATAATTTCGATATCATCGTCAATATTGACAAGGGAGACCTCGAAATTTTCAGGTCGCGGACCATCGTTGAAGATGGCACGGTGGAGGATGAAAACACCCAGGTCCCCCTCTCGGAAGCAATTAAGATCGAACCCGATTTTGAAGTTGGGGAAGAACTCTCGGAGGAAATCAAACTGGGCAGCTTCGGAAGAAGAGAGATCCTTGCCATCAGGCAAAATCTTATCTCCAAAATTCAGGAGTACGAAAAGAACAATATCTATACAAAGTATCGCGAAAAAATTGGAGAAATCATCACCGGGGAAGTCTATCAGGTATGGAAAAAAGAGATCCTGGTACTCGATGATGAAGGCATTGAACTCATTTTACCCAAATCAGAGCAAATCCCGACCGATTTTTACCGGAAAGGCGATTCGATCAGGGCCGTGGTGTCCCGGGTCGAGATGAAAAACAACAATCCGATCATTATCCTCTCCCGCACCTCCGAATCATTTCTGGAACGGTTGTTCGAATCGGAGGTTCCGGAAGTCTATGACGGCCTTATCAATATCAAGAAAATTGTACGGGTTCCTGGTGAAAGGGCGAAGATCGCTGTTGAATCGTATGATGACCGGATCGACCCGGTCGGAGCATGCGTGGGAATGAAAGGCAGCCGGATCCATGGCATTGTCAGAGAATTGAAGAATGAAAACATCGACGTCATCAATTTCACTACCAATCCTTCACTTTTTATTCAACGGGCACTCAGTCCGGCTAAAGTCACTTCGATCGTAATCGTTGAAGAGGAAAAACGTGCGGATGTTTACATGAAACCCGACCAGGTCTCTCTGGCCATCGGGAAAGGCGGATTCAACATAAAACTTGCCGGAAAGCTTACCGGTTATGAAATTGATGTATACCGCGACACCGATGTCGATAATGAAGACGTAGACCTCCAGGAATTTTCTGATGAGATCGATCAGTGGATCATTGATGAATTGAAAACAATCGGATGCGATACCGCGAAAAGCGTTCTTGACCTGCCGGTCGATGAATTGGTAAAACGCACCGACCTGGAAGAAGAGACCATCAATGAAGTTATCCGCATATTAAAAGCGGAGTTTGAATAATTAATCTTAATTTTGCCCAATGAATGAAGGCATAACAACGACAAGGTTAAGCAAAGCCGCGCGTGAATTCAACATCGGGATGAAGACCGTTGTGGATTTCCTGGTTAAAAAAGGATTTCCGGTTGAGATGGATCCCAATGCCAAGCTAACGCCGGAAATGTACACTGCCCTGATGAAGGAATTTGCATCTGAAAAACATGTTAAAGAAGAGGCAAAAAAAATCGGGTTGCAGTTTACTCCCCATGAAACCATTACCATCGAAGATAAAAAGTCAGCCTCAAAGGATCGTGAAAAGGAACTTGATGAGCTGTTTATTAAAAATGTTTCAATCGAATTTGAGAAGAAACAGGCAGATATCTCGAAAAAACTGAAAGAAACTTTGGTAAGGGAACAACCCAAAGAGGAGAAAAAAACCGAAACGCCTCTTCCCGAACCCATTCCACCTCAAGAATCACCTGTTGCCCCTGAACCCAGACCGGAACCTGAAGAAAAACCAGGCATCACTGAACCCGTGGAACCGGTTCACGATGAAAAGGCAACGAAAGAAGTCAAATCCAGGGAAAAGCACAAAGCCGAACCTGAACCCGAAATATTGCCGGTTGCAGAAGAACCGGTAAAAGCTAAAAAGGGATCCGACGAAGCCGATCAGGACATAAAACAACCGACCGACATCAAAATTCTCGGTAAAATTGACTTGGGCGCTTTTGAAAAGAAGCCTGCCAGAAAATCCACTTCAAAATCAAAAGAAAAAACGGTTCCTGCAAAAGAAACCACCGAAGAAGAAATCCCTGCACCCGTCACACCAACCGTTGTTGAACAACCTCAGGAACCTGTTACTGCTTTGGAGGAAGTCCCTGAAATCGCTCCGACACCCGAAACCGTCGAACCCGTACAGGAGGCGAATTTCATCCCCACCGAAAGAATCAAACTTGAAGGACCAACGATCCTGGGATCCATTGTTTTACCCGAACCCAAAAAGTTTGAGAAGAAAAAACCTCAGCCCGTTGCATCTTCTTCAGATGAAACAATCAAATCAAAGAAAAAGAAACGTAAACGTATAAAAAGACAGGGCGAAGAGGGAGTTCCTGCTGATCAGGACGCCCAACATGTTTATACACAAAGGCCTTCAACCGCAAAGGATAAGAAATATCACAAGGAGATCCAGAAACCCGAGGTCACGACTGAAGATATTGAAAAACAAATTAAAGAGACCCTGGCCCGCCTCTCTCCGACCGGAAAATCAAAAGCATCCAAGTACCGTAAAGCAAAACGTGAAGCAGCAAACCAGCAACTGCACGAAGAGATGGAACGCAGGGAAGAAGGCAGACATGTGATTAAAGTCACGGAATTTGTCACCGCCAACGAACTCGCATCCATGCTGAATATTCCGGTGACGGATGTAATTTCTACCTGTATGGCCCTTGGCATGTTCGTTTCGATTAACCAACGATTGGATGCCGAAACCCTTACACTGGTGGCAGAAGAATTTGGATTTAAAGTTGAATTCGTCAGTGTTGAGGTCCAGGAAGCCATCAAACAGAACGAACCTGACAATCCAGAGGATCTGAAAGAAAGACCTCCCATCGTTACGGTCATGGGACATGTGGACCACGGAAAAACAAAATTGCTCGACTTTATTCGCAGTACCAACGTGGTTGCGGGTGAAGCCGGTGGTATCACGCAGCATATCGGCGCCTACGAAGTTCAACTTGAAAATGGCAAAAAGATAACATTTCTCGATACTCCGGGCCACGAAGCTTTTACAGCCATGCGCGCCCGGGGCGCCAGCGTTACCGACGTGGCCATTATCGTGATTGCATCCGATGAAAATGTGATGCCGCAAACACGTGAAGCCATCAATCACGCATTGGCAGCAGGTGTTCCCATTGTATTCGCATTCAATAAAATGGATAAACCGAATGCCAACCCCGATAAAATCCGGGAAGAACTCTCCAAAATGAATATCCTGGTTGAGGAATGGGGCGGAAAATACCAGACCCAGGAAATCTCCGCGAAAACGGGAACGAATATCGATTTACTTCTCGAAAAAGTACTGTTGGAAGCTGAAATCCTGAACCTGAAAGCCAACCCGTCCCGGCTGGCTACCGGTACGGTCATTGAGTCTTCGCTCGACAAAGGCCGGGGTTACGTTGCAAAACTCCTGGTACTGAACGGTACCCTGCACATCGGCGACATCGTCTTAGCCGGCGCAACCTTTGGCAAAGTAAAAGCAATGTACAATGAACGAAATATCCCTATCCGGCAGGCAGGACCATCCCAGCCATTCCTGATGCTGGGACTGAATGGCGCCCCGCAGGCCGGCGACGGTTTTAACGTGATGACCGATGAGAAAGAATCAAAATCCATTGCTACGAAACGTCTTCAACTTCAACGGGAACAGGGACTGCGAACCCAGAAGCATATAACGCTCGATGAGATCGGACGCAGAATTGCCATTGGCGATTTCAAAGAACTTAACATTATTGTTAAAGGCGATGTCGACGGATCGGTCGAAGCTTTATCTGATTCATTACTTAAACTTTCTACCCAGGAAGTAATGGTCAACGTCATTCACAAATCAGTTGGCGCCATAACCGAATCCGACGTGCTTCTTGCTTCAGCATCAAATGCCGTGATCGTCGGCTTCCAGGTACGCCCCTCCGTGAGCGCCCGGAAACTGGCTGAGGCCGAGCAAATCGACATCCGCTTGTATTCGATCATTTACCAGGCTATCGAAGAGATCAAAGCGGCCATTGAAGGTATGCTTTCACCCGAAATTGAAGAAAAAATCACCTGCAACATCGAGGTTCGCGAAGTGTTCAAGATTACCAAAGTTGGCTCAGTCGCCGGTTGTATGGTTCTCGATGGAAAAGTGACCCGAAACACCAAGATCCGGGTTATCCGCGACGGTATCGTCGTTTATACCGGATTACTTGGATCACTGAAACGTTTCAAGGAAGATGTTAAGGAAGTGCTGTCGGGCTATGAATGCGGACTGAACATAGAAAATTACAATGATATCAAGATCGGTGATATCATCGAAGGTTATGAACAGATCGAAATAAAGAGGAAATTATAACCTTTTCTTTTCCATTTCCACTTTCATTCTGATCCGGAATTTCTATCCGGATTTTCGGCTGAAGACCTGCGAACGGTCCGGCCCCACAGAGATCATGTCAACAGGAAGGTTGACCTCCTGTTCAATGAACCGGATATATTGAAAAAGCGCTTGCGGAGCCTCTTCAAGACAGGTTGTCGAATCCAGGGAAGTGTTCCATCCGGGCAAGGTGACATAGAATGGTTCAAAAGGTTCCGCCTCCAAATCGAACGGGAAACGGTCGGTAACCAATCCGTTATTCCGGTAAGCAGTGGCTATTTTAATTTCAGCGAAATCATTAAGGACATCTGTTTTCATCATGATTAGACTGTCAACCCCATTCAGCATGATCGAATATTTGAGGGCCGGAATATCAATCCATCCGCACCTTCTGGGTCGGCCGGTCGTAGAACCAAATTCATTTCCTCCTACCCTCAGCTTGTCGCCCTGGGCATCATGAAGTTCAGTGGGAAAAGGACCGCTGCCGACACGGGTGCAATAAGCCTTGAAAACACCAAAAACTTTTCCGATCCGGTGCGGTGAAACGCCAAGCCCGGAACATACTCCTGCCGTGATCGTGTTTGAACTGGTGACATACGGATAAGAACCGAAGTCGACATCAAGCATTGTCCCCTGAGCCCCTTCAGCAAGGACCGACTTCCCCTTGTCAAGACTGTTATTGATAAACTGTTCGCCCGGGATCACGCGAAGTTTGCGAAGCCTTTGAATCGATTCAAACCACCGCTTTTCATATTCTTCATGGTGTAATCCGTCAAGCAAATGCGCAGTAAAATCAAATCCGGTCGCACGGATCTGTTCCAGATGGCGCTCTTTAAGCTGATTGTAGCTTGCGTCAAACCGCTCCTGAAAAATATTGCCTATCCTCAGGCCATTTCTACCGTATTTGTCGGTATAAGCCGGACCGATCCCTTTTAATGTCGATCCGATCTTGCCTATGCCTTTTTGCCACTCAAGCGCAGCGTCTAGAAGCCTATGGGTTGGGAGTATCAGGTGCGCCCGCTCGGAAATAAGGAGATTTTCCTCTGGCGTCAATCCGGCACGATGCAATGCATCCACCTCCTGAAACAAAATAAATGGATCAATGATCACACCATTCCCGATCAAATTGGTTTTCTCCGGTCTGAAAATTCCGGATGGTATTGTGTGTAAAACATGTTTAACACCATTGATTATTATGGTATGACCTGCATTGGGCCCTCCCTGAAATCGGGCAATAATATCATATCGGGGAGTTAAAACATCAACGATTTTACCTTTCCCTTCATCTCCCCACTGAAGCCCAAGAATAACATCAATCTTCATAGGAGGGGTTATTTCTTGGAGTTTGATTGACCGTAAAAAGTCAGTGCATAATGCGTGACCCTGACCCCGAATTGCTTCTCCACGTTGAGTTTGATACTTTCAATGGAAGGATCATAGAATTCAAGTACCTCCCCGGTATCTTCGAAAATAAAATGATCGTGTTGCCGGAGCAGTGTTGACTTCTCAAACTGCGCGTAATTTGTTCCGAACTGATGCTTCGCGACTAAACCACAGTCCAATAGCAATTCAATCGTATTGTACAAAGTAGCACGGCTGACCCTGTACTTGTGATTTTTCATCCTGATATACAGGGTCTCAATATCAAAATGCCCCTCTGTAGCGAAGATCTCATTTAATATGGTATAACGCTCAGGAGTTTTACGGTGTCCGTGACGCTCAAGGTATTCCGTAAATATCTTCCGGGCATTGTCAAGGACATCATCCGACTGTTTTTTAATCATAATCTGAATTTTGTGATAAAGTTACAAATTTATCAATATTTAGAACAAATAAAGATAAATTTTTAAATTTTATTGATCCTCGTTACATTTGTAATCCCGTCAATCCCCATAATTTTATTCATTGCATCATCAATATTTGAAGTATTGTGTACATAAAAGGATATAATTCCCTCTGTTATTCCATTGATGGCTTCAATGCGCAAAGATTTTATATTGAGGTTCAATTCATTCGACATGATTTTCGTGATTTCATTGATGAGTCCGAGTTTGTCAAGTCCCAGTAGTTTTATCTCGGCAAGGAAGGTGATCGATTCCCGGTTGGTCCAGTTGATACTGACCATTTTATTGTTGAACACGGTAATGAGCTCATGAATCCTTGAACAATTTGTCCGGTGAAGAACCAGCGGACTCTCCGGTGTACTCATCAGTCCGATCACCTCATCACCTGGTATCGGATTGCAGCATTCAGCCACATCAAACCTGATTTGTCCTTGGGGTCCCTCTTCCGGAATCAGGATTCCCTGCAATACCGGGAATTTTTCCTTCTGGCCGGCACCGGCTCCAATCCTTGGTTTTGCGCCCGGTGTTTTACCTGAGCCCGGTGTTTTCCAGCCTGTGTTAAAACTGGCTGTACCGAAAATCTTTACATCCTTGAATCCTATCTTATCCTGATAGGCAGCATAGTACAGATCAATGAAACTGTTAAAACTCACCGAGGCCTGAAATTTCCTGATCGTCTCATTGGTGAACTCAATTCCACACTGCAGGAACCACTTTGCCAGCTTCTCTTTCCCCGGTTTTGCAAATTTTTTCTTCTCAACCCGAACAGCAAGCTTTATATTGGTTTTTGCCCGGGTTGTTACAACGTAGGACAGCCATTCTTCCTTGGGTGATTGTTTCCGGGATGTTATAATCTCAACCTGTTGCCCGTTTTTCAGTTTCTGATTGATCGGGGCTAATTTTTTATCAATTTTTGCCCCGATGCAGGTATCTCCCAATTCACTGTGAATGGCATAGGCAAAATCAAGAACCGTTGAATTTGCCGGAAGTGTTCGCAGTTCTCCCTGGGGTGTAAAGACCGAAATCTCTTCCAGAAAAAAATAACCCTTTACATCATCAATAAATGATAAGGCATCGGAGTCCGGACTCTCGATCATCTCCTTGATGCGATCCAGCCAATTGTCGAGCCGGCTGTTCAGATGCATCGATTCCTTATATTTCCAGTGGGCTGCATAACCTTTTTCGGCAACCTCATCCATTCTTTTTGATCGGATCTGGATCTCTACCCACTGACCGGTGTGGCTCATCACCGTGGTATGCAAAGCCTCGTACCCATTGGCTTTAGGAATGGAGATCCAATCACGGAGACGGTCCATGTTCGGTCGGTAAAAATCAGTGATTGCAGAATACACTTTCCAGCAATCCGATTTCTCACTCTCAACAGGTGAATCAATTACAATACGGATGGCAAAGATGTCGTAAACCTCCTCGAAAGGAACCTCTTTCTTCCGCATTTTAAGCCAGATTGCAGCAATCGACTTTTCCCGTGCCTGGATGGTGTAACGGAATCCCTGCAAAGTCAGCGCCTTCTTAATAGGATATATGAACTTATTTACGAACCGGGAACGACCCTTTGCAGTCTCTTTTAATTTCCGGGAGATGGTTTCATAAACTTCGGGTTCGGTATATTTTAATGCAAGGTCTTCCAGTTCGCTCTTGATCGCGTGTAAACCAAGCCGGTGGGCTAAAGGCGCATACAGGTAAGTGGTTTCGGAGGATATTTTCACTCTTTTTTCGTGCGAGAGTGCATCCAGGGTTCGCATGTTATGCAACCGGTCGGCCAGCTTGATCAAGATGACCCGGACATCATCAGAAAGGGTCAGCAGGATCTTTTTAAAATTCTCGGCCCCGATCGAAACCGACTTCTGATCAAAAATTCCTTTGATTTTGGTCAATCCGTCAATGATAGCAGCTACTTTATCGCCAAATAAACCCCTGATATCCTCAATCGTGTATTCCGTGTCCTCAACTACATCATGTAACAGCGCACATATCACCGAGGTCGTACCAAGTCCGATTTCGCCGGCAGCAATTGTTGCCACGCTTAGGGGATGATAAATATAGGGCTCACCGCTCTTGCGGCGCATATCTTTGTGGGCCTCAAGAGCCATTTTGAACGCTTTTTTTACACTGATTCTGTCAGCAGGGGCTCGGGGTTTCCAGACTCTGAGAAGATTCCGGTAGCGTTTGATGATCTCTCTCTTTTCAACTTCTACATCGGGAAGATACATTTCCGGGGCAGTTACACAATACGGTACAAAGTTAGGAGAAATACAGCATACGACAACCTGTAACCATACAGAATATCGTTAGAAAAAATATACCGGATCCTGAAAACTCAGATCCGAAAGAACTATCAGCCTATCAGAGTTTTCATTCTTGCTCCATACCGGATTTAACCGACCATTGAAAATAATTGAATCGTGCTCCTGAACCTGACATACGGAAAATTATTACTTTTGACGAAATAACCAGTCCTTCGACCCTGTCATGCGGATAAGATTTGGCCTGTTACCGGTTGCCTTACTGTGGGTTTTTATGATGATGGCTCCCTTCTCTGCATCTGCCACGCATCAAAGGGCTGCAGAGATCATTTACCGGCATATTTCAGATCTGACCTATGAGATCAAACTGATTTCCTATACTTTTACTCCAAGCCCTGCCAATGCCTACCGGGAATATCTAACCATTGACTGGGGCGACGGACAAGTGAGCGAGATCCACCGCGATACTGTCAAGTACCTGCCCAACGATATCACCTACAATGTTTATATCGGCCGTCACAGTTTCCCGGGACCATCCACTTATATTATTTCCTGCGAAGATCCGAACCGCAACGGAGGGATCCTGAATATTCCCAATTCAGTTAATACACCCCTTTTTATCTATTCCGAATTGACGATAAGTCCTTTTATCGGAGGCTTTAACAACTCACCCGTACTGCTGCTTCCGCCAATTGATAATGGCTGTGTCGACCAACCTTATTATCACAATCCCGGAGCATGGGATGCCGATGGTGACAGCCTTTCATTCCGGCTGGTGCCCTGCCGCGGAGCCGGAGGACAAGTCATTCCCGGATACTCATTTCCACAGGCTTCCAATCAACTCACATTGAATCCAGTTACCGGTGATCTTTTATGGGATAGTCCCAAAAAACAAGGCGAGTATAATATTGCGATTTTGATTGAGGAATGGCGCAACGGGATCAGGATCGGAAGCATCCTTCGCGATATGCAGATCATTGTTGTGGCATGTAATAATCATCCTCCCGTTATCTATGATGTTGCCGACACCTGCGTGGAAGCCGGTAAGAATCTGAGGTTCCCGGTACGGGCGTATGATTCCGACAGCAATACGGTGACGCTTTCAGGAACGGGCGGACCCCTGCTCATAAACAATAATCCTGCAACCCTGGAACCCAATCCGGCTTCCGGTTATGGACATACGATGTCACTTTTCCGCTGGAACACGGTCTGTGACCATATCAGAAGCCAACCCTACCAGCTTTTTTTTAAAGCCCAGGACAATGCGAAACCGGTGAACCTGGTTACCCTGAAGACAATAAACATCCTCGTGATCGGTCCTGCTCCCGAAAATCTTTCAGCCACTCCCATGGGTAACACCATAACCCTGAACTGGGATCCCTATGCCTGTCAGAACGCATCCGGGTTCGATATTTACCGTAAGGCCGATTCAACCGGTTATATCCCGGGGTATTGCCAGACAGGGGTACCCGCCTACCTTGGGTACTCCCGGATTGCATCTGTTAATGACCATACCACAACAACTTACCTTGATGATAATAACGGTACCGGACTTCAGCAGGGTATCAGATATTGTTACCTGATCATTGCCGTATTTACCGATAAATCGGAAAGTTACGCCTCTAATGAAGCCTGTGCTGCCTTAAAAAAAGATCTTCCCGTAATGACCAATGTCAGTATCACATCAACCCATGGTTCTGACGGCACAATTTACTCCGCCTGGTCGAAACCGACCGAGATCGACACCCTTCAGGCTCCCGGTCCTTACAAATACCTCCTCAACAGGGCACGGTCAGATACCCCGGATGATTTTCTCAGGATCGATTCGACCAATAATCTGAATGATACCATTTTTAACGATACCTTGCTTAACACCAGCACATTCGGATTTATTTACAGGATTGATTTTTACAATGAGACGCCGGGGAATCGATTCCTGATGGGATCCTCGCAACCAGCCGCCTCGATGTTTCTCACGACCGATCCAACCGACAAATCCATAAGACTGAACTGGTCGGACAAAGTGCCATGGGCCAATGACCGTTTCATCATTTTCAGAAAAGATCCCGGTTCGGCCGGGTTTGATTCAGTGGGTCAAAGTCTGAAAAACAGCTTTATGGATAAAGGTCTCACCAACGGGGAACGTTATTGTTACCGGATCCGGAGTGTCGGCAAGTATTCGGCCCCGGGTTTTGTATATCCGATCATTAACGAATCTCAGGAGACCTGCGATATCCCTGTCGACAACATCCCGCCTTGTCCCCCGCTACTTACCGTTAAAACAAATTGCGAAGATGCCGTCAATCAACTATCCTGGAAAATTCCTGCTGATTCCTGCCCTACCGATATCGAGAAATACTATATCTATTACTCCTCCACTCCGGGATACCCGCTCCTGATTGACTCGTTGTTACATCCCATGGATACAACATACCTCCACGCCCCCTACCAGTCGATCGTAGGTTGTTATGGTGTGGTTGCCATTGATTCCATGGGGAATAAAAGCGAAATGAGTCCCGTGATATGTATCGACATTACGGCCTGCCCGGGATATTCACTCCCAAACATCTTTACACCCAACGGCGACGGTAGCCATGACCTCTTCAGGCCCGTTCACAGAAGCTCCGTCTCAGAAATCGATCTTACCATTTTTGACCGGTGGGGTAAAGCGGTATTCAAAACCCATGATCCTGAAATTAACTGGGACGGGAAAGATATGAATACCGGCCAATCATGCAGCGATGGCACCTATTTTTTCGTGTGTGATGTAAATGAAGTGACGCTGAATGGCATCGTTAAAAGGAATATCCACGGTTCCCTGACTTTGCTGAGATGATGCTGCATCATTATCAAGTGATATTGCTATCTTTGCATCCGTGAAAAACACCCGTAACTTTTGCATTATTGCTCATATTGACCACGGAAAATCCACCCTGGCCGACAGATTGTTACAATGGACCGATACCATTTCGGACCGGGATTCAAGAGAACAGGTGCTCGATGATATGGATCTGGAACGTGAACGGGGTATCACCATTAAAAGTCACGCCATTCAGATGAAATTCGCCTACCAGGGTGAAAACTATACGCTGAACCTGATCGATACCCCCGGGCATGTTGATTTCTCCTATGAAGTTTCAAGAGCTATTGCCGCTTGTGAAGGGGCGCTGCTCGTTGTCGACGCGACCCAGGGAATCCAGGCACAGACCATTTCCAATCTCTATCTTGCCATTGAACATAACCTCTCCATCGTCCCGGTTTTAAATAAGATCGATATGGATGCAGCCATGGTGGAGGAAGTAAAAGACCAGATCGTTGATCTGATAGGGTGCGACCGCCACGAGATCCTTTCGGTAAGCGCCAAAGTAGGTTTGGGTATCGAAGAGGTCCTGGAAGCCATCATACATAAGATTCCACCCCCTGCAGGCGATTCCGGAGCCCCGCTGCAAGCGCTGATCTTCGACTCCCTCTACAATCCATTCAGAGGCGTGATTAGAACGAATAAGAGC
>SACF01000089.1 GCA_009928665.1 Alphaproteobacteria bacterium
TAATGGGGATGGGTTCACCCAGATAGGTGGGGTCCGGCCAGGTAAGGGTTTGAAGAAAATCCTTGTTTCGTGCATAGAACTCCCGCTGATCTCTAACGGGTTGGCCTTGATATTCTCTAAGGGTTGCGGAGACTCCCTCTACGGAGAGACCCAGTCGTTGACCGATATAAAGGGCACGGTACAGATGGTATTCCTGGGTTACCACCAAAGCCCGTTCCACTTGAAATATTTTTTTCGCCCGTACCATAGATTCGTAAGTGGAAAACCCGGCGTGGTCCAGAAAGATGTCGTCCTTGGGAACGCCCTGAGCCAAGCAGTAGGCCAACATGGCATTGACTTCATCATAATACTTTTTTCCATGATCTCCTGAAAGAAGCAGTTTGGGTGCCAGTTGCCTTTCATAAAGTGAAATCGCCATGTCCAATCGATCCTTCAGCATGGGGCTGGGGTTTCCGTCAGGGCTGAGACCGGCACCCAAAACCAGGATGCACTGATAGGCATTGGGAGTGGCAGAAAGACTCTCTGGCGAAACCACACTGGATTTGCCTTGCTGCACCACCCAACCGTTGATGAAAAATGGCAAAGAGAAGATAAAGAGAAGCAGGAGAAGGCTTATAAGAAGCCATTTTCTTCCGGGCATTCTCTTTTTTTTATGATGTTTGTCAGCTTTCGAAAAGGCTTCCTGTTGGTGGTTGGAACCCATGCCGTCTCCTTTCGTTGTGCTATTCATTCAATGTCTATCCTATGGTACAACAAGAGGTAGGAAAAGACAATGAGGGAGCGGAAGGAAAACACAATGGCTGTGCGGAAGGAAAAGAATGGTCCGGGGTTGAAGGTGATTTCCTCTTGGGATAAAATAGTACATAGGGGGAGGCATTAAAAACAATTGTGTAAACCCACCATCAAGCGGGTAGAAATGTAGATATAGGCAAAGGAGGAACCCAGCATGGATCGAATTATCGGTGTTAATTCCAACTGTTATCATGGCTATTCCATAGAGGAAGCCTTGGAGGGAATTGCCAAAGCCGGCTTTCATTATGTAGAGCTGACGGCTACCAAGGGGTGGACGGAGCATGTTTTTCCGGATCAACCCTTTCAACGTTTGGTGCAGGTCCAAAACAAGATGAAGGAGTTGGACTTACATCCCTTCGCCATGAGCGGCCATACCAATTTAATGGACCCGGCCAGGATTCCGGACTTTGTAATGAACATGAAGCTGGCGGCTTTTTATGGTTGTGAGTATATCGTTTCATCCATCGGAGAAGCCCATCTTAAGGATAACGTGCATACCTCCAATGAGGAAGTGGCCCGTTCCATTGGGGGCTTCATCCCCTACCTAGAAGAGAATAATATGAAGCTGGTATTGGAGCTTCATGGAGATCACGCCACTGGAAAGGTGCTTCGTGAGATTGTGGATTTGGTGGATTCCCCCCGGGTCTTAATTAATTACGACACCGCCAACGTGATTTTTTTTGCGGATGTAAATATGGAGGAAGACCTAGACATCGCCATGGAGAAAATCGGATATATACATTTAAAGGAAAAGGCAGGAGACCCCAAAGAGTGGAATTTCCCGACATTGGGAAAAGGCTATGTGGACTTCCCCATGATTTTCAGGAAGCTGAAAAAAGCGGAAAACAACTGTCCCTTTTCCATTGAAATCGAATTTACCAAGGAAGGTCCCAAGGATTTAATGGAAATCAACCAAGCGGTAAAGGATTCTTACGACTATTTGAAGTCCCAAGGATTCGCCCTATAGAGGAAGGAGAGAAGGATGGAAAAAATGCGAGTAGGTATCATCGGTATCGGATTTATCGGTGCAGCTCATATTGAGGCTCTCCGGAGACTGGGATACGTGGATGTGGTGGCATTGGCGGATGCCCAGGGAGCGGAAGAAAAAGCGGTGCAACTGTATGTGCCCAAAGGATATAGCGACTATAAAGAAATGTTGGAACGGGAAAATTTGGATGCGGTTCATATCTGTACACCCAACTTTTTACATTACGAGATGGCCATGGCCGCCATGAAGCGAGGCATTCACGTAATGGTAGAGAAGCCCTTTACCGTAACCCTGGAAGAAGCGGAAAAGCTGGCGGCCTATGCAGAACAACATCACATCTTATCCGGGGTGAATCACACACTGCGCATGTTTCCTCAAGTAGCCCAAATGAAAGCTTTGGTGGATAAGGGAGATGTGGGAGATATTTATGCGGTCCATGGATGCTATCTGCAAGATTGGCTCTTCCTGGATACGGACTGGAGCTGGCGTTTGGAGCCGGCCATGAGTGGAAAGACCCGTGCCTTCTCAGACATCGGCTCTCACTGGATTGATATGGTGGAGAATATCATTGGTCAAAAGGCAGTTGAACTATTAGCGGAGTTTGAAATCGTTCATAAAACCAGAAAGAAGCCATTGAAGGAAGTGGAAACTTTTTCCGGCATGGCCCTCCGTCCGGAGGATTATGAAGAAAAGAGAATAGAGACGGAAGATTGGTGCACCATCCTGTTCCGATTTGAAAAGGGTGCCATCGGTTGTGTGAATGTAAGTCAAGTGACGGCAGGGCGAAAGAATCAACAAATTATTGAAATCAGCGGAAGCAAATGTTCCATGAAGTGGGACAGTGAAGATTCCAATGAGCTTTGGATTGGAAGAAGAGAAACATACAATCAAAAAGTAGCCAAGGATCCTTCTTTGGTAGAGCCCAAAGCCAAGGAAGTGATTGGATATCCCGGCGGTCATGTGGAAGGGTTTCCGGACACTTTCAAAATGCAATTCCATAAGTTCTATCAGGCCATTCAGAAGCAGGACGGCGGTTCGGTGGATTACGCCACCTTCCGGGACGGGGTACGGGAAATGTATGTAAACGATAAGGTGTACGAATCCGCCCAAAAGAGAAGTTGGGTGAAATTATAGGGAGGAATGGGAAAATGATGAAATTAGGACTATTGACTGCCATTTTGCCGGACATGACCTTTGAAGAGGTGGTAGACTACGCATCGGAAGTAGGATACCGGGCATTGGAGGTTTGTTGTTGGCCCAAGGGAAAAGCGGTGCGAAGATATGCGGGGGTTACCCATATCGATGTGGACACCCTTACCCGAGAACAAGCGGAGTATTATTTAGACTACGCGAAAAAGAAAAACATAGAAATCGCGGCACTGGCCTATTTCCCCAATCCTTTATCGGATGATGCAGAAACCACCAAGGTGGCCAGAAACCACATCAAAAAAGTTATCAAAGCGGCGGCACTGATGAAGGTGCCGGTGGTGACCACCTTCATTGGAAAGAATAAAACCTTGCCCGTAGAAGAGAACCTGAAGCAAATGAAAAGGGTGTGGCCGGCTATTCTGAAAGTGGCGGAAGATTCCGGGGTTCGGGTGGCCATAGAGAATTGCCCCATGTCCTTTACCAAGGATGAGTGGCCCGGAGGAAACAACTTGGCTTCCACCCCTTTTGTGTGGAGACAAATGTTTGAAATGAGTCCCAACATAGGCTTATGTTACGATCCCAGCCATTTGGTGCTGCAGGGAATGTCGGTGAACAAGCCCTTAATGGATTTTCCGGAAAGGATTTTCCACGTTCACTTTAAGGACATGCAGATTGACCCGGAAAAGGTGGAGGAATACGGTAGATTCTCCTATCCCAGCTTGTGGCACACTCCGAAAATCCCGGGATTGGGAGATGTGAATTTTCCAAAGTTCATCGCCAAGCTACACGACATCGGCTATAAAGGAGCCGGTTGCCTGGAGATGGAAGACCGATCCTTCGAAGGCTCCATGAGAGATACGAAAAAAGGAATCCAGCAGAGCTACCGATATTTAAAAACCCTGATGGATTAGTGATTGGGCCCATAGAGAAGAAATATATATGTACATATGGTG
The DNA here is from genome assembly GCA_009928665.1 of Alphaproteobacteria bacterium. Taxonomy (GTDB): domain Bacteria; phylum Bacteroidota; class Bacteroidia; order Bacteroidales; family FEN-979; genus CAIVAT01. Next base: position 3,883 of record SACF01000089.1, read on the forward strand.
GAAAGAGGAGAACAAAATGATTCGAATCGGATTAGTTGGTTTGGGCGGTATGGGTACCGTTCATTACAGCAATTATCAACATATAGCGGAAGCAAGTGTGGTGGCGGCTACCGGCACCACAGATAAAGACCGGGAGAATGCCAAAACCTGGGGTATTCCCATTTATGAAACGGTTTCCCAGATGTTGGATCAAGAAGAAGTGGATGCCGTAGATGTGTGCACTCCCACCTTCCTTCATAGGGACCATGTAATGACGGCATTGAACCAAGGCAAGCCGGTAATATGCGAAAAGCCCTTGGCTTTGAATGCAGGGGACGCCCGGGAAATGCTGGATCGGGCCAAGGAGAAAGGAGTTCATATTTATGTGGGTCAAGTGCTTCGTTTCTTTCAGGAGTATCAAGCCCTAGCCCGTGTGATTCAAAGCGGAGAATACGGCAAGGTATTGGATGCCCACTTCATGCGGCTTTCCGCACGGCCTCGCTGGAATCAAGGGGGGTGGCTTTTTGATAAGGAAAAAAGTGGGCAGCTACCCTTTGATCTTCACATCCATGATTTGGATTTCATCGTCAGTGTGTTCGGTAAACCCAAGGATTTTTCCTTTACCGCTTGTGGAAATTCCGATAAAGAGTTTAAGGAACACTACCGCTTTGACTACGATTTCCAGGATTTTCATGTATGCGCAGAAGCGGCTTGGTACAATGCGGAGTATCCCTGGACGGCGGAGTACCGGGTATATTTTGAGCGGGCCGTCATGGAAAACCGAAAAGGGGAAGTGGTGGCATACGAGTTTGACAAGGAACCTCGAGTTTTCGATACGGAAGAGAAAATCAAAATTCCTACCGGTATCAATGTGCCCCCTACCGGGGTGTACTTGGAAGAGCTGAGTCACTTTGTGGAATGCATTCGGGATAACAAACCTTCGGAAAAAATCACAGAAGAGCAGCTAATCACAGTGATGGAGATTTTAACCGACATCATATTAAAGTAGAGAGGAAAGGTTATGATTCGAGTTGGC
>SACF01000058.1 GCA_009928665.1 Alphaproteobacteria bacterium
CCTACCGAACGCAACGCGGCAACGGTGAAGGTCGACTCTTCGCCACAACGCCCATAAGCCGTTTTCACAGTCGAAAGCGGTGACGATGTCCGGCCATCGGTGCCCCGGTAAGTCACCTTTTCATGACACCAGTGGTTGACCTCCAATACAGCCTCCTTCATGGTCATCTTTTTGATACGATCCTTCAATTCTCTGAAGAAAACCCATCGGGCCGAATCCAGGTTTTCATTGTTGACCCGAATGGGTAGGACGAAATGACGGAACAAAGCCTCGGGAACGGTTTTCCCCCACGCAAAAGTATCACGGGCAGCAAAGGAAGCACGGACGTTTTCGAGGAAAAAGGAACCGTCGTAATCGGCCAGATCGCTCAGGGGCATGTAAGCATATAAAAATTTCAACGCCTCCTCTTCATGGAGTGGCAGCCCCTGATTAAAAACCGCGAACAACTGCTCCGAACGGTTTGCAGCCAACGATTTTTGAAGCTCAAATTGTTTTTCCACCTTTTTCCGGTATTCCCGGTCGGTGATGAAATGATCGCGTTTGCACGATGCCAGCGAGAGCATCGCAACCAGTATCCATAAAATAAAGGGGTGAATATTCTTCATCGGTGCGGCTTTGAGAGATTTTTCATCAGGATTAATACCGGATGACCATTTTATCATTGTTCAACGGCAGATCCACGACTTTTTCATGAACCGACCGCATCTTCATCATGTGATCGGAGCCATTTAATTTAACACTCATGGGCTCATCAAAATCATGCAGGATAAGCCTGATCCCGGTGAACTTCGTTACAAAAGATCCTTCGGCAGGGGCAAGGGTTATGGTTTTTGCAGTGGGATCGTAAATGAAATCCCGTTTATAGGATGATCCTTTCTCAAAATCATAGGTCACACCGTCATCTTCATAATACCGGAAAGTACTTCCTGATTTGCCGGAGTAAACATGAACCTCTAAACGGCTGTCGGGCTTCTGATCCGTGAATTGAACGACGCTTTGCATGGGGATGATGGCTCCGGCCCTGACGAAAACGGGCAGGTCGTCCAATGGAGCGTCGACGGTGATCTCAGAACCACCCTCGAAGGACGCGTCGCATCCCAGGCGGTACCACTGCCCGATGGGCAGGTAAACTTTTACTGCATTCTGGGTATACGAAACCGGACAAACCAGCAAGTTATCACCGAAAAGGTATTCGTTCTGGTATTTTTCCCAATAAACTTTGTCATCAAAAGGAAAAGAGATGGCAAGGCTCCGGGCGACGGGCATTCCACTTTGGGTCGACTCGTAAAAAGCCGAATAGATATAGGGAAGGAGTTTATACCGTTGAGAAATCAGCTCCCTCGAAAGGTTTTCGATATCCAGTCCGAACGACCAGGGTTCCTTACTCTTGGTATCCCAGGCCGAATGATTCCTGAAAAACGGGGTGTAGACACCCAGCGAAAGCCAGCGCAGATAAAGCTCTTTCGACGGGTTCCCGATAAATCCGCCCAGGTCGGGGCCGACAAAGGAAACTCCCGAAAGTCCCATCCCGGTTGTCATCCGTGCCGAAAGCAGCATATGGTCGTCGGTAGCCTCATTGTCGCCCGTCCAAACGGCCGAAAAACGCTGAATGCCGGCGTACCCGGCACGTGTCAGTACTAATGGTCTTCGTCCTTTCAACAATCCCCGGGTACCTTCGAAAGTTGCCCGCGACATCTCCAATCCGTAAATGTTATGCGCCCGGGCCATGGTGGCATTCCTGCCCTCAAAAGAGAACTGTAACACATCGGGAATGGTCTGTCCCCAGGCACTGGGCTCGTTCATGTCGTTCCAGAACCCTTCAACACCCGCATCGACGAGCCTTGAAAATGAATTTCCCCACCATTTTCTCACCGGTTCGCTGGTGAAATCGGGGAAATGACAGCGGCCGGGCCACACGTTGCCGATGTAGTTCCTTCCGTCGGGGTATTTCACGAAGTAATTGTTGGCAACTCCCTCATCATAAGCAAAATATCCCTTTTCGACCTTGATTCCGGGATCGACGATAACCGCAAGGTGAAAACCCAGGTCATTCAACTGGTCGGTCATGGTTTTGGGCCGCGGGAATCGATCTTTGTTCCAAGTAAATATCTTGTAGGCATCCATATAATCGATGTCGAGATAGATCACATCGCAGGGGATATTTTTCTCCCTGAATTTGCGGGCAAGTCCGATGATTTCTGATTCGGGATAGTAACTCCAGCGGCACTGCTGATAACCCAGGCTCCACAAGGGCGGCATCGGCATCCGGCCGGTCAGCCAGGTATAGTCGCGCAAAATTCCAGCTAACCCTTTGGCTCCGAAGAAATAGTAGTTCATCTCCCCGTTGGCGGCCGAAAAGGAAGAAAATTGCTCGTCAGTAGAGGCGCCGAAATTGAATTTCGTCAGGTACGAATTGTCCAAAAAGATCCCGTAGGTAACCTGGTCGTGGATCCCCATGAAAAAGGGGATCGACTGGTACAGCGGGTCGTGATTGGTCGCGTAAGCCGGGACATCGGAATTCCAGTTTTTGTAAGAATTTCCACGCTTGTTCAGGGGACCGGTCTTCTCGCCCAGTCCGACAAACTTTTCATCGGGAAAGAGCCTTTTGTAACAGGTCACTTCGGTGCCCAGCCATGTAAACGGCATCGCTTCATAATCCTCAGAAAGAACCTTTCCTTCTTTGTTCATAAAAACGATCCTAAAGGGATCTTTATGGATCGTTACCTGTAATGAATCGGTTGTAAGAGTGACAGAAGCCCCGTCATCCCTGAGGCCGGTGAAACTTACGGTTGGTTTTTGGATCACCGCGTACGAAAAATTTTCTGCCGGAGCCGTTTTTGATAACCGCACTTGAAGAACGGTCGGAGAATAGCACAGGATTTCGGCGTAGGCGTTGGTAGTACGGATGGTCACCGCGTGATCGTTCCGGGTGATCGATCTGACCTTCCCGGATAAAACAGGCTGTTCTCCCTGCGACAAAGCCCACAGTGGAAAGAGCAGACATAAAAGCAATAAGGTTTTTTTCATAATGGCTGACTTAACGGTTTCAAACTTACAAAAAACCTTCTATTTACGATTGAAAGTGATTTACGATTGAACAAGATTTATGATTGAAATTGATTTTCGATTGAACAAGATTTACGATTTACGATTGAAACAAATGACGTATGGATTCCATATTGACCAATGTTACTTTCAAATTTTGGTATTATAGGTTAATTTCAACACGAAAAGATATAAGATTATACTATAATATGATAACTGTTAATCCGAAATCGAACGTACAATCGTAAATCGTAAATCTTGCTCAATCGTAAATTTTAAACAGACTCTATTTTTGCCTGAGAAAAATCAGATAAGAGGCTAAGAATAATGCAACGGAAATGTCATTTTACCGAAGACCCAACACCAATCGAGGGAAGTATGAAATCGAGGAGTTTCTGAACCGATTCTTCGATGGAAAGTAGGTCGGTGCGGATTTCGATATCAGGATGAACGGGGACTTCAAAGGGGGAGGTGATCCCTGTGAATTCGGCGATTTCGCCCCGGCGCGCCCGGGAATAGAGTCCCTTGACATCACGTTTTTCGCAAATCTGAATGGGTGCATTCACAAAGACCTCGGTGAAATTCTCCGTGCCGATGATCTTTTGTGCCATGGAACGGATCTCTTCGGTCGGGCTGATGAAACAGTTGATGGTGATGATGCCGCAATTCACGAAGAGCTTTGAGATCTCCGCAATCCTGCGGATGTTTTCATAGCGGTCGGCATCCGAAAACCCGAGGTTGTTGTTGATCCCCGAACGAATGTTGTCGCCGTCGAGGATCTGGGTAAGAAATCCGCGGTCGAAGAGCTGTTGTTCCAGATGCTTTGCAAGGGTGGTCTTCCCGGCGCCCGACAATCCGGTAAGCCAGATCACCCGGGCATGCTGGCGCAGGCGTTCCTCCTTTTCATCCCTTCCGAGGATCTCATGGTGAACCGGAAAAATGTTGTTATTCAATGTGTTCACGAACTCAAGGTAGTTTTGGTAAGTGTGTGCAAAGATAAAATATTTGTGATTCAAACCGGGAATGGGAGCGGGGACGCGATCATGACAGTTTGGAGATTAATGCGCCTGCTGAAAATATTTCGCTTTAAATTTCAGTGCGACGTTGACCAGTGCAATTAGCACCGGAACCTCTACCAACGGTCCGATGACTGCTGCAAATGCCTCGCCCGAATTGATTCCGAATACAGCTATGGCAACGGCAATCGCCAGTTCAAAGTTATTGCTGGCAGCCGTGAAGGATAAGGTTGCACTTTGCTCATAGGTTGCCCCGACCTTCTTGCTCATAAAGAATGACAGCAGGAACATGATGATGAAATAGATGGTCAGCGGAATAGCAATGCGGACCACGTCGAGCGGGATCTTTACAATGTATTCACCCTTGAGCGAAAACATCACCAGGATCGTGAAAAGCAATGCAATAAGTGTGAGTGGACTGATCTTCGGAACGAACTTAGTATGGTACCATTCCTTGCTCTTGATCCTTATCATGATAAATCTTGTCAGGAATCCTGCTATAAAGGGTATTCCGAGGTAGATGAATACACTTTTGGCAATCTGTCCGATCGTGATGGCTTCCACCGCGCTGTTTGTGGGAAGTCCAAACCAGGCCGGGAAAACAGCAATGAACAGGTATGCATAAACTGAAAACAGAAGCACCTGAAAAATAGAGTTGAAGGCAACCAATCCAGCACAATACTCGGTATCGCCTTTGGCAAGCTCATTCCACACGATCACCATGGCAATACAACGGGCCAGTCCGATCAGGATCAGTCCGTACATGTAATCGACATTGAATTGTAAAAAGATGATGGCCAGCAGGAACATCAGGATCGGACCGATCAGCCAGTTCTGAACCAAAGATAAACCCAGCACTTTCGTGTTTTTGAACACATCGCCAAGCTCTTCATACCTGACTTTCGCCAATGGCGGATACATCATCACAATCAATCCGATGGCGATCGGGATGTTGGTTGTTCCGGACGACATTGAATTCCAGAAACCGGCGATACCGGGGAACAACCAGCCTCCAACCACCCCAATTCCCATTGCCAGGAATATCCAAAGGGTGAGATAACGGTCAAGAAATTTCAGTCTTGTCTTCATTGTTCAATCGTAAATCGTAATTCTTGCTCAATTGTAAATTAAAACATTTGCCTCATTGTTCCTCTTCATTGCTGCCGTTTAATCCCCGCAGCCGCACCCCCTGAAAGTTTTTCCGGAGTATGAATCCGGATTCAGATTGCTGATCGCTTTTACGATCTCACCGGCAACTTTATCCACCATTTGATAATGTTCTTCTTTTAAATCTTTATTTCTAATGATCCTAGTGTTGAGCGCATGTTCATTTCCGATAATCCTTGAAACATCTATGGATCCGCTGACGCTGCCACTGTACTTCTCTGTGCTCCGTTTGGCGCAAAGCTTATCGCAACCATCAACCGAGATCGTCGGAAAGACCTTGGCAAAATTTCGTTCTTCCGTTCCGCCCGCGTTGTAGAGGGGAAGACAGAGGGTCACGGTTTCCACCATTTTCATCTCTTCCAAAACCTTCCGCGTAGCAAGTCGTGAGATGGTTCCGCCAAGACACGCTTCCCCGCTGCAGGATAATATACCGACTTTCAGTACTTCCATAACAAAACCTCCTTATAAAATTTCATGGATACGTTGTTCAATCTTTGCCGCGATCTCATCTGCGACCAGATACCCATCGTCGCTGAGTTCCGTGGCCGATCCGAATTTTTTCCCTTTATAGTCTTTGACTGTGTCAAGGACTTTTACCTCATCAACTACGATCCCTCCGGAAAGGGATACATTCTTGGACGCACACATTTTCGGACAACCATCAACCGTTATGCAAACAGAGCCGCTCATCATTTCTTTCACTTCCTCGTCGCCGGTCACAAGGTATGCAAGACAAACAGTTTCCGACTTCTCCGGGCAAAGTTCCAGGACGGCCTTCAGGACTGCCTCCCGGGCTACCAGCCCGAAAACCTTGCCAATTCCGCTACATGGAACCACTTTCACTTTATTTGACATTTGCATCCTCCACCTTTTTCTTTGTGATCTCAAAATATTTTTCAAAACCGATCAACAGTTCCTTGTCGCCCTCCGGGTCTGTAAGCTCGATCTCGGCAATCCATCCCAATTCATAAGGATTCTCGTTGATGAGCTCCGGATTTTTTTCGAGTTTTTCGTTGATGGCGATGACCCTCCCGCTGAAAGGGGAGACCAGTTCAAAAACCGCTTTTGACGATTCAATGGTACCCAACTCCCCGAACTGATCAATCTCATCACCGATCCCCGGAGGATAGAAGTACAGAATATCCGAAAGGTTCTGTTGCACGTAATCCGTTACGCCGATCCTTGCACGGTTTCCACTGACCCGGGCCCAGCAGTCATTTTCATTGAAGAAGACTTCCCCGTTTTTTGGTATTCTGAAAATAAATTTGCTACTTTGAAAGGTTTCATACTCGAAATCATAAGATGTGTCCAAATCTCCGGCAGAAATACTCAAAGCTGGATCGGACTCGTTCCCTTTATCCAATAATCTATCGATGGAACTCTCTGGACGATCAGTCGATCTGGGGCTTCCGGTCAACGCAGCCGGATGATTCCGGCCCTCCTCATGGAGCGCATGGATGAGCAAATCGATAAAAGCGGCCTCCCGTTCAGTGATCCTGAGGCTATCAGTCAACTCAATGTGATGATTTTTGGCCTCATCTGCAACAATGACCCTTCGGGCAACCTTCAGGTTTTTTTCTGCGGCAAGCTTACTGGCGCATCGGGTCTGGCATCCGTCGATGACTAAAAGGGGCCGTTCTGCTGCAAGCTTATTGTACTTTGTTTCAGAAACCCGGTAGAAAACCGGACATATGATCTTATTGTCCGAATTCACGCTCAGTTTGATCGCGAGTTCACGGGAGATCACCCCTGCACATTTGTCCAGTCCATTACAAGGCAGAATGGCAAAATTTTCAACCATGGCTTTCCATCTCCTTTCTTATTTCCTTAATGCGCTGAGTCGTCATATTCTTATCAGGGAAAGACAAAGCATCCGGTCCACAGGTCTTAGAACATGCCCTACAGAATACGACGCAGTTATGCGGATTCTTTATGATCAACTTTATCTCTTCATCTTCCCTGACCTCAAATACCTTATGCGGACAGAATTTTACGCATTCCATGCAGTAATCGCATTTCGTATAGTCAATGGTCGGCTTCCAGTCGATCAGGCTGCGTTCGACGCCCATGAAAGTGGTCTCGCTCATTGTGCTTCCTCCAATTTTTTCAATGCCTGGCTAACCTTTTCCACTGCCTGGTCGGTTGTCATGTCGCGAACATCAATTGCAGTCAGATCCTTGGTTACATCCAGACCGGAGGCTGAAAATGCATCTCTGAAAAGCTTGTTTTGCATATTGGGTGCACATCCGCCGATCACGACTTTCCGTTGTGATTTGAGAAAATCCATTAAAAACCGGTCACCGTCTTCCTCGCAAAGTTGCGGGTGTATAAATCCATATTCAACCGGCAATTCAATCCTTACACGGTTTATAAAATCCCAGATATCCATCCGGGAGAAGCCGGGGCATTTACCCGTGCATACGCACATGATAAATCCGGGTTTATTCTGCTCATTCATGATTGTCTCTGTTTAGTTCGTTTAATTTTTGCTTTCTCCACCCGGTTTTATCATTCACGGGCTTGATTTGCTGTGTCTGGCTTTTAATGCAATAAAATCGATCTTCCTGGTGACTTTGAATGACAATGCATATCCAAACGACATCTGAAGGTCGTTGTAATATTTGTAGACAGGGATGTCGGCGTAGGCTGACAGGTACCAGTTATGGGGAAGTGAAACGGTAATCTGCGGGGTGAGAAAAACAACCTCATATCCGGAAGCATTTACGGTTTCATAATACCCCCGTGATGCTTTATACCTGTATTCATTCCTGAATTGCAGGTTTATGTTGAAATTTTTCCATGCCTGGTAATTGAAATAAATCGCTGCAATCCAGAGGTCTCCGTACTTGTATAAGAAGTTATCGGATTCGATCCGCTGAGAATATTCGTACGAGCCATATGCTGCCAGTGAAAGTTTTTTCCCGAATCCTTTATATACAAATACACTTCCGTAATATTTGAAACTTCCTGAAGAAGGTTGAACTGCAATTGGCAGCTTTACGTGGTCGACTTCCTGGTCGAACACTCCGACGGGAAATTTCACTCCGATGGCCGGAGAAACTGAAAAACGGGCTTTGGTGTTATGCCAGGCATTGAATTTCAACTGCAGGCCAAGGTCTCCCAGTCCGTTACCCCGGTAGGTATGCTGGTTGCTGGTTTCCTGGGTCTTGTTTATGAAGTATCCCAAATCGGTCTGGACTGTCATCCATCCGGTGATGCCATATGCCAACTGCATTTCCATGTAGTTGCTGAAGGATCGCTGGGTGAATGGGAGGTCGTTGTACCGAGAGTCGTTATAGTAATATTGATGCGAGTCGTTGTATCGATAGAGCAGTGAGGCTGTCAGTATTCTCGACTGTAACGCTGGCTGTTCGGCATCGCTGATAAACGGATTTCCGGAAGTACAACACTGTGCAAACAGCTTACCATGCCCATAAAGTGACATCACAAAAGGCATGAGAACGAAAAAGTATGATATCAGGGTTTTCATGGCCAGAAATAGGAGGTGACACGGATCTTTATCGTATCTGAGACTTCGCCGGTGTCGTTGAACACACGGCAGGTAATAGTATTTAATCCGACACAACACTCGCCGGCGGCATATTTTACCACCTGTCCCGACCCCACAATGCTTCCATGATCGGCTTCCCATCCGTATTGCAGATTGCTACCGGTGGCAGTTACGGTGATCAGCGTTGTATCCCAAGCCTTCAAAGGATTCAGCGTAGAGGTCAGTGCCTCAATGGTAATGTCTCCCGAAGGGGGTAACGGGTCTTCTTTCTTAGAACATGAAAAAAGTAGTAGCAGATTTGTAAGTACAAATAAATATTCCAGTTTCATGACGGCTATTAAAGATTTGATTTCTTGAATTCATGTTCCAGTTCGTAAAAGGAATAGTATCCCGAATGACGGAAAATCTCCCTGCCTGAAGGGCCCAGCAGAACCTGGGTGGGGATGGCGGCGATTCCGTAATACTTCATAAAATCCTGGTTTTCCGGTAACAATACATTGTAAAATATCACATTTACCTTCTGCTGATATTTTTTCCTGACCTCCTTCATAACCAGTTCCATTTTCCGACAGGAAATACAACCTGTCGCCCCAAATTCCAGAAATGTGATCCGAAAAGCCATTCCGTTTTTCTGATAGTTGTATGCTGAGTCCAACATCTGGGCAACAGTTTTTTTTGTATCTGCCCTGGCCTGTTCCGTCATTTTTTTTGAAACAAGGTTAGTCATGCTCCCCCTGAAAAGGAAAAGCACGACCAGGAACCCGATGCCAAGGATAACCAAGGATAGGTTCAGAACTTTCTTTAATGTGGATCTACTTTCGCTTGATAAGCTCATTGATCCTTGCAGTTAATTCAGTTTCAAATTTCTGTGCATCGTTGGTCTTGGCATAATCCTGTAAAATCCCTGATACGTCCACGGATGTTGACTTTTTCTTACTGGATTTTACCAGGACAAGTGTCTGTGACTGGGCATTGTATTTTTTAATCAGATCTGTATTTGTAGTATCGCTCAGTTTAACCTGTCTGAAGCTTACGCTGCCATCAGTCCAGGATTTTTCAACGATCTCCTTCACTTTGGCTTCAAGTGAATTGCACGCCTTTGCTTTGCAGCAGGCCAGATTGGCTTTGAAATACAATACCTCAATCACATTTTTATTATCCTTGGCCGAGGTTGATGCTGCCATTATTATAAATGACAACAGAAGTAAAAACGGAATCTTTTTCATAATGCATCTATCTTGGGGGTTGATTAACCAGTTTTTCTGCATGTTCGTATATATCCAGAATAGGTCGTTGCTTGATCATCTTGCCTAATTCAATGGCTTCTTGAATTTGTTCAATCGTACAGCCGCTTTCCAACGCCTTTTTGAAATGATAATCAAGACATGGCCTGCATCCTCCTGCAATGGAAGCTGAAACCGCTGCCAGTTCGACAGTTACAGTATCCAGATGTTCGAAGTTCTTCATGGTTTGTTCATGTGAGTTTCGGGTTTCAGGCATTCGGTTTATTAACGACAGATTATTAGGATAGTGACTATTTTATCAGGGTTTAATTTTTTCAAACAAAGCGCACAGGGTATTTGAAAGGACCTCCCTGATCTGGGATTCATGCGCGGCAATCGGCTTAACCGGGATCAGATCGATCACTTCCTCATAGCTCAAACCGGAATGATATAGAGTGTCGATGGCGGCGATCAGGGTCTTCTTAACCGTCTCTCGCGATTCATTTTCGTCCAGGCCCATCTTACTGCCTATCTGGTGTATCTCTTGCCATTGAAACCAGAAATAGGTCGGCAGCATGGCTGAAGCAATGGCATAGGCCTCTAGTTTTGGTTCCTCAACAATAAACGTTTCACCCAATATATTCAGGATATCCAGAATGTCTTCCTTTTTATTGAAGTTTTTAGAGAAGCAGACAGGGTTGTATCCCTTATTGATATAAGAAGTCACATTCGGGATCAGCCTTCCAACATTGACAAGTCCGTTCAGCTTTGCAGTGATTTTTTCTATTGTAATTTTGGGAGCCAGCGAGATCACACAGGCGTCAGGCGTAATTAGGCCTTTAACCTGCTCAATGGTATCCAGTATGACAGGAGGATGAAGTGCAATAAAAACAATATCCTGGCTTGCAACTGCCTCCAGGGAGGCTATTTCCACCTTCGGGTACTTTTGATGCAAGGCCAGTAATACTTCATTGCTGATGTCGAAAACAGCAATTTTGTCGGGAAGAAATCCTTTGTTCTGGAAGGCCTGGAGAAATATCCTGGTTATCCTTCCACCGCCGATGAATCCGATTGTCTTTTTCATTTTGATTTTTAATTAGTGATTCGTAGAAAGACGAAATTAGAATCCAAAAAAACTATTTCTTCTCCCTGGGTCTGAGCTGACACATACACGATCCCGACAACTTCTCGTTGGTATCGATCAGTAGCGGCATCCCATCCCGTTCCCATTCGACCAGTCCGCCGGCCAGGTTCGCGACACGATCCCCAATCCCTCGTTTCATCGCAAGGATAGCTGCTTCCTTGCTGTGGAGCCCTGCTGCATCCGCGAAAATAATCAGTTTCCCGGCGTGCAGGTTGTCGAACGATTCCTCCAAAATGCTATACGGACAATAGAGGATCTCCGGAACGTCAAACATCTTAAACCTGCTTAATACCGCTTCGCGAACATCCACCAGTATGGCGCCCTTTCTGCATAATTCAAGAGCCTGACGCGGGGTTACATTTCTGATCCCGCCACTGATAAAACCGGTCCCGGAAAAAAAACTTTCCATCTTAAAGGAAGAATATCAAAATATAGTAAATCCCGACAAGTATGAACACAACAGCGACGATTCTCCGAAACCAAAGCTCAAAGATTTTGATCCGGTCATAGAGTTTACCCACATTGCCTACTGCATAGGCAAGCAACCAGGCGAAGATGATTACCGGCAAGCCGGTAGCGATAGCAAAGATTACCGGCAGGTAAAGTCCGCTTGCGCTTGCAATGGTCACAGGGATCAACATGCCAAAATATAGGACGCCGCTATATGGGCAAAATGCCATGGCGAAAACCATTCCTAAAAGCAGGGTTCCCCAATAGCTTTTCTTGCTGTGCTCCCCCATCTTTTCAGTCAGTCCGGAAAATCCCGGTAGTTTGATCCTGATGAAATCCAACATAAATACTCCGATAAGAATCAAAATCGGACCAAGAAGTTTTTCTCCCCATCCCTGGAACAAAAGGGAGACCTTCATTTTGCTGGCGCCCAGGAACAGGATCACCCCAAGGCCCGTATAGGAAACCGCTCTGCCTAAAGTATAGACAAGACCTTTGAGAAAAACCCTTCGTCTGTCTGCAAGATCCCGGCTGATAAACCCGATGGCTGAAATATTGGTAGCCAGCGGGCAGGGACTGATAGCTGTCATCAATCCCAGGATGAATGCCGTCAGGAAAGCATATTGAGAGTTTTCAAGGACTGTCTGGAGAAATTGCATGACCTGAAGATTTGAGGATTTGAGGATTTGGAGATTTACAAAGTCTGTTTCGATTTTGAAGTAATGATGATTTTCGAAATGATATTGGTTATCGAAGTCAGTTTTGCCTGTATACTCTTATCAAATCTTCAAATCCTCAAATCTTCAAATCTGAATCATTTTATCAAACTATCAATAGCTTTCTTTATCTCTGCTTTCAGCTTCTCCGGGCTGTTGTTGGCGTATAAAAATCCTTTATCGGTAATATCAATCCGCTTATCACCCGATACGATGAGCAGTGTTTGTCCTTCGACTTTGAGCTTGGCTCCGAGGGTTTCCCCATCCTTTTCATCCAAGTTGACACTCCGAAAGGTGATCTCTCCGGCTTTGACTTTATCGGCATACTGTTGCTCAACAGCTTCTTTCGTCACCTTTTCAACATTGTTACAGGTTGTGCACCTCCGGGTAAAATGAAAATAATAGACTTCAACCTTTTTACCAGGTGCAGGCTGATTTCCACCCGAGATCGCGGGCTCCGGACCGGCATTTGCCGAAAAAATTCCGGTAGACAAAAAAATGAATGCCAGCAAACTTAAAATATGTCTCATATCCGATTGTTTATTGGGTTAATAATTGTCTGATCTCTTCTGCTGAAGGCACCCTTCCTTTAACGACAACCTTGTCATCAACGACCAGGGCAGGGGTCGACATCACCCCGTATTTCATGATCTCCATGATGTCTTCGACTTTGGTTATGGTAGCATTGATCCCGTTTTTTTCGACCACCTCCCTGGTGATCTTGTCCAGTGTCTTGCATTTCGGACAGCCCGGGCCTAAGATTTTTATGTTCATATGATCGGGTTTATAAATATTGAAATTATCGTTCAAATAAAAAATTCAGCAACCTCCTTGCTTCCTCCCAATGTTCTTTGTTGATACAATATTTTATATATGGCGGATTGATCTCGCCCTGGATAAGTCCGACTTTCTTTAATTCCTTCAGGTGTTCTGAGAGCGTCGATCGGGCGATGGGAATCTCTTCAGCCATGTCGCCGCTGTAACAGCATTTGTCAATGTTATCGGCCAGAAAGTCAAGAATGAAGACCCTGGCCGGATGAGCAATTGCTTTTGCATACCGGGCCATCTTCTCCTGGTTCTCTGTATAATATTTCTTTTCAGTGATCATATTGTTTTGTATTTCGTAGAATAACGAAACAAAAGTATGCAAAAAAAACACCCGGCATTAATTTTTGTGAAATTTATAACAGGTCTAAATTGTATTTTGGATTCTTATTAGCACTTGTTATTTCCGATAATCACTATATTTCTAGCTCAGTGGAAATGAAAAAACATGGCATTAAGCTTTCTCGAATTCCGTGATGTTCTCTATCCTCAGGGACTTTTTTCCCTTGCCCAGGTGAGACTTCATTTCCCGGAGTTCAGTACCAATAACCTCCTACACTGGCAAAAGAAAGGATACATAATGCGATTGCGAAAGAATGGTACTGTTTCCGGGAGTTCACCCGGGTCAGGGAATTCAGTTTCCTTGTACCTAATACCATATACGCTCCCTCCTATGTGAGCCACCAGGAAGCGCTGTTGTTTTATGGATTGATTGGGCGGAGCTTGCACTCCGTAAGCTATAAGTAAAACCAAAGTGGCTGCTTTTCTTTGCAGGAGGATGTCAAAGAAATAGAAGCAAAAGAAAACATCTTGAAACCCTAAAGTCGGAATGCCCTGGACATTCTGTTCTGTTCTTTTTTAAGAATTTTATATCTGTCGGCAACACACCTCCAATTTTGAACCGAGCCCTTCACTTTGCCGATTATTTGAGATGTCTTCTTCTCAGTAAGCCGGAAGAAAGGGGAAACTTCCATGGCAAGGTCAAGATCGAGTGAATTATCATTTTCAGATATATTCAGTCGCAAACCTGTCCCGGTTTCGACCGGATTGATGTCGTATGCAGGTGAAAGTTTCCAGCCTGAACCGGTAAGCAGAAATCCATGATTGCGCAGGTGGTCGTCAGTATTCTTTACACAAATTGAAAATACGATGCGTCTCCAGAGTTCTTCAAGATCCTGTTCAACCTGGCTGCCGTGTTTGATTAGAAAATTGACGATATCCAGATAACTTACCCCTTCTGTAGCATCTGCTCCGTCCTGATAACCCAGCATGTTCATTGCAGATGCGAAATGTATCCTCTTGCCTGTATCCGTGCGGTCAAACCTCCGGGAGAAATAAGTGTGGTAAGCGGACGAGAGTTTGATGATCTTTCCCTCTGCCATGTTGATTCCTGCCTGCCTGGCAAGGTCTCCAGTAACCATTTCCCACGCTCCTATGTCCTTATTATCATTCCTGCTGGGAAATTTTGCGATACACAGTCTTCGCTGCTGATCCAATACTCCCGCTTTTGGCCTTGCCCCACCCAGTGAAGAACCCGGTGCCAACAACAGGTTGAGCCACATGACTTCCTCTTTCTCCGGCGTTGTTTCATCCTCCATTTTCAGGCTTGCATGCGCCAATTCTTTCAAGGATGTCCATGGTGGAATAGCAAGCCCTCTGTCATCATTCAGAAAAGGCCCTTCCGGAGTTTCCTTGAATCTCAAACCGCCGATCCTGAATTGATCGTAAACGCCCAGAAGGTAATCTGACTCCTGAAGAGTTTTTTCTTTCCTCCCGGACTCCCGGGCCATTATGGATTCTTTGCGTTGGATAAGCATTCTACCCCATCGATCAGGAGCGGAATCCATGAAAATACCAAAGTTGGTTTTCCCTTCTTTCAGGTATTGTGGTCCGGAATAGTAAACCAGATCCGGATCGAGTTGTTGGGCAAATCTCGACTCAAGCCAACCTTTTAAGTATTCAAAAGAGAATATTTCTTTTCCCCTGGAAGGCGTCGAATAAAGAGTTCCCATTAAACGAGGTACTTTCAGTTCGCTCCAATCCGCAAAAACAAGTATCTTTCTTTGTTCCATCGGTTGATACTATTACTTGCTGTTTTTCTTCGGAGCTCTTTTTTTCACAATCAGGTTTGCATCCTGGATTTTTCTGCCCAGGATGTCATCCTTTGCCACATTCAGAAGATCCTCTTCAAGGCCAAGGACCGACAGAACCTGCAGATAACTTCCAATTCCTACACCGGGCTCTCCTTTCTCTATTGAGACAAGTGTTCCTCTGTTTATGCCTGCTCTTTCGGAAACCTGCGTCGTACTTAGTTTCCTTCTTAACCTGGCTAATTTAAGATTCTCGCCTAAGGCAGTCAATATTCTTTGGGTTTTAGGAATCAATATAAGTTTGCGTTCGTTCATAATGTTGTTTATTTTGTACAAATATAACAATTATTGATCGATATTATCAACTTTATTGTTATTTGACTCCATTTCATAAAAAATTGGCTGAAGAGCATTATACTGCACTATTTCTATATTTTTTGGGGAAAAGAATGCCTTTTTAACCCATAAGGTGCATTTTGTTGCACTTTCCCATTCAACAAAGCGTGGTTGATTATGGTCGCTTTTTTTTTAAATCAAGGCAAAGAAGAAAGCTTTGCAAAAAAGAAACCCCTTTCTCACGCACGGTTTAGCTCGAAATTTTGCAACAAAATTACCTGCGAAGAACTCGCTTTAAAGTACCGTCATGCCTGGTACAGCTTAAAACTGTCAAGGGCGACCTCCTGGCGGTAACGTCGATTTCATTGTTTTCAGATTTGCCCTGACGGGTTTTTTACGCTTGAAGCAAAAAATCCTGGAAAATCAGACATACACCCATTGACATTATTTATTCTTCCCGGTTGATGCCTAAAGGCGTAATAAAATTTCATTAATACCTTAAAAGCAAAGCTTTATGAAAACTTACACCGCAACCACGTAAGAACAGCCAATCGTTGAAATCTTCACCGAAATGATGGATCAGATTTACCACAAAGGTTACACAAAAGATCTCATTGCTTCAGATCCCCTGAAATTCGGCTGGGAACTGAACCCCGCCTTTTCGCCTTTTCGCTTTTTCGCTTTCTGTGATCTCATTTATCCCGTTTTTTGATAAGCTTTTTCCGGGTGGTGGAGAAGATTCGAAGTAACTGATCTGTCTCATCCCGGACTGAGCGTGATTCATCCGGAGATAGAATGCGGATACTGATGAGGAACTCAAGCCAGTGTTCTGTTTCGTCACACTCTTCGAGAACAATGCAGATCTTGGCAAAGAACTCAGCGTCGGAGCGGGCGCGGGTGGCTGAACGGTAATTGGCTGCTACAGATGACGAAGAACGGATCAATTGGGAAATGATCGAACGGGCGATCAACGGGATCTTTTTATCCGCCACAAGTTTGTAAATGTTTACGGATAAATCAAAGGTCCTTTTTCGAAGTTCCTGATTGAAAGACCTGGATTCCTGTCTTTCCATGGTTGTCTTTTTTATTAATCATTGAACTGACGAAAAGTAATGCGTTTCCGGAAAGAAGTTATTAACAACGTTAAAAAGGAAGAAAAAGATATGTAAGAAAAGGTGAAACTGCTAAATCACGAATTAGATAGAAAATGAAATTGTTAAAAAGTAAAAAAGCGAGAAAGTGAATCGCTTCACCACCTCGCCTTTTCGCTTTTTCGCTTTGTGTGATCCGCCTGGGATTCGAACCCAGGACCCCCGCCTTAAAAGGGCGATGCTCTACCTGCTGAGCTAGCGAATCAATTCTTGATTTGAGGGCGCAAAGGTACGCTTTTTTTTAAAAGAACCAATATCTGTGGAAAAAAACAGACCCGCACGGCATCTGCTACGGTTGTTCCGGACCACTGTGTATTGCAAGCCAGATGCATTCGGGATCGCTGGTGGTGTAAACAACGCGGTGTCGCAAATGAGCCGGCAACATCACGTAATCACCTGCCTTCATCGTGAAGGGTTCAGAACCCTCTGGTTCAAGAATCGCCTCCCCCTGAACGACCATTACCCACTCATCCCAACCCTGGTCGTACCAGGTTCCCTCCGGCGTTGTCTGCCCTTTGCTGATGATCCGCTCCACCCTGAACCCGGCGCCCTTCATCAGTTCTTCGAAAACTTCTCCACCCGTGGAAGGGATCCCGGTCAGGTCAAAAATGTTGCCTATAGGGTTTTCTGTTGTCGGCATTCTGGTTTTCAAGTGTGAATGATCCAATATTGCATGGGGCCCCCGGAGTACCCCTCATTATCTTTCGTGATTTGTGTGACCTGTTTTCAATGAATTTTTCAGAAAAGTAAAATATCCGGATCACCTTTCCCGTGACGTACCACAACCGGGGTTTCGCGGGAACAATCGATGATGGTCGAAGGAATGTTCCCGCAATGCCCCGAATCAATCACGATATCGACCAACTTGTGAAACTTTTCATAAATATATTCGGGATCAGTCAGGTAATCAATCACTTCATCCTCATGGTGGATGGAGGTAGTCATGATTGGATTGCCAAGCCGCTCCACGATCTGAACGGGCACCTTGTGATCCGGAATACGGATACCCACTGTTTTTTTCCTGCTTTGAAAAAAATGAGGCACTTCGTTGTTGGCGTTTAATATGAAGGTGTAAGGTCCCGGAAGCGCCCGGCGCATCATTTTAAAAACCGGGTTGGGAATGGGCCGGGAATAGCCCGATAACTGACTGAAATCACTGCAGATGAATGAGAAATTCGCCTTCTCACGCCGGATGCCCTTGATCTGCGCCACCCGGTCGACCGCCTTGATCCGGGTAATATCACAACCCAGTCCATAAACGGTATCGGTAGGATATATGATGACACCGCCCTGATGTAGGCAATCGACAATGATCTTCAGCTGTCGCTCTCCGGGATTGTCGGGATGGATTCGTAAAAGCATAAAATCTTGCGATTGACTATTTACGATTTATGCATCATGAATGAAAATCTTTAAATCGTCATTCGTCATTCGTCAATCGTAAATAAAAAGGGGTAAGCCCCTTATATCGCACCGCTCAACCATCGTACCCTTGCTTCCTTCCGAACCTGGGGGAGTTAAACAGGAGCTGGTCGTATAAGACTTACCCCGGTGCAAAAGTAGGACATTCAACCGACGCATGCAAATATTTTATTTGATAAGGGCCTTGACGGTATAACAAATTCCATGGTCAGTGTTTCTTCATTTGTTAAGTTTTTTAAATTTGCACTAACCAAAAACAAAACCCATGAAAACATCTTTTCCAATGATCCTGAAAAATGGCTGGATATATGGCCTGATCCTGGCAGCAATATCCATCGTTTTCTCCCTTCTGATGTACATATTCAACGTGAATATGTTTAGCATCAGCTTTGGGGTTATCTCATTCCTGGTCTTCGTGGTTGCCATTCCGGTCACCATCGGAATCCTGGGCGGTAACAGCCTTCGCCTTAAATTTGCCCCCGAACGCCAGATCTCCTATCTTGATGCCGTTCTCTCCTGTCTGGTGATTTTCCTGATCGGATTTCTGCTGTCAAACCTCTATTCCTACATTTTTAACAATTTTATCGATCCCGAATTCATGAAGCAACAGGTTGCTAAAATGACGGAGATGCTTCAAAATTATAATTTACCTCAGGATAAGATCGATGAGTCGATAGCCAAAGTAGAAGCGAGCAACAACATCGGAAAGCAAATTATAAATTCCTTGATTATCAGCGCTGTGTTGTCGTTGTTGGTCGGATTGGTGATCCGTAAAAAAGATAAGGTTGAAGAAAAAATGATCTGATCCGATGGATATCTCGCTTGTCATCCCGTTGCTTAATGAAGAGGAATCATTGCCTGAACTCACAGCCTGGATCGACCGGGTGCTCAAACTGCATGGTTTCAGCTATGAGATCATCTTTGTAGATGACGGCAGCAATGACCATTCCTGGCAGGTAATCTGCCGGCTGCGGGATGACAATCCAGCCATCAAGGGTATAAAATTCAGAAGGAACTACGGGAAAGCGGCAGCCCTGAACGTGGGATTCGCCGCTGCCACTGGGAATGTGGTATTTACCATGGATGCTGACCTTCAGGATAACCCCGATGAACTGCCCGAAATGTACCGGATGATTACAGAGGAAGGATATGATCTTGTCTCCGGCTGGAAGAAAAAACGCCATGACCCGCCATCCAAGACCATTCCGACGAAATTCTATAACTGGTCGGCCAGAAGCATGTCGGGGATCAAACTGCACGATTTCAACTGCGGCCTGAAAGCCTATCGGAACGCGGTAGTCAAAAGCATCGAAGTTTATGGTGAAATGCACCGCTACATCCCCTTCCTCGCCAAATGGGCAGGATTCAGGAAAATAGGGGAGAAGGTGGTTCATCATCAGAAACGGAAATTCGGGAAAACAAAATATGGCCTCGACCGGTTCTACAAAGGCTACCTCGACCTGGTCACCATTACCTTCACCTCCCGGTTCGCGAAACGACCCATGCACTTCTTTGGATTATGGGGAACATTGCTCTTCATAGCGGGATTTTTTATAGCCGGTTATCTCGCCTATGAAAAGTTTTTCAATCTGGCTTTCAAGATGACTGAACGCCCGCTCTTCTATTTTGGTTTACTCTCCATGATCCTGGGAACACAACTCTTTGTAGCCGGGTTCCTCGGTGAACTGATCTCACGGAACTCTACCGACAGAAATAATTACATCATTGAGACCAACCTCGGTCTTGATTCATGATTGTTTAAACCGGACCTATGGAAACAGCCCGCCGCATTGCGTTCCTGAAGACCGTTTCGATTTTTTCAGAAACACCCGATGAAGTCTTAAAGCAGATTGCCGATCACCTGATCGAAATGGAGGTCAGTGAGGGCGATCACATCGTACTAAAGGGTGAACTTGGCGATGCCATGTACATCATTGTCGATGGCCGGGTTAAAGTTCATGATGCCGAATACATCTTCTCGGTGCTTAAAACTAGGGATGTCTTCGGTAAATATTACCTGCTCGACAAGAAAGAACGCTCCGCAACAGTCACCGCGCTCTCGCACACCTTTTTATACCGGTTCAACCAGGATCTGTTCTACCGGATCACCCGGACCGAGAACACCATTATCCGGGGAGTCCTGAAAGCGCTCGTTCGTCGGTTGCGCGACATGAATATTGCCGAGGAACAACTGGCGGCTCAGAATCATGAGATCGTTCGTCAGAAAGAAGAACTTGAAAAACAGAAACGGGAACTGATCGAACTCAACGCGACCAAAGACAAGTTTTTCTCCATTATCGCCCACGACCTCCGTAGTCCGATAACCA
This sequence comes from Alphaproteobacteria bacterium, assembly GCA_009928665.1. Taxonomy (GTDB): domain Bacteria; phylum Bacteroidota; class Bacteroidia; order Bacteroidales; family FEN-979; genus CAIVAT01. The sequence continues at coordinate 20,424 of SACF01000058.1, forward strand.
CCCTCATTTCGCTTGCAGAGGTTTTAAGAACCGACATCGACCTGATTACTGTTGATGAAACCCATGAAATCCTTACCAGCCTCCATTCGCTATCGCGAAATTACCTGAAACTGCTCGACAACCTGCTGCAATGGGCCCGGATACAGACAGGCAGGATGGTAGCCGACCCGCAACCATTTGATCTGATCCCTATCATCAACGAAGTAATAGATTTTTACAAGGTCACTGCTGGTGAAAAACGGGTGAACCTTGTTTCACGGGTCTCCGGAACCCTTACCGTGATTGCCGATCCCAACATGATCAAGACTGTTTTACGGAATCTCATCTCCAACGCGCTCAAATATACGGCCATGGATGGAACCGTGACCATCGCAACCGGGCGTGAACCCGGGTTCGCAACCGTAATCGTGAGCGATACCGGCCTCGGGATGACTCCCACGGCGATCGAAAGCCTTTTCAAGCTCGAAAAGACCTTTTCGACTGCAGGAACCGCAAATGAAAAAGGTACCGGGCTGGGATTGATCCTCTGCAAGGAATTTATCGAGAAAAACGGGGGGAAAATATCCGTGGAAAGTGAATATGGCCAGGGCTCGACTTTCAGCTTCACGGTGCCTTTTCGGGAAGGAGCATGACAAAATCAGGAAAAATCATTTTAATCGGAACCGCACATCCCTTCAGGGGTGGCCTCGCCAATTACAATGAACGGCTGATCCGCGAATACCGGAACCTGGGATACGAAGCCCAAATCTATACCTTTTCACTGCAATACCCCTCGCTGCTCTTTCCGGGCAAAACCCAGAAATCGACAGAACCTGCCCCCGCAGGGTTGCCCATTCACGTTAAGGTAAACAGCATCAATCCGTTCAATTGGATCAAGGTAGGGAGGGAACTGCGAAAGCTCAGGCCCGACCTGATCCTGGTTAAATTCTGGATTCCATTCATGGCTCCTTGTTTCGGCACCATCTGCCGGATTGCACGCCGGAACAAACACACCCGGATCGTGACGATAATCGATAACATCATTCCGCACGAAAAACGTCCCGGCGACCGCGTTCTCGCAAAATTTTGGATAGGCGCGGTCGATGGCTGTGTCGCCATGTCGCACTCGGTACTGAATGATCTCGACTCGTTCGATCCGCAAAAACCCAAAGTTTTTTGCCCCCATCCGCTTTACGATAATTTCGGCGATGCGATCTCCAAAGCCGATGCAATCAAACGGCTCAACCTGGATCCGGGATATCGGTACATCCTGTTTTTTGGCTTTATTCGCGATTACAAAGGGCTTGACCTGCTGCTCCTTGCCATGTGTCATCCGCAGATTCGGGAAATGAAGATTAAACTGATCGTGGCCGGGGAGTACTATTGCGATCCGCAACCCTACCTGGAGATAATCGAAAAGGAGCGGCTTTCGGAGAAAGTGATCCTGAAAACAGATTTTATCCCCGACACCCAGGTACTGAACTATTTTTGCGCCGCCGACGTGGTGGTGCAGCCTTACAAAAGCGCAACCCAGAGCGGCGTAACGCAGATCGCATACCATTTCGACAAACCCATGATTATAACCGATGTGGGCGGGCTTGCTGAAATCGTCCCCGACGGAGTGGTGGGATATGTGGTGAACCCTGTCCCCGAGCCCATCGCCAACGCCATTTTACGTTTTTACGAGGAAGAAAAAGAGGCGGAATTCTCAAACAACGCTGCACAAGCGAAAAAGAATTACTCCTGGGGCCGGTTGGTCGAATCCATCGGGACTTTGATGGGGTAAAGTAATAATCCAATAACTTTGCGAAACATTCGTTATCCCAATGATAATCCTGAATAATGATCATCCGCAGTAAAGCTCCATTGCGTCTCGGTCTTGCCGGAGGCGGAACCGATGTGGCGCCGTTTTCCGAAATATATGGCGGCGCCATCCTGAACGCGACCATCAGCATGTATGCCTACGCCACGATTAAACCGAGGAATGACGGTCAGATCCTGTTTAATGCCTGGGATAAGAAGGAGCAAATCCTGTTTCCATCATCATTATCCCTTGAAATCGACGGCGCCCTTGACCTGCACAAAGGAATCTATAACCGGATTGCTCGTGATTTTTCAGGCAAACCACTCTCCTTTGAGCTTCATACTTACGTTGATGCACCACCAGGATCGGGATTGGGAACTTCGTCAACTCTGGTCGTTGCCATTCTCGGAGCCTTTGCCGAATGGCTTAACCTGCCCCTGGGCGAATACGATCTTGCCCGTCTGGCCTACCAGATCGAGCGGGTCGACCTGAAAATGGCCGGAGGAAAGCAGGATCAGTATGCCGCAACTTTTGGGGGGGTCAACTTCATGGAATTTTATAAGGATGATAAGGTCATCGTGAATCCGTTGCGGATCCGGGAAAAATACCTTGACGAACTGGCCCATAACCTGGTGCTTTACCATACAGAAACAAGCCGGCTTTCGTCGAAGATCATCGAACAACAAACCCGCAATGTGATGGCAAAGAACGAAAAATCGCTCGAAGCCATGCACAAACTCAAAGAACAGGCATTTAGTATGAAAGAGGCGCTGTTGACGGGCCATCTTGACAGTATCGGCGAAAACCTCGACTTTGGATGGAAGTTTAAAAAGAATCTCGCCGAAGGGGTCTCCAACCCGATGATTGACCGGTTTTACGAAACAGCCATCACTGCCGGCGCCACGGGTGGGAAGGTTTCCGGAGCAGGAGGGGGTGGTTTTATGTTTTTCTACTGCCCCGACAACTCCCGGTCGAAGGTCATCGAAGCGCTTCAGGGTTACGGAGGACAAGCCAAACGGTACGAATTCACCGCGAAAGGTTTGACAACCTGGACGATCGACCGATGAGGCGATAGGGAAATTACTGCCTCCACAAGAGCTGATTTTTTGCAAAACAGATAAAGGAATTTCCGGAAATGAATATAATATCTTGACATTCCGGTATTCCGGCTGAAAACAAAGAAACTATGGAAAAATTTTCGGATCTGGTTAAAAAAAGATATTCTGTCCGGAATTATCTTGACAAGACCGTTGAGGAGGAAAAACTGAATTATATCCTCGAATGCGGACGACTGGCGCCCTCGGCCGCCAATTATCAGCCCTGGCACGTTATCATTATACGGGATACCGCTCTGAAGCAAAAAATAGCCACAACTTACAACCGTCCCTGGTTCAGCCAGGCTCCGGTGATCCTGATAATATGCGGCAATCATGGTGCGGCCTGGAAAAGAGCTGACGGCAAGGATCACACCGACATCGATGCGGCGATTATCGTGGACCACATGACCCTGGCTGCCGCCGAAATGGGCCTTGGAACCTGCTGGATCTGCAATTTCGACGCTGCCTCATGCCACTCCATCC
>SACF01000090.1 GCA_009928665.1 Alphaproteobacteria bacterium
TGCGGTAGACTTTGCTTTGGATCAATACATGCATCTGGCCAGCTTGAATCGAGGGATTTTGATGACACCTTTCCACAACATGGCGCTGATATCGGCAGCTACTACAGAAGAAGATATCGACATGCACACCAAGGTGTTTGAAGAAATTGTATCAGCTATTATATAAAACCAGCCATGCCGGAAGATGACATTCCCGAAATGGCGATCATAGAAAAAGTGGGGGCGTCATTTTGCAGTATGAAACAGGTTGATTGATATAGGAGGAGAAAAGAGCATGACAGAGCTTCGAATTAAAGTAGGTGGACGGGAAATGACCGGGATTTTGGAGGAAGAGAAAGCTCCTCTCACTTGCGAAGCCTTTCGAAAAATGTTACCACTAAAGAGCAAAGTCATTCATGTTCGATGGAGTGGAGAAGCGGTGTGGATTCCTTACGGAGAGGAAAGATTGGGGCTTCCTTATGAAAACAACACCAGTCATCCCCAAATCGGGCAGATGCTTTTGTATATCGGCGGGGTCAGCGAGATGGAAATTCTTTTGCCTTATGGTGCCTGTTGTTTTTCCAGCTGCTCCGGCCAGCTTTCCGGCAATCACTTTCTGACCATTACGGAAGGAAAGGAATATTTGGAAGAGATGGGAAAGAAAACCCTATGGGAGGGGGCCCAGGAAATCGAAATCGAGTATCGATGAAGGAGGAAAAAAGTATGTCAGTATTGATTCAAAATGGAATAGTAGTAACTTCCGAGAATGAAGTGAAAGCAGATGTTTATATAGAGGGAGAAACCATCAAAGCTATTGGTGAAAACTTGCAGGTTGCGGCCGATGAAGTGGTGGATGCAACGGGAAAATACATTTTGCCGGGAGGGGTGGACCAGCACGTACATTTTTCCTTTACCTATAAAGGGAGCAAGGTGCGAGGGTTTGAAACTTCCCATGCAGCGGCGGTAGGTGGAACTACTACCCTCATTGAATTTGTCAATCAGGAACCGGGAAAAGGACTGGTTCAAAGCATCGATGAGTATCGAAAGTCGGATGTGGATGGCATTGCCATGGTGGATTACTCCTTCCATAGTGTTATGACGGATCCTCGTCCCGAGGTGATTCAGGAAATCCCGGAGTTGGCCAAGGCGGGATACCCCACTATGAAATTGTTTATGGCCTATAAGGGAATGTTTTTTCATGCTGATGACGATGCGATTCTCAAGGCATTGTATCAAGGAAGAGATGCCGGGATTACCATCATGGTCCACGCAGAAAATGCAGATATGATTGATGTACTTACCCAACAACTGGTGGCGGAAGGAAAGGTAGAGCCCTATTATCATGCCGTCTCTCGGCCTCCGGTAGTGGAAGCAGAAGCCACTCGAAGAGCTATTTATTTGGCCCAATTAGCGGACGCTCCCTTGTATGTGGTTCACGTATCCGCCCGGGAGGCTTTGGAGGAGATTAAGAAAGCCAATCATAACGGTCAACAAATATTCGGAGAAACCTGTTCCCATTACTTGGTGCTGGATACGGAAGATTTGGCCAAGCCCAACTTTGAAGGCGCGAAATACGTTTGTTCCCCGGCCTTGAGAACAGAAGAACACCGTGCAGCTTTGTGGGAGGCCATCGATAAAAAATGGCTCAATGCAGTGAGTTCAGATCATTGCGGTTTTGACTTCAAGGAACAAAAACATATGGGGTATGGAGAAGGAAAGTCCTTTGCGGATATTCCCAATGGGGCTCCCAGCTTACAGAACCGATTGAACATTCTATGGACTTATGGCGTGGAGGAAGGTCGAATCTCCTGTTCTCGCCTGGTGGACTTGTTTGCCACCATGCCGGCGAAAATTAACGGCCTTACCAGGAAAGGTCAACTAGCGGTGGGCTTTGATGGAGACGTGGTAGTTTTTGACCCTGCCTATGCCGGCGTGATTCAAGCCGCCAACAATTTGGAGGGTGTGGACTATTGTCCCTTTGAAGGATTCCAACAGAAGGGCCGTGCGGAGACCGTATTCTTGCGTGGGAAAAAAGTAGTGGAAAAAGGACAGTATATCGGAGAAAAGGGCCAGGGTCAGTTCGTGCCCGGTGCGCCTTTTGGAGCGGCGTATGAAAAATGATGTTTCGGGAATCCGGATAAACGGGCCGCGACTCTTGGAGGATTTGGAAAAAGTGAAAGAGAAGACGGAGACTCCCGGTAAGGGGGTCACCCGTTTTTCTTATGGCGCCATGGACCGGGAGGCAAGAGCTTACTTGATAGAGAGTGGAGAGTCTTTTGGTTTATCCATAGAGACGGACCCAGTGGGAAATATGTTTTTCCGATTTCCTGAGGACCAGGGGAAACCCGTTATTCTGGCAGGATCCCATATCGACACCGTACAAAATGGAGGCTGGTTGGATGGAATATATGGGACCCTTTCTGTCTTGGAAGCCATGCGTAGAATTCGGGAAGAAGCCTTGGTTTGCAGTAAATCCATTCAGTTGGTGATCTTCGCGGAAGAGGAGGGCTCTAACTTTGGATCCACCCTCACTGGCAGCAAGTTTTTGACAGGAAGATATGGGAAGAATGATTTGGATTCCCTGAAAAATCAGGATGGCATTTCCTTGGGGGAAATTCTGATAAAGGAAGGATACCCTCCCTATAATGAAGACATGATGCTGGACTGGCGCCGCATTCAGGGGATGTTGGAGCTTCATATTGAGCAAGGCCCTGTATTGGCACAACAAGGAATCGGCATTGGTATTGTGGAACGGATTTATGGTATGAAGGTGGTTGAGTTTACTTTTGTTGGTGTGGGCAATCATGCCGGAGCATCCCCCATGATGGGGAGACAAGATGCCTTGACAGCAGCGGCAACCGGTATCCTTGAAGTAGAGGCTTGCGGAATAGACCTGGGGCAAGGGCAGGCAGTAGCTACGGTGGGGAAAATTCAGGTTTTGCCCAATGGATCCAATGTGATTCCCCAGCAAGTAACCTTTACGGTAGAGGTTCGTTCCCCCCAGGAAGAAACCATTCATGGCATAATGGAAGAAATTCAATTCCGGATGGAAGAAATATGTAGGAGACGAAATATCCACTGCCACTATCGTGAAGTGGCCTTTTCCAAACCGGACTTTATGAACTCTAAGGTGGTGACATTGTTGGAGGACACCGCCAAACAGTTGGGAGAATCCTATCTTAAAATGAATAGCGGTGCGGTTCACGATGCCTGCATGTTGGCACCTTTTGTACCCACAGGCATGATATTCGTGCCTAGCATCGGGGGGAGAAGCCATGTGCCACAGGAGGACACCAGGCCGGAGGATTTGATTCGAGGTGCGGATTTTTTATTGGCGGCGCTTCTCCAATTAGCGGATTGCAACTAGACGGGTTTTGTGGCATACTAGTGATGGTAACGAGAGGGAGGGCGGAAAAAGCAATCCTTCCACTACGGGCGATTAACTCAGCTGGTAGAGTGCCATCTCGACAAGGTGGAAGTCGTTGGTTCGAGTCCAATATTGCCCACCACAAGACGCCTTCATGGAGGGCGTCTTTTTTAAAGGAAAGGAAGTGAAGAGAATGTTGAAGTATGCCTTTATCATCAATGTGCCGGGAATTGTCCCCGGGAGCTATCAGGCGATTTATGAAAATTCGGAAAGTCTGAGCCAAATCGTGGGAGTGGATGGAATGTTGGAGGCGGAAAAGCTGGTGATTCAGTTGGGAAAAGACGGGTTTGATTTACTGAATTTTTGTGGAGACTTCGACGATGCCATTACCGCTAGATTCCAGCAGCTTGGCCAGGGGAAAACCAAATGTCTCAATGTGAAACACTCAGAGGAAAACCTCGGTGGGATGGAATCATTGGGAGAGGATTTGAAGGAGTATGGTATCCTTGTGGTGATGCGGGGAGTGGTGGAACCGGTCCGTTATGATCTTTTATCGGAGGGTTGGAACACCCATGCCGTTTTCGTGAGAGACCTGGAGGATGCAGTATCTACAGCCCGCAAGATGAAGGAAGAAGGGATTCAGCTGATTGAGCTATGCAGCTGGTTTGACGAAGAAAAGACCCGGGCCATTGAAAAAGCCGTGGAAGGCAAAGTCATCGTGGGAACCAGCGGGTCATAAAGTATAGATTAGGATAGGAAACGTATCGGAATAATGAAGAGCTGGGTTAGAAACCCAGCTCTTCGCCTATAATAATGACGTGAAAGTCTCCGGCCTCCGGTTGCTTGTGGTAGATGGCGGTAATGTTGCAATTTCGGTATTGAGAAGTACACTCTTGACAGAGTCCGGTTTTGTTGCAGCTTAAATTATGGTCATATTTAATGTTGTTCATTTGGGCCGCCTCATCTCTCGTTCGGGCCAACCCCGCTTCTACGTCCCGAACCAGCTTATTGGCGCCGGCGATAAAAATCATCCTTTCGGATCCGTAAATACTCCCGGCGATTCGATTGCCAGCCCCGTCAATATTTATGATTTGACCATCCATGGTGATGGCATTGGCCCCCAGCATAAAAACATCGGCAACCAAGTATTGCATTAAAATTTCTTTGGTAGTTTGTTGATCCCCCAGAATTTGAAACCCGGGAATCTTTTCTCGAAAAGCATTGGCATTGACGGCGCAAGTGTGGGGAATGGATATACATCCCATTTTTTCCAACTCCTCCTCCAGCCCCAAGGCAAAAACAGTATGGGAGTCTCCAAAGCCAATGGTACCTCCCTTTGGTATCAGGGATAAAACTTGGGTTTTGGCTTCTTCCAAAGTAGGGCAATAATAGGCTTTAAAATTATTCTGAATGAGGTTTTTAACAGCCACTTCCCCTCGTTGGCGAAAGTGCTCCTTTTGGATTTCGTCACGGTTGTGGGCTTCCGCCTTTAACAACGGAAATCTAATTTTTCGTAGGTCCAACATAGC
>SACF01000059.1 GCA_009928665.1 Alphaproteobacteria bacterium
CACTGCAGGTCTGGCCAAAGAATTACGAAAAAAGTTGACTTCGTATGAAAAGGTTCTTTGGCAACATCTGCGATCCAATAAACTTGGAGGTCTTAAATTCAGACGTCAACATCCTATTAACCATTATATTGCTGATTTCTATTGTCATGAAGCTAGATTGGTAATAGAAGTTGATGGTCCGATACATTCGAGACCCGACCGGAAACAACATGATGAACAACGAGATGGAATCATGCAAGATTTTGGAATCATGATACTAAGGTTTTCAAATGACGAAATCCGGTATCACCTGCACAGCGTGCTCAAGAGGATCGAGGAGGTTGCAACCTCCAGAATCAGGTGAAATGTTCCCTTTTCCCATACAGGCAAAGGGTCTCCCTCTCCTGCAAGGAGAGGGTCGGGGTGAGGTCAAATAAACTTTGGGAAAAGGTTCATAAAAGTAGCTCCTTGCATGAGAGGGCCGGGGTGAGGTCAAATAAACTTTGGGAAAAGGTTCATAAAAGTAGTTCCTTGCATTAGAAGGTCGGGGTGAGGTCAAATAAACTTTGGGAAAAGGTTCATAAAAGTAGCTTCTTGCATTAGAGGGCCGGGGTGAGGTCATACAGACTTTGGGAGAAGGTGCATAAGGAGATCCATATAAATTGCGGATACCGGATTGATATTCTGGTTGAAAATTCAGTGATCTGTGTACCTCTGTGAAATAATTTATTTATATTGAAGAAAAAAACACTCCTTTACGGTTCAATGCCTCCCCCTTACACGGGTCAGTCGGCCATGTTTGCGCCGGTCGTCAGCGCCTTTGATCCCCGCGAGGTGATTGTGATCAACATTACGCGGTTCAAAACCCCGTTGCCCAACACTCTTTGGACTATCTTGTCAACGCTATGGGCCTTTCTCATTTACCGTTTTCACACCGTTTATTTCACCCCCTCCCGAAGTAAGATGGGTTTCGTGAAGGATCTGCCGCTGCTCTTCCTGGGCCGGTGGACGGGAAAGCGGATGATCGCTCACCTCCACGGGACCAATTTCCGGTCGTTCTTTGAAACCGGCGGGATCCTGAAGCCACTGATCCGTTACGGTTACCGCAATATCGACACGGGGATCGTGTTGCTGGAGGAGATGCGCGATGAGTTCATCCATTTCCCCAACGTCAAAGTAGGGGTTGTGCCGAATTGTTACGACCAGTCGTTTGATCTTAACCTGCCCTCCGGATCCACACCCATCGACTCCGCACCGGAGGCAGTCACGCATTTGGAACACGCTCCCTTCGACTTCGTGCCATCCTGTTCCCCTCCCACCAATGCTGTATCCATAGATTCCGCTCCCCACGACTCTGCTCAAGGGGCAGGCACACATCCGGAGCAGATCCTGTATCTTTCCGCGTTGATGCACAGCAAGGGGATCCTCGAATTCCTCGATGCCATCCCACTTGTGCTTGACAAGAGGCCAACGGCCAATTTTGTCATTGCCGGGGCGCTCCGGGCCGATGCCTCAATGGGGTTGAAGGAGATCACAGGCCAGGTACAACGAAGGCTGAATGTATTGAATGAACGGTACCCGGGGCGCGTGCATTACATGGGGCTGGTGACCGGCAAGGAGAAGATCGGTTTGCTCAGGGATTCCGCGATATTCGTGATGCCCGGCTGGCATCCCTCCGAGGCGCTTCCCGTCTCCGTGATCGAAGCCATGCGCACGGGAACCGCCATCGTGGCCACCCGGCATAATTTTATCCCCGCCATCATCGGACCCCAAAACGGGATCCTGGTCGAACCACACGCAGCACGGGCCATTGCCGAAGCGGTAATCAACCTCCTAGAAGATCCCGAACGACTGAAAACGATTCAGGAACACAACGTTGCCCATGCCATTCAAAAATACTCCCCCGCGAGATACCGTGAAACGATTATCCACATCATTAAAGAGGTGTGAAATCTGAATAATATTGATGACCTTTGCAGGGAGAATTAAAATGAAAAATTTACGATTGACAAGATTTACGATTGCCAAGATTTAAGATTTGCGATTGAGAGATTGAACTCTGAAACCCTGAATTGCGAAGCAATCGCAATCACCACTGAAAATAAACACTCCTGTAAGTAAACCCTGAAACTCTGAAACGCTGAAACGCTGAAACCCTGAAACCCTGAAACGCGAAACCCGAAACGCAAACCGTGAAACTTAGCATCATCACCGTTGTACTGAACCAGGCCGCCACTATCAAAGCCACGATCGAGTCGGTTTTGAACCAGACGTGGAAGGAGGTGGAGTATCTCATCATCGATGGTGGGTCGACCGACGGGACCCGGGAGATCATTGAGACCTACGGGTCAAGAATCAGTATCTTCCTTACGGAGCCCGATAAAGGTCCTTATGATGCCATGAACAAGGGGATTAAACTGGCCACGGGCGACATCGTAGGAATGTTGAATGCCGATGATGTTTATACCAGCAACCGGTCGCTTGAAAAAGTGGCCGAAACCTTTGCAAAAGTCAATACAGACGCGACTTTCAGCGACATCCATTTTGTCAACCCTCCCGATTGGGACCAGACGGTCCGGTACGTTTCGGGCAGGTTCTTCAGTCCCTGGCAGCTCCGGTATGGATTCATGCCGCCCCATCCGACCTTTTTCGTCAGGCGGGAATTGTTCGACCGGTACGGCTGTTATAAGACCGATTACCGGATCGCGGCCGACTACGAGCTGATCATCCGGTTCCTGTATACCCACAGGGCTGTTTACAAGTACCTGCCGGTCGACCTGGTAAGGATGCGGACGGGTGGTCGCAGCACCAAATCACTTCACAGCACCCTCATTTTAAACCGGGAGATTGTGCGCGCCTGCAGGGAGAACGGAATTTATACCAACCTGCCGCTGCTCACGCTGAAGTACGCGATCAAGATATTTCAGTACATGTATCTTTTCCCCCGTAACAAACCGGCCTAAAACAACGTTGGATCAAGGATCAAATTAGGCAATAGGCAATAGGCAATAGAGAAAAAATTAAAAATACTGCTTATCTCCTTTGAACAAGTATCAATAATAGGCAAAGGGACTCCCTCTCCTCCAAGGAGAGGGCCGGGGTGAGGTCATCAGCAGCCCCGAGTGCCCTTCAATATCTGGCAAAGGGTCTCCCTCCCCTTGAAGGGGAGGGCGGGGAGGGGTTGTAAACCCGCCTCGAAAACATCAACTTGCTTAAAGGGGATAAATAGTTTAAAATTTTCACATTCTCAAATCTTCAATTTTTCAATCATAAATCAATTTTCACATTAGCACATTTTTTATCGTCCTTTTTCCGTTTTCAATTTTCAATGTTCCATTTTTAATTAAATGCTCTGGCTTGTTTATTTTCTCCTGCTGATCGCGTTGATCCATCTTTATTTCATGATTTCGAGGCGGTTCGGCATCCTCGACCTACCCGTTGATCGCAGTTCTCATGCAAAACCCGTGATCCGCGGGGCGGGGATCCTCTTCCCTGCTGGGTTGGGATTGTGGTTTGTGTGGTCGGGCTTCCAATATCCCTGGTTTTTTACCGGACTTTTAGCGCTCAGTCTGATCAGTTTTCTCGACGACCTCTCTCACATGATGCGATGGGTAAGGTTTCTCACCCAGCTTGCCGTCCTTCCGTTCATTTACCTGCAGCTCGGATGCCCTGAAATTTCGTGGTGGGCGCTGGTCATCGCCGGTTTCGTGGCCCTCGGGATCATCAACGCCTTCAATTTCATGGACGGGATAAACGGGATGATGGGCATGTACAGCCTCGGAACCCTGGCGACCCTTTGGTTTGTCAACAACCATACCTTCAGGTTCATCGGGAATGAGATTTTGTATGCCGCAGCTATTCCCCTGCTGGTCTTTGGATTCTATAACTTCAGAGCCCGGGCGCGTTGTTTTGCCGGTGATGTAGGTCCGGTCGCCATCTCCCTGCTTTTTGTATTCCTCTTTTCGAAACTGATCCTCGACTCGGGAAACGTACTTTACCTCTGCTTTCTCCTGATATTCGGCATCGACTGTTCCATGACCATCCTGAACCGGATCAGGCTGGGGGAGAACATCGTAAAACCGCACCGGAAGCATCTTTATCAGATTTTGGCAAATGAAGGCGGATTTCCGCAAATAACAATTGCAACGGTTTATGTTGCCATCCAACTGGCGGTTAACAGCATCATCCTGGTGCTCATCGCATACGCGTCGGCACGCATAGCTATGGTGGTTACCGGGATTCTCATCGCCGCCGCCATGGCTTCCTACCTGGTGTTAAAAGCAAAATCAGACCTAAAACCGCCCTCCTAGTCTTTCCCTGTTTGAAAGGAATAGATGTACCTGGCAACCGCCTCGTTATGATGTTGTATTGTTCGACCGGGTAATTTTTTTATTGCTTTTCCTGTTCCTTTACTGTATCTTTGTGCCCTTCTTTGTAATAAAGACTGATCCTTGATCAAAAAGTTTTTTCTCCGCCATTCAAACCTCATCCTCTCCCGGTGGATCGTGCTGGTTATTGATGTGTTCCTGATGGAATGCGCGTTGATCATTGCCAACCTGCTCCGGTTTGATTTCGTGCTGTCGGAACTTACGATCTACCATATCCGGATGCAAATGCTCATGCTGGCCGTGATCGGGGTTATATCCATCCTGATCACCGGTTCGCACAAGGGGCTCATCCGGCATACGAGTCAAAAGGACATCTTCAACATCATCAAGGTAGGAACCCTTACCATAATCCTGCTTGCAACTATCAATTACGGGCTTTTCCTTTTCGACAACATGAATAAACGGCTGGTGATCGGCGGCGTGGAGTACTGGATGCTGGTCCCTAACTCGGTGTTGCTTATCTTTTACCCCATATCGCTCTTTCTGCTTTTGTTCTTCCGGATGTTCATCAAGCTGGCCTATTATAACCTCACCATCCAGGAGAAACTAAACCGGATCCATGTGCTTGTTTACGGTGCAGGCAAAGAGGGGATCGGCGTGTTGCAGACCCTGGCCGGGTTACCGTCATCACCTTATAAAGTGCTGGGGTTCATGGACGACCATCCCGGAAAGATCGGGAAGTCGGTGCAGGGCGTTCCGATCGTCAACCCAGAATCGGTGACCCGTGAATTTCTGCAAAAAAGGGAGATCGAAGAAATTATCCTGGCCATGCCGAATATTTCGGAGAAACAAAAGGACGTGATCTATGAACGATTGCTCGATCTCAACGTCGCCATCAAAAGCGTCCCGCCGGTTGAAACCTGGATCAACGGGGAGCTGAACCTTCATCAGATCCGAAAGATAAACATTGAGGATCTGTTGCAGCGCGATCCCATACGGCTCGACAACCAGACGGTTTTGCGGGAAGTCTTTGGCAAATCGGTCCTGATTACCGGGGCTGCAGGCAGCATCGGGCAGGAGTTGTCGCGCCAGTTGCTTCATTTCAACCCGTCGCGGCTGGTGTTGGTCGATCAGGCCGAAACACCGCTTTTTGAGCTGGAGCAGGAACTGACTGAAGTAGTACAAACGCTTGAGTCGCGGTCCTATTTTCAGAAAATATCGCTCTGCTATATTGTTGCAGATGTAAGCAATAATGACCGGGTAAAACTCCTGATAGCGGAAGAAAAGCCACACCTCGTATATCATGCCGCTGCCTATAAACATGTGCCGCTCATGGAGGCCCATCCGCTGGAGGCGATCCGCGTCAACGTTTTCGGGACCTGTAACCTGGCCGATGCCGCCTCGGAAAACGGTGTGGAAAAATTCGTGATGATATCGACCGATAAGGCCGTGAATCCTACCAGCATCATGGGGGCAACCAAAAGGCTGGCCGAAATTTATATCCAGAGCCTCAACCATAATCCCGGAAATAAAACGGCTTTTATCACCACGCGTTTCGGGAATGTCCTGGGTTCCAATGGTTCGGTAACCCGCACCTTCAACAAACAGATCCAGGCGGGGGGACCGGTCACGGTAACTCACCCCGATATCACCCGGTATTTTATGACCATCCCCGAAGCCTGTCAGCTCGTGTTTGAAGCTGCTGCCATGGGATCAGGCGGGGAGATCTTCATTTTCGACATGGGACAGCCCGTTAAGATCGTCGACCTGGCACGCAACATGATCCGGCTGAGCGGCTATACCCCCGACCGGGAGATCAAGATTGTGTACAGCGGCCTCAGGCCGGGTGAAAAGCTTTATGAGGAGCTTTTAAATGATAAGGAGCGTACTCTTCCGACCCACCATCCCAAGATCATGAAGGCGAAGGTTCGTGACTACGCCTTTGATGAGGTCAGCCGGATGGTCGGGTATATGACCGAACCTGTCCGGAATGGCGACCGCCGCGCCTTGGTTCGCCTGCTGAAACAATTTATCCCCGAATACATCAGCAACAACAGCATTTACCGCACCCTCGACTTCGATATCGAACGCGAACGCAAGGCAGTGGAAATCAAGCGAACAAATTGATAATGTACTAATGTGCTAATTTGAGGATTTGAAAACTATTCATCCCCTTTAAGCAAGTATCAAAAACTGCAACCGGCGGCGGCTGATAAAATGACCCCTCCCCGCCCCTGAAAACATCAACTTGCTCAAAGGAGATAAGCAATTTTTTAATTATTGCATTTTTTTCCCTAATCGCTAATCCCTAATATCTAATCCCTTCTTTGATCTTTAACTCCCTGAAACGTATCAAGTTCTCCGATTTTGTAACTCCGATCCTGCTGCTCGCGTATGGTCTGATCACCCTGATCACGCCCAGATGGCACGCGGTTGATTCGGCCGGACCCAAATTTTTCACCCTGGGCCTCCTAAACCTGGTGGTATTCCTCTTTTTCGCTTTCAGGAAAGACTTCAGGCCGAAATCTGATTTACTAAAAGTTTTTTTCAGCAACCGGATCGGCCTGGTATATGGCCTTTTCATGGCAATCTCGCTGCTCACCTATTTCAAGGCCTGGAACCAGGCTGAATTCATTCTCACCTATGTTAAGTTTTTCACCGTCTTCAATTCCGTCGTGATCGTGGCGTCGCTTTTCCGGAAGGATCCTGAAAAGTTATATCTTTTGACAGCCGTTATGTCCCTCCTACTGCTGTTCGATGCGGTGATGGTGTTCCTCGAGATCCGGAAACTATCCGTTGAACATCCCGACTTTTTCAGCCTTTACCAGTATTACGTTAACAGTGTTTCGGCTGGTTACTCGAACAAAAACATTCTTGCATCGGCCTTGTTTGTAAAGATCCCGTTTACCTTGTGGCTGATCACTTTTAAAAAACGGTGGATCAGGTTTTTGGGCCTTTTGGTGATCTTCGTGGCCATTATTGCACTGGCCCTGCTCGGCGCCAGGGCTTTTTACATCGGAATACTGATCGTAATTGTTGCATATCTGCTCTTTTTATTGCTGAGGCTGATTACGAAAAGGATCAAATGGAGAACGGCCGTGGTTGGTTCTTCCATCCTGATGGCGGCTTTGATCATTTTTTTCGCGGGATGGCTGGTACTCGGAAAGTTTTTTCCCGGGGTGAGCCGGTTCAACCTGAAGGAACAGATCGTAGCCCGGTTGGCAACCATCCGCACCGATATTTCATCGGGAACCCGCATCGCAAGCTGGGCAAGATCGGCTATGCTGATCCGCGAAGAACCGCTGATGGGCGTAGGATTGGGAAATTGGAAAGTAATGGTGTTGAAGGATGAAAACCGGGTAACACCCACCTATGTTTATTATTATCACAACCACAACGATTTCATAGAAATGACGGCACAGACCGGAATCACGGGCGGTGTGATCTATCTGGTGCTGATCCTTCTACCCGGCGTGGTCTTTGCCCGGTCGTTGTTCAAGGGCGAAGGGGAGGCGTTCTCAAACAGGTTGTTGTTTCTATCAGCATTCGGGATGCTCTGCTATTCGGTGGATGCATTCTTCAACTTTCCGCACGACCGTCCCGAAATCCAGTCCCTGTGGATCCTTTTTATGGGATCAGCCATTGCCTTTACGCCGGCCGGAAAATGGTCACAACGGTTGACCAGCCTCTTCCACCGACTCCCGGGGAAAACCCTCCTCCATAAAAAAGTGACGGTTCTGCTGCCCCTGCCCGCCCGGTTCCGGAAAAGAGCTATTGATTTCAGTCCCAAACACGGTTTTATCCTCCTCTGGTTCCTGTTGATCCTCGCATCGCTCTGGATCCTTTACCGGAACATAAAGTCGTTGCAGCTGCAGTCGCTCTATATTTTCGAAGTAGCAAACAAGGAATTAAAATCACCCTCAACAGTTTTCCTTAGGGGGTTTCCGGCCATCCCGACCATTTCGGTCGAAGGTGAACCCATCGCAGCGATCAAGGCCCGGTACCTGATCAGCGAGAACGATTTCACCGGGGCCATCGGAATTTTGCAGCCGGACCAGAGCAGTCCCTGGGACACGCGCAGGGAGTTTTTACTCAGTCAGGCATACCAGTTGAAAAAAAACGACGATGCGGCCATCCGGTATGGGCGGGAGGTATTCACCATCAAGCCCTTTTTTAAGGATAACCTCAACAACCTGATCAACATGCTCGAATCGAGGGAGCAGTACGAGGAAGCAGTAGTGTTGATAGACCAATACTGTGCAGCGTTTGACAGTCTGGGTCCCGGGCTGGAGAATTATTTGAAAGTGAACGGGGATGACCGCCCCAATTACCTCCAAAAACAATCTGAGCTGAAGCGCAAAGCGGCAATGAAGCGGGCTGATCCGGAATACACCCTGGCCGGATATTATTTGCAACAGGGAGATCTAAGGAAATACGCCTTATACCGCGATCGCGCGATTAAAAAAGTACCGGAGTTGGGGAAGTGAACCAGCGGCCGCTGATTTCAAGTTTCAAGTTTCAGGTTTCAGAGTTTACTCACAGGAGTGTTTATTTTCAGAGGTGTTCGTGATTGCTTCGCAATTCAGAGTTTCAGAGTTCAAAGATCAAATCAGGCAATAGGCAATAGGCAATAGGGAAAAAAGTTCAAAGCTCAAATCTTCAATTTTTCAATCGTAAATCGTAAATCATGTCAATCGTAAATCAATTTTATTTGCAGTTGGTTTTGAGGATTTCGGCGGCTTCTTTGTTGCCTAAATTCAGGGCTTTGATCCAGTTGAAGCAGGCCAGTTCCTCGTTTCCCAGTTGTTTGTAGCAGTTTCCGCGGTTGACAAAGGCAAAGCTGTTTTTCGGGTTTTTTTCGATCGACTTGTCAAAGTCGGCAAGGGCTTCGCGGTATCGGTTTAGTTTGAATTTAGCATATCCCCGGTTGTTGTAAGCATAGGCGTAAGCTGAATTAAGGGCAATAGCCCGGTCAAAGTCGGGAATCGCCTCCTCATATTTTCCCAGCAGACTCCGGTAGTACCCACGGATGTTGTAGGCATCGGCAAAATGGATGTCGAGACAGATGGCGGCAGAGAATTCGGCGATGGCGGCGTAGTACTGTTTCAGTCCGGCATAGGCGATGCCGCGGTTGTAGTAAGCTTCCTGAAAACGGGGTTGTGCATAGATGACGCGGGTATATTCGAGGATCGCTTTCTTGTATTCGCCCTTTTTAAGAAATTCGGTACCACTCCGGTAATGCTCCCGGATGAGGTTCGGGTCGACCTGTTTCTGACCGTGAACCGCTAAAGCCGCCAGCAACCCGCAAAAAAAGACCCACCCTGTAATCCGGTACCGCATCCCCCAAAATTTCTCTCAAAAATACAAACTCCGGAGAAACCTGGGAAAAAATTTACTGATTTACTGAATGAATGAATGATTGATTGACTGAATGATTGATTGACTGATTTATTGAGTGAATGAGTCATTGAATTTCTCCGTTTTCAATTTTCCATTATCAATTTTCAATTTTCAATTGTCCATTGTCAATTATCCATTGTTCATTGTCCAACTTAAATGCCCTACCTTCTTTATAAAGCACTTTCTTTGTTTATCATGCCGCTGGGGATCGCATTCCTCGCTTTGATAGCGGCAATAATCCTCTTGATGGCACATCGGCGCAAGAGTTGTATAGCCATGCTGTTATTCCTGGTCTCTTGGCTGTGGTTATGGAGTACTCCCTGGTGGAGTAATTGTATGCGGAGGAGTCTGGAATCGCGTTATACCTGGAAGCCGGCCTCACAGTACCAGCCGGCCGATGCCATTGTTTCATTAGGTGGCGGGATACGCGGCAGTGCAGGTATCGCTTTTCCGCAATTCGACCTGAATTATGCGGCCGACCGCGAGTTATTTGCGGCACAGCTTTATCATGCCGGGAAGTCAAAGATGGTCATAGTCAGCGGTGGATGGGATCCGCAAACAGGTTCAGATATCGCCGGAATTGCCCAGAAACAATTTCTGGTAATGCTGGGTGTGCCGCCTGAAGCAGTCAGGATCGAGGGATACAGTCGAAACACGGTTGATAATGCGAATGAGGTCATGAGGATGATGAATCCAGTGAAGGGGAAATCGATTTTGCTGGTAACATCGGCGCTACACATGCCCAGGGCGTGCCGGCTGTTTTCACGAACCGGCCTGAAGGTAATCCCTGCCCCCACCGATTTTGAGGTTTTAAAGCCGCCCTTTTCATTGAACCTGTTCCTCCCCGATGCCGGTGCCCTTGAAACCAGCACCCGTGCTGCCCATGAAATCGCCGGGTTGTGGGCAGCAAGGATCGGGATACAGTAAAACAGGCACAAAATGACCACGTAAGCTGCAACCTTGCTATTCCCTTACTTTTCTTTCTCCTGATGGTTTTTTTCAGTAATTTTGCCCGAATAGGGAAGTCGGTTCCTGTGACCGGAGTGGCGAAGCTGTACACGGACTTACAGCATTTTACGGCAGCATAAGAGATTTCAACAATGATGAACCATGGGTAAAATGGTAAAAAAAGTCCTCCTGATGGGAGGCGACGTGGTGTTCCTGCATCTTGCCCTGCTCCTTACAGTCCTGTTGCGTTATCCAGGCGGAGATGTGATGGCCATTTTCCTGCAGCACTGGCCCGATTTTGCCATCGTCTTTGTCATCTGGATCATGGTTTTTTACATCATCAATCTCTATGATCTGAACCTGAAGGCAAGCGATATGCGGTTCGTCAGGCTTGGGCTTAACGCTTTCCTGGTCAGCATTGCCCTTTCGGTCATTTACTTTTACCTGGTCGTACCGGCCGTGACGCCCAAGACCAACCTGGCCATTTTCATTGCTACCTTCACCATCCTCTTTGTTTTATGGCGGCTGGGGTACCAGGCATTCCTGATGCAGGTCATCCTGCCGGTCAACCTGGCCATCATCGGCTCCAATAAGTTCAGCGACAACCTGGTTTCGGAGTTGAAGAAGAATCCCGGGAGCGCTTACAGTCCGGCCCTGATCTTCAGCGATCCCACGAAGCTGGATGACCTGGTCGTTGCGATATCCGACCATAGAATCAAAACCATCGTGGTATGCGACAACTTCGGGGAGAGCGACCGGATGGAGAATGCCTTATTCAGCTGTCTTCCATACAACATCGATTTTTACAACTATCCCGATTTTTACGAGATGGTTACCGGGAAGATACCGGTGGAGGCCATCGGGCAGAACTGGTTTTTAGAGAATCTGAAGGAGGGGCAGAAGAACACGTATCACCGGGTGAAACGGGTTCTCGATGTGATCCTGGCCTGTTTAATTTTCGTCGCAACCCTTCCGTTGTGGTTCCTCATCGGCATTGCCATAAAGTCGACCAGCAGGGGGCCTGTATTCTTCAGGCAGGTACGGGTCGGAAAGAATGAAAAGGAGTATGTGATGATCAAGTTCCGAACCATGCGGATTACCGACAACGACGGCGCACCAACCGAAAAGAAAGACCGGCGGATAACCGGGGTGGGACGTTTTTTACGGGGGAGCCGGCTTGACGAGATCCCGCAGGTGTTGAACATCCTGAGGGGGGAGATGAGCTTTATCGGACCACGTCCCGAACGACCGGAGATCATCACGGAGCTCGAGCGCAACATCCCGTTTTACAAGACGCGTCTGCTGATCAAACCCGGACTCACCGGCTGGGATCAGATTTCAGGAAGTTATCATTCACCGTCGGTTGACGATACCATTGAGAAACTGCAACATGACCTGTATTATTTAAAGCACCGCTCCTTTTCGCTCGATCTTTCTATTGCGTTGAAAACCCTTGCAACGGTTATGTTTCACGAAGGGAGATAGAAAATTGACTAAAAATAATCACCATGTCACAGGTTTTATCAGAACGTCCGAAAAAGGATAATAATGAAATAGATTTCTTTAATGTTATCCAATATATATGGACAAAAAGAATGGTCTTAATGATCTGGATGATAATATTCATAATCATTGGGTTCACTTATGGTTGTGTGAAATTCTGGTTATATCCGAAACAATATAGGTCAAAGACTATTATAACACTAAACGCCATTCCATTTAGTACGGAGAACCAATATATGATAATGAGTAGTGTTTCAATAGGCACTCAACCAAAAATTGATTTCCTTGAATGGTTCGAACCTAATTTACTACCCATTGTCATTCAGAGTGATGCTTTTGTCAGGAAGGTCGGGCAAATGACTATCGATGAACCAATTACCGGAAAGAATGTACTGTTATCAAGTTATTTGAATGATCATGATGTGCCTCCAAATGATGTTATTAATGATATTAGATCCCGGATTAATATCACTCCCGGAACAGGTCCTGTTACAGTTATCACTTGTGATTTTTCAAATCCTGATGTTGCCAGGCAGGTGTTGGATTCAGTTATTGTTTATCTCGATGTGTTTTTCAGATCAAAATTTAATGAAATAAAACGAATGCAAATCAGCAATCTTGAAAAATTAGCTGAAAAAGAAAAAAGTCGTTTTAAAGCAGTATTTGAAAGTCAAACCGGTAAGATGAAGAATTTCGGGTGGGATCTGGAGAAGTCTTTATCAAGTAATGAATTGGAAATCATAAAGAATCAACACACCAATATCATGTTACAGATTGAATGGTTAAATATTTTAACACAGAATCAAAACAGTATTGTTTGTGTTATTGATCCACCTGCTAAAGGAATTGATATTAAGCCTGTGAATTTTGTAAAAATTATTTTTGCAATGGTTTTTGCCGGATTATTTGTGGGATTAGTATGGATTTATCTTCAAAGAGGGCTAAATACTTACAAAGGAAAACAATGGGTCCAAGAATAATAATATTGCCTAAGATGGAGGATCCGCGAGGAAATCTGTCTTTCATCGAAGAAGAGAAGCACATACCTTTTAAAATTGAACGCACCTATTGGATTTATGATGTTCCGGGCGGTGAAATCCGTGGAGGTCACGCTTTTAAAGAACAAGAAGAATTTATTGTAGCGTTATCAGGAAGTTTTGATGTAATCGTGGATGATGGGATAAAAAAGCAGTTGTTTTCTTTAAATCGTTCCTATTATGGATTATATATTCCTGCCGTATTATGGCGACAAATGCAGAACTTCTCCACAAACAGCCTGGCTTTGGTAGTGAGTTCTACCAAATTCAACAACGGGGATTACATTTATGATTACAACGAATTTTTAAAATTTAAGGGACAATGAAACAACCCAGTGTTTATGATTGTTCCATATTGCCATTAAGTAAGATTCACAATCGAGCAGGTAATATAACCATTGTCGAAGGAGCAACGCATATCCCATTTGACGTGAAGAGGATTTATTATCTTTATGATATTCCGGCAGGAGAAGACAGGGGAGGGCATGCCCACAAAGAACTCAGACAGCTAATCGTAGCAGCTTCGGGTTCATTTGATGTGTTATTAGATGATGGCGCCAATAAAAAAGTGGTAACCCTCAACCGGCCTGATTACGGCTTATTGATCGTTCCCGGTATCTGGCGCGAATTAATGGAATTTTCTTCAGGCGCTGTTTGCCTGGTGCTGGCATCGCATGGGTATGATGCCGGGGATTATATCAGGGAGTATAATGAATTTATCGAGATAAAAAATGGAACGTAAAATTCATCCTACAGCTGAGGTTCAGTCTCATAAAATAGGTAAAAACACGACAATTTGGCAATATTGTGTGATTTTAAAGGATGCAATTATTGGTGACAACTGCAACATAAACTTTAATGTTTTCATTGAAAATGATGTAATAATCGGCAACAATGTTACTATTAAACCCGGAGTTCAAATATGGGATGGTGTGACTATTGAAGATAATGTCTTTATTGGACCAAATGTTACGTTTACCAATGATTTAGTACCACGATCAAAGCAATATCCAGATTCCTTTTTAAAAACAACAGTTAAAAAAGGTGCATCCATTGGAGCCAATTCGACGATAATCGCAGGAACTACGATAGGTGAAAGCGCTTTAGTAGGTGCAGGAAGTGTAGTAACAAAAGACGTTCCCGATGGTACTGTGTGGTTTGGGAACCCTGCCAGGCAAAAAGGAATAATTGATGCAAATGGAATAATAACATATGATAATGATCAAATTCCTTGAGCTAAAAAAAATAAACGCTCAATACGCCGATGAAATCAAACAGGTTGCTGCCGAAATAATTGATTCGGGCTGGTATCTGTTGGGAGACAGGTTGAGGCAATTCGAGGCAAATCTGGCTCACTATATCGGAGTAAACCATGCGATCGGTGTTGCCAACGGATTGGATGCGCTTAGGATGATTCTTAGAGCATACATTGAATTGGGCGTGATGCAAGAGGGAGACGAGGTGATCGTTCCGGCCAATACCTACATCGCTACTATTTTAGCCATAACTGACAATAGGTTGAAACCTGTACTTATTGAACCTGATATCAACACCTACAATCTTGATATTTCATTAATCGAATCGCATATTACTGACCGAACCCGTGCCATCATGGTCGTACACCTTTATGGCCGAGTTTGCTGGAATGAAGAGCTTGAAAATATCGCAAAGAAGTTTCAGCTTAAGATCATTGAAGACAACGCCCAGGCTATCGGTGCCGAGTGGAAAGGAATAAAGTCCGGAGCACTTGGTGATGTTGCAGGTTTTTCGTTTTATCCGGGTAAAAATCTTGGCGCTTTGGGCGATGCCGGCGCCGTTTTAACCAACAATACCCGGCTTGCCGAAATCATTCGTGCCCTTGGTAATTATGGTAGTCGACAGAAATATGTAAATGAATTTCAAGGATTGAATTCACGATTAGATGAAATACAAGCTGCGATTTTGGATGTCAAACTGAAGTATTTAGATGCTGAAAACCAGCTTCGGCGAGAAATTGCCAAACGTTATATTGCTGAGATTCATAATCCACTAATAACTCTGCCTCAAATACCCGGGAATGAGAAGGAGCATGTGTGGCACCTGTTTGTAATTCGCACTGCCGAACGAGATCGTTTACAACAATACCTTTTAAAAAATAACGTTCAAACGCTGATACACTATCCCATACCTCCGCATAAACAAAAAGCTTACAAAAAGTACAATGAAATGTCGTTTCCGTTGACAGAGAAGATCCATGAAGAAGTATTGAGTTTGCCGATGAGTGCGGTACTGGAAGAGGGAGAAGTTGAGTTTGTTGTAAAGTTGATGAATGGACTCCGAAACCCTGAAACCTAAAAAGAATTTAAAATGCAAAATTAAAATATCAAGATTTAAAGTAGAGAATAACGAATATTAACCCTGAAACTCTGAAACATATTTCCTATGCCTCCCACCTTGATCATCGAACCCGGTCTTTCTGAAAAACACTATTATCGCGATCTATGGCGTTATCGTGAATTGTTTTTCGTGTTAGCCTGGCGTGATGTTGCAGTACGTTATAAACAGACGGTAATAGGATTGGCCTGGGCATTGATCCAACCGCTTGCGACCATGGTCGTATTCACGGTAATCTTCGGAAAAGTAGCTAAACTGCCTACAGAGGGCACTGTTCCTTATGCACTCATGGTTTATGCAGGCATGCTTCCATGGCAACTTTTCTCAACCTCGCTCACCGGCGCATCCAACAGTCTCATAAGCAACACCAACTTGATCAGTAAGATCTATTTTCCACGAATGATTGTGCCCACATCGGCAGTAGTCGTTGCCTTTGTCGATTTCCTGGTCAGCTTTGTCATCCTTGTATGCCTTATGGTTTGGTTTCAATTCCTTCCCGGCTGGCAGATCTTGACACTGCCATTTTTTCTGATTATGGCCCTTTTGGCCAGCCTCGGACCCGGGTTGTGGATCACCGCGCTTAACGTAAAATTCCGTGATTTTCGTTATGTCATTCCATTTATTGTCCAGTTTGGATTATATGTCTCGCCGGTCGGCTTTAGCTCCACTGTCATTCCGGAAAAATGGCGTTTGCTCTATTCCCTAAATCCGGTTGTAGGAGTCATTGACGGTTTCCGATGGGCAATACTTGGCGGTGAATCCACGATGTACCTGCCGGGTTTCATTCTGAGCTTGGGTGTCATTGCATTTTTTCTTTGGTTGGGTATCCGACAGTTCAGGAAAATGGAAAAAAGTTTTGCAGATCTAATTTGAGTGAGCATGTTCGCAATTAAAGTTGAAAACCTCAGCAAATCGTACCTTGTTGGCCACAATGCCGCCAAACGAGAAAATTACATAGCCTTACGAGATGTCATTGCCCAAAATGCGAAAAGCCTCGCCCGAAAAACCAGGGACATGCTTACAGGCCGGCCAATCATTCAGGGTGATGAAATTGAAGAATTCTGGGCGCTAAAAGACATTAACTTTGAGATAAAGCAAGGCGATCGGGTCGGCATCATCGGGCGCAATGGTGCCGGCAAATCTACCCTGCTAAAAATCCTTAGTCGCATCACCGAGCCCACTACTGGACGTATTCAGATCAACGGTAGGGTGGCCAGCTTATTGGAGGTTGGCACTGGTTTTCATCAGGAATTGACCGGTAGAGAAAATATATTTCTTAATGGTGCAATCCTCGGTATGAGCCGAAAGGAAATCCAGCGCAAGTTCGATGAAATTGTAGAGTTTGCTGAAATCGAAAAATTCTTAGACACTCCAGTCAAGCGATACTCATCCGGTATGTATGTACGCCTGGCCTTTGCGGTGGCAGCCCACTTGGAGCCGGAAATTCTGGTTGTGGATGAAGTCTTGGCCGTAGGGGATACCCAGTTTCAGAAAAAATGTCTTGGGAAAATGGATGATGTTGCAAAAGGTGGGAGGACTGTTATTTTCGTAAGCCACAATATGGCTGCAATTAAAAGTCTCTGTGATAAAGGATTGGTCTTATCAAATGGCGAGATATCATGTTATGATTCTATCAATATTGCGGTAAAGAGATACGAATTTCTAAGTGAGACTTTGGAATATGCGAAAAAGTTTAAAAATAAAGGAAAGGAAGTAGAGCAATTGGTAGGAATACGTTTACTGAATCAAAACAACGAAGATCAAGGTGAATTTCAAATTGGTGACGAATTAAAAATAGAAATCAGTCTTAATGGACTACACCAAGATAAAGAATATCAAATTTCTTATATAGTTCAAAAAATAGACGGTACAAACATGTATCATTGTAAAAGTATAGATGATGATTTAATTATAAAAAAGGTTAACGGATCGGCAAAGGTGGTTTCGTCTTTGGTGGATTTAAGATTATACCCTGGAAGATACGAAATAGTTGACCTGTGGCTTGCTACAATGCATGGAACGACATTGGATCTAAAAGTTAGTACAGTGTCGTTTGAAATTTTAGATGGGGGGCCGATGGTAAAGCGAGTTCTTCAACATAATGCAGCACTGATTCATGAGATTCCATCATGGAAGCTTATTTAAGTATGGCACGATGAGTGAGATAAAGGTTTATAGTCTTTATTGGGACAATGTACCAAATGAAATAATTCTTGCCCAAAAGGGCGTTTATAATAAATTTGGTATTAAGATCGAACAACATAAACGAAATCAAATGTCTCATGATTTATGGATAAATGAGATAGTGACTAAGGCTGGGAATGAAGACCTATTAATATTTTCCGACATTGATGCAATTCCGCTTAAACAAAGTGCACTTGACTTGGCTATTTTTTACGCTAAATCTGGTTATATTTTTGGGTTAGCTCAAACGACAAATCATAAAAATAATTCACTTCATATTTATGCAGGGCCGATGTTTTTGGCATTTATGAAAAAAACATGGTTAGCAGCAGGGTCCCCAAGTTTTGAGGCAGATGATACCATGGATTGTGGCCAGCGATTTTCTTTATTAGCAGAAAAAAATGGTATTCCTATTAAGCTTTTATATCCAACTGCATGTATAAAAGTATTATGGCCTCTGGCTGATCGAGGAGTGTTTGGCATTGGAACGTTTTATGAAAACGAATTTTTTCATTTGTTTGAATCAAGAAAAAAAACGAATATTGAGTTATTTTACATGGTTGCAAATGATATATTGACAGAAAACAGATTAAAATATGATGATTACATTGAGTTAATTAATAGGGGATCAAAAGAATCCTGTAACACTTTTTATAAACATGCTAACAAAATCATTGGCTTATTAAGGCATTGGATACAACCAACTCTAACTACAAACCGTTACAAATCATGATCGATGTTTATATTCTAACAATTAAAGCAATAAACTCTGCTGAAAATATTGCTTTAAAAAAAATGTTGCAAGAGTTTGGTGGCTTTTCAGTACACTTTATCAATGGTATTACTGGTGAAACAATCACTGCAAATGAATACTATCGACTTATTAAGAATTATATAAAAAATACTGGAGTTTTTGTAACACCATCAGAAGCCGCTTGTAGCATAGGGCACAAATTTGCACTTGAAGCATTAATAAAGTCGGGAAAGAACAGGGCAGTTATATTAGAAGACGATGTCATTCTTTGTTCAAGTTCTTTAAATAAATTGAGAAATGTTTTTTATTTTGAATCGAAGGGTTCAAGCATTATTCATTTAGGTGGTATTGATGGAATAGAGGATGCCTTTCGCGGTTTACGTGGGTTATTGGTATCAAAAGAACCAGAAATTTATTTATTGGACAATGACAGTCTTGGATCATTATGGAGAACCGTTGCATATCTAATTGACAGAAATTGTGCCTTAAATTTGGTTAACTTTATCCGTGATAACATTTTTATTGCTGATGACTATTGCTATATGGTAAAGAACAATCTTGTTGAGAAAATATATTTTAGCAATGTTGTTAAACATCCCGTTGTTTTACAGAATTCTGGAATAGAGGCTGAAAGAAATACTAAACCAATATTTTATTCACGAATATCTTTGTTTAGTCGAATTAAAAACAAGATAAAATATTTACATGATTATAGGCTTCGAAAGAATTACAAATATTTTTTATATGATCTTGTTTAATAATGACCGATTCTTTTTTATTCTATATATTATACCTTGTTAAAGAAGTTACTAATATTACCCTCTTGGTACATCCAACCAGAAGACAGAATAAATGGCTCTTTTTTCCAGGAGCAGGCACGGCTTGTTAGTAATCATTTCGATGTAAAGGTCTTATTTTTTCGTTTTTCGGGCCAACCATCAATTCGTGCATTTTTTAGAGAGCCTGTGAAAGCTGGATTAGCATGGCTCCAATTTATTTTAAAAGGCAGATCAAGAACCGTATTGCCTGACGATGAGGTATTTACAAATCCGTCTTTGATTGAGTATGAGACGAGGATCATTGGAATCACTCAGCGTCGGCGTTATCAGAAACGTCTTAAGGCTTATCTTGAGGCTCTTAGTGAATTGATGGTTGCAGGTTGGAGGCCTGATCTTATTCATGCCCATTCAGTGTACCTTGGTGGATTGGTTGCCCAGAACATTAAGCAAGTTTACGGTATTCCATACGTAATCACTGAACACAAGCCATTTGTGCTTTGCAACTATCCAGACTATACACGCGAGGATATCAAAAGCGCTTTCGAAAATGCTGATATTGCTCTTTCGTTGGGATATGAAATGGTCCGCCAACTTGGAATGAATGGCATTGAAATTCAGCCGATACTTGTATACAACCTTGTCGACGAATTAATATTTAATAAGATATGCACAGTTTATGAACCGGGAAAGCCTTTGCGGATTATTTCTGTCGGTTCAGCTTCTTTCTATAAAGATCACAGAACACTATTACGCGCCTGTATTGAGTTGAAAATCCGAGGAATTCCCATTTCGCTCACACTTATTGGATTGAAGATATGGGGTGATCTATATGAGAAGACAGTTGATTTTATCAATGACAATAATTTACAGGATATAGTGACAGTAGTTGACTGTGTTGATAGATTGGAACTTTGTCAATATCTTTCATCACATAATATTTTCCTGGTGACGAGTGTTTTTGAGACTTTTTGTGTTTCCATTATTGAAGCGTTAGCATGTGGTTTGCCTGTAATTACTACGAATCACGGCGGAGGAAGTGTAGAGTTAATCAATAAATCCACCGGCGCCGTTGTGCCAGTTAGGGATTATCATGCTATTGCAGATAGAATTGTTGAAGTTTACAACGGTAAAGTTCGATTCGAGCCTCAGACGATCAGGGATTATGTCGTTTCCATATGCGGTAATGAAGCGTTTAAAAAAAGGCTGATTGGCTATTACAATTATGCTATTGAACAATTCAAATATAAAATTAACCTATCACAGAATTAAATTTCGGTTACATATGCCTTAATACTGGTAAATTATTACTTCTTTTCATCTCACGGCGCTAAGTCTTAACTCTCTATATCCCAAAATGAAATGATGAATTTCAATATAAAAATCTTTTTGGCAAGAGTCAGAGAATTTGTTTTTACTTGCATAATCCTAGCAAAAAAGAATAACTCTTTAATTAGTAAAATTATTGATCTACTTACAAATCATTTTTTAAAATACAAACTCCAGGTATTGTCATTTGAAAGTATAGAAAGATATTCTGAAAAAAATCCGGAGAAAGTAATAAATTATCAAAAATTTCCATTGCAATTATTATATAGCCAGCCAGTTTTTAATAACCCTAAGAAAATCAATAATTTTAATTATGAGATCAATGGATATCATTCTTATTCTGCAATCCTCAAAGATGTTGAAGTTATTGGTAGCTCTAATCTTGTATTACTAAATAGTGAACAAGCCCTTTATGATTTAAAAACAAAAGACATAAACGACAAAATGTACTACTCGGATTTTGGTATCAAATACTATTTTAAGAATGAGGTGTTGATAAAGACTAATAAATCAGAAAGAAATATTAAAAAAGGAATTCTATTAACCGGTAACTTTTCCTGGAATTATTTTCATTTGCTTTATGAAATCATTGTAAAATTCGAAAATTATAATAAAATCAAAGAAGAGCTGGATATTCCAATTTTACTAGATAGTGATTGCTTTAAAGTAAACCAATACATGGAATTATTATCAATGTTTAATGAAAATAAGCGAGAATTAATACCACTTCAAAAAGGTTTAAGGTATAAGGTAAATCAACTTTACTATCAATCATGTCCAAATTTAATACCTCCAAATTTTAAAAACCCAAATGAAATTAGTGCTGAAGATGTATTGCTAAATCAAGATTCATTAAGATATTTGAGATCAAAATTATTGAATTATATAATAAATGTTTCCTATCCGAAAAGAATATTTTTATCTCGTAAAAATGCGAGTTCACGACGCAGCTTCAATGAAGATGAAGTATATAGAGCTCTTCAGCAATACGATTTTAAAATAGTTTTTCCCGAATGTTTATCAATTCCTGAACAAGTTACATTATTTAATAATGCTGATGTAATTATTGGCGGTGGAGGAGCAGCTTTTTCAAATTTGTTGTTTTGTCATGAAAATTGCAAAATAGTATTATTTGTAAAACATGAATTCCTTTTTTCAGCTTGGACAACAATTGCAAATTACGTAGGGGCTGATTTACTTACATTAGCACAAACTATTGATAATTCTGGAGGCATAAAAGACATTCATGAACCTTATATAATTGATACTGAAATTTTAGAACAAATATTGTCGGAGTGGTTAATCAATTAATTATGTTGAAGAAATATCGAAAATATTTAATTTCAATGGAGAAAGGATATAGGTCTTTTACAATATGTTTCCCCAAGCAGTTAAGAATTCTATAGTAAAAATGGATATGAGTCAAGTAGCATTGATTATTATTTACAATCATCAATTTAATAAAAATGGTTCTTCGTAAAGATGCGTACCTATGATTACTTTTGGTTAATAAAACTGATTTCCAATGAGTACAAGTTTGCTTAGCCACGCTTTCGGGCTTACCGATCAACAGTACCTGAAAACAGAGTACAAGGAGGGTACGGTTATATTTCATATTCGTACCAAAGACAGTAAGCTTCGTTGCAGCAATTGTGGCAGTCGCAATGTCATAAAGAAAGGAACCGTTGAACGGCTTTTCCGGACGCTCCCAATTGGTTTGAAGCCTGTGTATTTGTTTGCTCATATTCAGCGGTTACATTGTAATGATTGTGGATTGATCAGGCAGGAACGCCTCTCGTATGCTGACGAAAAAAAAGCTATACCCGTAGAGTTGGCGAATGCATTATAGACTTGCTTGCGTTCATGACCGTGCAGGATGTAAGCGAGTTGTTCAAAATAAGCTGGGGCACGGTCAAGAGCATTGACAAAGAATACCTTCAGAAGCATTATTCGAAGCCTGTTTTGAAAAACGTGGAGTTCATAGCGATCGATGAGTTTGCCTTTCAAAAAGGGCATAAGTACCAGACTGTGGTATATGACTTGAAAGCGGGCAGAGTCATATATGTAGGCCAGGGAAGAGCAGAAGAAAGCCTTGATAAATTCTGGAAGAGATTGTGTCACTCCGGGGCTAAGATACAGGCTGTTGCCATGGACATGTGGTTGCCCTATTTTAATGCCGTAATCAACAATATCCCTGAAGCAAAGATCGTCTTCGATCGCTTTCACATTTTCAAGCTGATGAATGAAACGATGGACGAGATAAGACGGGCTTTGTATCATGAAGAGACGTTTTTAAACAAAAGATCTGTCATTAAAGGAATCCGTTGGTTGCTTCTTAAAAGCAATAAAAACCTGAACGATGAAAAGAATGAACGCAAGCAGCTTGAACAGGCACTGCAAATTAACCAACCACTGGCGGAAGCTTATTACTTGAAAGAAGAGTTGGGACTGCTTTGGTCGAAGAATACCAGAGACGAGGCAGAAGAGTTCCTCACCTCTTGGGCAACCCGAGCTTGGGCAACCACCATTCAACCGCTTCGGCAATTTGTCAAAACTCTGCTCGGTCATCGGACTGGTATACTGAACTGGTTTGATTTCCGAATATCTACCGGACCACTGGAAGGGTTTATACTCAAAGCAAACAGGTTTGCAATAAATCATGCCTGAATAATCTCAAAGTTATCAATCATCAGAGTTTCTAACTGGAGTCGGTAATTTTTGATCT
>SACF01000060.1 GCA_009928665.1 Alphaproteobacteria bacterium
TGCCTTGAATTCTGCGCTAAATGTTCTTCTTGATCTTTTCATATGACAGAAATTTTAAAATTACAAAATTCCTGTCCAGTTTTTTTAGACCATCACAGTTTCAAGTCCGCGTAAGTAGCTCAAATGGGTCATACAGACTTTGTAAGAAACTTATAAACCGCTCATGAGCAGTTTACATATTGAGATGTTAATAATGTTTGTACTTTTGGTTATCTTTGGGGAAACACAACAATCGAGTACCCTGAAACGGCACCTGTAAATGCCGGTGAGTATTGTTCCAATAGTTTTGAAAATGTGAGATAAATAAACACCTACATTGACAGCCGGAAAATCGGTTGAATATGGATTAACAGCAGTCAATGATAACTACTCCTTCAAAATAAAATCGGCCCCATGAAAAAAGTTACAGTTTTTTTTGCTTTAATGTGTATCCTGCCTTTTGGATTCTCTCAATTTACGGCCATGCCGTTAGACTATCCGAATAATGGTACGGCATATATGCCGTATTTTACATCAATTGTGGACGCTAATACGGTGTGGGTTGGAACCGTTCGACAGGGTGGTACCGGATACATGCCCTATGCAGAGGCAGTGAAGACATCGGATGGTGGACATACTTGGCAGTTTCTTCCAATTCCAGTCCCTGGATATCCATGGATTCAACATGTTGCTGCGTTGGATGAGAATACATGCTACTATCTTTTTACCGACGGTGGCGCCGGAGGAGGTTCTGTGTGGAAAACAACTGATGGAGGAACGACCTGGATAAAAAAGACCAATCTGGAGTTTCAGGAAGGATGGGCCAATTTTATCCATCTGTTTTCACCGGATACCCTTTTGGTTATGGGAGATCCCAATAATGGCTATTTTGAAATCCAGATATCCTTTGATGCCGGAGATACCTGGAGCAGGGTTCCATCACAAGATATACCACCACCTTTACCCAGTGAAAATGGGCTGTCGGGGGAATATAGCGCTGTCGGGAATTGCATCTGGTTTGGGACTTCAAGAGGCCGCTGTTATAAATCCATTGATAAAGGATTACACTGGACCGTTGTAACCGTTGACCCTTTAACTCATCAAAATGTTTGTTTTTCCGATACCCAGCATGGATTTTTCTATCAACCAGGAACCACACCGTTTATTTACAGAACATCAGACGGTGGTGAAACCTGGACACCACAGCCAACAATCCCCGGCTACTTTATCGGGCATATGAGCCGGGTACCAGGAATTAACAGAGGATTTGTGGTTTGTGCATGGAATCAAATCCCCGCTGATTCAATGATGGTTTTATACTCTACTGATTTCTTTAATACCTACACAATTTTGGATTCGAATATTACCAATGCATCAGGATTTATCAATTTTAAAGATGAAACAACAGGATGGCTGAGCGGTAATTACAATTACTATCATAATATTTACAAGTTTACCGGTGTATTAACATCGACTCCCGCTCATTGTGAAAATCCGGCTACTACCTTTATATACCCAAATCCCAGTTTTGGACCTTCCCGGATCAACTTAAACAAGGATTTGAGTGGTAAAAACTTAAAATTATGTGTATTTGCATTAACTGGGGAATTGATCTCAGAAGCGAATATTGATCCTTCATCAAATAGTTCGACCTATCTTGATGCATCAAATTATCAGAATGGTATTTACTTCGTTCGCATCACGCAGGAAGATATGCAGTCATCTGTGATTAAATGGATCGTGAACCATTGATTATATACCACCTCTGACCTTTCAGCCGCCAAATAATTGAAACAAATGAGTACCGACTCATTCAAGCTGTTTCTTCGCCATCTGATAGCTACTCGTTAGTCGGAATTTTATTATGAGCTACCCTTTAAATAACGATAATGCAATTTTTATAAAAATTACCTGTTTCCTTTTGTTATTTTTTGAATTCATTGTTACATGTTCTACTTCATTAGCGCAGAAGGGAGCGACAACATTTGGATGCGAATTAATTGAGAGCGAATTGATAATTAATCAGGCTCCCTTTAAGCAATGCCATGCATCATCATTAGTTGAACGCTTTGATGGTAAAATAATGGCAGTCTGGTTTGGAGGAACCCATGAAAGAAATCCTGATGTGTGCATTTGGGGAGCGATAAAGCATCATGATGGTTGGAGCCAACCACAACTGTTGGCAGACGGGAAAATAAATGATACGCTGCGTTATCCTTGCTGGAATCCTGTTCTTTTTAAGGTAAGGAATGGAGATATATATTTGTTTTACAAAGTTGGTCCATCACCAACCTTGTGGCGGGGATATCGTAAAATTTCACAGGATAATGGTCAAACATGGTCTTTACCTGTGGAGCTCCCGAAAGGAATCATCGGACCGACGAAGAATAAACCGATTTACATTTCTTGTGGGCGAATCATTAGTCCATCAAGTGAAGAAATGGAAAATTGTTGGAAGGCATGTATGGAACTATCTGATAATGATGGAAAAACATGGTCAAAGGTCTGTCTTGACACCGGTGTTGGTTATAAACTCATTCAACCAACCCTTTTAGATTTACATGATGGAACTATTCTTGCCTTGATGAGAAGCGATCAGAACAAAATTGTCAAAAGCAAATCGATTGATAATGGACATACCTGGAATAAACCTGTTTTAACAAATATTTTGAATCCAAATTCAGGGATTGATGCCATCACTTTATTTAACGGCCTGTACGTTCTGGTTTACAATCCCTCGACTGTTGGAAGTGAATGGTTTGATGGCCGCAGCAAACTTTTCGTAATGGTATCTGATGATGGAGAACATTGGCAGGATGTATTCAAACTTGAAGACAAATCGATTGGTGAATTCAGTTATCCGGCAATAATACAGACACAAGACAGGATGGTTCACATTTCATACACCTATGACAGGGGAAATATTAAACACGTTGTTTTAAAAATTCAAAAAAACTAATTTCTTAATTCTAACATTAAAACAGCAATCAACGATTGCCCCGGTCATGCCGGTCGACATTTTTTACCTCTATCCAACCTGCTGACAAAAGGTCGCATTATGATACTTAAAAATCTGATCATGAAAGTTCAAGGAAAAAATCCGGGAAGCCAAATAAAATCAAAAATCCGCATATTTGAAATATTTGGAATACGATTGCTTAACAGGTTTATTATGGCCACGATCGGTAATGCGGTGCTGAAAGTCAATCCCCGCGAAAAAATGCCCTCGTACTTTGTTGGTCACCCATTTAACATCAAATCCTTGCTTTTAACAAAAAAATGGTTGTTGTTTAATGAGGTAGTACATTTGATTCTGATATTCTTCAGCGCGGCCATTGGCTGTTTTTTCCTTGAAAAAGGTTATGGTATGGGCGTTATTATTATTGTTTTAGTCATCATTTTAAATTTCATTTTGATTCTTATGCAGTGGATGAACCGGATTAGGATTCGAGGTATTATTTCTGCAATAAATAAAAGGAAACATTTATCCGGTAACAAGTGAATAAATCATATTCCAATGAAGAAGACTATTTTCTTTCAGATAATTTTTAGTTTGACACTTTTAATTCAAGGGTGTAATACCTCAACTTGTACCAACCGTAATCCGATTTTCGAGGAATACTCACCGGATTCAAAGAAATATAGAACGGAGCTTATTAATCAACTGAACCATGAAGATAAATCGAGGCTGACTTATTGGTTTCATGATTACAAAAAGACAGGTAACAGGGAATCCCTCTATTTCAAAGTGAAAGGTAAATATCTTTGTGCCATTATGGTTGTAAACATAGATGGAGCAAATACCCTTCAGGATTTAAGAAAAAAGAAAGGGGTGACCTACCGGGGGGCTGAATTTGTTAATTTGAAATACGAAATTATCCATGATTCAACCGTGACAGAATTCAGACTAATAAGTTATGAACGGATGATTGATTAAACAGGGCGGGGAAAGTCATCAGCCGGATAATATATTGGAAATACGTTATAAACCGCCCCATATGAAACAATGGATTACAAAAAGCGGATATAAAATTACCCGGGTACTCTCTGGCAGAAGCAATGTTTTTTTATTGTCTGACGGTGTCAGGAATACACTGGTTGATACTTCTGTTTCAAGATTATGGAATAAGTTGCAGAAACGGCTCGATAATCTGGGAGTACAAAGTATTGATTATCTGATTTTAACACATGCTCACTTCGACCATGCAGCCAATGCCCGACGGATAAAAGAAAAATACCATTCTAAAGTTGTTATTCACAGAGATGAAGTAAACTATTTAACAAACGGAGACAACGTTCTTCCTGGAGGTACTATGTTTTTTACGCGACCGATATTAAATATCATCGGTAAACGATTATTTTATTTTTTCAGATATGAACCATGCAAGCCGGATTTGGTGGTTGAAACGCAATATGATTGTAAAGAATTCGAAGATAATCTCTTTTTAATTCATACGCCGGGTCATACAGCCGGATCGATGAGCTTCATCGTGGATGACGAAATTGCCATCGTAGGCGATACCCTGTTTGGCGTATTTAAATGGTCCGTGTTTCCGCCCTATGCTGTTGATACGAAATCGATGGTAAAAAGCTGGGGCAAATTATTAGCGACGAATTGCACTGTATTTTTACCATCACACGGTTCCTCAGTCAACAGAGATTCAGTGCAAAAAGATTATGATAAAAGGATAAGCACAATAAAATAAGAACCGGTAACGAAAAGGTGCGGATTTATTATGAATGATTAATCCCAGCCGGAATAAGGATTACAAATGAAAAGAGGGTGGCTTATTTTGAGAGCCACCCTCTTTTTTCAGTGATCCGAGGTGTATCGGTCACACTTTCGTCCGCTTTTTATTTTTTCACGGTCTTCTTTGAAGCGGTTTTTGTTGCACTCTTTTTTACAGCCGGTTTCGCGGGCTTTTGTTTAATCACGGCCTGAGCAGCGGCTAAACGTGCGATGGGCACGCGGAACGGGGAACAACTAACGTAGCTGAATCCAAGTGAATGGCAGAATTCAACCGAAGCTGGTTCGCCGCCATGTTCACCGCAGATTCCGATCTTGAGGTCTTTGCGGGTTCCACGTCCTTTTTCGACGGCAACCTTCATCAACTGGCCTACTCCTTCGAAATCGATTACCTGGAATGGATCAACCGGAAGGATCTTCTTCTCGATATAATCGGGAACAAATCCGCCGATGTCGTCGCGCGAGAATCCGAAGGTCATCTGGGTGAGGTCGTTGGTGCCGAAGGAGAAGAACTGTGCTGATTGCGCAATTTTGTCGGCAGTAAGGGCTGCACGCGGGATTTCGATCATGGTGCCAACCAGATGCGGGATTTCTTTCAGTTTGAATTTTTTACAAACTTCATCATAAATTCTGCCAATGATTTCGTATTGATTCTTCAATTCGAGTTCGGTACAGGTAACGGGTATCATGATCTCGGGGAAGACTTTTTTCTTATCTTTCAGAAGTTCGGCAGTTGCTTCAAAGATAGCGCGAACCTGCATTTCGGTGATTTCCGGGAAGGTGATCCCAAGTCGTACACCGCGGTGGCCCATCATCGGATTGGTTTCATGAAGTGCATCTGCACGGCGGTCGAATTCCTGCATGGTGATCTTCAGGCTGTCGGCGATCTTTTTCCGTCCCTCTTCATTCTGCGGGATGAATTCATGCAGCGGGGGATCAAGGGTACGGATCGTTACGGGGTAGCCGTCCATTGCTGCAAGGGTCTGTTTGATGTTTTCCTTTGCATACGGGAAGAGTTCATTCAAGGCTTTCCGGCGTTCCTCCTCCGTTTTGGAGGCGATCATTTTGCGGAGAATGAAGAGCGGCTTTTCAGCATTTTTACCGTAGAACATATGTTCGGTGCGGAAGAGTCCGATGCCTTCTGCTCCGAATACGCGGGCTTTTGCTGCATCTTCGGGCGTATCGGCATTGGTACGGATTTTCATCGTGCGAACCGCATCACAAAGTTTCATAAAGGCCTGGAAATCGGGATTTTCTTCGGCAGCCTTGATCATCGGGATCTGTCCGTTGTAGATATAGCCTTTGGAACCGTTGAGGGAGATGTAGTCGCCTTCTTTAAGAACGAGATCTCCGACCTTCATGGTCTTTTTCGAAGCCTCGATTTTCAGGGTACCGGCGCCGACGATACAACATTTACCCCAGCCGCGGGCGACGAGGGCTGCATGGCTGGTCATTCCACCGCGTGCGGTGAGAATAGCCTGCGCTGAACGCATTCCTTCGATATCTTCGGGGTTGGTTTCTTCGCGGACCAGAATTACGGTCTTACCTTTTTTTGCCCAGGCTACTGCTTCTTCGGAAGTGAAAACGATTTGTCCTGTTGCGCCTCCGGGTCCGGCTGGCAATCCTTTGGCCACCGGTTTTGTGTTCTTTTCTGCTTTCGGATCAAGGATCGGGTGAAGCAGTTCGTCCAGCTGTGAAGGTTCAACGCGTGACACAGCTTCTTCGCGGGTGATCAGTTTTTCTTTGTGCATTTCGACGGCCATCTTGACTGCGGCAGGGCCGTTTCTTTTACCAACGCGACACTGGAGCATAAAAAGTTTTCCATCCTGGATGGTAAACTCGATGTCGAGCATGTTGCGGTAGTGTTTTTCAAGGGTAAGCTGAATTTTGTTCAGGCTCTTGTAAACACCAGGCATGGCAGTTTCAAGTGATTGCAGGTGACGGGTATGTTCGTTTTTACCAACCTCGTTAATCGGGTTTGGAGTGCGGATACCTGCAACTACGTCTTCACCCTGGGCATTGGCCAGCCATTCGCCATAAAAATAGTTTTCGCCGGTCGCCGGGTTACGGGTAAAAGCAACCCCGGTTGCGGAGGTATCGCCCATGTTTCCGAATACCATCGACTGTACATTTACCGCGGTACCCCATTCATCGGGAATACCTTCGAAACGCCGGTATGCAATAGCGCGTTTTCCATTCCAGCTCTGGAATACCGCACCGATTGCACCCCAGAGTTGTTCCATGGGATCTTCGGGAAATGGTTTCCCGAGAACTTCCTTGACTTTCTTTTTATAGATATCGATAAGTTTTTTCAGGTCATCCGCGGTGAGATCGGTATCGCTCTTATAGTTTTTGGATTCCTTCATTTTGTGAAGCTCTTTTTCGAGCTGAACCCTGACACCCTGGCCTTCTTTGGGCTCAATCCCGGCGGCCTTTTCCATGACAACATCAGAGTACATCTGGATCAAACGGCGTTGAGAATCATAAACGAAACGAGGATTTTCGGTTTTCAGGATCAGCCCTTCGCGGGTCGAATCATTTAAGCCCACGTTCAGCACCGTTTCCATCATCCCCGGCATCGAAGCGCGGGCGCCTGAACGTACCGAAACCAGTAACGGATTCTTTTTATCTCCAAAAACAGCCCCCATCTCTTTTTCTGTCCTTTTCAGGGCATCGGTCATCTGTTTCTTCAGCTCTTTCGGATAGTTCTTTTTATTCTGCTGATAAAAGGTACATACTTCAGTTGTGATTGTGAATCCAGCAGGAACAGGTAATCCGATGTTCACCATTTCGGCAAGGTTTGCACCTTTACCGCCGAGAAGGTTTTTCATATCGGCTTTTCCTTCTGCTTTTTTTCCACCAAAAAAGTACACGTACTTTTTCTCTTTAGCTTGATTTGCCATGGTTATCAATATTTTAGTTAGCTTAAAATTTAAGCCTGCAAAATTACAAGATTTTTTGCCTTGTACAACAAATAGGGGAGGATAATATTTTGAATCGAACGGGAAGCGTAGGTGCCTTGTGAAACCCTGTATCTCCTGTGCCTGTTTATTTTTTCCCAAACTTCACAGTTCCGATATTTCCCATGTTCCAGAGAATCCATTCCTGGCGGCTGCGAAGGTATGGGGTGGGATTGGCGGGATTCCATTTGAGCGGGTTTGGTAATATGGCCGCAATCAATGCGGATTCGGAGCGACTTAGCCGGGCGGCGGATTTTCCGAAGTATTTCTGTGATGCTGCTTCAATACCGTAAATACCTGATCCGGTTTCAATCACATTGAGGTAAATTTCAAGGATCCGTTCTTTTCCCCAAAAAAACTCTATCAGGACGGTGAAGTAGGCTTCCAGTCCTTTCCGTAACCAGGATCGTGCCGGCCATAGAAATACATTTTTTGCGGTTTGTTGTGAAATGGTGCTGGCTCCTCTGATTTTCCTGCCTTTTTTTTCCAGATTGTACTCTTTTGCCTTTTCGATCGCTTTAAGATCAAAACCATTGTGCTCGAAAAAAAGGTTGTCCTCGGATGCAATGACGGCCAGGGGTACTTCGGGTGAAATTTCATCAGGTGATGCCCACTGTTTCTGAAGTTTTAAAGACTGACCATCGGTGGCCTGCCGGAATAACCGGATCACCATCAGGGGAGTGACCGGGGGATTGATGAAACGGTAAAGGATGACGAAAAAGAGGCTGGATGCGAAAAAAAATATCAGGAAAAATTTTGAAAATCTCCAGAATCCTGAAAAGAACTTTTTCATCGATCATTTATTCTTTCCGGCAATAAACCGTTCGAGATCGTCTTTTGCCTTGCCGCTGTTCAACGCTTCCGAGAGGTCGGCGTAATTTTCAACGTCATGCGTGTGGTCGTAAGCAAATTTGGCAAAACTGAGCCGGGTGGATTCAAAGTCGAAAACATACATGATTTCTTTTACCTGAGAGGTCAGGAGGCAGTTTTTTTCTGCCACATTTTTCGCGGCTTTCAGTTGGGTTGCTTCAAACGGGGATGCCGCGATACCAGCAAGGGAAACTGCAAAATCGCCAGGGGCCATCGGATTAGAACATCCTGGTGTT
Source organism: Alphaproteobacteria bacterium (assembly GCA_009928665.1). GTDB lineage: Bacteria > Bacteroidota > Bacteroidia > Bacteroidales > FEN-979 > CAIVAT01. Next base: position 8,793 of record SACF01000060.1, read on the forward strand.
GTTTTTTCTTTGTTGTTGCCGGGATCAGGAGTTTTTTCAGGCTGATCGCCGGTTTGGGCAGGAGGCGGCGTTGTTTTCACCTCGGAGCCTGTTTCAGACCATTCGGTGGTTACAGATTCCAGAATATAAACGCCCTTGTTGTTCCTCGCCACGCTATAATAGAATGTTCCGTGGGGTTTATTGAAAACGAGTTTCGTGATCTCCTTCAGGGATGGATCATTGAATACGACTTTCAGCTTAAAACTCGGTCCGCCCGGGTTGGAAGCCTCAACCCGTGACTCAAAGTCAGTGTTCTGAATTGAGTTTCCGATGTATAGCTTGAATTTCTCACCCTTCGGGGCAAAAACTATGATATTTCCGAATTGTGCAAAAACCGGTACACCGGTAAAGATCATCAGTGTAACCAGAATGAAGATCCGTGAAGCTTTCATGAGGTGATTTTTCATACAAATGTACAAATTTTATCTGCCGGTGTCAAAAGTGTATCCGGGTAATCGAATAATCCGAACCGGATTTTCCCGATGTTTTTAGACTTGTCTTTCATTCGACATCCCTTGCGATTCTGACAGGCATTTCCTACTTTTGCACACGCAAAGCTAACAGATCCATGAGCAATTTTATTGGTATCCGCCATGAGGATAAGTATAAGCAGGAACTCAGAGCTCCGCTTACCCCGAAACATGTCGACCGGCTGGTCAGACAGAAAAAACTGGACATTATCGTTCAAACCTCTTCAAAAAGGATTTTTTCCGATGAGGAGTATATTCAGGCGGGAGCCAAAATTGCCAGGGATCTGAAAAAATGCTCTGTGATATTCGGTGTGAAAGAGATTCCCGAACAATTTTTCGAACCTGAGAAGACTTACGTTTTCTTTGCCCATGTGGTAAAGGGTCAACCTTACAACATGGATATGCTCCGGAAAATGAAAGAACTGAAGTGTAACCTGATCGATTATGAAAAGGTCGTTGATGAGCAGGGAAAACGTTTAATCTTTTTTGGCCGGTATGCAGGCCTTGCCGGAATGATCAATTCATTATGGGCACTGGGATTAAGACTCAGAGAATCGGGGTACCATTCAAACCTGGCAAGGCTCAAACAGGCCCATCGATATCATTCACTGACCGAGGCAAAGGATGATATATCAGGTATCGGGCAGTTGATCGCAGAAAACGGGATCCCGCATGAGCTGAGACCTTTTGTGGTTGGGATAGCAGGTTATGGAAATGTTTCACAAGGGGTTCAGGAAATTCTCGGACTGTTACCTGTTAAAGAGATTTCGCCAGCCAAACTGCTCGATCTGCACCGAAGGAAAAAACTGCCCGATAACATCGTCTACAAGGTCATTTTCAAGGAGGAGGACCTGGTGGAGCACATCGGAGGAAATCCTTTCGATTTGCATGACTATTATGCCAATCCACAGAATTACCGGAGCAAATTCGAGAAGTACCTGCCATACCTGTCGATGTTTATCAACTGTGTTTACTGGGATAAAAGATATCCCCGGCATGTTACCAAAGCCTATCTGAAAAAGGCTTTTTCGAAAGGGAATCCGAAGCTTACCGTAATTGGCGATATCAGTTGTGATGTGGAGGGTTCGGTTGAATGCACCCTGAAACCCACTGAAATTGATGACCCGATCTTTGTATACCATCCGGATACGGAACAGATCACCATGGGTCATGAGGGGCATGGGATTCTCGTTATGGCTGTCGACATACTTCCTGCCGAGCTGCCGCGCGATTCTTCCGACGGATTCGGCGATGTTCTGGTCAATTTCGTAAAACCTATAGCCGACGCGGATTTTAGTGAGCATTTTGATGATCTTGACTTACCCAAAGCAATCAAAAAAGCACTGATACTTCACCGTGGAGAATTCACCCCGGAGTACAAATACATGGAAGCTTTTTTATAACAATAAAGGTCGGAGATGACCATTCAAGAAAATCTTGTCTGACTCTAAAATTTCTGAACGATGAATAAAATTTTAATCCTCGGTTCCGGGCTTGTAGCGCAGCCGATTATCCGGTATCTGCTTTCGAAAGGCTATTTTGTTACGGTTGCTTCCAATACACCTGACCGGTCTGATGCCATGATTGCAGGCAACGAAAAGGGGAAGTCCATCTACTGGGAAGCCACCGATGAAGGCTCCTTAAACGACCTGGTCGCGGGCCATGATATCACCGTAAGCCTGCTACCCTATGTTTTTCATGTGATGGTCGCCCGTCATTGCATCAACCATAAAAAAAATCTGGTGACGTCCTCCTACGTGAAACCTGAAATGCGCGCCCTGGATGAAGCAGCCCGGAATGCCGGTATCATTTTGCTGAACGAAATGGGGCTGGATCCCGGTATCGATCACATGTCGGCCATGCGGATCATTGACCGGATTCACGACCGGGGAGGGGCAATCCTTGAATTTTATTCGATCTGTGGCGCTTTACCGGCTCCGGAAGCTGCGAACAATCCATTCAGGTACAAATTTTCATGGAGTCCCAAAGGAGTGATCCTCGCGGGAAATAATGATGCAACGTACCTGCAGCGCGGGAAAACCATCAACTTGCCTACGGAGATCCTTTTCAGGAATCCGTTTAAACTTGATTTTCCGGGAGTTGGCAGTCTTGAGGTATATCCCAACCGGGATTCCATCAGCTATAAGGAGATCTATGCCATACCTGAAGCCAGGACCATGTTCAGAGGGACATTCCGGTACACGGGATGGTGCGAAATTCTGGATGCTCTTAAAAAGATGAAGCTGATTTCGCCTGAGAAATTCGATATGAGCGGAATGTCTTACGCCGGATTGATGGTGCATCAGCTCCGGGAATTGCGGGGTGAGGAGTACGTGAAATCTGCCACCGGAGGCAACCTGGCTGATACTGTCCATATTCCTGAACTGATGGAGCAAGTTGCAGGGTTTATCGGCGTCAGCGCGGATTCTGTGGCGCTTCCAGCGATGAAATGGCTGGGACTGTTTTCGACCATGCCTATGAATCGGAATGTAGATTCCACTTTTGAAGTGGTTTCGGACCTGATGATCGAAAAAATGACCCTTGGACCCGAAGAACGTGATATGGTCGTAATGCAACATCTGTTCCTGGCAGGGTATTCCGATGGAAGCAAAGAGGTCATCCGTTCAAGAATGCTCGATTTTGGAACCCTCTCGACCGACACCTCAATTGCCCGGACCGTGGCGCTTCCTGCAGCAATCGGGGTAGAGATGGTTTTAAATGGCCAGATCCGCGTGAAAGGGGTGCATGTGCCAGTTATTCCCGAGATTTATAATCCCGTTCTTGACAGACTTGAAACCTTAGGCATTAAGATGGTCGAAGAGTATAACCTGCCGGCATCGCAGATGATCGGTTATAAAGAATCGGAATAAGATCGAAAATTAAGGAATGCAGTATAATGTGGTATTGCCGGATCGCCATGGAGGAAGTGAATAGTTAAATTTTATTTATGGGCTTAGGCGAAATTATCGTAGTCGTTATTCTCGGTATCGTGCTGTACGCGGTATTCAGCATGAGAAAAAAGCCTGCACCAGGTCATGAGAATGACTCTCAGAAGGGTACCGGGGGAGCATCGGACCGCCCGGATCCACGCTATTCAGGGCAGAACTATTCATCGGACGACAGTGCACCGAGAAAGAAAGGTTATGCAAAGTGGGTCGGAGGCGGCCTGGGATGGGTCTTTGGAGGCCCTATCGGCGCCATCCTGGGTGTTGCGCTGGGTTCCATGTTCGACGGCATGAATTCAGGAAAGTACGCTTACCAGGGGACTCCGCGTGGTGACTTTGCCATGAGTCTGCTTGTACTTTCGGCTGCTGTTATGAAAGCAGATCAGAAAATAGTGCGATCGGAACTTGAATATGTGCGCCGCTTTTTTATCGGTCAGTTCGGTGAAGATGAGGGGAACCGGCTTATTGCAATGCTCCGGGAGATCCTGAAACAAGAGATCAATGTCAGGGAGGTGGGTGTTCAGGTGGGTCAGTACACCGATTATTCGGTTAAACTGCAATTACTTCACTATTTGTTTGGCATTTCAGCTTCTGATGGTATTTTTCACCCGGATGAGGTTGGTGTGATCGAGACGATCTCGAGCTACATGGGCATCTCGGGTTCCGATTTTCTTTCCGTTAAGGCCATGTTTGTAAAAAATACGAACTGGGCTTATGATGTTCTGGAGATAACCTCAAATGCCACAAATGACGAGGTGAAGCGTGCTTATCGTGATATGGCCAAAAAACACCATCCCGATAAGGTGGCGCATCTGGGTGAAGATGTAAAAAAAGCAGCAACCGAAAAATTCCAGAAGATCAGCGCGGCTTACGAAGAGATAAAAAAGCAGCGGGGGATAAGTTAACACATTTTGACCCACTCCGACGGGGCCCTGCTACCCCGACGGGGTGCCAGCAGCTCAGGGTGCCAGCAGCTCTTCAAACGAGAGATCCATGAGTTGGAAGCGATCCCAACCCTGATAATCGAAGTGCCACCATTCCGAATCCATTACCCGGAATCCGTTTTTTGACATAATTTCAATCAGAAGCCCACGATTCATTCGGGCCGTTGGGGTAATACTGTCATAAAAAGCCCCTGCTGCCCTGGTGAAAGCATCGTAGGATGTCGGCATTTCGAGTTCCATTCCTGTTTTCAGATTGATCAGTGTCACGTCGACTGCACACCCTCTGTTGTGCCTTGAACCTGAAGCCGGGGAGGCAACAAATAAGGTATCTTTCACCAGGTCCCAAAAGAGAAGTGTAGCGGCATAGGGCCGATAGGCATCGAATACCTTGAGGGCCATTCCCCTGGAGATAAGTTCAGCCTGAACGTTCCGGAGTGCCTCAGCGGCCGGTTTGCGCATGAATGCGTGTGCAGAGGTGTAAACAGACTTATGGGTGAAGTTATTTGATGTTGCATACCGGATATCAAGTTTAAGTCCGGGAATTGCCTTTTCCAGATCGATGAGCCGGTTTCCCGAATCCAGAATACACGACTTGCGGTAATCTTCCATGCAGGCAAAGATGTTGAGCCGGTAGGGATTGGCATTTTTCGTCTGACCAAAAGATTGTATCTGAATGGTCAGGAACACGACGAAGACAAGGGTTGTATTTTTCATGGAATGTGAAATTTTTCGGGCAAAAGTTAATATTTTCGCCAACAATTTGCTGTAAAATTACTAAAATCAACTAAGTCGTTTTGTGATGTATGATTTGCTCTTTTCAACAGGTTCAATAGGCCGGATCAATCTGAGGAACCGGTCGATCCGTGCTGCCGCCTTTGAGGGAATGTGTCCGGGGAACCATGTCTCCGACGATCTGATTAACTACCATGTGGCAGTGGCGAGGGGTGGTATCGGAATGACAACAGTCGCCTACGCTTCGGTGTCGAAAAGTGGATTATCATTTCCCCACCAATTGTATCTCACGGAGGATGAAATTCCTGCATTACAGAGATTGACCGGGGCTGTTCATAAGGAAGGTGCTGCAGTTTCGGTTCAGATCGGACATTGCGGCCGAATGGCAGATGTAAAATATTCCGGCACCTGCCTCGCTCCGTCGGGAGGACTGAATCTGTATGGCCCAACCTGGGCGAAGGCCATGACACAGGAAGATATCAGGTCGGTCATCAGGGACTTTGGTAAAGCAGTCATAATTGCACGAAAAGCCGGTTTTGATGCTGTAGAGGTTCACGCCGGTCATGGCTATCTGATCAGCCAGTTTTTATGTCCTTATACAAATCGAAGGAAAGATCAGTATGGCGGATCATTTGAAAACAGGAGCCGATTTCTGAAGGAGGTAATCTGGGAGGTGCTGCACCAGGCAAACGGGGACCCGGCAGTGATCGTTAAAATGAACATGCGGGATGGATTTTCAAGAGGTTCGGATATTGACGAAGCTATTGAGGTTGCAAAAATTCTGGAAACCGAAGGTGTGGACGCATTGGTACTTTCGGGCGGGTGCGTTTCAAAAACGCCGATGTACGTTATGAGAGGCAGCATGCCGATCAAAGCCATGTCCCATTATATGAAGAATCCATGGATGAGAACCGGCTCCCGGCTTTTTGCAAGGTTTCTGATCAAGCCCAAGCCCTTTTCCGAAGCATTCTTTCTCGAGGATGCCCTGAAGATCAGGTCGGCAACAAGGTTACCGCTTATTTATGTTGGCGGACTGAAATCAGGAGTTGCTATCGAGCGGGTTTTGCAAAAAGGATTTGAGTTTGTACAGATAGCGCGGGCGCTCGTTCACGATCCGGGATTTATCGGGAAGTTAAAGACCGGTGAAGTCACGGTTTCAGGTTGTAACACAGCCAACTTCTGTATTGCCCACATGTATTCGGGTCAAATGATCTGTTTTCAGCACCATCCCGACATTCCGGAATCGTGGCGGCAAAAATTTATGAAAGGCAGATCATTACCGGATGATCATTAATCGTTTCACGATGGTGTGTGCATCCGTTTTGATCCTGACAAAATAGATTCCTGCAGGCAATTCTCCAATATTAAACGTGTTCGACCCTGCCGCATTTAATTTTAATGCACCTATCTGTCCTGTTCCATCCAGCAACGATATTTCTCCGGGGGTCTGCCTTCCTTCCGGATACCTGATCATAAATGAACTTTTCGCCGGATTTGGAAAAATCAGATACGACGGCGCATCTCCTTCGCTTATGCCTACTGTGGAAGCTTCCTGGATCAGGGTGACGGTTTGAACCGGCAACCCCGCTACCGTGACCGAAATTTCGGCAGTCCGGGATTGAGGAGTCGAATTGTTACTGTAGCCGACAATGATATTGCCATTCCCATTCCCGGACGGGGTAACCGTGCACCAGCCTGCATTGCTGGCCGCAGTCCAGGAGGCGTTGGATACTACGGAAAATTGTGAAGTGCCCGATTCCGGGGAAACCGTAAGTGAAGGCGGCGATACCGTAAGAGTTGGCGTAATCCCGGTTGCGCTGATGGTTCCTGTCATGCCCATCGTTGCATGCAGGGTACAAACATAGCTGTAACTGCCAGGGATTGTTACAGGATATTCGAAGTCGGGGTTTCCTGAGGTGATGTTCTTGTCCCATGCGTCGGCCCCGGCCGGGATGGTACCTGAAGTGGTTGTATGAATTCCGTTATCCCATTGCCAGCGGATGGTATCGCCCACCGAAACCGTGACAGCTGATGGGTTAAAATAGAAGTTCCCGACGTGTACCAAATGCTTCACAGCATAGGTGCCGTTATGGAATGTCAGTCCCATGATGAGCAGGATCATATTCAGAGGTAGAATTTTTGTCTTCATGTGTTTGAATTTAAATTAAAATTAAAATAGACTAAATAAAAACAAAAATACTATGATTTTCAAATAAAAGCATCTATTTAACAAAATTTAACTGTAATGTAATTCGAAGATATTGAAATGGAAGATCGCGCAGCAGGTTCACCATTTTTTGGTTTCTTTGTAACTTTATTGCTTTCAATAGAAAATTAAAAATTGGCTCATGAAAAAAATATTGATATTGATCTTTGTTCTCTTTACTTCCGGAACAATTGCACAGCCGATCGACCTGAAAAAGCAAGAATCTGATCCGGGTATATTGAAAAAGCTGGAGCAATGGAAGGATCTGAAATTCGGACTTTTAATGCACTGGGGTCCATACAGTCAATGGGGAATAGTCGAGTCCTGGTCATTGTGTTCCGAAGATGAAGACTGGTGTCGCCGGAAGATGAAAAACTATGTCGATTACTGCAAGGAATATGTCAAGCTTAAGAATACTTTTAATCCGGTAAAGTTTGACCCGGGAAAGTGGGCTTCTGCCGCAAAATATGCAGGAATGCGGTATGTGGTCTTCACCACCAAGCATCATGACGGATTCTGTATGTTCGACACGAAGCAAACCTCTTACAGGATCACCGATCCGGGTTGTCCTTTTCATGCCAATCCCAAGGCGGATGTGACGGCTGAGATATTCAAAGCCTTTCGGGCACAAGGGTTTTGGGTCGGAGCTTATTTTTCAAAGCCCGACTGGCATTGCAATGATTATTGGGCTGAGGAGTGGGCGACACCAAACCGCAATGTTAACTACAGTATTCAAAAGTATCCTGATCGTTGGAAGAGATTTTGTGATTTTACCTATAACCAGATTGAAGAACTCACTACACGTTATGGGAAACTGGATATCCTGTGGCTGGATGGCGGGTGGGTGAACCCGGATAACGGACAGGATATCGACATGCCAAAAATTGCCGCCAAGGCCCGCAGTCATCAGCGCGACCTGATCATTGTCGACAGGGCTGTGCCAGGTAAATATGAGAATTACCGTACTCCGGAACAGGAGATACCATTGAAACCACTGGACTATCCCTGGGAAACCTGCATGACCATGGCCACATCCTGGTCGTACGTTCCGGGTGACATTTATAAACCTACCGGGAAAATTATTCACATGCTTGCGGATATAGTATGCAAAGGAGGAAATTACCTGCTGAACATCGGACCTTCTCCGGCTGGCGAACTGGACGACACTGCGTATGCCCGTCTCCGGGAAATAGGTGATTGGATGAAAATCAATGCAGAAGCCATATACGGCTCCAGACCGATTGATCCCTGTAAATCGGGAAATATTTGTTTTACAGCAAATCCGGATGGTAAGATTTATGCCATTTATCTTGCCGGACCGGAAGAGAACAAGGTTCCGGCAAAAGTCAGGATTAACGGATTCCAGCCTTCTCAAGGGTCTACCATTGAAATTCTTGGGAAAAACGGATCTTTAAAGTGGAAGAAAGACGGAGATGTCGGATTTATAATCGATGTTCCGTCTTCAATTCAGAAAAGTCCCCCATGCAAACATGCCTGGGTCTTCAGGATCAACATGAATAATGAGGACAGGCCTTGACCTTAAAACATTTTTGGTGAATTTTTACAGATTCAGGATTTTCTTTCTTTTCCGGGTTCTTTGGCTGACATGGTTCTTCTTGCCAGTCTATTCATTCTGCCAGGCAGGTGACCATCATGATCTCCATTTTAAGGAGATACCCGAACGATGGGATGAAGGAATCCCTTTGGGGAATGGCATGCTCGGGGCACTGATCTGGCAGAAGGATTCGGTGCTGAGAATATCGCTGGATCGCGCTGATCTCTGGGATCTAAGGCCCGTTGCAGAGTTTTCGCTGCCCCAGTTTCGTTTTTCATGGGTGCGTGAACAATGGGTAAAAAATACCTATGATACTGTTCAGAAACTTTTTGATATTCCTTATGAACGTGATCCCGGCCCGACAAAAATACCTGCCGGAGCGCTGGAAATTCCATTATCCGGAATGGGACCGGTTGAATACATTCATTTGTATCTGAAGGATGCGCTTTGTGAAATAAAATGGATTTCAGGGGCTCGATTTCAGGTCTTTGCAGATGCAGTACATCCGGCTGGCCGATTCAGGATGGAGCACGCGGTAAAACCGTTCGTGCTGAAGATCGTGCCGCCCGGGTTTCATCAAAACCGGGATACGATTGAATCGGGCAGTGTCGTAGGATCGGATCTGAGGCGGTTGGGATATCCGGCTCCGGCCGAATTGACCAATGATTCCGGCTGGTGCTATTACCACCAGTTTGGATACGGGAATATGAATTATGCAGTAGGTGTGAGCTGGGAGGAACTTTCACCGGGGGTGGTGGAAGGAAGCTGGCAGGTTGCACAATCAAACGGCGTAAAGGATGATGTCTCATTTCAGGCAATGAGCCGGGATATCTCAGGTATCTCTTTCGGAGCAGCCTTAAAAGATCACAAAGCCTGGTGGTCACGATTCTGGCAGCAATCCGCTGTTTCTTTCCCGGATACTTTACTTGAGCGTCAGTATTACCGGGAATTATACAAGTTCGGATCGGCATCGCGGAAGGGATCGCCCCCGATAACATTACAGGCAGTATGGACCGCCGATAATGGCAGGCTGCCCCCTTGGAAGGGCGATTTCCACAACGATTTGAACACCCAGTTGAGTTACTGGCCGGGGTATGCTTCGAATCATCTAACAGAATCAGGCGTATTTACCGGCTGGATATGGAATAACCGCGATGCAGCCCGTAAATACACAGAAATCTATTTCCAATGCCCGGGACTGAATTTTCCCGGCGTCTCAACATTGCAGGGAACGCCGATGGGCGGATGGATCCAATATGCATTGTCGCCGACTGTGTCGGCCTGGCTTGCACAGCATTTTTATTTGCAATGGAAGTACAGTCTCGATACCTCGTTCCTGATCCAAAAAGCTTATCCTTTCATCAGAGATGCAGGTATCTTCATTGAGCAGCTTTCAGTGAAAATCGGAAAATACCGCCGTCTGCCCATCAGTTCAAGTCCGGAAATCAACGATAATACAGCATCGGCTTGGTTCCCGCAGACAACAAATTTCGATCTTGCTTTGATCAGAGGATTATACCAGGTTGCAAGGGAAATGTCATTGTCGTTGAATCTCCCGGAAGATTCAAAGAAGTGGAAACAGATTCTTTCAGAGTGGCCTCAACCTGAGATTTCAGACACGTATGGATTGCTTATTGCACCCGACTTTCCATACTGCCATTCGCATCGTCATTTTTCACACCTTATGGCCATATACCCGCTGGGTTTGTATGACTGGCAGGCAGGAGAGAAAGACCGCCGGGTAATCAGCCGCTCCCTGAAAACCCTCAAGGATATCGGAACAGATTACTGGTGTGGCTATTCTTTTGCATGGCTTGGGAACCTGGAAGCAAGGGCGTGTGACGGCGACGGAGCTGCAAGCGCATTGCAGACTTTTGTTTCCTGCTTCTGTCTTCCCAACAGTTTTCATGTAAACGGGGATCAATCGGGAACAGGGAAATCGAAATTTACGTACCGCCCTTTTACTTTGGAAGGAAATTTCGCATTTGCCTCCGGAATTCAGGAGATGTTGATGCAAAGCCACCATGATATCATCAGAATATTTCCTGCTATTCCCGCTGACTGGATGGATGTCTCTTTCATGAAACTGCGTGCCCGGGGCGCATTCCTGGTATCGGCCGTAAAGAAAAACGGAAGGATAAAAACGGTTGAAATTTTTTCCGAGAAGGGAGGGCCCGTAAAATTGATCAATCCGTTTGGGAAAGGCCGGATTAAAATATCGGGAGCGAAAGGAGTAAAATTCAGCAGGAAGAATATCCTGCAGTTCCAAACCTTGCCCGGCCAGGCAATAAAGTTCGAACTTGTGGAAGATCAGGGGGAAATCTGAACAGAATCAAATCAATCCCTTATTTATCGGTTGGATTTTTCTTTTTCAACAAAAGAAAATCGATGGTTGCACGAACTTTAATCATATGGCGTTTTCCATATACCTCAACGGGATTAAAGGGCAGATTAAAAATGGAAAGGATATTAATCGTGAAACCTCCAGGCTATGCCAAATTTAAATGCGCCATCCTGCATCGGGTAATCAGGGGTTGAATAATAATCATGCGACATGAAACTCGCATTGAAATGTGTATAAGTGACAAAAAAACGGGCTCTTTGGATCTTCAGGTTTATGAATATGTCCATGTATGGATAATTGCCGATTTCACGACGATCCTGCAGATAATAAGATCGGAGTGATGGATTGTAGGCATCAGCATAGTAGGAGGTATTATATAAGAAATTCAAACCCGGTTGAAGGGTGGCAGCACCTTTGAAAAGTGGCTGGCTGTAATAAAATGACAGGTTTCCCATAAATGCGGGTATCCTTAGCACGGTGGTACCCTGAACACTCTGATAGGCAAGCTGTGCAGTGATTTTAAATCTTCCGATATTAAGCCTGATATTGGTATATAAGAAAAGATGACCAAACTGGTTGGTCCATTGCCTGGGGGTGGATAAGCTATCAAGGTAAACGTAATTGTTGATTCGGCTAATATTGAAGCCAGCCTCGATAAATTTCCAGGAGTAAGAAAACCCGGCGGTGATAAAGCCCTGTTTTTGCCAGGTGGTATCCCACTGGTAATAATTACCGTGATAGTGTGAATAAAACCATCCCGGCTGCTGAAGTGAATAATATCCGGTTAAAGCGATCACACCTGCATTTCTGTTCGCACGTCCCAGTATGGTAGTCAGCCGGACCCTCAGGCTCAGGTCTGCTTCATTATGGTCGCCCAGTACATAGTCGCCTTTGGCTTCGAGACGGAGTGAGGGGAAGGGGTTGAAATCGATCGCGGCATGCGGAACGAACTGTATGAAGGAATGTTTCTGACCAGTCATGGATACTTCGAAATATTGTTGCCTGATTCCTGCTTCCAGGCGAAGGATTCTGAGTCGTTTCTGTGGATTGAAGCTTGGGTTGGACCAGATCACTTCATTGATATATCTTGTAACGGTTAATGAATCATAGGTTCCGGTCGTGTCTATAACGGGAGGTGGGTAAAATGCGCTGTCGGCCGGAGTATCGATATAGTTTTGTACCTGCCGGTTATAGTTGAACGAGTAAGTGATTCTTCCAAGATCGAACCTGGTTGCGTCATCGGTAATGGTATCTCTGGAGCCGGACCGGTGCCGGGAGAGGTTAAAATAGTGCTTCATGTAGAATCCCAAATCTTTGATACGGTTTTGGGCTGTAGTGAGGTTTACGGGGATGACCTGGCGGTTTGTCTCCAGATTTTCTTCGAAGAGACTGTCGTATTTTATTCCTCCGTTTTCGTAATTTCGCAATCGGTTAACGGTAAAATTGGCAATTACGCCGTACCGTTTATTTTTGGTAAAATACTGGGTGGTGAGGACGAAGTTAATATGGTTGGTTCTTTGGCGGCTGTATGCTCCCGGAGCGCTTCTAACCCTGAAATCGAAACCCAGGTTGAGACTCCGGTAGATATTACGGCTGAAGATTGCCTGGAAGTTTTGTTCTTTTTTCGCACCCTGAACATAAGTCAGTTCGGTATAGGTTTTTTCGACTTTGTAATATTTAACGCTGTCATTCCGGTAGAGATACTGGTCGAAGGAGTGTATCCCATAGTCGAAGCCAACCGGAATTAAAGAGGTAAATGGTGACAATGACCTGTAGTTTTGACCAATATTTCCGAGGGTGGCGTAAAAGCGGTCATGTTTGAACAGGGGGTCATAATTTTGAAAACCTGCGATGGCAGTATCGTTGGCATGAAGATTCAGGGATCCGATCGATTCAAAATCATTGTTAAAGAAAAAAACGCGGGTTGAGTCGCGGTGTTTTTTAATGGAATCGAGGCGGATTTTATTGGAGCGTGTTTGGTCTTGTGTCTGAGTAGTGGATACCGGGCTTGTTTTTATGATGGTATCGGGGGTGATAATGACGGGTTGTTGGGCTGAAACTGTAGCGGAGGAGCAAGTCAGGGCAATGGGGAAGAGGTAGTGAAATAATTTAGCCATCCGTTCACTGGAATTTGCGATAAAGTTAACGAAAAAGGGGGACAGGGGGAGGAGGGGAGTTAAAAAAATGGCTGAGAAAGGGCAAAAAAAAAGCTGTCGAAAGGGACAGCTTTTTTAGAAAAGATCGGCGACGACATACTCTTCCGCATTGTGGTGCAGTACCATCTGCGCTAGTGGGCTTAACGACTCTGTTCGGAAAGGGAAGAGGTGAACACCACTGCTATAGTCACCGTAAGATCTTAAATATCATAAGACATATAAAGAAAGAAAACACAACGGTTAGTTAAAAGTTTGCCATAGAAGAAAGCTTACGGGTAATTAGTACTACTCGGCTTTGACATTACTGCCTTTAGACCTGTAGCCTATCAACGTCATGATCTATGACGACCCTTAAAGGAAACCTCATCTTGGGCTGAGTTTCGCGCTTAGATGCTTTCAGCGCTTATCTCATCCATACATAGCTACTCTGCGATGCAGCTGGCGCCACAACAGATGCACTAGCGGTATGTCCAACTCGGTCCTCTCGTACTAGAGTCAGGTGCCCTCAAGTTTCCAACGCCCACAACAGATAGGGACCGAACTGTCTCGCGACGTTCTGAACCCAGCTCACGTGCCACTTTAATCGGCGAACAGCCGAACCCTTGGGACCTTCTTCAGCCCCAGGATGTGACGAGCCGACATCGAGGTGCCAAACCACTCCGTCGATATGAGCTCTTGGGAGTGATCAGCCTGTTATCCCCGGAGTACCTTTTA
>SACF01000091.1 GCA_009928665.1 Alphaproteobacteria bacterium
CACTGCAGGTCTGGCCAAAGAATTACGAAAAAAGTTGACTTCGTATGAAAAGGTTCTTTGGCAACATCTGCGATCCAATAAACTTGGAGGTCTTAAATTTAAACGTCAACATCCTATCAACCATTACATTGCTGATTTCTATTGTCATGAAGCAAGACTGGTAATCGAAGTTGATGGTCCGATACATTCGAGACCCGACCGGAAACAACATGATGAACAACGAGATGGAATAATGCAAGATTTTGGAATCATGATACTGAGGTTTTCGAATGACGAAATCCGGTATCACCTGCACAGCGTGCTCAAGAGGATCGAGGAGCTTGCAACTTCCAGAATCAAATGAAATGTTCCCTTTTCCCTTACAGGCAAAGGATCTCCCTCCCATTCAAGGGGAGGGATGGGGAGGGGTCATTAAATAAATGTGTATAAAGAGTAGTCCACCCGGGGGAGGAGAAAACGCTAAACCCTGAAACTCTGAAACGCAAAACGCGAACCCTGAAACCTGAAACTTGAAACTCCTACTTTTTCTCTACCTGTTATTGGTGGTGTATCTGCCGGCGTTCGGGGCTGTTGATTCCAACGGTCCGAAATTTCTGGCGCTGGCGGTTCTGAACCTTCTCACGTTTACCTGGTTGGCGTGGAACCAGCGATCATACCGGCAGCATCGTACGGGGAAATCCTTTTTCAGAACGGGTATCGGGATCGTTTACACCCTGTTTCTGGCGGTAATCCTGTTTTCGTTCTTCAACGCGGTGAATCTGCCGGCGGCGGTGATCTGTTTCACCAGGACCCTGTCGGTGTTCCTCGCAGTATATCTTTTTTTCAAGATCCTGCAGATTAACCGCAACGGGATCATTTTGGTGGTGATCATCCTTACCCTGCTTGAACTGGTGGATGCCGTCACGGTATTTTACGGAATCGGCAGGTTTATTTGCGGGTCGGTGGAATCGGTTTACGATATCCAGTCGGGGTACACCAACAAGAACATTCTGGCAGCCGCCATCTTCATGAAAATGGCAGCCCCGGTGTGGCTGATCTACTTTTCCCGGGGATGGAAACGGGTATTGGGGACCGTGGCTGTTTTTTGCGGGATGCTGGCTATCTTTTTCCTCAGCTCCCGGGCATTTTACCTGGCCATGGCGTTGCTGGCCGTTCTTCTGGCGCTCTATGCCCTGGTCCGTTACAAAAGGGCAGGGGAGCGGGCGCCGTTATGGCATTTCCTGCGATACACCGGTCTGCTGCTTTCAGCGCTGGCGATCTATACCGTAATCCAGCGATACGGCTATCCCAAAGAGAAGGATACCTACAATTATAACCAGACGGTGGTGGCCCGGGTCACCGAGATCAAAACCGAAGTGGCGAAGACCAACCAGCCCGCCGGCATCCGGCTTTCGTCGTGGCAGCGTACCCTGAACCTGATCCGGCAATCGCCGGTGACCGGGATTGGAGCCGGAAACTGGAAAGTGGCGGTTTTGCAGTATGAGAACCAGGAACGCGCCGATTTCAAGTACCTGCTTTACAATCACAACGACTTCGCCGAGATCACCGCGGAGACAGGTCTCACGGGGGGAGCGCTGTTCGTTCTGTTGTTCGCACTGGTTTTTTACCGTTTTACGCGGGCGGCGTTCACCTTAACAGGATTTAGCCTGGCCAAAGGTGAAGTATCGAATATCACGGGAGATACATCCGATCCATCAGGCGCAGGGGAGGAGCGACTGCAACTGTTGTTTTTTGCCGCCATCGGGATGATGGGTTACGCAGTGGATGCTTTTTTCAACTATCCGGCCGACCGGCCTGAGATCCAGGTCCTCTTTGCACTCTTCCTGGCAACGGGGGCGCTGGCAGGAGGAAAGGGTTTCAGAGTTTCGCGTTTCAGGATACACGTTTCAGAATTTCAGGGTTTCAGAGTTTCAGGGTTTCAGAGTTTCAAGGATCAAAGATCAAGGTTCAAGGATCAAAGATCAAGATTCGGACTGTTGGTTGATAGGTGGATTGTGGATGGGGTGACCATGATGGTATTAATATTTTCTGTGGTTGTTTTCTGGTTGAATTTCCGGTCGTTGCGCATGGAGGAGTTGGTGCGGCAGGATGATGCGGATCGGTGGATGGCGCTGCCGTCGGGTTTCGTCATCGAAGGATTTTCCTGTATTCCGAACCTGACAAGCATCAGCGAACCGGTTGCGGTGGTCAAAGGGCGCTACCTGGTGCGGGATACGCGTTACCGGGAGGCGGTATCCGTGTTGTTGAAGGATCGTTCCAGTCCATGGGACAGCCGGCGGGAGTACTGGCTGTCGAAAGCCTATACCGGCATGGGGAAAGCTGACAGCGCAGCCTACTGGCTCGACCAGGCAAAACGATTAAAACCCCTGGCAACGTCATACAAAAGGCCATGAAACCCCCGGGGGCCATGGTGACATAGTGCAGTGGTGCCATGGTGAAATGGTGCCATGGTGTAAAGATTAGTTCCCTGAAACCTCAAACCAGCGGACCAGCGGACAAGTGGACCAGTTTTGAAACGCTGAAGCCCTGAATTGCGAAGCAATCACGAACACCACTGAAAAAAACACTCCTGTGAGTAACCCCTGAAACCCTGAAACTCTGAAACCCATCTTAGAAATCTTAAAGAAACTCAAACTCGCCACCGGCCATTACCGGAAGGTGACCTTTGATGATCCGCTGCGAACAGAGCCGGTGAGCCGCCTGTTTGGAATAGATCGCGGACAACCCATCGACCGGTATTATATTGAAAAGTTCCTGGAGTCCAACCGGGAGTTTATAAAAGGAAATGTGCTTGAAGTGGCTGAAGATCGCTATTCAAGGATGTTTTCCGATCCTGCGGGGCAACCGGTTTTTCATATCCTCCATGTGGAAAAGGGTAACGAACCGGGAAGGCTGCAGGGAGACCTGACCCGCCCTGGCACCCTGCCGGAATCGCAGTATGCCTGTTTTATCTGTACCCAGACGTTTAATTTTATCTTTGAAGTTCAACAGGCGGTGGAGGGAGCATACCGGCTCCTGAAACCCGGAGGGATTTTGCTGGCCACGGTAGCCGGCATTTCGCAAATATCGGCCTATGATCGCGACCGGTGGGGTGACTACTGGAGGTTTACAGCCCAATCCACCGAAAAGTTGTTCTGCCAGATCTTCGGTAAAGACAATGTGGTGCTTAAAGTTTATGGCAACTTGCCCGCAACTAAAGCGCTTTTGGAAGGATTGGCAGTTGAAGACCTGCCCGATCCGGCGCTCCTCGATCACCCTGATCCGGAATACCCGGTGATCATCGGGATCGTAGCAAAAAAGAATTGATTGATTGACTGAATGATTGAATGACTGATTTATTGATTGAGTGATTGAAAATGTGCTAATGTGCTAATGTGCTGATGTGTCAATTTGAGGATTTGGGGATTTGAAGATTTGAGAATGTGAAGATTATGAATTGATTTTTACCCTAATCGCTAATCGCTAATATCTAATCGCTTCTTTGAACTTTTTCCCCCTAATCGCTAATCGCTAATATCTATTCGCTTCTTTGAACTTTGAGATTATTCCTTCGTCATATCTTTCTTTCTGCTGCCGGTAAATTAGCAGGACCATCCCCGGGAATTCATATCCTGAACGGCCATATCCTGGCGCGTGAGGGAGGCGATCCTGCCGTGTTCCGGCGATTACTGAACAGCCTGGTGCCGGAATGCCGGCTGATCCGCATAGAAGAAGCCGTTGATCGGATCACGAAAGGAAACTTTCCGGACGAACCCTGTGTTGCCTTTACCTTCGACGACGGTTTCGAAGAGCATTACACCGGGATCGCCCCGGTGCTCGAGGAGTTCGGGATCAATGCCGCGTTCTTTATCCTGCCCGGATTTATCGGGGGAGACGAAACCTACCGCGACCATTTACACAGGTCGGTTTTCAGGAAGGATGGCTTTCTCACCATTCCCAAGGCTCCCATGAGTTGGGCCCGGGTGAACGAATTGCACCGGCGGGGACATGTTATCGGCTCTCACGGGATGCACCACCGGCCACTGACTGGTCTTAGTCCGGAAGCACTGGCGGTGGAACTTGATGAAAGCGCGGAAGCGATCAGAAGAGAAACGGGGATCATTACGGATTGGTTTGCTTTTCCTTTCGGGCGACTGGACGGGATCAGCCAACCGGTTATTGATGTGGCGAAACGACGATACCACTGCCTTTTCAGTCAGGATGACTACCGGCACTATTTTTCATTCGGGAATCAGGTCATTAACAGAAGGCATTTTGAGCCCTTCTGGCCGGTCAGTCATGTGCGGTTCTTCCTGAGGGGTGAGAGAGGTTAAGCATCGTTTATTGCATGGCCTGTTACACGGAGGTACACAGAGAAGGCACAGAGAGTCACACTCTTTATACACATTCTACCTGGTTCTATATGACCTCACCCCGGCCCTCTCCTTGCAGGAGAGGGAGACCCTGGGCCACTTATTCTACATAACGGCATACAGATTACTGACCATGGCATTTATCAGAAAAACCAGGGAACCATCCTATCAATTCTTCGCAGACCAGACCACTGCAGGTCTGGCCA
>SACF01000016.1 GCA_009928665.1 Alphaproteobacteria bacterium
GGTTTATACAGCTGTTATTATCGGGCCATCCCGTTATTTCATTCAGACGCCAGTCACCTTGATGGAATACCGGAGCTTTAATCTGATCCAGGAGCCGGTAAAAAAAGTCGAACAGGTCCTGATCTGTTGTTTCCAAAGGCCTTCTGCGCAGAAAAACAGGTACCCTGACATGGCGGCCTTCGAATTGTCCTTCATAAAACAATTTTGCACCCGGGAGTGTCGCGGTGATAATTGAGGCAGCACGGCTTTTTAAGGGTTCCAGAACCGAAGCCTGACGAGGCTCATCATGATTCTCGGTAAAGCGGATCAGTCCCGACTGAAAATCGATCCCTGCCGTGAGGTGCAGGCGAACCGACGAAGCATTTTCATTCATCAGCCGGTCATAAAGCCGTTTATCGTAACAGTAATCAAATCCCGATCGCTGAAGGTTCCATTCCGTATCCCAGTAAGCTTCAGCAATGAAAATAAAGTCAGGATTAACCCGCCTTATGGCTGGGATCAACTCCTCCCAGAAATCCAATTCCGGCTTCGGACCGGCAAATTCATTCCAGGTTTGATGAAAGATGTCGTTCATTACCAGCATGGCCATATCGCACCTGAACCCATCACAAAGCCCGACGACCCGCATCAAAGTCTCAATGATCGCTTCGCGAAATCCGGGATGAAAGACATTAACCTGCAGAACATCCTGCCAGGCAGGATAGAATGGATCTTTTCCGCAGGCAAAGATTTCATTGCCGATTCTGACAAAATTGACCGGATCGCGGTCGAGATCTGCATTTGTACCCCGGATAAAGTACTCCGGAAATTCAGTAACCCATCGGTGATCATGAGCCAGGTGGTTCGGAACATAATCGAGAATGATCCTGATGTTCCTGCGGGCCAGTTGCGATCGGGCCACGGCCAAACCGGGATTGCCCCCAAGATGCTGATCCACATTGTAGGATTTGACACAATATGGAGATCCCACATTGTCATCATCCTTGAAATCGGGAAGTGCCCGGTGAAAATCCGACAGGTTGCCTGCATTCTGGTTGGAGATTTCAATTCCGGCAGGACTGCGTTCCCACACACCCATGAACCAGACTGCATCGATCTGCAGGTGCATTAACCGATCCCAATAGTCTTCGGGAATGTTTGCCAGGGTAACG
This sequence comes from Alphaproteobacteria bacterium, assembly GCA_009928665.1. Lineage (GTDB taxonomy): Bacteria > Bacteroidota > Bacteroidia > Bacteroidales > FEN-979 > CAIVAT01. The sequence continues at coordinate 1,152 of SACF01000016.1, forward strand.
GGATACCCTGTTTCAAGGCTCAGTTCCCGGAGCCACACCCAGGTGTTGATTTCATAGATGACGGGATTTTTTTTCCAGCGTTCCATGTGCTTTATTTTATTGCGTATTCGATGGAAGTGAATTGATTAATCAGATTTTTCATCAAAGAAAAGGATCCGGATGGGTGTAATACCGGAGGCTGTATCTCTTAGCTTTTCACACCCCATAATTTCAGGTTGTCGCCGATAAAGGTCAGAATTTCCTGATGTTCCTTCTTTCCGGATCCCGTCACCCCGACAGGAGGCCCGAAAGCGAGGTGAACGGTATTCTGCCTGTAAATAGGCCCGAGATAGCTGTTGTATTTGCTATGTCCCCAGAAGTCGGTCTTAAGGGCAACAGGGATGACCGGGGCTCCGGTCAAGGCTGCAAGCTTGGTTCCGAGGGAGTTGAATTCCGAAGGTTTGAAAGTGGGACGGCGGGTGCTTTGGGGGAACATCACAATCGAAAGTCCTTTCGCCAGCCTGCCGGATCCTTCCCGGAAAACCAACTCCAGATCATTCCGTGGATTTTTACGGTCGAGAACGATCGGATTCCTCGAACGCATGACATCGCCGAAAGCCCAATGTTCAACCAGATCCTTTTTGACGATAAATGCAATGTCTTTCAGGGGTTGAATGATTCCCGGAAGGATCATGGTCTCAAGGGTGCTCATGTGATTGCTCACGAAAATGGCCGGTACATTGCATGACCGGATATGGTCCAGCCCGGAAATGTGAATCTTTCCCCCGCACCGTTCCACTAAGGTAAAGACCCTGTGTGAGGTCTCGACCCACATGGCGGTATCGTACAAGCCATTTTTTGCGTCCGACCTGGTAGAAAAAACAAGATGAATGAATTTGGACAGGAACACCCAGCGTGAATCAAACAGTAGACGGTCGAGGGTATACCTCCTGGTCGTTTCCGGTGTCAGATACGAGTCATTGGCTGTTATTTCGGGACGAGCGGGCATAAAAATACGACAAATATTTTCTTCGGTTTCAGAAAGTAATCAGATCACATTGGTATGATCGTCATACCATCCGGCGTACTTGTTGTAGTTTCGTGAAATCCTGTTTACCTGTCCTTCGAGCAATTTCTGATCCAGATCCTTGATTTTCTTCGCGGGGATCCCGCCCCAAACCGTTCCGGATTCCACCACCGTACCTCCGGTCACCAGGGCCCCTGCACCGATAATGGAATTACTGTTGATAATGGCGCCATCCATAACAATGGCGCCCATCCCGATGAGGACATTATCATGAATGGTACATCCGTGTATGATCGCGTTGTGTGCAATGGAGACGTTATCGCCGATGTTCACGGGTGCGGTCTGGTAAGTGCAGTGAATGATTGCGCCATCCTGCACATTGACGTTATTCCCAATCCTGATGCTATGGACATCGCCGCGGACAATGGCATTAAACCAAACGCTGCAATCATCGCCCATGATCACATCTCCTGTTATGGTTGCATTGTCGGCCAGAAAACAATTCTTTCCGAAGGTGGGGCGGATTCCATTGACTGATTTTATTAGGGCCATTTTTTTATAGTTTATCGGTTTGAACAATACGGGAGTCCGATATTTTTGCGGGATCAGCGCGCGGTGGGCGCAACCTTCGGATAATCGAGGGAGTAATGCAAACCGCGGCTTTCGTGCCGGTTCTGAGCAGCCCGAATGATGAGGTACCCGATGTTGATGAGGTTCCTGAGTTCACAGAGCCGGGGAGTCAGTAATGATTTGTTGTACAGATCCTCCGTCTCGCGATACAGTAGTTCGAGCCGGTCAAAGGCGCGTTGTAACCTCAGGTTTGACCTGACAATGCCGACATAGCTGCTCATCAATGACTGAAGTTCCCTCAACGATTGGGTTATCAGGATCATCTCTTCGTTGAGGACCATTCCCTCTGCATTCCAGTCGGGGATATCATTGCATAATTTGATCTTTTTGACTTTTGCGATGGCTTCGGTACTGGCGCGGTGTGAAAAGACTACCGACTCGAGCAGCGAGTTGGAGGCAAGGCGGTTGGCCCCGTGCAGGCCGGTCGAACTGCATTCACCCGAAGCGTAAAGGTTCTGTATGGAACTTCTTCCAAAAGCGTTGACCTTAATTCCTCCGCAGGTGTAATGGGCAGCAGGAACAACCGGGATCATGTCTTTGCTGATATCGATCCCGATGCTCAGACATTTGGCATAAATGGTCGGGAAATGGTTGATCAGCTCATTCTTATTCAGATGGCGGCAATCGAGGAAGAGGTAATCCTCGCCGCTTAGTTTGAGTTCATTGTCGATGGCCCGTGTCACGATGTCACGGGGGGCAAGCGAGAGACGGGCATCGTATTTATGCATAAACTCTTTACCGTCGCGTGTTTTCAAAACTGCGCCAAATCCCCTGAGTGCCTCGGTAATCAGGAAAGCAGGTTTTTCATCCGGATTGTAGAGGGAGGTGGGGTGAAATTGTATGAATTCCATGTTTTCAACTGCCCCTTTTGCCCGGTAAACCATGGCTATTCCGTCGCCCGTGGAGATCAGCGGATTGGTGGTGTTGTTGTAAACATTTCCAGCTCCTCCGGTAGCAATCAGGGTGATCTTTGACAGAATCGTATCGACAAGGCGGGTACGTGGATTCAGAACATAAGCCCCGTAGCAGGTGATGTTTTCGGTACGCCGGTTGACCTCTAATCCAAGGTGATGTTGGGTAATGATGTCGATGGTAAAAGTATGTTCCAGGATCTCGATGTTGGGATGCTTTTTGGCCTGCTCGAGGAGGGTGTTTTCAATCTCCCGGCCGGTGCTGTCCTTGTGATGAAGAACCCGGTACTCCGAGTGCCCGCCCTCTTTGGCCAGATCGAATCTTCCCGACTTCGTACGGTCGAACTTGGTTCCCCACTTGATCAGTTCCCTGATGCGTTCGGTCGATTCCGTGATCGTGAAGCGGACCACCTCCTCATTGCAGAGTCCGTCGCCGGCTATGATGGTATCGTTGATGTGTTTTTCATAGGAGTCGGGCGTATACGAAACAGCCGCGATCCCGCCCTGGGCCCAGCTCGTGGCAGTATCGTCAACGGCTGATTTGGTGACAATGCACACTTTCCCGTGTTTTGCTACTTTGATTGCAAAGGTCAAACCTGCAATCCCGGAACCAATTACCAGAAAATCAACATTTTTTCTCATAAACAAACTATAAGTCGAGTAACAGCCTTATGGGATCGATCCCGCCGGTCAGGAGTAATTCAGGAGTTTCAAGGAGTTCTTTTACTTTTACGAGAAATCCTACCGATTCCCGCCCGTCGATCACCCGGTGATCGTACGACAGAGCAATATACATCATCGGTGCGATGATCACCTTCCCATCGCGGGCAACCGGTCGTTCCTGAATTTTATGCATTCCCAGGATTGCGCTTTGGGGAGGATTGATGATCGGGGTCGACATCAGGGAGCCGAAAACCCCGCCGTTGGTGATGGTGAAAGTCCCGCCTTTCATATCATCCAGAGTGATTTTATTTTCACGGGCTTTCCCGGCCAGCTCTTTGATCTTCTGTTCAATCTCCGGAAGGCTCATCGATTCTGCATTACGGATGACAGGAACAACAAGTCCTTTCGGTGCGCTTACGGCGATGCCGATATCCACGTATCTGGGTGTTACAAGTTCATCACCATCGATCTGAGAATTGACCAGCGGAAATTCGGTGAGGGCTGTTGTGACCGCCTTGGTGAAAAACGACATCAGCCCGATCCCTACGCCGTGGTGTTCCTTGAATTCCGCTGTGTATTGTTCTTTGATCTTCAGGATCGGTTCCATGTTTACCTCGTTGAAGGTAGTGAGCATGGCGGTCTGGTTCTTTACCGAAACCAACCGTTCGGCAAGTTTAATGCGGAGGGTGGATAATTTTTTTCGGTCCGATTCCCTTGAAATCCCTGTCGTTACAGGCTCAGATGTGGTTTTACGTTTCCGGATAAATGCTTCAATATATTTACGGGTGATTTTTTTCCCGGGGTAAACAGCGACGATATCAGCGGGGGAGAGGTCGTGGTCCTGAATGATTTTTTTTGCCAATGGAGAGGCGTTAAATGATTCGGGAATATGATTTTTACCGGGTGTCTGATCGGCCGGATGAGGATCTTTAACCGCAGGATTATCCTTCATTTCAGGAACCACAACGGGAGGTAATTGGCCTTTTTCCGGGTTCTTTCCGCTGTCGGGTGCAGGTTCAATGGTGGCAATAACCGAGCCCACGGCAACCGTTTCGCCTTCCGGAACCATTATTTTCAGCGTTCCGCCCTCGGGAGCGGCAATAGGGAAGGAGGCTTTGTCGGAGTCGATTTCAACAATTTCCTGATCCTTCGAGATGGTCTCACCATCCACGGCCAGCCATTTCGCGATTTGCACCCGGGTAATCGATTCACCCGGACTGGGAACTAGAATCTCAATATGCATCCGGCATTTGGTTTAGTCTGAAACAATAACTTATTTTTTATCCTTTCCTCTGATTTCTTTCAGCGAATCAATTTTAGCCTGGTCGGGTGCGGGGTGATCGATCCCTGTCGTCTTGGGTTTAGGCGGAGGTGTTTTGGGTGAGCAACTGAACAGGAAAAAGACCAGACAGAGGCTAACCGGCAATAACAAGTTTCTCATTCTTAATAATTTTGTTGTTGGTTTTCAGGATCAGAAAATAGGCGCCGGGACTCAGATTTGATTTGTTAAAGGAGAAGTGGTTCTTTCCCTGCCGGCCTTTCCCGGAGTAAAGGTCTCTTACCGTTTTGCCTGTTGCGTCGGTTATGATAATGGTTAATTCAACCGGCTCCTGCAGTTCGAATTCAATGGCAAAAAGATCCACGACGGGGTTGGGAATCAGCTTCAGCCGGGTATTTTGATTCGGATTATCGGCAAGACCGCTGGCCGTTCCGTATATTTCCGCGATCCAGGTATCCCAGTAGTTTGAGGCGTTACCGTACATACCGCTCATCCACACGGTCGGCCGGCTTGCATTGTTTTTCCTGCATGTCCCGCTGTAGTCGCCCCACCGTTCCGGATCTCCGGTATAATAAACATAGGATGAGCCTGCCATAACCTGGGTTGAGGATGACCAGTTCATATCGTGATCGCAATTCACGACCCGTATGGAGGGGTATTCCGATGAATTTGATTTCAGGAAGCCGATCATGACCGATTGATCGATGTTATCGGTCCCGAAGGAGGAGACGGAGGGATAACAGTAATCGGAGCCGTTAAGTCCGAATAAATTCGACCGGTTCGTCAAAGATGATACGGTAAGCCGGTTGTAATTGATTCCGGCGTATCCCCCTTCACGCATCGAATGAAACACGAAATGCGCGATGCCATTGAGAAAAAAGCCGCTCAGCATCCTGCAGTCATTGGTGTTCAGTTTCACGCCGGAACCAGCCTGAAGTGCATTGGGAGCAACCTGGTATGGCGTCACATTCACTTCGTAGTATTCCAACTGTTCTGATCCCGACGACATATCATCTGTAAGATTATAAAATTTGATCATAGAGCCGTCGCCCGATTCGCTGGCCACGAAATAGCATCCAGGCCCGTAGTTTCCCTGCTGACCCCACGACAAAGGTGTAATGGTGAAAGGGTTACCGGAGATATTTTTCCAGTATTGCCAGTTAATATTCTGGCCGTTATACCCGGGGGCTTTCGGTATCTGGTAGATCACCGATTGGTTGTACGGACCGTTGTCACGGTAAAGATTCCCGCAAATGTAAAGCTCGTTGGTTGAGAGTCCGAGCTTGGGGTAGTCGAAGGCACTGTAATCATTTAACGGGTTTCCGGTGAGTTTATAATACCACCATCCGTCGAGTGGGTTGTTGGATTTGGAGAAGTAAATCAGCAATTTGGATTTCAGCGAATTCAACGGCGAAACCTGGCAAAAGAAAATAAACCGGTCGGAACCGGAATCATAGATGACAACGGGGTCGCATACCCCTTCAATTTCGGGATCGTTGATAAACGACAGCAGGTCTTTATAGTACAGGTTCTGTCCCTGGGTATTATCGACTTCGATGGTGGTATTGGCTACGCTGACAATTATACCTCCATTGGAGATTGCGATGGAATTATCAAGGGGGGAGAATCCGGAATTTCCGTTACCGGCGAAATTGGATCCGATGGTTGGCACAACCGATTGGGTGGCATTTTCAACTTCATTCCCTTTGTGTTTCTCCGATTCCATTTTGATTTCCATCCGTTGTTCTTTCAGTTGCCTGATTCGGGTATCCTGTGTGGAGCGGTGAATAACGCGTACCGGCGCCAGGAGTGGGCGCCATTTCAAATCGTTGGTGGGGGTGTTATTCAATCCCGAACAGGGGGTTGTGACGATTTCTGATTTTGTCGCGTATCCATCGGGGGGTTGCTGCCGTTGAATGGATACCTTGCTATGTTGGCCCAGCGTAAAAAGGGCGCAACAGAAGATCAGAAACAAAGTGAGGGATAATTTTTTCATGGGGACCTCCGGTTAATTTAAAACAAATATAATCATTTTGCGGATCAGATCAATTTATCTTCATGGTCGGCACAATGTAACCGGCAAGAGCGGTTAGCATGTTCGCAGGTACATTTGCCCAGGGCTTTGTCGACGATCAGTTTCTGCTGGATTTTATGAAGTCGCGATGATCCCGTTGCAGGGCTGCCGGTAGCGGGCCGTGCAACATGGTGCAACCTGACCTCAGAAAAATTAAGGAGGATGTGTTTCCAGGCTCCCATGTTCACCGGTTCCTCCTGGGCCCATTCGAAGTGGACGGCTTGGGTGTACCGGCGGATGGCCAGCCGGATCTCCTCTTCCGGCAACGGATAAAGTTGTTCTATCCGGATCAGGGCGGTCTCTGTATTTCCCTGTTTTTCACGTTCTTCGAAAATGTCGTAATAGACCTTGCCGGAACACAGAACGACTCTTTTTACCCCGGATGGATCGGGGTTGTTTTCATCGATCACCGGTTTGAAACTACCGTTCGTGAATTCCGAAAGCGAGGATACACAAAGGGGATTACGCAACAGGCTTTTCGGCGTAAAAACCACCAGGGGTTTTCGGAAGGGCCATTTCAGCTGTCGCCGGAGGAGGTGGAAAAAGTTGGCAGGGGTGGTACAGTTGGCGATCTGGATGTTCTGGTGCCCGCATAGGGAGAGGAAGCGTTCGAGCCGGGCTGATGAATGTTCCGGGCCCTGGCCTTCGTATCCGTGCGGGAGCAGGAGCACCAAGCCGTTCATTATTTTCCATTTATCTTCGGCGCTGCTGATGTATTGATCGATGACGATCTGGGCGCCGTTGCTGAAATCGCCGAACTGGGCTTCCCAGAGGGTCAATGCTTCGGGTGCGGCCAGCGCGTAACCATACTCAAATCCCAGTACCCCGTATTCGGAAAGCAGTGAATTATAAATGGTGACGGGTGCCTGGGCGGGTGAAATATGTCGTAGGGGTGTATATTTTTCCTCGGAATCCTCTACGGTCAGTACGGCGTGCCTGTGGCTGAAGGTTCCGCGCTGGCTGTCCTGACCACTTAACCTGACCGGATGGCCCTCTTCGGCCAGCGATCCATAGGCAAGCAATTCACCCATAGCCCAGTCAAGCTTTCCCTGTTCCAGCATCCGTTTCCGGTCATCCTGCATTTTAATGATCTTTCTGAAAAAAGTCTTTCCTTTAGGCAGGTTCGTGAGTTTTAATCCGATTTCAAGAAGCTTTTCGAGGGGGATGGATGTTTCGGGCGAGTGCCGGAAATCGTCGGGAACAGCTTTCCGGTAGGAAGACCATTCTTTTTCGAGAAAAGGATCGATATCGCCTTTTTCAATCGTTTTTGCTTCTTCAAATCCTTCTTCGAAAAAAGATTCGGTGGTTTTCCTGATCTCTTCGAAATTCAATGACTTCAGTGCCTGCTCACGTTCCAGTTTTTCGAGGTAGATCTCAAGCGGATCGGGATGTTTTTCGATGATTTTATACAGAATGGGCTGGGTGAACCTGGGCTCGTCACTTTCATTGTGTCCGTGCTTGCGGTACCCCAGCAGGTCGATGAAAATATCCTTCTTGAAAACAGCCCTGAATTCCATGGCCAGGCGAACCGCGTATACCACTGCTTCCACATCATCGGCATTTACATGGAAAATGGGAGCCTGGATGGTTTTTGCGACATCGGTACAGTAAATACTCGATCTTCCGTCGAGGTAATTGGTGGTAAATCCGATCTGGTTGTTAACCACGATATGGATGGTTCCGCCAGTTTTATAACCCTCCAGTTCCGACATCTGGATCAATTCGTAAATAATGCCCTGACCCGATATGGATGCATCGCCATGGATCAGGATCGGCGCGACCCGGTTGAAATCGCCGTTCCACGACAGATCGATCCGGGCGCGGGCGAGGCCTTCCACAACGGGATCGACGGTCTCGAGATGGGAGGGATTGGGCGTCAGGGTCAGCCTGACGGAAGCGCCATTGCCGGTCGTTATCTCATGGGAATATCCCAGATGGTATTTGACATCGCCGAGCAGATCCTCATCATGGTACTCCTTTCCTTCGAATTCCGAAAAGATCTGTTTATACGGCTTCTGCAAAATGTTACCCAAAACATTGAGCCTGCCCCGGTGCGACATACCCAGGATAAACTCGGATATACCGAGTTCTGCTCCTTTCCGGATAACTGCATCAAGCGCAGGGATCAGGGATTCGGCTCCCTCGAGTGAAAAACTTTTCTGCCCGGGAAATTTTTTATGGATGAACTTCTCAAAGAGTACGCCTTCAGCAAGTTTCTGAAGGATGCTACGGCGTTCCTCCACTGAAAAGTCAGGTCGGTTCCTGGTGGATTCCATTTTACCTTTCAACCATGATACGATCTCCGGCTTCCGGATATAAAAATATTCGACTCCGATCGATTGGCAGTAGGTTTGTTTCAGGGCCTCAATGATTTCGGAAAGCCTGGCATTCCCTAACCCGATCTCTTTTCCTGCCTGAAAGGTCTTGTTCATATCTTCAGCTGTCAGGCCGAAATGCTCAATGTCGAGCGTTGGCTCATATTTTCTTCGCGTCCTTACCGGATTGGTCCGGGTGAAGAGATGCCCCCGTTGCCTGTAGGCGGTGATCAGGTTCACCACCTTGAATTCATTGGGGTAAATATAAGCTTCCCCTTTTTCAGCTTTATAATTCGTCTGGCAAAATTCAAATCCTTCAAAAAATTTTCTCCAGGTCTCCTCGACCGACGATGGGTCATTTTTAAATTGTTCGTACAATCCGTCGATTACCGAATGATCCGGTTGATTCACGTAATTAAACTTATCCATAGGTAAAAAGATCGATTATCGCATCAAATATAGATAATATGATGCTTCCATGCGAACGCGCACAGCTGATTTTCTCTTTTAACCCGAGGAGCCTTTGATATCCAGTGAAATATTAGTAATTTTGCACACCCAAAACATGAGTCAGAAAATAATAGCAGATGGAGCAAATTAAAGATTACGTCGCAGAGCACAAGGACCGGTTTCTGCAGGAGTTGTTTGGCCTGATCCGTATTCCCTCGGTAAGTTCCGTAGCCGATCACAGGGAGGATATGGTCAGGGCCGCCGAGTATTGGAGAAAGACCCTCCGCGAAGCCGGTTGTACACGAAGTGAGATATTTCCGACTGAAGGAAATCCTATTGTTTACGGTGAAAAGATCATCGATCCGGCACTTCCCACCGTGCTGGTATACGGCCATTACGATGTAATGCCGGTCGATCCTGTTGATCTGTGGGAATCATCCCCGTTCAAGCCCGAGGTGCGGGATGGAAAAATCTATGCACGGGGCGCAGATGACGACAAGGGGCAATCGTTCATGCATGCCAAGGCTTTTGAAGCCATGGTACGTACCAATTCACTGCCCTGCAATGTGAAGTTCATGATCGAGGGGGAAGAGGAGATCGGATCCGCCCATATCGGTCCATTCTGTGAGGAATACAAGGAGATGCTGAAATCGGACATCATCCTCGTTTCCGATACTTCGATGATCGGTTTGAAGACTCCTTCGATCACTGTGGGATTGCGGGGACTGGCTTACATGCAGGTTGAGGTGACGGGTCCCGAATTCGATCTTCATTCCGGAATTTTCGGCGGCGCCGTTGCCAACCCGATCAACATACTCGCGAGGATGATTGCAGCCATGACCGACGATTCGGGAAGGATCACCATTCCTGGTTTTTATGATGAAGTCGTTGTAATCAGTGACCAGGAACGAATGGAGATGGCCAAAGCCCCGTTTGATGAGGAGTCGTATAAACGGAATATCGGGGTGGATGCATTATACGGAGAAAGCGGGTATACTACCAAGGAACGGACCGGAATCCGTCCGACGCTCGATGTGAACGGCATGTGGGGTGGTTATACCTCCGAAGGCACCAAGACCGTCCTGCCCTCAAAGGCCTATGCCAAGATCTCCATGCGTTTGGTGCCCAATCAGAACCATAAAAAGATCAGCGAATTATTTGAACGCTATTTCACATCCATGGCGCCTGAATATGTAAAGGTTAAGGTAGAAGCCTTGCACGGAGGGGAAGCCTATGTTTCGCCCATGGATACCTTCGGGTATCAGGCTGCAAGCAAAGCCATGGAGAAGGTCCTTGAGACCAGGCCGATTCCGGTTCGCAGTGGCGGCAGTATTCCGATTATCCCCCAGTTTGAAGAGATCCTGGGCGTCAAATCCATCCTGATGGGTTTCGGGCTTGAATCGGACGCAATCCACTCCCCGAATGAAAATTACCCGCTGGAGAATTTCTACAAGGGTATTGAAACCATTCCCTGGTTCTACCAGTACTTTACCGAAATGTACCGGAACCGTTAGTCCTTCACGAATTTCATGGTTGATAAGGTATTTCCGTTATCAACCCGGATGAAATAGATGCCCGGCGTCCACGATGAGACATCGAGTGTATTGACATTAGGACCCTGGAACCTGATCTTTCCCACTGTATTGAAGATCGTTACCATTGCCTTTTGTTCCTGATCCGCACCGGTTCCGGGGATCCGGATATTCAGAATGTCATGACAGGGATTCGGTGCAAGGGTCATAATCGGTTCCTGAAGTTCTTCTGTTCCGACCGGTGAATACATAAAACCGGTTTCTGCTGAAAACAATCCCGGCAAATATCCGTTGTCGATGGTCTGAACGCTGAAGTAGTAATAACCTTCCGGGATTCCCGTGACTTTCCATGAGGTATCGGCGGTGGTGTTACCGCGGCAAACCACCTGTCGGAAACCACTCGCGGGATCAGCCATGGGCGCCATCGTATTAAAGGATCCGGATGCCGTACCGATCATGAGGTTATAAGAGAGTGCGTTGACGGGGGTTTCGGCATCCATCGCTGAAATCCATGTGATGACCAGGTCGTTCGACACCTGGGAAACCGTCAGGTTGCCGGGTGCGGTTGGCGGGGAATTGACAGCGAAGGTGGTGGTATCACCCAGGTTGTTCAGATACAACAATGTTTTCGATACATCAAAGCCGTCAATCCCGGTAAACAGAAGGTCTGTATGACCGTCGTTGTTAACATCTCCCCAGGTAACGCCCCCGTTCCGGATTCCCGGGAGCAGACTGCTTTCGGTTACGAAATTCATATAGCCGAGGTTGTGGTGGAGGAGCGTAACCGCGGTACCGCCGCAAGCCGGCATCCTGCCGATCAGGATCAGGTCCTGAAGTCCGTCGGCATCATAATCACCAATATCGAACGAGGAGTGCAGGATGTTTGAGTTCGGGATTTCAAACTGAGTAAACTGATCATTTCTGTCATTCCGGTAAACGAAGAAATAGCCGTCGACGTAAATATCCATCCCTGACAAGGCCAGGTCAAGGTCGCCATCCCGATCGAGGTCGGCAAATTCAGCATGACCCCCGTAAAGCCCCGTGAATGGCGCCGGAGAGATGTTGACTTCAGTGAAAATTCCATGGTTGTTGCGATACAGGAGCGAATGGATACCGCCTCCCGTATCTCCACATATTAAGGCATCCAGCTGGCCATCGTTGTTGTAGTCGCCCCAGCAGCAACGTCCGCTTTGGACCGGCGGGAAGGGCGCCAGAATATCGGTGAAGAGATGATTCCCGTCGTTGCGAAAGATTTTCGAAAGACTATTACCAGCCATCAGGATATCAAGATCGCCGTCGTTGTCGTAATCGCCCCAGGTTACCCTTCCATCCTGCATTCCGGGAAGCGCGATACCGGATTCGGTGAATACCCCTGAGCTGTTGTCATAAACTTTTGTATAGGAATTCCCCGATGCATCCATTCCCGCCAGGATCAGATCCAGATCTCCATCGGCGTCGTAATCGCCCCATTCGGTCGCCCCGTAATGCAAGGCAGGAAGGTTTGCCCCGATATCGGTAAAAACGCCCTGATCGTTCCGCAATATCTTCGACCGTGGATAGATCCCTTCGGCGCCGCTGATTGCCAGATCGAGGTCGCCATCGTTGTCAAAATCCCCCCAGGCGCAACTGCTGTAGCCCAGTTGAGGTAAAGTCACATGGGCTAATGAAAAGGGAGGTTGCTGCCCCGACGATGTGAAGGAGATCAACAGTAAACCAAATATCCCCAAAATATGAAGTCTCATAATGAGTAATTGAGTGAATGAGTGAATGAGTGAATGACTGAATTTTTCTGATCTTTTTTCCGTTTTCAATTTTCAATTGTCAATTGTCAATTTTCAATTGTCAATTCTTAATGCTTCCTTATTAAAATTTTCAAGACCGGTATTCAAAAATTTCACAAAGGCGTCCACATTCAGGTCATAGGCCCGCGGCTGTGTCAACAGGTGACCGGAGGTGTCGAGTAACACGTAATAGGGTTGTGAATTCACGTTAAACCGGGTGATTTGAAGGTCGGCGAATATCTTTCCGATCGTCTTCTTCACTTTTTTATCGTAGGTGGATGTGACCCACTCCGGTTGCGGGAGTTCTGTTTTATCGTCGACGTAAAGCGCCGTGACCAGATAGTTTTCGCGTAAGATTTTAAGCACTTTTGGATCGGACCACACATTTGCTTCCATTTCGCGGCAGTTGACGCAACCGTGTCCGGTGAAATCGATAAAGAGAGGTTTATTCATTTTTTTGGAGCAGGCCAACGCCTGTTTGTAGTCGAAATAGCCTTCGAGTCCGTGCGGAAGCTTAAGGAAATCGGCATATTTGGGCTTGTCGCACAGGGAGGACGGGGTTTGCCCGGCGTTTCCGCCCCCGGAGCCGATCGTGGCAACTTCCGATTTCACGATGGCATTGATATCGAAATCCTGATAGGTTGTAGGGGGAAGGTAACCCGAAAGGGCCTTCAGGGGAGCCCCCCACATTCCTGGGATCATATAAACCACGAAGGAGAAGACGATGATGGCGAGGATGATGCGGGGCACGCTGATGAACGGGAGATCGGAATCGTGGTTGAATTTAAGTTTGCCGATCAGGTACATTCCCATCAGGAAGAAGATCACGATCCAGAAGGCGAGGTAGACTTCCCGGTCGAGGATATGCCAGTGGTAGGTCTGGTCGGCGATGCTCAGGAACTTCAATCCCAGCGCCAGTTCAAGGAATCCCAGCACCACCTTTACGGAGTTAAGCCATCCGCCTGATTTTGGGAGTTGTGCGAGCCACGAGGGGAAAAAGGCAAACAATCCGAAGGGCAGGGCAAAGGCAAGGGAGAAGCCGAACATACCGATGATGGGCATGAGGATGTCTCCGCTGGCTGATTTCACGAGGAGGGCGCCCACGATGGGTCCGGTGCAGGAGAAGGAGACAAGAACCAGCGTGAATGCCATGAAAAAAGCGCCGCCATAACCGCCTTTATCGGCCTGGCGGTCGGCTGTATTTACCAGCCAGCTTGGAAGGGTGATCTCGAACATTCCCAGAAAGGATGCCGCGAATACCATGAAAATTACGAAAAAGAAGATATTCGGCAGCCAGTGGGTACTGATGAAGTTGTTGAAGTTGGCGCCCATCGTGACGGCTACCAGCACACCCAGTACCATGTAAATCACGATGATCGATAACCCGTACACGATGGCCTCCATTCTCGCCTTGCGCTTATTGGACGTGTCATGCATGAAGAAGGTCACGGTCATCGGGATCATGGGGAACACACAGGGGGTCACGATGGCCAGTAAACCGGCAACGAAAGAGATGATGAAGAACCAAAGTAACGACTGATCGGCTGCCTTGTCGGCGGCGGTTTCGCCTAACTGTGTCTGGGAAGGAGCCGGGGTTGCCGGGTTGATCGTGACCGGGGTGATGGCCTTTTTGGAAGTGTCGGTAGCTGCGGGTCCTGCCGTTGTTCCGCCGGTAGTCGTCGGAGCGGATGAAATTTCGGCCGCAGCGGGATTGCCTTTCAGGTTGAATTCAAATTCAATGTCATTCGGCGGAAGGCACTGTTTATCGTCGCAACACATGAAATTGACCACCCCTTTCACGACGAAATCTTTGGGACTCAGGATCTTTATCTTTTGTTTGAAGACGGCCTTATCTGCAAAGAATTTCAGAATCATTCCGAAATTGGGGTCATTTTCCTCAATGGGCTTTGATTCCCTTACTTTCCCGATCAACTGATAATCCTTGCTTTTGGTAAATGAAAAGGAGGTCGGGAGCGGCCCTTCTTTATCTGTTGGTATATCCTGGGAATAGAGGTGCCAGGTTTTGTCGATATGAGCGGTCATCACCAGGGTAGCTTCTTCGGGGGTCGGTTGTTCCACTTTGAAACTCCATTTGACCGGTTCGAGAATCTGCGAATGGACGCAAAAGGGAATCAGAAGCAGGGCCAGCAGGCCGATCCTTAGACTTTTCATACGTGTTGTATTGGTGACTTCAAGTATAATATGGCTGACAGAAAACTTTAAAAACCGGGTGTTTTCGGCATTGGGTTGATGACAAAGCCGGAAGCCCGGAAAACGATTGATTTGATCACTGCTGCAAAGATATAGAAATTTACTTATGTAATCCCGCCGGTAAGTTATAGCATGCGTTGCATGGTCAGTCTTTCAGAATCCTGACCTCGGTCCGCCGGTTTTTCTGTTTGCCTTCATCCGTATCATTGTCGGCCACCGGCTGGGTTTCACCATATCCCCTGGCGATGATCCGGTTTTCGGCGACACCCTTTCGTATCAGGTACGATCGCACGGCATTGGCACGGTCGGCGGAGAGTTTCATGTTGGCATCGGGCGATCCCACATTGTCGGTATGTCCCGCAATCTCGATCTCCATTTTTGGTTTAATCTTCAGCACCGTCACCAGTTCATCGAGCGCGGTATTAGACTCTTTGCGGATGGTGGCTTTTCCGGTATCAAAGAATACGTTCTTCAGGGTGAAGATCCTGGGTGGGTCGTATTTCATCGTAAAAGTATAGGTCATACGGTGGTCGCCGCCGGGCACGTCGATCTCCTTGTATTTAACCTGGTCGCTGAAATACTTGTAATACACAGTATATTTGTCGCCCGAAGGAATCCGGATCGTGCATTTTCCGTCGGCGCCAGTGGTTCCGGCTAACTTCTGTTCCCCTGTCTTTTTTACGAGAATGATCGTTTCACCCTGGCGTGGTGTGCCGCTTTTGCTGGTGACGATCACATTGAAAACCGCTTCGGTTTCGGAGGGTTTATTGTCCTGGCTGTATCCACGGATGGTGGATAAAAGAACCAGAGCCAGGAGGACTGAAAATGTTTTGGTTTTCATGTGTTAATAATTTTATATTTCATTGGTCACATGGAATATCCATTGTTATCATTCGCGATTTGCATGAACATGTTTCCTATGGATATTTCATAGAATGATGTTTTGATGACAGATTTCCTGTTCTTGCCTGAATGCAGGGGTGTAGCGACAGGTATTGAATTCCACGATGGGTAGCAAAATACTTCAGATAATTAAACGGTCTGTCGGGAAATGTATTATGGATAGAAGAAAAAAGCATGCTGGGCGGATTCAAACCCGGGCCGTGACCATCAGCACCTTTTTTGTCTGGCCGGTGATCCTGTATCGATGGTCTATCCTGCGGCCAATGATCCAGATGATGTCGTTGCCCGACAACAGCAGCCAGGTATGCTCCTTGTCTATCCTCGGGATTTTTTGATCGACAAAGAAATCGCTTAGTTTTTTCGGTTTTCGCATCCCCAGCGGAAAGAAATGGTCGCCTTTCATCCATTTTCTGATGGTGAGTGGAAATTGCAGCTTGTCATAATTGAAGCAGGCAATATCAGGATCGGTCGGGATAACAAAGGAACTGGCCCGGGTCTGAACCTGGAATGTCAATGTGACCGGACAGTTGGCAATTTCGCTTCCAGTAAGGAAAATGGATGGAGCGCCAGGCGAAAAATCTCCCTTCCTGTGACTTATTCTTTTAGTTTTCGATGAAGGCGTGATTATAACAGGTTTATCCAACGGGATCGTACGCAGTTCGACGGTGTTGTGGAGCGGAACAATGATCAGCGAATCGCGGTCTTTCAGCAGTTGGTGTGTGGCGGAGAAAAACCGTTTACCAGGGGCTGCGGTAAGCGAAGCGTGGATATCACCAGCGATATCCGGATTGAATCCGTATGGCCGGATGATCTCCCAGAGTAGATCGTGCGGGTCGGGATGTTGCATGATCCTGGGTATGGAAATTGAGATCCTTTCTCCGGAACCTTTGGTTACCAAAGTTTTTGCACGGCCAACCTCCATGTCCCAGTATTCGCTGATCCGTTCAACCTGGGATGCAAGTCCCATCAAAGCCTCGTCGAATGAGGGGTTTAGAGAATGGATAATGGGGATCAGCTCCAGGCGTATCCTGTTCCTGAGATACTTTGTTTCGCCGTTGGAGGAGTCGACCCTGAACCTGAGTTTACGGTTCCTCGCATAAACTTCAATTTCCTGACGGGAGGCAAAAAGCAACGGCCGGATCAGTTTACCCGACCGTGGTCTGATTCCCTGAAGGCCCCTAAACCCGGTTCCCCTGATCAGGTTTATCAGTATCGTTTCAACCACATCGTCGCGGTGATGGGCTGTGGCAAAAAGGTCGTACCCGTTTTTCTGCCTGATCTCCTCGAACCAGGCATAGCGCAGTTCTCGGGCAGCCATCTGGATGGAGATCTTTTTTTTTCCGGCATATTCCTCCGTATTGAATCTCCGGGTATAGATGGTAACCCGGTGCTGGACGGCCAGCTGTTTAACGAACAGTTCATCCTGGTCGCTTTCTTCACCCCGGAGGCTGAAATTGCAGTGGGCAATTCCAAAGTGATATCCCGCGGAGGCAAACAGGTGGGTCATGACAACAGAATCAATTCCACCGCTGACGGCAAGCAGAATCCGGTCGCCGGGAGAAAACAGATCCTGTTTACGGATAAAAGACAAAAAACCGGTTTCCATTTTCTTTGTAAAGCCTTGATTCAAACCCAAAGATACGACAAATTCCGGTTGAATTCGCTTTTTCTTTTTCGCTCAGGATGCATGAACAGTGACAGTTCGCTTCCTTCATGGGGGAAGTGGCGGAAAGCTCACCGGAAAACAAAAAGAGGGCGTTTTTTTTGAAAACACCCTCTTTTATCGGAATTTCAGTAGTTATATTTCCCAGGTATCTCCTGAATTCAGCAGATCATCCACATTCCGGATCTTTGATGTTTCTTTTGCGTACTTGATCTGTTCTTCCACCATATCGTCGTAAGTGGGGAACATGGCCGAGCGAATCACTCCGAAAACCATCGGATAGTTGGGCGGGGCGATTTTGGCAAGCATCAGGTGAATTCCGGGATCCTGGCTGTACTGGTCATGAACCAGGATATCGTCGATCGTGATTCCGTTTTGCCCGATCTCAACGACTTCAAGACGGGTATCGCGAAGAACCAGTCCTTTTTCATGGTTTTTCCCGAATACCATGGGTTCGCCGTTTTTCACCACCATCATGGTCTCATCCTTTACCTCTTTCCCGGTCACCTCGTTGTGGGCTTTGTCGGCAAAGATGATGCAGTTCTGCATAATCTCGATGATGGAAGTGCCGTCGTGTTTGGCTGCCTCGAACATAGCTTCGGTCATCATATTGATGTTATTGTCGGGAACCCTGGCGAAGAAAGTGCCCTGGGCGCCCATCACGAGTTCACCTACCGTGAAGGGATGTTCGATGGTTCCCTGGGGAGAGGTTTTCGTCACTTTACCCATGGGGGTTGTCGGTGAATACTGGCCTTTGGTGAGTCCGTAAATCTGGTTGTTAAAAAGCAGGATGTTGATGTCGACATTCCGGCGGATGATGTGAATGAAGTGGTTCCCGCCGATGGCGAGTGAGTCGCCGTCGCCGGTGGCCATCCAGACGCTGAGGCGCGGGTTGGCGATTTTCACGCCGGTGGAGATTGCCGCGGCACGTCCATGAATTCCATGGATCCCGTAAGTGTTCACATAATAGGGAAACCGTGAGGAGCAACCAATCCCCGATACAATGCAAAAGTTTTCCTTGCGGTATCCGATTTTTGGAAAGACGCGTTCCACGGCCGCCAGGATGGCATGTGCACCGCATCCGGGGCACCATTTCACCATCTGGTCGCTTTCAAAATCTGTTTTGGTGAGTTGAACATTTGAGCGTTCAACGGTCATATTTACAAAGTCCATGTTATTTCTCCTCCAGCAGTTGGTTAAACTTATTTGTTAACTCATTGATCATGAAAGGCAGTCCCTGCACCTTATTGAATTGTGTGAAGTTCGGCATGGGGAACTTCATCCGGAGATAATTCACGAATTGTCCGCTGTTTAATTCACAGACAACGATCTTTTTAAAGCCTTTCAGAATGTCGCTGGTATTCTTCGGAAGGGGCATGATATAATGGAAGTGGGCATGACTTACCCGTTTGCCTTCCTTATGCATCTGCTCTACGGCCGAATGCACAGCGCCGTATGTTCCGCCCCATGATACTACGAGCAGATCGCCCGTCGGATCGCCATCGATCTCCTGCTCAGGGATAAAATCGGCTACTTTTTCCACCTTGCCGGCCCTCAGATCGGTCATGATCTGATGATTCATCGGATCGGTCGAAACCGTACCCAGGATGTTTTCTTTTTCCAGTCCCCCGATCCGGTGCCTTAAACCTTCGGTGCCGGGGATTGCCCACTGGCGGGCGAGATTTTCAGGATTCCTCTTGTACGGTTTATATTCGGGATCGTTGGCCTGGGCCATCGGTGGATTGATCGGTGGCATATCCGCCATTTTGGGAATGCGGAAGAGGGTGGAACCAAATCCAAGGTATCCATCGGTAAGGAGGATGCAAGGCGTCATGTGTTCCATCGCCAGTTTCGCAGCCATGTAGGCATAGTAAAAGCAATTTTCGGAGGTGGAGGCGGCGACCACAATAACCGGGCATTCGCCGTTGCGTCCGAACAAAGCCTGGTAAAGGTCGCTCTGTTCTGATTTGGTCGGGAGGCCGGTCGAAGGTCCGCCGCGCTGAACGTCGACGATTACCAGGGGTAACTCGGTCATGACGGCCAGTCCGATCGCTTCGCTTTTCAGCGACAGTCCGGGGCCGGAGGTGGTGGTACATGCCAGAGAGCCGGTATAGGAAGCGCCGATGGCCGAACAGATTCCGGCAATCTCGTCTTCAGCCTGGAAAACCTTTGCCCCCAGCGATTTGTGCTTGGCCAGTTCCATGAGGATTTCAGTGGCCGGGGTGATGGGGTAGGAGCCAAGAAACAAGGGTCGACCCGATTTTTCGGAGGCTGCAAGCAATCCCCATGCAGTACCTGTATTCCCGGTGATGTTCCGGTAACGGCCTTTTTCCATTTTGGCGGGACCTACCTGGATGACCGATTCGAGCGCCTCAATGGTTTCGGCATAGTTGTATCCCGATTGAAGAACCACCTTATTGATCTGGATCAGTTCGGGTTTTTTCTTGAACTTTTGCTCAAAGTAATGAAAGGAAGGCTTTAAATCGCGGTTGAAAATATAGTAAAGTATGCCCAGTGCGAACATATTTTTGCTTCGCTCGGCAGTCTTGTTGTCGATGTTGAGGTCTTTGAGGCTCTCTTTGGTCAGGGTGGTGATGGGAGCTTTGATCACATTGTAGCTTTCGAGTGAACCATCCTTCAGGGGATCCTTCTTATAACCGGCCTTTTCGATTGCCTTTTCTTCAAAAGCATCGGTGTCGGTAAGAATGGTGGCTCCCTTTTTAGCCCATTTAAGATTGGCTCTCAGTGAGGCGGGGTTCATGGCAACCAGCACATCCACCATGTCGCCGGTGGTAAAAATTTTAGAACTGCCCATGTGGACTTGAAATCCTGAAACACCGGCGATGGTGTTCTGGGGCGCCCGGATTTCGGCAGGAAAATCCGGAAATGTCGCGAGGTCGTTGCCGACGAGGGCTGCCACATCCGAAAACATGGTTCCGGAAAGTTGCATTCCGTCGCCCGAATCGCCAACGAATTTAACGACAACTTCTTCCCGTTCAATAACGGGTCTCTTTTTCTTAGTCATAGGTTTAAATCATTTAGACCCGCAAAGGTACTCATTAAAGTCAAAAGTCAAAAGTTAAGCATAGAAATCACAAATCGAAATCAGATCGGGTCGATTGTCAAATAAAATTTTTATCTTTGCCGGTAAATAACATTACTTTATTAACTCGTTCTGAATCTTCAGAACCCAAATTCAATAAGTCATGGCTTACAAAATCAATGATGATTGCACTGCTTGCGGAACCTGCATCGACGAGTGCCCGGTTGAAGCTATCTCTGAAGGCGATATCTACAAAATCGATCCTGAAGTGTGCACCGATTGTGGCGCTTGCGCTGATGTTTGCCCGGTAGAGGCAATTCATCCGGAATAATCAGTGTTGATTATTTGAAAAAAATGGCGGTCCCCGGGGCTGCCATTTTTTTTATCCCTCAAACTTTCTGAGCTGCAACCCGGTTCCGTCGAACACGGCATAGGTAAAGTGGGTGATCCAGTCGCCCAAAACAACTTGGTGCGCCCCCCCGTCGAGAATCTCATCAACCGGGTAATGATAATGGCCGTAAACCAGGTATTTCAATTCCGGGTGTTTTTTTATGATCTCTTTTGAATGGACGGTGATCCGCTCCTGAATCAACCGATAGGTGATTCCGGCGTCATTTTTTTCTTTTTCGGTTGATACGTACCTGCTTTTACGCGACCAGAACAGCGCCATCCGGATCCCGATATCCGGATGAATCCAACGGAATAACCATTGATTCAGTGGATTTGCAAAGACTTTTTTGATGAATTTGTACCCATGGTCACCCGGGCCGATCCCGTCGCCATGCGCGAGGTAAAACCCGACTCCCGAAAAGGTGCGAAATTCGGGAGCCCGGTGCAACGAAAGATTTAACTCCGAAGCAAGGTAGTCGAAAGCCCACATGTCGTGGTTGCCCCTGAACAGATGGATCGGAATGCCCGAATCGGTCAACTCGGCCAGTTTACCTAAAAGCCGCGCGTAACCCCTTGGTATTGCCGTTTTGTACTCGAACCAGAAATCAAAGAGATCCCCCATTAGGTAAATTTCAGTGGCATCGCCACGGATCGATTCAAGCCAGGCGACCAGCTTCTTCTCCCGTTCAAGACTCTTCCCATGATCGGGAATTCCCAGGTGAAAATCGGAGGCAAAATAGATCTTGGTACGCATCGGAGAATTTTGAGCAAGTTAAGAAATTTTCGTAAGATGATTCCGCAGGTTATTCATCACTCTTTTTTCCCTGATTTCTCAGGTATTCTCCGACCCGCTGATGGTGATACTTCACATGCTTGTTGTCGGAAAGCGTGAGCTGCAGCGCTGAATCGACCCGCATGTACCATTCAAGATCCTCCTGTGGACTGAGTACCGGGCTCAACCCGAAGGCATAGTTCAGAACAATCAGGGAAGCTGGCGAGGAGGGATATTTCCTGATGAATTCCATCTCGTACCCGCGTTGCTTGTCCCAGATCTTTTTAAAGAGCGTGTCGATTTTTTGGGTAAGCTCGTAATAACCCTCCTGGTCCTGAAACGCAATCAGCATCATTTCGAGTGAGTCGACCTGCTTTTCCTGTTTCCGGGTAAAAGAGAAGAACTCCTGCAACCGCATTGCCTCCTCCGGACCTTTCACCTGCACCCGGTCGGGAAAATCAATAAAACTGCCGGCAAGTTCAATGCGGTCGCCCGGATACAACAGGAGGGTCAGGATTTTTCCCGATGGCGCCCGCAAGGTCCAGAATCCTGCCGAGGTAATCGGAATTTTAAAGGTAAAGAAACCGGCAGGATCCAGGGTGATGGAATCGAAGGGATGGATGGCATGGGTGTCCATCTCTTCGAGGATCAGTTTCATCCCGGCCCCACCGGGTAACCGGCCTTGTATCGTTGCTGGAAGCCGGCTTTCGCGGTGGCAGGCTGTAAAAACCATCAGGATCGCGAAAGCAAATATCAATGCCGTTTTAGTCATGATTGAGAAAATGTTTTTGCAACCGGTGAATAAGGTATTTATCGATCGGAAAGGTAAAGTCATCTTCATGGAGATCCATGATCCTTACCCACCTGAAACACTGCGCACCATCGACGGGAGGGATCTGGTTCCTGACCTCTGTCGTTTGAAAAGTATAGGGTTTCGGAGTGGTAACGAAGTAGTAAATGTTGAAAAGTTGCATGTCGGACGGTAGAAGGGTGGTCGGTTGGAAGAAGTCGGTGGTGTAAAAGTGCGATTCGATTTCGATCGGAATGCCCAATTCCTCCCTGAATTCACGTTTGAGGCAATCGATGGTCCCTTCGCCGAACTGGAGACCGCCACCCGGGAATTTGGTCATAAAGATCCCCAGCCGGAACTCATCGGTCACCAAAACCTGCCCGTCGTCGATGAGCAATCCGTAAACCCGGATGTTAAACTGATTGATCGCCATGATGTTTTTTATGCAAAAGTATACCGAATCGGAACAGGTTTGCAAATAAAGAAACCACATTCATCCTTTAATCCCATAAGTTTAAATTCCCCGCCTCTCAGGGACGGAACCCGGGACCAGGGCTTGCCCCGGGGTGAATACCAATTTATTAACCGGATCTAAATGCAAACCGTATCCCGATTTTCATGGTCAGGCCAATTTTTCAACCATTTTTTCGTTATTAACAGTATTGCCCTGAACTATTTTTTCAGGAATAGTAACGAAGCGATGACTGTTTAACTATGGATCATTATAAAAATTTCAATTTACTGCGGGAGCGGGTCAATTATGAAGATGCGCACATAGAAGCCGGTGATGACCTGATCATCCGGAATTTTTCCTTCACTTCAGAGAATGGATTTATCCTGCCCGGCGAAAACTTCTATTTGTGTCACCAGCATCAGTGTCGTGCGGATGATTCGAATTCTTATGTTTCTTGCAACGGTACATCCGGGTCCATTCTCGACATTCACGATGCCGATATAGCGGAGAACAAGCGTTTCAGGTATCACGTGATGGCTCCGGCCGGGACTACTGTTGTCAAAGATTTCATCCTGTTGATCCATGGATTTAATGAGAAGACCTGGAACAAGTACCTGCCCTGGGCGAAAACCCTGGTGGAGCAGACGGGGAAATGCGTGGTCCTGTTTCCGATCGCCTTCCACATGAACCGGGCGCCCCTTGTTTGGTCCGACCGCCGCGAAATGCACGGGCTCAGTGAAAGCCGCAAGGCCGGCTATCCCGACATCGTGGCCTGCACGTTTTCAAATGTGGCCATCAGCGCCCGCTTGCAGCAAAAGCCGCAGCGTTTTTTCTGGTCGGGACTGCAAACCTATTACGATGTTATCCAGTTGCTCTCGGAGATCAAAAACGGGAGCCATCCGTTCATTGCACGCGACGCCCGTTTTGATCTGTTTGCTTACTCCATCGGCGGACTGCTTGCCCAGATCCTGATCATAACCGATCACCAGGGTTATTTTTCCGAATCGAAATTATGCCTCTTTTGCGGCGGGAATGTATTCAACCGGTTTTCTCCT
The DNA here is from genome assembly GCA_009928665.1 of Alphaproteobacteria bacterium. Classification (GTDB taxonomy): domain Bacteria; phylum Bacteroidota; class Bacteroidia; order Bacteroidales; family FEN-979; genus CAIVAT01. Next base: position 25,074 of record SACF01000016.1, read on the forward strand.
GTATCAAAGTTCATTCTCGACAGTGAAGCCAATGTTGCCCTCTATTCTTACATCATTGAACATCTTGAAAATCATCTGAAAAAGGACGAACGACTGCGTCACTACCTGTCGGAATTACATCCCGAAGGCATGAATTTCAAGGCGATGCTGAATTATAACCAACACCGGGGGGAACGTGAATCGAGTTTCAGAAAGATAAGCGACCGGACACTTGCAATCGCGCTGGAAAAGGATCTGGTCGCCCCTCCGTATGAGGTGATCAATACCCTGATGGGGATCAAACGGGATATTCCTATCGAGGTGGTCGTGGAGGATTTCGATTATCCTTACATTCATGAAAACCCTTTTCCTACTCGGGAAGAGATGGCCAAGCAGGTCAATGCGGCCTTCGACCGGATCTTCAGCCGGGTGAGTCGTTTTTTCAACCAACACACGTCGCCCTGAGCATATGTCGTTTGCCCGGTGGCCCCGGCAACCGTTCGACCCGGAATCCGGAGGCTCTCAATGCTCTTTTCACAATTCCTTTGGATGAGTAAGTAACCAGAACTCCGTCGGGACTGAGCGCGTGGAAGAGCTTTGTAAAAAGGGAAGTGGTCCACATTTCAGGCTGCGCCTCCGGATCAAAGGCGTCGAAGTAGATCAGGTGGAGGGACGCTTCGTCGGGTGTGAACTCCTCAAACCGGGTTTTGATTTTATGCAGGATGAAATGGTCACTGATCGCAACCGGTTGGTCCCAGGGGCATTCGTGAATCGTGTTAAACTTTCGCGAAAATCGTTCCTCTCCGGCTTTTTCAGGATAATTCAGCCGCCTCCAGATCTCTTCGGGAAGCGGACGCGACTCGATCGAATGGTAGTGAACCCGGGTTGACCGTTTTTCGGCCTCGATCAAGGTCAACCAGGCATTCAATCCGGTACCGAATCCGATTTCGAGAATCTGCAACGCGGTGTTGCCAGTTGGTTTGGGACATGCAGGAGCACGCGATTCGTGCGCTGCAAATTGTTCCATCCCTTTCAGAAAACCTTGTTCAATGAAGATGTGGCGTGATTCCCCGATGGCGCCAAAAGTACTGTGGTAATGTTGGTTAACGGTTTCGTCGTGAATGGTGTCGGAACCATCTGCAGTCCTGACAAGGGTCCATGGGAACGGGTCCAATTTTTACAGCTTTTAGGACGATTTCAATGACTCAGGATCTCCTCCAAATGCGTTGATGCAGTTGTATCTGACAGATCAGCATTTCGTTTTTTGCGGACCTGTTCCGATTCGGTATATTTACCAGAGCTTCGGGTATTTGTTGGGGTTATACTCGTGCATCATAAGGTAAATCGTTTCAAAAACATCTTCAGCATTGGGATTCGAGAAGTAGTCACCGTCGTTGGTATAAGCCGGACGATGGTCATTGGCGGTAAGGGTGCGGGGTTCCGCATCCAGGAAATTAAATCCGCCTTGTTCTTCCAGAACCTTCTGCATCATGAAAGCAGTGGCCCCGCCGCTTCCATCCTCATCGAAGAAGAGGATTTTATTGGTCTTCTTCAGAGATTTCACAATTTCGTGGTTGAGGTCGAAAGGCAGCAGGGTCTGGACGTCGATCAATTCGACCGAGATGCCGAAATCGCTGATCTGGGGCAAGGCTTCCTGCGCGATTTTTACACAGGAGCCATACGTGACCAGGGTAATGTCGGATCCCTCCTGCAAAACTTCGGGAACACCCAAAGGAATACGGTAATGTCCGATATTGGCCGGCATGCGTTCTTTCAGGCGGTAGCCGTTCAGGGGTTCGATAATCAGGCCGGTATCGTCGGAGGCCATCATGGTGTTGTAGAAACCTGCAGCCTGGGTCATGTTGCGGGGAACCATCACGTAGATGCCCCGGATGCTGTTGATGACCATGCTCATCGGCGATCCCGAGTGCCAGATCCCGACCAGCCGGTGCCCGCGGGTGCTGATGATCATCGGCGCTTTTTGTCCGCCTTTGGTGCGGTAGCGGGTGGTGGCCAGGTCATCGCTCATTACCTGTAACCCGTAAAGGAGGTAGTCGAAATACTGGATCTCGGCGATTGGACGGAGCCCGCGAAGAGCCAATCCCAGTCCTTGCCCGACAATCGTGGCTTCCCTGATACCGGTATCGGAGATCCGCAGTTCGCCGTATTTTGCCTGCATCCCCTCCAACGTCTGGTTTACCCCGCCAATTTTTCCGACATCTTCTCCGAAGATCATAGCCAGTGGGTTTTCACGGAACAGCACATCGAAATTGGCGTTCAGGACTTCGCGACCCGTCACGACCGGGGCGTCTTCATTAAATACAGGAGGTATACCTTCCACCTTCAGAGCTCCGTCTTTCGATTCGCTGTACAGATCCGAACTGTATCGGTCGGCATTCAGCTTTCGCTGTTCTTCAAGCCAGGCTTCGAGATCGGCTTTCATCGGTTTTTTCATGCTGCAGGAGGTGCAGACATCGCGCATGATCTTCTTTGCGGCGGAGATGATGTCCTTGCGGATCGGTTCAGCAATAGCTTCGAGGTCGGCGACGATCTTATCGATCCGATCCTGCTTCTTGCAAGGGCAGTGGGTTGTTTTAACGACCGATACCAGGTGTTCGCGTTCTGCTTTGATTGGTGCGAGAAAATTCTTCCATGACCGGTCGCGGGCGGCTTTCGCGGTTTTAACAGCCCCCGCTTCGATGGCGTCGAGTTCTTCGGCGGTCGCGAGATTTTGATCCAGGATCCATTGCCGCATCAGGCGGATGCAGTCGTGTTCCTTTTCCCATTGCAGCCGCTCGGGCGATTTGTAACGTTCGTGCGATCCGGAGGTGGAATGTCCCTGTGGTTGCGTCAGTTCAGTTACGTGGAAGACAACCGGGATGTGTTCTTTGCGACAGCGGTTAATGCCTTCTTCGTATATGTCGTGAAGCGCAGCATAATCCCAGCCATGGCAGGTGTACAGCAGGATTCCAGGTTTGTGTTCATCTGCCATGAATCCCTTCAGGAGTTCGGAGATGCTCTCCCGGGTTGTTTGGATTTTTTTTGGAACTGAGATTCCGTAGCCATCATCCCAGACCGATAATGCAAGTGGTACCTGGAGAACTCCAGCGGCATTAATGGTTTCGAAAAAGTGACCTTCGGAGGTAGAGGCATCGCCAATGGTTCCGAAGGCCACTTCATCTCCTTTAACGGTGAATTTTCCGGTGTGATCCCACATTTCAGGACTGTTCCGAAAAATTTTCGAGGCAAGCGCCAATCCGAGGAGGCGGGGCATCTGTCCGGCGGTGGGAGAGATATCGCCCGATGAATTCTTCTGTTTAGTCAGATCCTTCCAATTACCATTCGCATCGAGACTCCGGGTGGCATAGTGACAATTCATCAGCCGGCCCCCGTTATCGGGATTCCGTTCCAGGTCGGTGTCACCGTACAACTGTGCAAATAAATGGTCGGGGTTCGATAAGCCGGCTGCCATCATGAAAGTCTGATCCCGGTAGTAGCCCGACCGCCAGTCTCCATCCCTGAAGAATTTGGCCATTACGATTTGCGGGATCTCTTTTCCGTCGCCGAAAAGTCCGAAGTTGGCTTTTCCGCCCAGCACCTCGCGACGTCCCAGTAAACTGACCTGCCGGCTTTCGTTGGCAAGCTTATAATCGGCCAGTACCTCCGATTTCTTAAACACGCGTTGTTTCATCTTTTAATGATTTTTATTTTGTTATCAAACGGAATACCCGGGTTCACATAAATTAGCTTCAAAACAGAATACCCAAGATTAGTTCATTGGATAACATTGAAGCCTGGTGATCCGATCCGGCATTACGTCAGCAGTAATCCTGATCGGAGTTACGCGGATATTTCACATCAGCCGGGATTCACCAGCCGATTCGTGCCATCCGGCTGTATGAACCCCGCCAGTCATCAGTAATTTTCGGCCAGCAGTTCGAAATAACCCATCGGGTGCTGGCAGGCCGGGCAATTCTGCAGGGCTTTGGTTCCGAAGTGTACATAGCCGCATTTACGGCAGATCCAGTACACTTTTTCTTCTTTTTCAAATACCTTGTTTTTCTCAAGGTTGGTAAGCAGTTTGCGATAGCGATTCTCGTGATGCTTCTCGACTGTGGCAATCATTTTGAATGCCGTGGCAACTTTGGGAAAACCTTCTTCGCCCGCGATCTTGCCAAACTCGGGATAGAGTTCCGACCACTCTTCAAGTTCCCCATCGGCGGCAGCTTTCAGATTTTCAGCCGTAGTCCCGATAATTCCGGCCGGGTAGGTCGCGGTGATCTCAACCGGTCCGCCTTCCAGGAAACGGAAGAAAATCTTGGCATGCTGTTCTTCATTGAGAGCGGTTTCTGCAAAGAGTGCCGCTATCTGTTCATAACCCTCTTTCTGCGCCTGTTTGGCAAAAAAAGTATAACGGTTTTTTGCCTGCGACTCACCGGCAAATGCCTTGAGAAGGTTCTTTTCGGTAATGGTTCCTTTGATCGATTTTTCCATAGTGATGATTTTTTTAACCAAAAATAGTAGTTTTTTTCAGATCATCACATAGTCCTCTTTGCCGACCCCGCAAATCGGACACACCCAGTCGTCGGGAATAAGTTCGAACGGGGTTCCCGGTTGTATTCCCGAATCGGGATCGCCTTTCGCGGGATCATAAATGTGCCCGCAGATGGTGCATTTGTACTGTTTCATACTTTAAAGTAGCGATTAGTTATTAGCGGATAGAGATTAGTTATTAGCGAATAGCGAATAGAATATGGCATTAATTTAACATCAATCGTTACTCATTGTTTGTCAGTCCTTTGCCATCTATCCATTTAAGGATCCGGTCGCTGGTTGGAGATTCTCCCGGACGTGCAAAACCGACCAGGTTACCATTCTCATCGATCATGAATTTCTGAAAATTCCATTTGACCGGCGCGTCGAGAACGCCATTCAGCGATTTGGTCGTAAACCATTTGTACAGCGGATCGATATCTTTTCCCTTGACCGATATTTTCGACATCATCGGGAAGGTTACGCCATATTTGGTGGTACAGAACTCGATAATCTCGGCATTGGTTCCCGGTTCCTGTCCCAGGAAGTTGTTCGCCGGGAATCCGATGATGGTGAAATTGCCGGAGCCGTATTTCTGAAAGAGCGCTTCAAGCTGTTCATATTGCGGGGTATAGCCGCATTTCGATGCCACGTTGACTACCAGAACTTTTTTCCCTTTCAAAGTCGAAAGATCAAAAGGTTTTCCGTCGATCGCGGTTACCTTGAAATCGTAAAACGATTTACCTGACTGGGTCTGGCCCGTCAGGGTTATAAGCGTTGCCATAATTATGAAAATTAGTGTCTTCATGAGATAATTAATTTAATTTGATGGGTCAGATGAACTACATTCCCGATGCAAAAATAAGTAAAAATCTTATTTATAATACGTCTAAATAAAAATAATTTTCTTAGTTATTGCACGGTTTCCTGATGAAGAGTTTATAGGCGCTTCATCTATCGGATCAGAAATGCAATAAATTAGTAGGACTACCCGGAGGATGTGTTTTTATGGAAGGATCGATAACCGAAAAGGCGAAAGGGTTAAATAATTCAAAATGCAAAGAAGGGATTAGGAATCAGCGATTAGCGAATAGGGAAAAACGTTAATTCAAAATGCAAAGAAGGGATTAGATTTGAGAATAGCGATTAGGGAAGCAATATTGACCATCTCCGCTACCACGCTATATAAAATCACTCATTCACTCAATCACTCAATTTTATTAATCAGTCATTCAGTCAACCAAACAGTCCGGATCACCGAAGGATCATGATTTTCCGGGTTTCGGAGTATTGCCGGTCGAGGAGTATCTTCAGGAAGTAGGTTCCGGATGGGAGTTTTGAGACATCCAGTGTAAATTGGTCGCTATTGGAAACAGATCGACGTTCCATACATTTTCCGATATTGTTATAAAGCTGAAAATCGACATCCTGATAAATTTTGTTAAGCGTGACCAGGGCATCATTGATGGCCGGGTTCGGGGTCACGAAGCTTCGTTGGGTTCCCGGCATCAACTCCCTGATCCCTCCGCCAATATCAATGGAGAAAAGCCTGATCTGGTCGATCATCCATCCTTCGCGGGAAGAAGGGATGTTGTCGGAAATAAAATTGAACCGGTAAATGATGGTATCGTAGTCGAGGGCAAGAAATTGATTTTTCACCGCAATTTGAAACCATGCCATGCAGCTTTGAACCCATCCGTTAGACTTGCCTGAAAAGCCATGTTCCCCGTTAAAGAGCGTCTGGTTTTCCTGATAAAGATTGGTGTTTCCCCACGCCAATGGTTCCGGGTGGAGCGGTGTAACACAAAAATATTGTTGTGAGATGGTATCATCCAGGATGTTCAGAAAGGTTTGTCCGGCATCCCATGAAACAGATATATAGCCGCCATCCTGGAGGGTATCGGTGTCGAACTGGTGCCTGAAATCGATGAATATACTCCAGAAGAACCAACCCGCATAAAAGCCACCCATTGCCGATGGACCGAAGCCGAATTCAAATGTGGAGTGGTTATTTTCAGGATAGTTTCCCAGTGTATCGGTTACAATGGCGCGCGGGAGTGACCAGGCCTGGTTGAACAGGGTTTTCTGCGGGACCCCGATCTGCCATATGTTTGCAGGAGAAGCGATAACCGAAATATTGGAGGAGGGCTCCTCGAAGGTGATGGTGGTAAACGGACCGATGGTATCGCCCGGCGACTTGTGCTCGGTTACCTGCGCAAAGACGGCCATCTGAGCAAGTAACAGAAAAAGAAAGGATATTTTTTTCATATCTGATGAATTGGGATGGGAGTTTTATCGAATGATTCGAATGATAATATTACACTCAAATATATGTATTTTTTGGCTTGATATTCAGATTGTTGAAAAATAAATTTCGGTTTGTCAAAATTGAAATCAGGCATCAGGAATTGGGCATTAGCCATTAGGGGAAAACAGATCAAGGATCAAGGATCAAAGCTCAAGGCTCAAGGCTCAAAGGGTTTCAGTGTTTCAGTGTTTACTCACAGGAGTGTTTATTTTCAGTGGTGTTCGTGATTGCTTCGCAATTCAGGGTTTCAGGGTTCAAATGAGGCAATAGGCAATAGAGAAAAAAGCAATAATTTGAAATTTTCACATTAGCACATTAGCACATCAGCACATTCTCAAATCCTCAAATCGTTTTCCGTTTTCCATTTTCCATTTTCAATTGTCAATTGTCAATTGTCCATTCTTCGTCCACTTGTTCAGTGGTGCTTTGGTTTTCCCGGCTATCACTCACTTTCGGTGTTCAGCTTCCTGATTTTCGCGTTAAGAACTTTGTAGATTCCCAGGGAGACGAGAAACAGGATTCCCCATTGAATCAGGATGCGGGAATAGTTGATGAGGATGTATGATTCGAAACCATACGGGCTATGGGGTGGGGTGGCAAAAAAATGGTATCCGACCGGAACTTTCCGAATATCTCCGAACGGGTCAACTACAGCGTCCCACGGCGGAAACAGGGCTGTGAGGATAAAGATCAGGAAACACAGGAACAACAATCCGTTTCTGATCCTGATCATTTGTCTTGTATGCTTTTCGTGGGTTATCTTCATGCTGAATGTTTAAACATGCGGAACTGCTGTTGTAGACTTCGACCAATTTAGTTTGCAAAAAATCGCAAATCCACTCGCACAATAGAATTGAATTTAGGCGATGTTACTTCCAAAAAATCACAAATATTCAACATAGCATGTTCATTTTTGGTGGTCGGGTCATGCAACCGTTGCCCGGACTGCAAGACAAATATAATTCATTTCCGGAAAAATGTTTCATTGGCTCCGACATTTGAAGTCGAAATCGAAGGGAGCTGTTTTTCGTGCTCTGGCGCCGGATTTTTCCGTTTCTTTGCACCATGCCTTTGTTTTTAGCCTCCATCAATTCGGGAAGTAACGGAAATTGTTATTATATCGGCAATGAAACCGAAGCCATACTTATTGATGCGGGAATCTCGAACCGGGAAATCATCCGCAGGATGAACGGTTTGGGATTGCCGATCGAAAAGGTGAAAGCAATCTTTATTTCCCATGAGCACACCGACCATACCCGTGGGGTGGCGGTTTTGTCGCGGCGCCATCGCATCCCGGTTTACATCACCGAAAAGACACGCTGGTACAGCGGAATCGGTTTCGATAAGGATCTGGTACGCCCTTTTTCCGGTGGTGAGCCGGTGCCTGTGGGTGGGCTATCCGTTGAACCTTTTCTGAAGTCCCATGATGCCGCAGATCCGCACAGTTTTACCGTTCACGGCGATGGTGTCACCGTGGGGGTGTTCACCGATCTGGGACTGGCCTGCGACCGGGTCATCCATCAGATGGGGCGATGCCATGCAGCCTTCCTTGAGTCAAACTACGATGAAGGGATGCTTGAACGCGGGCCGTATCCCCGCTACCTGAAGCGGCGCATACGGGGAGAGCAGGGCCATCTTTCGAATCTCCAGGCGCTGGAGCTCTTCCTCAACCACCGTTCACCGGAGCTGAAACTGCTTATCCTTTCCCATCTATCTGCGCAAAACAACCATCCCAAACTCGTAGGGGATCTTTTTTCCTTCCATTCCAACGGGGTGCGCATCGAAGTGGCTTCACGTTCGGAGGCCTGCGGTGTTTTCAGGGTAGAATAAGCGGAAGGATAACTTTAGTTTTACAGATTTAAAATTTTCTATTTACGATTGAACAAGATTTTCGATTTACGAATGAATTGCTGATCAATGAATGTTATTTTCAAATTAAATATAACAGGTTAATGTCAAACCTCATGGTATATGATCGTATTCATAAGGTGGTTACCATAAATCAGAAATCGAACATTCAATCTAAAATCATGTCAATTATAAATCATTGAGTTTTAAATCATGTCAATCGTAAATCATGTCAATCGTAAATTAATACATCTCTGATTGTGCCGGCAAGGCTTTTTAATATTTCCGGATTTTATAGCTTTGCTTTCAATTAAAATTATCCTGTAATCATGCGACACCTGAATTCTCTCCTGATCCTGATTCTCTTTTTTGTGGTCGGTTGCGGCGACAAGGGTCATGACATCATGAACCTGAAGATGCTTCACGGCGGGAAAACCTTTGCCGTGCCTACCGGGACGGTTGCCGATCAGTTCGTGTTGAAAAAATATCCCGACGCCGTGATCGAGTATTACAACAGCGTACTCGATTGTGCCATTGCTGTAAGGGATGAGAAGGCTGATGCGGCCGTGTACGACCTTCCGATCCTGATGAATATTGCCGCCAAGAACGAGGGGTTGCGGGTGCTGCCTGAATTGCTTTTCGACGACCAGTATGGTTTTGCCGTGCAGCTTCAAAACAATTCCCTGAAGGGGGTCATCGATGAAGTGTTGGCCGAAATCCGGAAGAATGGCACTTACGAAGATATGACGCGTCGCTGGTTTCCTTCCAGAGGAAATCCCGCTCCTATGCCCGAGATACCTATGCCTGGAACCAACGGCGTACTTCGGTTCGGAACCGCTGCGGTTACCGAGCCGATGTCGTTTTACGACAGTTCGCGCCGGGTCGTGGGTTTTGATATTGAGTTTGCCTCTCGCATAGCGGCAAAACTTGGCAAGAGCCTTGAAATCGTCGACATGGAATTCGGTGCGATGTTGCCGGCTTTGATTGCCGGGAAGGTGGATATGATCGGGGCCGGGCTGTCGATTACGAAGGAACGGGCCAAGACCGTGCTCTTTTCACAAAGCTATTACAAAAGCGGAATCGCGGTGATGGTTGCCGGAGACCAGCTACCCGTTACGACTCCGGCTCCTGATGTGATGAAATCGCTGGAGGATATGAAAACCAAGCGTATCGGGGTGTTGCTGGGCAGCGTTCACGACACCTATGCTACCAAGAACTTTCCGCAGGCGGTCGTTCTCGAATACCAGAACATCTCCGACATGCTGTTCGCGCTGAATTCCGACAAAACGGATGTGGCCTTTTATGATCATGAATCGCTGAAGGATGTTTTCAGGAAAAATGAGGCCCTCGGCATCCTCCTCCCCAATCTCTTTACTGTTCCGATCGGCGCGGGTTTTAACCAGGAGAATGACCGGTTACGCGAATCCTTTAACGCGTTTTTGAAAGAGATTAAGGAACAGGGTATTTATAATGACATGGTCGACCGATGGATGAAGAAGGGTATCGAGGTGATGCCAGAAATTAAAACCAGCGGCAGAAACGGTCAGCTCAGGGCCGGTGTCGTGAGCGACCTGGGTATGCCCTTCAGCCTGATGAAAGAGGGACGACTGGTTGGATTCGACATTGAGCTTTCGACACGTTTTGCCGCCTCGCTAGGAAAGGAGATGGTCCCCGTTGATCTTCAGTTCGGAAGCCTGCTTGCTTCGGTTTCCACCAACAAGATTGATATCATCACCAGTTCGCTGATGATCACCGATGAGCGGAAGAAACAGATCGATTTCTCCGATCCCTATTACGAGTCGGGTGTGAGCGTCATTGCCCGGAAGGACAGAATGGGACAGGTTGTGGCAGAGAACAGCGCTGCCGGACAGCAACGGTCGGGAATCGGCCGGTTATGGACGAAGATCAGCGACAGTTTCTACAGCAACATCCTGCTCGAAAAAAGATACCTCCACATTATCGACGGACTTAAAGTAACCATCATCATCAGCCTGCTGGCGGCAATCCTGGGAACCCTGATCGGCGGCCTGGTTTGCTTCATGCGGATGTCGAAGAACCGCTTTCTTTCGGGTTTTGCCGGCTTTTATATCATGCTCCTGAGGGGAATGCCGGTACTCGTGCTGCTGATGATCATCTATTACATAGTTTTTGCCTCCGTGAACATCGATCCGGTTTTTGTTTCGGTGATCGCTTTCGGACTGAATTTCGGAGCCTATGTTTCCGAGATGTTCCGGACTTCGCTCGAGAGCATTGATAAAGGGCAGAAGGAGGCTGCCATTGCCGGAGGGTTCACCCGGGTGCAGACCTTCTGGTACATCCTGTTGCCCCAGGCGCTCCGTTCCATCTTACCGGTTTACAAGGGAGAATTCATCTCTCTTTTGAAAATGACCTCGATCGTCGGCTATATCGCGGTTCAGGACCTGACCAAAGCGAGCGATATCATCCGAAGCAGGACTTTCGATGCATTTTTCCCACTTTTCATGGTGGCAATCATTTACCTCGCGTTGGCCTGGCTGATGGCCTGGTTGCTCGGGAGGATTGAAATTTCGGTCAAACCTAAAAGAACACGCGTTCAATCAGGAAAGGAGGGAAGGGTATGATACGGGTCGATAACCTTTCAAAACACTTCGGTTCGCTGGTCGTTTTACGCGACATAACCACAGAGATTAAAAAGGGTGAAATTATTTCGGTCATAGGTCCGTCGGGCACCGGTAAGAGTACCTTCCTGCGTTGTCTGAATTTACTGGAAACACCGACGGGGGGAGCCATCTTCATCGACGGGATCCCGGTTCTCGATAAGCACACCAACGTGCCGGAGATTCGCCGGCGGATGGGCATGGTGTTTCAGTCGTTCAACCTTTACGCACACCTTACCGTGATCGGAAACCTGACCATCGGGCCTGTAAAATTGCTTGGAAAGTCAAAACAGGAGGCCGAATCCAAAGCAATTGAACTCCTGAAGCTGGTTGGCCTTGCTGAAAAGGCGGAGGCCTATCCCGACGAGTTATCGGGCGGGCAGAAGCAACGCGTTGCCATCGCCCGCTGCATGGCCATGGAACCTGAGATTTTACTGTTTGATGAACCCACCTCCGCCCTCGATCCTACCATGGTGAGCGAAGTGCTCGCCGTGATCCGCCGTTTGTCGCGTGAGGGGATGACCATGATCATCGTCACGCACGAGATGGAGTTCGCACACACCATCTCAAGCCGGGTGTTTTACATGGACGAAGGAATTATTTACGAGGAGGGTACTGCGCAGCAGATTTTCGAAAATCCGCAAAAAGAAAAGACCAGGGCCTTCATCAACCGCGTTCGCAGCTTGAATTACCATATTCAAAGTCGCGATTACGACCTCTATGCCCTGCAAGGCGAGATAGCGGCATTTTGTGAGAAACATCTCGTGGGAGCCAAAGCAACCGGACACGTTATCCATATTACGGAGGAGGTACTAATCCTTCAGCGGGAATTTCATGATGTCGATATCCGGCTTGCCTGGTCGGAAAAAGAGGAATTCCTGCAACTGACCTGTGAAAGCGCCGGTCCGTCTTTCAATCCCCTAGACGAGGAGGCAGTCGAAGACGATCTTCCGGTACGATTGATCAGGGCGCGGTGCAGTGAGGTCGATTATCTTTACAGGGATGGCAAAAATGTTCTGATCTTGAAAATGAAAGGGGAATGAGCAGGTATCAGAGGATTGCTTTAAAATAAAGATCGATCGAACTTTTAATTTCTGCCTGAGTCGAGCAATTTTTCACGACGAGCCCGTTGCATCCTGCGATCATGGCCGAAAGGCGTGTGCCGGTTCCGGGATGGAAGAGACAGAGAATCTTTTTTTGAAGCTGCAGGGCGGTCGCGATCTCGAATCCCACACCCAGGCTTGGACTGGTCACCTCCGCTACGACGACATCAGCGCTTTCCAGCCACTCCAGGTCGCGCCCGAAGATCTCCCGGTCGGTCATTGCTGACTCGCCGGCGGCGGTGAGTTTCTCATTGCCGATATGTTCCGTGAGCACCCGCCCGTACTCCTGCAGATACCGGATGATATCCCGGTATCGTTCAGTATTGCCCCGTCCTCCCCGGATGGAACCGGCAAAATAGATCTTCAGGTTGCCTTTCATTCAGCTATATGATTCATACTGCATTTTAAACCGAGAGGAACGACTTTTTATAATTGAAAACCTGTTCCGGATCGGTATAAAGCAAAATTAGGAAAAATCGGGATGTGACTTTTTGCTGTTTGATCCAATACGAAGGAGAAAATTTAAGGATTTCTGCTTCACCGGTGTCATTGCACGCCTCAATTTGCATTTTTTGCAACCGGTCTGAAAAAACCTCGGTCAAACCGTCAAAGGGTTGCAATTTCTGCAATTCCGGCGTTGTTCCCGGCAATTTTCAGTTTCAATTTCCGGGTTCACGGGTGTTATTTTGTCTCGTCAATGCAACCATCCAAAACCCGCTGCGTTATGAAAACAAAAACATTATTATCCGTATTCCTGGGCATCCTGATGATGTCCGGGTCACTGAGTTTCGGCCAGAATGTACAGGATAGCGTCCTGATTTCACGAGCCCGGCGACTTTTGCTGAAAGCCAATGTTATGAATGGGATCTCCATTGGAATGGGAGTGGCGAGTAATGTGGAAATGGCGCTTATCGGCGGGTTCCCGCTGGAATATGAGAATGGTTTAAATGTGGTTGTCAATATGTCGCATATGGTGCTGGCCACAAGCAGGCTCACTTTTTCCTTGTTCCCGCCGATCATGGTCGGCAGGGCTTCAACGATCCTTCGTCCTTTGAGGAATTCAGCCAGGCCGGAATATGTAGAATTCTTCCGGACACTTGATGCAGCCCAGACTCTGACCATCATGGCTCCCGTGCTTTGCCTCTCCGGAGGCATCATGATGGCGGTTGCCGCCACCAACATGGATGCAGGTACGAATTATGATACCTATCACCGTACCTTAAAAAATCCCTCCCTGAAAACTGCCGGTTGGATCCTGGTCGGGGCCGGTCTGGCCGCCTCCGTGGCAGGAACCATCCTGACCGGGAACGCGCGGGCGGCTCTGGGGAAAAAAGCGGGAAACCTGCAGTTGACATCGGGCGCCGATGGCATCGGATTGTCCTATAATTTTCCGACAAAGTAAGATTTGGCAGATTTTCTGTTCCGATTTCTGTTATCTTTACAAGCTAACAGGATCTGAAAAAACATGAACTCAAAATCTGCCCGCTTTTTCTCCTTCACAATGGCAGCACTGTTATGCTGCCTGGTTGGTCCCGTTCCGGCGCACTCCCAAACGATTCCGCCGCTCAACATGGTCATCTGGGATACCTCCGCGACACAGGGATACTATTTTCTGATCCCCTATACCAACTCGCCACCTTATACCTACAACAACAACATGCTGATCCTTGACCACGTCGGAAGGGTGGTTTTTTACAGGTATGTGGAGGATAGTCCCGGAGCCTACCAGATCATCGATTTCAAGATTCAGCCGGATGGACGGATGAGCTATTTCAACCTTCCTAAAATGAGGTTCTATCTCATGGACAGCACCTTCATGGTAGTGGATTCAATCGAATGCCTTCATGGATTCACAACCGATCAGCACGATTTACAGATCATTCCGGGCGGGCACTACCTGCTCTTCGGAACGGAGACCCGGATTATGAATCTTTCCTCCTATCATTGGTTTGGCTTCAACCATACCCAGCCGGGATCGGCTTCCGCCCAGGTGATGGGTGTGGTGATCCAGGAATTTGACGAAAATAAAAACCTGGTCTGGGAGTGGAAAGGTCACGATCATTACCAGTTTGGCGATGTGAACCAAACCTGGCTGATGAATCCCAATAAAGTCGATTGGACTCATGCCAACGCCGTGGAGTGCGACCAGGACGGCAACGTCCTTTTATCATTGCGTCATTTCAACGAGATCACGAAAATAAGCCGAACCAGCGGGAATATCATCTGGAGGTTCGGAGGGAAACAGAACCAGTTCCAATTTTTAAATGATACCGTGCGATTCACAGGTCAGCATGACATCAGGCGGGTATCGCCAACCAACATCACCCTGTTCGACAACGGACAGTACACCAATCCTCGGATGTGCAGGGCACTGGAGTACCAGCTCGATGAAACTGCCTTGACTGCTGCCCTGGTATGGGACTATGTTTACGACAGTTCGATGTACAGCGGCGCCTGCGGGAGTTTTCAAACTCTTGAAAACGGAAACCGGATCATTGATTTTGGGTTTACCAACAGTGGCTACCCCTGGATGGTTGCGGTGAAGCCCGACCGGTCGACCATTGCTGAAATGTGGTATCCGTCGGGTTATTCCAGTTACCGGTCGTTCAACTACCCGCAGCTTCCGTGGCAGTTACACCGGCCCGTGATCGAATGCAGGAAAACCGGCGGGAACTATTACCTGGACGCCGATCCCGGTTACGATTCGTACAGCTGGTCGACCGGCGACACCACGACTTCCATCCAGATTAACGATACCGGGACCTACTGGGTTTTTGTACCGTATGGCACCGGTTTCATCAGCTCAGAACCAATCACGGTAACCGATCCGCTTCATCCGTGCGTCCCCGTCGGAATAGCGTCCACTCCCGGGTCGGATGGGGTTGAAGCCATGTGCCTGCCGAACCCGGCAACCGATCGGATCCGGATCCTCTTCGACCTGCCGGCGCCGGCGGCTGTGTGCCTTGCATTGACCGACCTGCTTGGTAAAACGGTGCAAATCAATAGTACTGCGAACTATTCTTCAGGCCGTCATGAACAAAGTTTTGACGTTTCAAGCCTGCCCGGCGGCATCTATATCGTTTCACTGACGACGGAGCGTGAACAGATAATCCGGAAGGTGGTCATTCGCTAAAATAGCGCTCGCCGCAGGCTATTTTCCATAGATCATGGTAAACAGCCCGATGTTTTCGTCGGCATAACACATCGAATCACAAAGACAATTAAATTCCTTTCCCAAACCCCGGGTGAAAACATCATGCCACTGGGATCTGAGCATGTGGTAATCGCTGCGTTTTCCGCGAGGCTGCGTAAAGAAATAGACCGCCTCCGACATCAGGAACCGGTCGATGCTGGCAAGGGCGAGCTGTACCGGTGCGTCAAATGCGAAAATGGCATCCATTAAACTGCCGTACGACTGGTACACCGAAAGCGCCAGTTCGGGGCTGTGCAGGTCGGGTGTATCGTTGTTGGCGTCGAGTTCGTAAAGGATGAAAAAGTCGATATGCCGGCCCAATCGTGTCAGGTGAAGGAGTTTGGTTTCATATGGCATGTGATGATAGGCTAACGAGGCAAGGGCAATATCATAGGTTCCTTCCATTTGTTCCGTGAAATCTTCGATGCGTGAATGAATGACCCTGACGGTAGCTTCGGGAAAGGCTGCAGCCGCGTTTTCACGCGCAAGCCGGAGCATACCCTCTGAAGGATCGATCAGCAGAATCTCGCCAACCGCACCAATCCGGCCCGACTGCTGAAGTTCTTTCAGCAGATCTACCAGGATTTTCCCATGACCGCATCCTATATCCATGATCCGCAGGGGTTTGGTGAACGAAGGAAGGGTGTGAACGCAGTGGATTCGGAATTGGACCCTCGAATCTGCAATAACCGGTGTATTTGCGAAATGGATGTAAGGTTCCGGGTCGGAGAAAATTGCTTCGGGAATCACCAGCCTACCCCCGTTGCGTCCCAGGTAGCTTGCAAGAAAAGCATTCGAGAAGAGAGCGCCCTGTTCGCCTTCCATACCCGCGCGGATCCATTCGAGACCTTGTGAATTCATGTTTTCCGAGAGCAACCAGGTCCCGGTATAGTAATGAAATGCGGGTATCAATCCGGGACGGACCATACCGTTCACCTTCGTTGGATTTCCGCCGGTTGATACAATACGCTGTGCGAGGGATTTCCATTCCCCGGATTCTTTTTCATTGAGATAGATCATGGTTCAGAGTCATTGGTTTGGGAGGAATAATCAAAAAAAGTTTACGTAAAATTACTTTTTTTTATGTAGCAGCTCATCAAGACATACTCCGACCCTGATCTCTGCACGGAAACCAGTCCAGTCGGTCGTATAGGATTTTATTAGCGTAACGGAGTCACTTTTGATCTCGCCCTTTTTATCCCACAGGTAGCCAAAGTCGGCCCCGAATTTCAAAAAGCGCCAGGAATAGGAGACTATCAGCCCGGGTTTGATGTAATAACTGTCGGAATAATAGGAATTGTCATACTCAACCACGGTTCCCCAAGCTTCCAGATATTCTTCAGTCTTCATGGATGTATAAAGATATCCGATGTTCAGGCTGAGTTCGGCGTCGAAATGTCCCAGCTTTAAGATCCGGAAGGCGTTGACCATTCCGAACGCGTGTCCGCTCAGGAGTTCGTCAAAATGGTAGGCGCCGGAGTAATCGGACGTGGAGATCCTGCTCGCGGTGGAGTTATAGTCGTATTCAAACCCGAGGGAATAAATTCCGAAGCCGCACCGGAGATATCCACCGAAGCTGAACCAGGAGGGAAATTCGGTCACAACGCGGGCTTCGAAAGGCAGATCCTGATTGCTGCGTTCCAGATCTGATTTCAGATCCTTCATGGCAAAAGTACTGAACCCTGCTTTGACCCCGGTTTCCCATTTCTGGGCATAGGTCCAGGTACACACCATCAACAGAAATAATGAAAACATCATTTTTTTCATGCTGCTAATTTTTTTCGGTTACAGGATAATCCCTGCTCATCATATTCGCTTTAGTTGGCATGTTTATGAAAATGCAGGGGATTTCGATTAATGGAACACCGGAACTTACATCAGAAAATTACCAAAGCCTTACCCTTATTCCAGAAAATGGTATTCCCACGTAATCTTAGAATAGGGGTACTGGTTCCTGTTTTCATTTGTTTTATTTTAATCCCGGTATTCAGATCATAAATTGCGAAGTTGCTATAACCATATACCAGGAGTCGTTCCGTGTTGAAATCAACGTTCCCGAATTCTGATCCTTCGACGGTGAAACTCCGCACCAGGCTCCAATCGGAGCAATTCCTGATGACGAGCTCCTGGTTTTCGAGGATCACGGCCCGGTTATCATCATCCGGAAAAAATGAATAAAAAAGGTAACCGTAGGGGCCGTTCACCGAACGCCATTTTTCAGAGAGTGTCCCGCCGGAAACACTGAAAAGGTAGAGTTGGTCGGCCTTTACGAAGAGATAGGTTCCTGATGATGACAGTACCGGACAAGGTTTTACGCTAAAGGTGTGTTCACCCAGGTTTTGTCCGTTAACGAAGTTGTACAGAATGATTTTATGGTCCCCCACAAGAGCGGCGAGTCCCTGATCGGAAATCGACACGCGACCTCCCTCGAAGGAAGAACCGAAAATCTGGTTGCCGGGGACCGTGTATTTGGTTTTAGATTCAACGTTGTAAAACAGGTAATCACTGTTCCATGCGTTCATGGTTGCCAGTAGAAAATGATTCCGGGGAGAGACTGCCGAATATTTTATGGATTGCCCGGTTTTAATTATATCCACTGGTGTCAGTGTGCCGGCATCATACCGGATAATTTCATTCGATCCGGGGATGAAAATGTCGTTGCCGACCGGGGCCAGGAACTCATAAAAATTTATCCCGGGTTTCCCGGCTTCGACATAGTTGGAGACTGAATATTTTTGCCTCGCTATCACGTTACTGTAACCGGGGAGTGGTGTTTTAGGGACATAGGATATATAAACCCTGCTTTTTCCCGGGAATGCAATATCATTGATTTCATAAGAATTCTGGTTGATATCGGGGATCATTGCCGATTCGATAAAATCGATGTACGGATAAGGTGAAACAGAGATCCGGTATCCTTCAAAATTTTCGGAATAGCGACATTTTTCCCAACTGAAGTCGGGGACCCCTCGGTCGTTTATTGTAAAAGTGGGGTTGCTCCATTCACACTCCTTCTCCGTGACCGTGATCCGGTAAGGATATAAAACCGGGCTTCCGTCAAGTCCGGTGTAAGTGGTGGCACTGTAAAATGCTTGTTCTCCGACATAGGTTGGATCGAAAAAGGAGTAGGGAGGGATCCCGGTGGATGTGTTCAGATCATAAAAGATTGAACCTGCTGTATGATCCAACGCCTTTGCCACTTCCATCTTTCTGATCGGCGTGCTGTCGGTCGGAGCGGGCAGTGTGCACTTCAGGGAGCCTGCATTCAGCGTGAACAGCAGGGATGGAATGAAATTAAACCCTGAAAAATCATTGTTCAGCAGCGTCACCTCTCTTTCATACTGAAATGCCTCAAGGTTCGCAGCATCCGCGACGCTTCCGGAGAGCGTGCTGCAAAACACCCGGAGCAGGGCATGATAAATTCCGGGATTAAGTATCGAGGAAGCCTTGAAATAAAAGCCGCCGTTATCAGACTGTTGCCCTACTTTTTTAACGCCATCGATAAAAACCTCCAGGTAATATTTTCGTTTCCCGCTTGCCTGCGCGTAAACTATAATAAACCCGTCCTCTCTTGGGAACAGGGTATCGTTCACCAGGGTTCCGGTGATGGTAAGTTCAGGTTTGACCGGATGCAGTTCATGGTAGAATTCGTCGGTTGGTTTATACCGGCACGAAACCGATAACAACAGTACCAGAAACGGGTACAGGAAAATCGCGATACCGGTCCCCCGATGGGCCAGCAGCATGCCGGGATTATCCGAATGAACCTTTTTCATGACTTTATAATTAAATCGAGATATATCAAAATTTTTCAGCGATGACCAGCATTTCAAAATCTTCGGTGGTCAGCTTATCGTTTCTGGAAAACGCTCCAAGTTTGGCCCCGAAGATGTCAATTTTCACATAACCGAGCGATTTCAGGAGCCAGGTGATCTCGGAGGGGACATAATACCTTTCATTGGAATCAAGGGAAATTTTTTTGCCGGAATCATCCTCCAATTCGGTGATGTTGTGATCGCGAAACGTTATCAGATCGAAGGTGTTGCTGCGGTAGGTAGCGTTATCCGTCCCGCCTGCTTCGGCGCAGAATTTTTCGACCGAATGGTAGAGCGGGAACAGCCCGTTGAGCGTGGTAAAAATAAATTTTCCTCCATTTTTCAGACCTTTTATTACACTTTGCAGGATGCTGAAATTCATCTCGTCAGTCTCCATCAGGGGGAATCCGCCTTCGCAGAGCATGATGGCCACGTCGAATTCCCTGTCAAACGGGAGCTCCCGGGCATCGAGCCGGCGAAAGTCGATGGTAAGCCCTTGCTGTGCGGCCTTTTCACGGGCATGCGAAAGTTGCCCCTCCGAAAGGTCAATGCCGGTTAAATGGTATCCGCGCAGGGTCAGTTCAATCGCGTGCCGACCGGTGCCGCATCCGACGTCGAGGATCCGGAGCGATTTGTCGCGACCGAGCTCCTGTTCCAGGAAATTACATTCGCCCTGTGTTCCCTGTGTAAAACACTCGCGATCATATTTCTGCCCGTAATTTTCAAATAAGGCTTCGTACCAGGGTTTTTCGTTCATTTCAGTCATTTGATCTACATTAATTGGTTACCTCAAAATTTATAAAACTATTTGTATCCTTACTTCCCTCTACTCTCTTATTTCTTTTGATAATCCATGATTTTCGGGAATCTGACAGATGAGTTAACACTCATTCCCTTATAAATTTGCCCCATCGGCTCCGGTCGGTTTCCATGATCCGGATGAGGTACAATCCCGGTTTCAACGATTGCGTATCAATGACTGTCTGACTCTTTTCCAGGGATTGCTGGTACACTTTTTCACCCCTGATATTGAAAATCGTGATGCTACCGTTAACCCGGCCGGGGTTCTCTTCGAGTCTGATGGTAAGGGTTTCGCGGGCAGGATTCGGATACATGCTGATCCGGCCGGGATCATCCGCGACCGGGCTGAAACCGGTTCCCCCGGAGGTCTTTTTCAGGATGACTCCATCTTCTCCCGCTGCATATCCCGTTCCCGAAGAGGTAAAATGTACCGCGTTTAACCGGGCCTTGATGGAGGTTGAAACCATCCAGGATTCACCCCCGTCGGAAGTCATCAGTATCGTGCCGTGAAGCAGGTTCAACCCACCGACGGCATACCCATGGTAGGCATCGGTGAAAAATACCGAATACAATCCATCCGTGACGCCGGTCTGCAAGGCAGTCCAGGTTGTGCCGCCATCGGTGGTCTTCAGAATTGTGCCGATATCCCCGGCAATGTACCCGGTTAGTGGCTCGGGAAACATGACGGAATATAACTCTGTTGAAGTCCCCGAAGGTCGTGACTCCCACGAAAATCCGCCATCGGTCGTTCTCAGGATGGTTCCATTATAACCTGCCGCGAATCCCGTGCGCGGATCAGTAAAGCATAAGGCGGTCAGATCGCTTGTGGTCCCCATCGCCAGCGGTTCCCACGTCGTCCCCCCGTTGCAGGTACGGAGCATGGTTCCTTCGGCGCCTGCAATGTAACCGGTATCTGAATCGGGGAATACGACGGACTTAAGGATTTCGGAAGTGCCCGTGGACAAAGGAATCCAGGTACTGCCACCGTCGACAGTTTTCAGAGCGGTGCCACCGTACCCGACGGCAAACCCGGTATCGCGGGCTATAAATTGCAGGGAGAAAATGGTTTGACCCGTTCCGGTGTTCTGAATGGCCCAATGTTCTCCCTTGTCGGTGGTCTTCATGATCAGCCCGCCTTCACCCGAAACATATCCCGTTTGCTCATCTGCGAAATAAACGGAAGTCAGCCAATTGGTGGTTCCGGTGACCTGCCTGGCCCAGGTTGCCCCACCGTCGGTTGTTTTCATGATGACGCCCTCGGAACCAGCCATGAATCCTGTATTTTTTGCATCTTTTAAAGGAAACACGATCGAGCTGAACGTGATCAGCATCCCGGCATCCTGTTCGGTCCAGGTAATTCCGCCGTCGACGGTCTTACAGATCCTGCCCAGATTTCCGGCCAGGTACCCGGTATCGGCTGCAGTAAAATAGATGGAGTTAAAAAAGTGATCTTTGGGTCCGATTTTGGCCTGAAGGCTCCAATTAGCGCCACCATCAATGGTTTTAAGGAGATAGGTGGTGTCAGCTTCGCTGTACGGAGAATCCGATTTGGCATATTCGTAATGACCGAGCGCGTACCCGGTTCTCACACTGGTAAAAAAGACGGCGGTCAGTTCATGTTCGGTGCCGGAGTTCTGTGAGATCCAGGTAGTTCCACCATCGACACTCTTCAGGATGACGCCGTCCATTCCTACGGCATATCCCGTATCGCGATCGGGAAAGTATACGGAATTCAGCGTCGCTGTGGTCCCCGAAGTAATCGGACTCCAGCTTGTGCCACCGTCGGTGGTTTTGAGGATGACGCCATAAAAGCCGACGGCAATTCCGTTCCCTGTGCCCTGGTCAGGGAAAAACGTCATGGAAGTCAGGGTGCTCGCGGTACCTGAAGAACGGACAGACCAGTTCTCTCCCCCGTCGGAAGTATTCAGGATCATCCCGCTTTCGCCCACGGCACAACCATCGCTGGCATTGGTAAAACAGACCGACAGCAACGGAACCGGGGTCCTGGTATTCAGCAATCTCCAGGTTTCGCCGCCATTCTCTGTTTTAACGAGGGTACCCTCGTCACCGGCGGCGTATCCTGTGAGGGAATCGGTGAAACTTAGGGAGTGAAGCTGGTATCCCGGGGGACAGGGATTCAGCCAGCGCCACTCCTGGGCCGAAAGATGACCCCAGAGGGTGAACAGGCAGATTATCAGGATTATTCTTTTCATTTTTGAATAATTTTATAATTAATGTGCTTATATTTATTTTTTCGGGCCACATTGAATATCCATTGTTATCGACAAGGGTCAGCATGTACGGTGTACTGATGGATATTTCCTTGGTCAAATGGATTATCCATGATAATCATATGCAATTTGTATTAATCTGGTTCCGATGGATATTTCATAAACGGGAATATATAAACAGCCATTTTTCGGGAAAGCGGAACCCCGGAAAACAAATTTTCTGATGGTAAATATAATCATTTATCAGATTTATAATTTTTCGAGGGCATTTATTAGGCGTTTTCTTCCGGATTTGCTTGACAATCACCATTTAGAAAGTTAACTTTGTCATAACATTTTTTTTCTCCATGCAAACCAAGACGAATAAATTCCAGGTTATTCTGTCAATTCTCAAAGATTTGACGGTAATACTCCGCGACGGGACCATCCTGATCCTGTTTCTGCTCCTGATCATCACGCCGGGTAGGATCAACAACATCCTGGTGTCGGCCGGGTTCACCAAAGGGACGATTGGCGGACTTTCGTGGGAAGCGAAGTTGAAGACAGCGGCCGATGAGACCAGGTCGGTTGGACAGAGCGTCGACCTGGCCCGGAGGAATTATGACAGTCTGGCCGGTCGTTTGAAAGCGCTGGAGCAGAAGATGAAGGATCCCCGGTTGAAGTCGGAGGTTAAGCAGATCAACGACCTGGTGACCATTTCACAGGGTGAACTGGATGCGGCCGACCGGACCGTAAAACGCAGCCTGGCCTCCCAACAACAGATCGTCGCCGAGATCGCTCCCACGCAGGCCTCCGTTGGCGGATGGCTTTACGTTGGAAAGGTCAATCAGGATAAAAGCAACTGGGAGCAGGGCTCGCCGGTGACCGTAGCCTCTTTTGCCCTGCCTTTCAGGGTTGGCAGGATATTGAATGTCACAGATGATGCGTACCTGCGGGCAGAAGGATCCGAGGGTGCCCGCGCTTCTGCATCCATTGTCGGGGTAGTGAAAGCAGGTGCGGAGGTCCGGGTCGAATCGTGCGACTTTTCACCTGTCCCCGGAGGTGGGTGGTTTGTATGGGCGCAGGTAAAGGTTCAGTGATAAGAATCCACACGGGATCGCCTGGCATTCGAATGTTGATTCCCGGGATCAGGCCATTTAGAGTTTCATAGGATCGAAATGATTTTCAGGCCTTTAACAGGTAACCTGCCGCATGTCGGTGAATACCCTCCGGCCTGCCTCCTCCACGTATTCATTCATACTTTGAACGACCTTCTCCCGGGTTAATTCATCCTTCTGTCCTTGGGTATCTGATCGGATTTTATCCGGCTGTTTGCCATTTCCGATCTGTTTTAACACCCTGACCAGGGTATCGACATCTTCCCGGCTGTTTTCCATTCCGAGGCTGACACGTGTAAGTCCGGGGAACCGGACCGAAGTAAAAAGGGTAGCGATTAACCATTGGAACCGTTCGAAGAAGGGGCCGACGCCCACCAGTTTTTTGATGAGGATGTGGGCGCAATGACAGCCGAACCTGACCCCGATACCGCCCCGGATTGCCAGCTCCTGTGCCAGTTTGTTGGAGAACATGTTCTTAAAGTCAAACACGATGACTCCTGCTTTACAGGAAAAAGACGGTGCGTCGGGATCTTTGATCCCGTAACCTTTAAAACCCTTTATTTTGGATAATTCCGACAATGCGTGGTGATGCAGGGCCTGTTCTTCGCGGATGATCACCTCCATCCCGATGCGGCCCATCAGGTGAAAGATCTTTCCCAGTGCTGTAATGCCACCCGGATTCTCTTCACCCGATTTGCGGATTGCCTCCATTTCCTGCGGATTGAAATGGAGAAGCGCTTTACGGACGATGAGGGCGCCGCTGCCGAAAGGTGCGTAGACCTTATGGGCTGAGAATGCCAGGTAGTCAATGTCAAAACCCGAGATATCGACTTTGCGGTGGGCAACGAGTTGCGCGGCATCGACCAGCAACCGTGCGCCATACCGGTGGACGATCCTGCCAATCGCTTCCGGGTCGTTGCACACCCCGAGGACATTCGACGCCCCGCTGATGGCAACGAGTTTGATCCTTTGATTTCCGTGGATCCCATCCCGGTTGTATTCCGCGAGAACCTTCTCCAGTTGGATCAGATCCGTAAATCCCTCTTTGTCGATGTTAAGACGGATCAGCGGATGCGAGGTGACTTGCCGCCATGGAAGGTCGTTCGATGAGTGTTCGAGCAGCGAACTGACGATCACCGTTTCGGTGCCGGTATCGGGATCACGTTTCAGATTTTCGGCCGCCAGGTTGATGGCCTCGGTGGTGTTGGAGGTGAAGATCACCTCGTAGGTGTCGGGAGGGGCATGAAGCATGCCTGCGCATATCTTTCCGACTTCCGCTATGAGTTCCCGGTGTGTTTCGGGCGCCAGGCGCCAGGTACGGCGCACTGCATCCCAGACCGGTGTGAAAGTGGGGGTGCTGGCGCTGTTGTCGAGATTCACATAACGCGTCCAACCCGCTGTTGTCGGAACCTGTGTTTCAATCCCGATCCGGGTCGCGCGGAGTTTTTCGAGGAGTTCCCTGCCGGTCAGCCCGTCGGTTTCATCCCGGTACAGAATATCCGCGACAGCGCATTTTTCCTTATCCTCCACATGAAACAAGCCCGGACCGGATGATTTCAGGAGGGTCAATGCTTTAGCAAAGGCGATAACATTGATGATGGCGGGCGTTCCTGCTTCAAACTTATCGGGAGCCTTGTCCCAGATGACCCACCCGGATGCCATAAGCCTTGCCGTTCCGCCGCCGCTCTCGAAGGGCGTCCCTTCGGGGAGATGCTTCTTTTGAACCGCTACAGCCTGTACCCCGAGCGGCAATCCCGTTTCTTCGCCCGTAATCACCCTGAAACTGCCGGGTTTGAGATTTCCGGTGAATTTCCCGGTACGGCGCGGCGAACAGAAGATCACCGTGTATTTTTCAGGAGGAAGGTCAAGATAATCCAGTACCAGCTCGCGTGACTGTTCATAAAGACCGGTCGAAACCATTGAATGATGCCCGGTTCCGCGATGCACGTTTGAATAGGTTTCCAGGGCCGCGGTGATGCTCCGCTCAAGCTCCCTGAAGGCCAGTTTGCTTTTATCTGTCATGTTTGTCTTTTAAGAGCCGTTTAGACGCAAGGTTTTCCCCGCGGTTAACAATTTGGTGAAAATTCTGTTCATACGAGAGGTGTATCCTTCAAATTTCAGGGGTTCGGCAAAGCAATCAAAGTGTCTGGAATATTCGCAAATCGGGATTATTCACCGAAATTGGGATAACCATTGGAATGATAGGTGAGGGGTAAATCAACATGGGATGTGGTTGTCAGTCCAAAAGTGGAATCCGATGTTTTCCCATACTGATTGATCGTGTAGGCCCGGTAGTTATTTTGTGAAAATGCCCTGAAGAAGGCGCCGGTTATGTAATACCGGTTTTTAAACGGGTTGGGGTGATCATCATAATCGAGGAACAAAATCTCTTTGATTGAATATAAATTACCCTGAGGGTCGTAATGTTCGGCAGTTACTTTTACGAGGTTATTGTTATCCATGAAGAAGGTTCTCCGGGTATAACTGGTCTTAAAAGTTTCGGTGATCTGGTCGTTGGCGTAAGTATAATTCAGGTCATATCCATCCGGATTTAAACCATCCTTTCTGAAAACCTTCACCAACCTGTTCTGTGCATCGAGATAAAAAATGAGGGGATTGGTGCTTTTTTCGAAGGTATTTCCGTCGTCGATGATGTATTTTTCAAAGAGCTGAAAGGTATTGTTACCGGTAGTAATGGAGTCGTACACCGTGGAGTATGAAAAAATATAATTCAGCAGGTTGGTCCCTGCAGGAACGGGAAAATAACCCCCGGTGATGCGGTCCACTGATCCCTGGTTGTAACGGTAGGAGCAAATATAAGGACCCGAAATGCCGCTCATGGTTCCGAAATCAGTAAAGGAAATATCGTCGCGAAAGAAGAGGTATTTGACCTGGCACGACTCTGGCTCATTTCCCGGCTCCCCGGATTCTTTTTTACTACATCCCATCGAGATCAGGATCAGGAGGCAGATTGTCAAAACTTTTTTCATTTGTAAATAATTCTATATTTCATCTGATCAGATCTTCAGGATGCATTCAAAACGGATATAAAGTTATGCATTATTTTTATATCTGTTAAAGGATGATTTGTTTTTTTCTCAGGAGAAAAAACTTTTATTTACGATTGACAAGATTTACGATTTACGATTGGAAGGAAATTTTAAACTGTCTCTAAGAGTCTGTTTGTAATTGGGCGGATCAGTAAATCCATGGGATCAGTCGGCGGGTTTTACGCATGTATTCCCGGTATTCCGTTCCGAATTCGTTAATCAACAGCCGTTCCTCGATACGGATGCGGTACAGGAATGACGGAACGACAACGAGCAGGATGACTGCCAGGCTGATCGCGTTGTTCAATGACAGGGAGAAGCCAATGAACGAGATGATCGACCCCAGGTATGAAGGATGCCTTATCCACCGGTACATCCCGTTGGTCTTGATCCGGTGTTCTTCACTGATGGTGAGGTTCACAGTGAAACGTGACCCCAACGACCAGACCGCGAGGAACCGCACGGCCATGCCGGCCAGGATGATTGCCAGTCCGGCATATCCGGTGTAAGGCCACGCGAGAATCCTTGCAGGGAGGTAGTTTGCGGCGAGAATACTCAGCACGATCGCGAGGGTAATGGCCAGCCAGATCAGCCGCATCGTCCCCCGGTCATGATCTCTTTGAATGCTGTAGTTCGCACGGCGCAACCGGTTGAGCATGATTTCAGAAAGAAACCAAAGGACCCATATTACGATGAAGGTGATCATAGGATCATTTCCCTCAAAAATACTCATAAATATCAAATACTTCGATATAAACGATCCTATTTTTTATCTTTACTCAAAATCTTCAGTCATGGAACAGGTTTATCCGGTGATAGTCGTGCCGGGGATCACGGCAACCTATCTCGACGACCACTACCTCCTGCCACCTGAAACGGTATGGTCGGTACTCACGAAAAAATTCGGGCAGGTCGCGCTGCATCCCGACCAGGTCCGTTATGAAGCGTTGGAGCCGGCGCGGGTACAGTCCGGACAGATCTATGAGATCGCGTACCGGGAGCTGATCCAGGAGTTGCGGCACAACCTCAGCGCGTCGGATGAAAATCCGGTTCCCGTTTATCCATTCGGTTATGACTGGCGGCAGCCGTTGGAACATACCGAAGCACGGCTCGAAGCGTTAATAACCGAAGTGATCGAGCGGACCCGGCTGATGCGATATTATCACCATGACTGGTTTCTCAAAGATCCAAAAGTCAACCTGGTCGGCCATTCGATGGGCGGACTGATCATAGCCGGTTATCTGGAGAAGCATAAAAAAAATCACCGGGTCGATAAAGTCGTTACCCTTGCAACGCCTTTCGGGGGTTCGTTCGAGGCGGTCATCAAGCTGGCGACCGGCACAGCGAACCTGGGAACCCCGGCGCCAAGCAGCCGGGAACGGGAAGCTGCGCGCGTAACGCCGTCGCTTTATTACCTTCTGCCCGATTGCAAAGGGGTGGAGGCTCCCGGGGATGTGAACCCCGACCTCTTCGATCCCGCTGTTTGGCAACCCAGCATCGTGGAGACCATCCGGCAGTATGTTGAAAAGCACAGCGTGACCGGAGGAGATGATACAGAAAAGGCAAGCCTTCTATTTTCCGGTTTCCTGCAATCAGCCCGGGAACACCGGCTCCGAATCCGGAAGTGGAAGCTGGAAACCGCCGGGCTGAAGTCCGGAAACTGGCTGTGTATTGCCGGCGTGAATTCAACTACCCGTGTTGGCGTGAAGATTGACCGGAACCAACAGGGCTTGTTCTTCGATTTTAACCGAAACGACCGGAAGAACGAGTGGTCCCAACCCGAATCCGACCGGCAGATGCTTACCGGCGACGGCACTGTTCCGCTAAGGTCGGCCATTCCCGGTTTTCTCGACCCGGCCAACATCGTCTGTTTGTCGCCCGACGACTTTGGCTATTGGGAAATCCAGGACCGGGCAACCGAAAAACTCGCCGGATTCCATGGTCTCCTGCCCAACATGAATGTCATTCACCGGCTGATCGTCAGGCATTTTACCGGCCGGGCCGACCGGTACAGGAATACGTGGGGAAGATCGCTCCCGGGCATCGGGATGACAAAGTGGAAACCGCCTTTCGATCTTTTCAGGAGAACAGATTAAACCGGCTGTTCACCCGGCCTGGCAGCGGAATCACTTGCTGGGTTTGCGTCGGGGTTTAAATCGTGATTCAAATACAGTATGCAAAGGGATCGGGATGTAACTTTCCTTCAGATCCATCGTCAATTTAATAGTTTAATTGTTATCTTTACATCTTGCTCATCTTCATATTTAATGGGGAGGATTACGCTGGTCATCGTTTGCCTGCTTTATGGTATTGCCGCTGAGGCACGGCAATACCTGTTTCACAATTATTCGATCGAGGAAGGGCTATCGCAAAGCGTGGTCAACTGCATGTATCAGGACACCCGGGGCTTTTTATGGATCGGGACCCAGAACGGACTGAACCGGTTCAACGGGTATGATTTCACCCAGTTTCTTTACAATCCCGACGATACCAACTCCATTTCCAACAATTGGATCTATGCCATTAACGGGGATAAGGAGGGCAATTTATGGATCGGAACCAAGAACGGGATCAACAAATACATTCCCACCGAAAATCGCTTTGTCAGGATACCTTACACAACCGGCTACATTTCGACCGTGAGCCGGTGTGCTTATGATATCATGGTATCACGTTCGGGGTTGATCTACATTAATACGCCTCCTGTACTGTCGGTTCACGATCCCGTTAAAATGACCATGGTTCATTACCAGACCGAGCTGCGGTATCTCGGAGCCGTTAACGATAACCGGATCCCGCTGATGGAGGATGCCGACGGATCGGTGTGGATGGGTTCTACCTCGGGACTGGCCTGTTTTGATCCCCGTACCCATACCTTCACCTATTTTCTCCACGACCCCGGCCAGCCGGGTTCCATCAGCAACGATAATATTACCGCACTGTGTCAGGACCGTAACGGAAAGATCTGGGTTGGTACTTCCGACGGGCTTAACATTATCGACAAAAAACGGGGTATTATTTACCGGTTTCCACTCCAGGAATCAGAACCGTCGGATAACAACACCAGGTTCATCCGGGCGCTGATCCAGGATCCGGATGGTTCCATCTGGGTCGGGACCGAGGGAGCGGGTTTGATCCGGATTACCACAGAACAAAACCGGTACCGGGTGGCCGACCGGTATACCGCATCCCGGCACGGTCTGGGACATGACATTGTTCTGACGCTTGCCATCGACCGTTCCCGGAACCTCTTGGCCGGCACCCTGCAGGGGATCAGTAAAACAGACCTGAAACCGACCAAATTCAGGTTATACCGGCGCGACAATACCTCCTCATCGGTCGACCTGAGCGGCAATGTCATTGCATCGATCTATAAAGATGAAGGTGGCTTGTTATGGATCGGAACCTGGGGACAGGGATTAAACCGCTATAACAGGGAAACGGGAACGGTGGAACGCTTTTCCATGTCGTTGCCCGGCGACCATTACATCACCAACGATTTTGTTCATGTGATCTTCCGCGACAGGGAAAAGAACATGTGGATCGGAACACGCGACGGGCTGCATGTCTTTGATGCAAAGAACCGGCGGTTTACCCGTCTGAAGGAGTTTTTCAAAGCGCCGATGGCGCCCGATTTCAGGGGGACGCGGATTTGTATGGTCATTCAGGGGAAAGATGGATCGTACTGGATCGGAACCCAGTCGGGACTTTACCGGATCCTCCCCGGATGGTCGGCAACAGAAGTCTTTACAGCCGATTCGCCACCACATCACTGCATCGGGGGCAACCTGATCTATTGTATCCGTGAAGATCATGAAGGAAAAATATGGATTGCTACCATCAATGGTTTGGATGTTTACGATCCGGTAAATTTGAAGATGGTCCATTTCA
This sequence comes from Alphaproteobacteria bacterium, assembly GCA_009928665.1. Lineage (GTDB taxonomy): Bacteria > Bacteroidota > Bacteroidia > Bacteroidales > FEN-979 > CAIVAT01. Next base: position 55,559 of record SACF01000016.1, read on the forward strand.
GGAAGAATGAATCGAAGAATTCGTTGTGCGATAATTTCGTGATCTCCCTGTGCGAGGATGAAAACGGCGACATGTGGATCGGCACCGGATCTTATGTAAACAAATATGTGAGAAAAGATTCGACTTTTCTGTACTATGCCAAAAAGGACGGACTTCCGAACAACAACATTTTTGAAATCTTGCGGGACCATCAGAATACCATGTGGTTTGCCACGGGCAGCGGGTTATCGAGGTTTGACAAAGCCACCGGAACCTTTCGCACCTACACGGTTGACGAGGGATTGCAGAGCCCCGAGTTCAACATCAGAGCCTGTTTTAACAGTCCCGACGGCGAAGTCTTTTTTGGTGGCATGAACGGGCTCAACTCCTTTTACCCGGAGCAGCTCGGCGACAATCTGAATATCCCGGAGATCCTGATCACGGCGGTGTATAAATCGACCCGGACAGGGAAGGAATACGTGGAACCCGATCGAAACGGAACAGTATTATTGCAGCACAGCGACCAGACATTCACCATCGAATTTGTTGCGCTGGAGTACACGAATCCTGAAAAGAACCAGTACGCTTATACGCTTGAAGGATTGTCGAATGGATGGGTTTACATTGGCAACCGGAGGTTTGTTCCGTTTACGAACCTACCGCCGGGTGAGTACACCTTCAGGGTGAAGGGTTCGAACAACGACGGGGTATGGAACCAGGCAGGCAGGTCGATCCGGATCCTCATACTTCCCCCGTGGTGGAGAAGCTGGTGGGCATGGACAATTTACGGACTTATACTGGCCGGGGTCATCATCGTTTACATCCGGCTTAGGGAACGGAAACTAAGGCAGGAGCGCGACATTCTGGAAAATAAGGTTCATGAGCGAACCCTTCAAATTGAAAAGAAAAATCTCGAAATTGTTCAGAAAAACGAAACACTGAACAACCTGAACAGTGAGTTAACGGCGCTCAATGCCACCAAGGACAAATTCTTTTCGATCATCGCGCACGATTTGCGGAACCCCTTCAATTCGATCATCGGACTTACCGATATTGTACTCGGAAACCTCGAGAGCCCTGATATTCCGAAGATCCGGAAATCGGTTGGCGACATCCGCGATGCATCCCGTCATGCCTTCGACCTGTTGCAGAACCTGTTGATCTGGGGAAGGTCCCAGACAGGGAATCTTGATTTTAAGCCGGTTGCGTTTGATCTTGCCGAGCGGATCCAGGAGAATATCGATCTTGTTGCGGGGCAGGCGACCCGGAAAAACATAACCCTCAGATCGGACATCACGGATCTGATTGTGGTTCAGGGAGACGTCCAGATGATCAATACAATTTTCAGGAACCTGCTTACGAATGCGATCAAATTTACCGCCCGTGAGGGTGAAGTGGTGGTTTCGGCCTGTGTCAGCGATTCGATCTGCCGGGTCAGTGTTAAAGATACCGGGACCGGGATCGCTCCCGAAATTATGAACAAATTATTCCATATCGAGAGTAAGTACACCCGTAAAGGAACGGAGCAGGAACGGGGCACCGGCCTGGGACTGATCCTGTGCAAGGAGTTTGTCGAAAAGCATGGAGGGAGGATCACCGTTACAACGGAACCCAGAAAGGGCAGTTGCTTTACGGTTACCCTGCCATTAGTTTCTGGTGTTGAATAGAATAGCAGCGATAACACCGGGTATCCAGCCACAAAGGGTCAGCAGGAAAACGAGGAGCACGGCTCCGCAACCGCGGTCCACAACCGCAAGCGGCGGAAAGATGATGCAAAGGATGGCACGGAAACAGCCCATAAGCAGTCAGATCTTCAATTGGATAATACGTTTTGACAAATCGCGGAGGACGAACCCCCGGGATGTGGTTGAACTATTTGGTCATTACCTGACCGCCTGTTAATCCGTTCCTTACCCAATCGGCATAGATATCTTTCGCGATGTTATTGGCAGCCTGATCCACGTAGTTGGGATCGGTAACCGTGATGTCGCCCGTCCAGACGGCCTCTTTGCTGTTTTTCACATAAAGAGATGCCTTCAGGTTCAGGGTCGATGTGGTCACCCAGTAGCCTCCGGTGGCAACACCGCCACCCCAGTAGCCGCCGCCCCAATAGCCGCCTCCCCAGTAACCGCCACCCCAGCCGCCATAATAGGTGGGAGGAACATAGCTTTGTGATTTATCAGTGCCGGTATATTTAAAGACCAGGACACTGTTGGCTCCCAGGCTGTCGATCTTCTTCAGCACGTCGTCCATGGGATACTTCACGGTGGGATTGAGAAAATCAAGCGAACCGATGGTTTTCAGCCCTTGCGACTGGAAATAGGCAACCATTGATTGCTCAAAGGGCTTGGTGTACTCAAGTTTTTCGAACAGCGGGAAAATGACCACCCGCGTGACTTTGGTATTGTCGGCCGGGTTTTTCCACGAGGTCAGGGTGACCGGCGCATCACAGGAATTTAAAAAGATAACGGCACAAAGAAGTGCTATTACCCCGAACATGCGGTTGAGTGTTTTCATAGGGTTATATTTGATCTGACAAATATAGAAAAAGTAAGTATTATTATGAACTCCGTTTATACACATCACTTAAATTTTCGAGATCCTGACCTGAGCCTGGTCTTTCAAGGATATTCCCGGGTATTGCTGCCCGATATTCAAATGCCATGAATGGACTTCAAGGAAGTTCTTGAAGCCATCCCAATGAATGAAAAAATTAAGGCCCTGCTCATCCGTCCGGGAAAATATGAAATCTATGACCTCGTTGCCGGGAATATAACGTTCAGTGCGCCGCTTACATCATACCTTGATATCAGCATCGATTTCAATGTGGGCCTGATCCTTACTGAGGAGGAATACGGTTACAAGATTTATGACATCGGTTCAGGGATGGTTGTGAAATCGATCGGTCACTACATTGACTATCCAAATTATTATAAAACCTCATTGCACGGGCGTACGCTCTTAAATGGCATCGGAAGATGGATGACTTTTACTGAGGATTGATCCCCCAGTTTTTTCGTGGTTTGGCTTAGCTGATATTACTCCCGGGAGGCATCCCGGGCACTTGTTCCATCTCCCGGCTGAAAACCTGAGCGAGTTGGCCAGCGAGAACGTCCTGTCATAAGTTTTTTCGCGGGTTGTTCTTTTCCACCTGAGTCGTATTTGACTTTTGAATTTTCGTTTTCTCCATTCTCCTCAAATCAGGTGAAAAACAATACGGTCAAAAACTTAACCCGACCATTTACTTATTATAGATTGCGTCAAGGGAGATAGTGACTTAACTTTGTCCTTATTTTCCGGAAAAATAAATATTAAAGCCTATGTCGAAATATCTTACTCCCAAAACATTATTGCTATTCAGCTTAGTCCTACTGGTAAGCCTACTTAACTCCTGCAAGAAAAACGAACCCGGGACGATCCCAACCGGGAACCAGATGCAGGATCTGAAGGTTCCTGCCACCTTTGACTGGGAAACTTCACGGACCATCACTTTCCGGATTAGTTCCGATCATTCCGTTGTGTTAAACATCACATCCGAATCAGGAGAGATCTCCTATTTCAGGGGTTATTACAACGGGATCGGCGACTGGCTTGAGATACCTGTAAATATCCCGGCTTATGTTACCGCGGTGAAGGTAAACGGAAATCTCGTTTCGCTTTCAGGGAGTGTGGTTTCTGTCGATCTTTCAAACGGCATCGCGCTATCGCCTGATTTTCAGCCCGGTACCATTCCCCTTGCAGGATTGGTTGCTGCGTGGCATTTCGATGAAAATCAGGGAATTGTTGCCGGGGATGCGGTTGGCGGTCATAACGGAACCATCACGGGAGCTCTGTGGACAAGCGGGATCAAAGGGAGTGCGCTTCATTTCGACGGAACCGGGAACCAGGTACAGGTTCCGAATTCCGGCTTAAACCTGACCGGCAATGGCATCAGTTTTTCATTCTGGTTCAGGCTGGATGCAGTGGGCGATAACGGTGCATTCATTTTTCAAAACGTAAAATATATTCTTAAGATGGATGCGCAGGGAAGGATCGGATTTGCGATTTACACTCCCGTTTATAAAGCGGTTGTCATGAATTATTCCGACAGGATCCTCGATACCGACTGGCATCACGGTGTGGCCACCTACGATGGTTCTGAGATGAAGATTTATGTGGATGGTAACCTGAAGATTACGAGAGCCAATTCAGGCAATTTACAAAGTACTACTTCTGATGTTTACATCGGATTCCAGAAGACCCTCAATCCGTTCAAGGGGATAATTGACGAAATGCTCGTTTACGACCGGGCGCTGACACAACAGGAGGTAGAAGAGATTCTGATTTCGACCCCGGATCCCGGCAACGGTGAAACCGATATGATCTCCTGGTGGAAACTCGATGAAAACGGGGGCGCTGTGGCTGCCGACAGCAAGGACGGCAACGATGGGGTGATCACCAATGCTGTCTGGGGAACCGGGATATCGGGAAGTTGCCTGGTATTTGACGGAACAACCGGCCTGGTTTCGGCGCCAAACAAACCAAACCTGAATCCGGTGACCGGTATCACCATGATGGCATGGGCTAAAACAAAGGAGAACAAAACCTGTAAGATATTTCAGAAAGGCGACTGGGATGGTCATGGTATTGGCCAGGGGAAATGGGACGGATGGCAGGTACAGGTGAGAATGGCCGATAATACCAGCCAATCGATCCACTGGGGAGGCGGGTTGCCAATCCTCAACGAATGGTACCATCTCGCAATGACGTATGATGGACAGCAGCTGAAGTTCTATGTTAACGGGCAACTCCGGAATTCAAAACCGGTTACCGGCGTGCTCAAGGTGAACAGCCGCGATCTCTCGATCGGTTCGGATAACGGGGCTCAGAAGTTTTTTAACGGATCCATCGACGATCTTAAATTTTTCGGAAGGGCGCTGGATATTACGGAAATCCAGGCCAATTTTGAACAAACCGGATCATCGCCAGACCAGGATGGCGATGGGATCCCCGATGGGGATGACAGTTATCCGAACGATCCTGCCAGAGCTTTTAACAACTTCTATCCTGCTGCAGGATACGGTACGCTGGCTTTCGAAGATCTCTGGCCTGGCAAAGGTGATTACGATTTCAACGACCTGGTGATGAATTACCGTTTTAAAATCATCACCGATGCCAGCAACAAGGTGACAGAGATCTCATCAACTTTTGTAATCATGGCCATCGGAGCTGGCTTGCAAAATGGTTTCGGATTTCAACTTCCCACTGCCTCGGTTGTCCAGACCGATATCGAAACCTCCGGAAGCAAACTGACAGAGAGTTATATTACCGTTGGTTCCAACGGACTGGAGTCGGGCCAGGAAAGGCCTACCATCATCGTATTCGACAACGTCAATAAAATCATGCCATCTCCCGGCGGATTTGGCGTTAATGTTCAGCCCGGTGCGCCGTATGTCGATCCTGACACAACGGTTGTCTCTTTGCTCTTCAAACCCGGTACCTATTCCATCAATGACATCGGGATCGACCGTTTCAATCCTTTTCTGATTGTTGACATGGATCGTGGTAAAGAGATTCATCTGCCCGACCATGTTCCGACCAGTCTGGCAAACCCGGCGTGGTTCAAAACTTCGGAGGATGATTCAGATCCTGCTTCCGGAAGGTATTACAAAACAATAACCAACCTTCCCTGGGCTATCCGCATTGCCTCCGATTTCGATTACACAATCGAAAGCGTTCAGATCACCAGCGCCTACCTGAAGTTCGCCCCATGGGCCGAATCAGGCGGAAGCTCATATCCCGACTGGTATCTGGATACGACCGGCTACCGGAACGAAACCAATATCTATCACAAACAGTAGATATCAGGGGAAAAATAAATTCAAAGTTAAAATTGCAAACTGTTGACGTTGCAATTACTGCAGAATAAGTTTCCCGGAGCCATTCCAATCGGATGAGGTTACTTTCCAGAAGTAAATCCCCCGTGGCAGGAAGTCCGTTGCGATGCTGATAACGTCGTGATTTAGATTTGCATACAAAACCTGTTTGCCCTGCAAATTGTACAGGCTGAATCCGGTTGCTGCGTCAATCGCAGACCCCGTCGGTGTGACGGTTATTTTATCCGATGCCGGGTTAGGGAACACGGTTACAATAGGTTGGACTCCAATGGGGTGGTCCTCAATGCCAACCAGGGTCTGGCAATCAGGTGCAACCGGGGTTCCCCAGGTCTCCCCGCTGCGGTTAAACCAGACCAACGACTCTTGCGATCCGGACCACATCTCCAGCGTCTGGTTATGGGTCAATCCCAACCCCGGAGCGTATTCTTCCAGGTGCCAGTACTCCCACAAAGAGTTACTCCAACAGGTCGGGAGTGTGATTCCGAAATTGTAACTGTCATACTCAATGGCCTTGACCTGGCGGTTGTTGAAATCCTTGCTGCGACGGGAGTAACGGTTTGCGATCTGGTCGGGCAATGTCGTAGAACTCACGCTGAGCTCACCGGGAAGCGGCGTGAATGGGGTAATCGTGTCTAACGCCAGGAAATTGTACCTGATCAGGATGGTGTCATGAAGGGTGGTAACTCCCGGCGGCGGAGCAGCTTCCATCCTCCGGCACCGCTCGAAGATGTAATCTACCGAGTCGGTTCCGTTGCCTGTTTTCCCGATCACATTCATGATCGTTTTTGTGTCGGCCATACCCCCCATATCATCGATATGCCCCTCATAATGAAACTGATCACCCACGGAGAAATCATAAACGTCGCGCCAGCCGAAATCCTGTGCGCCCATCGGAGGAGTCGATTTTCCTTCGAGGGAATAGAATCTGACCTGTTCGGGGAGGAAATAGACGTCATAGAAGGTAACCAGTCCGTAATGCTGGCTGAGTTTGAAAGGCTGGTCATTAAGCGGATGGCTGATGTTGGCGCCCGACTGATTTTTCGCCTGAAGCGTGATCAGTTTTACCTGGTCCGATTGCCCTAAAACCTGTTCGACCGTGAGGGAATTAACCGTTGCCGTAACATATCCGCCACCTGAAAGGTTGCAGAACCGCCACGACTGACCTGTAGTGGAAGCCGTATTGATCCTGATGGTGTCGTCGTTCCGGTTGAAAAAATAGTACCATCCGTCGTGGGTGAGAATCACCTTTTCACCCAATACCGATCCACCGGTTGTATCGAGGCAATTAAACATATTAAGAGAATCGCGGATCGTACGGTACGAATAACAGGCTGTATCCTGGCCCGGCAACACCAGCGTGGAGTCGAGCCGGAAGGCTTTTATATTCTCCACAGTATCTGAATTGCTGTAAAAAGTGGTTCCCGGCGAACAAATGTTTTGCCAGCTCTGGGCAAAGAGAATCCCCGGAAGAGAACAAAGGATTCCAAAAAGTAGGCGAAGGGGCGTTTTCATATGGTTAAGAGTTTAAAATTCACAGAAGCGATTATTCGCTAATCCCTATTCGCTAATCCCAAATCGCTGATCCCTGATGACTACTGCCTGATTTGATAGGCCATCAGCGCATTACCATGCCTGATATAAAGAACCCCACGGTCGATCACCGGGTGTGCGAAATGTTCCTGTTTCCCCATGGTCGCCTTGAACATGCTCACCAGCTCGGGGCCGGTTGATGAGGGCCGTATCAGGTTTACCTCACCCCGGTGGGTGTAATAATAGAGCATCCTGCCGTCTGAAATGAGCGCTCCAATGCCACATTTCAGCACGCTTTTAACCTCCCCGGTGGTTATATCAACACTGATCAGCGCCTTTCTCGAGTCACTACCCGTGTAGATAAGGTTTCCCTGTTTGATAAAACCGCTCATGTAGTTGTCGACGGTCGGGTTTCGCCATACCTGCCTGATGCTGGCGCCATCAGGGCCAAGGATCAGCCGCACCGCCCCGTTCCCGTCGCCGGCCAGGTAAAAGATGGCTCCGTTTTCATACCATATGGTGTTACTGTGTGTATCACCGTTTCCCAATTTGCGTTCGGCGGGTGGAATGTTGTCCTGCGGATGGGTCCAGAGCAGCTTGCCCGTTTTTGCATCGATTCCCAGCAGGGAATAGGCCGAAAAGGTTACCAGGATCGTCCGCGACGGGAGCCTGATGATCAGCGGGGAGTTGTAACCCTGCCGCTCTCCGTCGCCAGGACAACCCCAGACATGTTTACCCGTAAAACGGTTCAGTGCGACGACCCCCGTATCTTTGCCTCCCGGTGTGAAAAATACCAGGTCGCCATCTACCGCCGGCGACTCAGAATGGCCGTACAGAGGCATGATCTGGGACCCCGGCCGGTTGTCGAGCCTCCATTTCTCCTTGAATGTGTCCAGGTCGATGCATACCAGGTCTCCCTGTCCTGTGCTGACGTAAATGAGGCCGCCCGCAATGGTTGGCGACATGCGCGACCCCGGGTAGTTGACCACCCACTCCTTGCCGAAGGATACCTTGCGGAGCAGTTTTCCCTGACGGTCGAATTCGAAAAGCCAGGCATTTTCACCCAGTGCACCGCAGATGTATAACTTTCCGTCAAGACAAACCGGTGAACCATATCCTGAACCAATTTCAGATGATGACCACAGGAGTTCAGGACCTGTAGCCGGCCACTCTTCAAGCGTCTGTTGCTCAGGGTAAACACCCCGTCGGTCATTCCCGCGCCATTGGGCCTGAACCTGTGGTTGTGCCTGATAAACCGAACCAATAAGTAAAATTGCAGTCAGCGTAATTCTGACCCGGATCAATGGTGAAAGCATTAGTGATTAATTGAAGGATGAATACCATGAAGAACTTTGTTAATTTCGCAGGGGTTGTTCCGCTACCGGACAGATACCCTGACAGATACTTCAAAATTCTGGATTTTTTTCAATAGATGAACAAAAAGGTTGAAATTTTTATCGGAAGTCCGAGAGAAAATGGGAATACCTCTTTCGAGTGGCGCTGTCGTCCACTATTCGGCAGAGGCATTGACGTTTACCACCGGACGGACAGAACTATTGTGCGCCGGCGATACTACTTGCCGGTTTTTTGTCCCGCTGGATTGAACCGAAAGGTGATGACCCTGTTGTCGTAAAGGGTCGGGGCGACCAGCAATCCGGTTTTGGGGATGTAACAGAATGCCGCCAGCGAAATACCGGCAGCCGTGGTATTGATCAGCAATTTCTTTTCACCGGCAGGTGTGACTCTGTAGACCTTTCCGTTAAAATCACCTACGAGGTAGTTACCCTGACCGTCAGGAACAAGACCGTCGATGATGCTTCCGCTGCCAATGCAGGCAAGCAGGCTGATGTTTTTGGTTTCCGGGTCGATGATCCTGACGCAGCCATCGGCGGATGTCCCGGCCAGTATCCGGCCATGGTCATAAAGAATCGCGTTCACCCTCGCGAGTTCCGGACTTTCAAGCCAGATTTCCATCTTTCCTTCTTTGAGGCGGTAGATACAGCCTTTAAAACTGTCGGTGATGTAAAGTTCCCCGTTGTCTGAGGCACAAACATCATTGGGCAAACCCGGTCCGGGAAATGGATAACGGTTGAGGATGGTGCCCCGGTCAGGATCGATCTCCACGAGACTTTGCCTGCCCACCGTATATAAACGGTCACCCGAAAGGCATAACCCTGAGGGCTGGAAAACGCCTTTAACCCATTCGGCCTCTGCAAGGGTTCCGTCGGGCCTGAGCTTAGAAATGGACCCACCTGCGTCGAGATAATAGTTCGAAACATAGACGACCCCCCGTTTCGAATCATATTCAGCCGATTCGGGATACCTGAAGCCGTTCCGAATCTCCCAGGCGCGTGCCACCCCGCTGTCGAGGTAGATGGCGCTGCAATCCCTGAACATGAACCCCCAGCCGCCGAACGATTCGGTCACCATCAGCAGCAGTTCATTCTTCCCCTTTTTCAATGGCAGGTTGATGTAATCGTTCAGCCCGACAATTCCCTGGAAAGAGGGATCGCGGCTCATGTAACTGCTGTTGCCGATGAAAACCAACTCGCCGTTCAGGAATATCGAAATAAGATCGCTGTAGCCGAATGAAAACAATTTCGACTCTTCCTGGTCGGAAGTAAGGGTTGTCCTGGCCAGTATTACATCAGGTGAATTGCCTGACCGTGGATAATAGCGGGAGATATCAACAATGCCATCGGGCCTGCAGGTGGCCATCTTCCATTGCAGATCGGTCAGCCCCTGTTTCGCGGGGTGTATCTCGTTGTTAATGGAAGATGCTTTGATAACGGACGATAGCTCCCATTCCGTCACGATTCCGAATGGCACTTCCTGCATTACCGGGGGTTGAAACACCAGTGACTTGTCTTCCCTGCAGGAGAAATTGGAAAAGAATGCGCTGCCATCGGCCGGTCCCGAAAGGCCGATCTTTCCATTCCCGGCCCCGTGACCCAGGTTGGGCACCTCTAAAGCCGGCCGTTGATCGTTATTCAGGAACAGCCGTGCCTGCCCGCCCTTGAATTCCAACTTCACATGAAACCATTCATTCCTTGTGATGGCGGCGCTGGCAGTGTAACCCTGTCCGTTGTACAACTGCCATGAATCGATGTCGTTGAAAGTCGACACATACTGGATCACATTCTGGAACGTGACCGGCAGATGCGGACGGATATAGATCCTTTCATAACTGTCGTCCGTTGTTATCCTGAACAGGATCCCCGGGTAGGAGCGCTGACCCGTGACCGCCATATCGAATTCCACAACGCCATCGGAGAGGGTCCGGTTTTTCAGGATGGCGCTGCCCTGGAGTGCAGACCTTCCCATGTATTCAACGGCAACGGCATCCATGAATTCCCAGTGGGCCGAATCGAAAGGGATGGTGTTTACCTGGGCCATCAGGCCCGGCATTGAAAAGGTGTAAAACAGGATAGCCAGGAGCAGGGAATTGAACCTCCCGGAAGATAAAACAGTTTCCATCTTTGTTTATTTTACGTGAATAGATCAATACCGGTGGGTGACAGAATCCTGCACCGGTTCTTTACGGTTTGCGTTTCGCGCTTCGTTCATTCTGCTCCGCCTGTCACTCATTTCTTAGTTCGCCCATTTGCTGTGATGAATTTTCATCAGGGTTTCGGCATACTGAAAAGCCCCGGATCGATCTCCTTGTTGAGTTCGATCGTTTCATACTGCAATGAATTATAAGGTTGCCCGCCGATCCGGGTATCCTGTTTGAATCCGAACATGATGCCGTCGACCGGCCGGTAATCGCTGAAATAATTCTCCATCAAGATCTCCCTTCCGCGGACCGTCCTGTTGTAAAGGCGTTTTTTGATCAGGTTATCGCCCGGGTCGATGAAGAGGTATTCGACCCCTCCGTCGTTCTTCGTGATCTTCAATTTATTCATGATTACCTGATTAACGGTATCCTTTCCCGCAAGTTCAACCAGGTGCCCCTTGGCTTTCCAGTTAAACAGTATCCCTTCAAATTCGGCGGTGATCTTCATGGCGCCAACCCTGTCAGGCGGCATGACCTGCGGCTTCGGATTTCCCGTCCAGGGGGTGGTCATCCATGCCGTGGTACCGTCGTACCCCTGGTATGCCGTGAGGTCGGCAATGTCGAATTCCATCAGGTACTTGTCAGGCCTGAGCCTGTATACCTTTACCGGCATGACGTCATTCTGGGTCATCAGGCCTGTCATGACCATCGAATTAACTTTTTTGAGGTGGTCGATGCCCATAGCCTTGTAATATTTATCAAGAATATCGTCAAGCGACTGCTCCTGAGCCACTGCCGGAATGCAGGCCAGCAGGCTGAACAAAAGGTTAACGTAAAAGCTTTTCATGAGTGATTGACTGATTTATTGAATGAGTGAATGAGTGATTGAGTGAATTTTCAATTTTCAATTGTCAATTGTCAATTGTCCATTGTCAATTGTCAATTGTCCATTGCCGACTGCCTGTTTTCCGGCCTTTTTACCCTTTCACATGGTAAGCAAGCAGCGATTTTCCATGCCTGAGGTACAACACCCCATTGCAGATAACCGGGTGTGAAAAGTGAGCCTTGGTCCCTCTGGTCACTTTAAAAACACTCACCTGTTCGAGTTTCGGGCCGTTGGGTTTAAAAAGACCCAGTTGTCCCTTTTCATTATAAAGATATAGCATTCCGTCGGCTTCGACGATGCTTCCCCGGTCGAACCTCAGCGAGTCGACCACCGCACCGGTATTCACATCCACCGAATAGTACTGCCTTTTTTCATATCCGCCGGTATAGAGGTGATCTTTCACTTTGATAAATCCACCGAACAACCCGTCGGCTTTGCCGTTTTTCCATGTCTCGGTAATGGTGCTCCCATCGGAGGATAGCTGTATTCTGAATGTTCCATAGCCGTTCCCGTTCACGCAGTAAAGGCTTCCGTTTTCATAAAGCGGGGTGTTGCACTGGCAATCAATTTCCTGTCCTTCCTGTTTGTGCGACCAAAGCAAACTCCCGTCTTTGGTGTCGATTCCCAGTAGGGTTGTCATCGAGAAGGTGACGAGGATGGTCCGCTGAGGCAGGCGGATGAGCATGGGTGATGTATAGGAGGTCATTTCGCCGGATCCCTTGCTGATCCAGATGATTTTGCCGGTAAACCGGTCGAGTGCCACCACGTTGGTGTCACGACTGCCGGGAGCGCAGTAGACCCGGTCGCCATCCACCAGCAGGGATTCTGAAAACCCGAAGCGGGGTATCTCCCCATGGAAGTCGCTCGTCAGGTTAAACGACCAGCGTTCTTTGCCTGTTGCTGTCTCGAAGCAGGCCACCTGTCCCATGCCGGCGGTCACGTACACAAGGTCGCCGGCCACCGTGGGCGTGTTGCGCGATCCGGGATAATTCTGAACCCATTCCCGGCCGATCTTCGATTTCCATTGCAACTTACCCTGCAGGTCGAGTGCGAACAAGTAACTAACAGTATCGATTTCCCCGTTAACGAATATGTTGTTTCGCGTGATGACCGGGCTTCCGTAGCCATTGCCGATGCCTTCTGATTCCCATTGCATGACAGGGCCCTCAGGTGGCCAGCTTTTCAGCAGGCCGGTTTCATGGTAAACCCCGCTGCGGTCCTCTCCCCGCCATTGGAGGATCTCCCGGGTTTGAGCTGTTACATGAGAAAAGGTAGATAGTGCCAGTAAAATGAGCATGCAGGATTTCAATGGTTGCGACATGTTTTTTCGGGTTTTGATGCGGCCCAAAAATACAAAACCATTTCCCGGAAGTCACACGAACTCGATGAATCACTTGATTTTCTTGTTGAAAATCAGGATTGACAGGCATATTAGGCAGGGGACAGTAGAAAGCAGACAGTCCGAAGAGTGCAAAGTTATATTTCGCGGGATATGGACAATCCGAAGAGGGCAAAATCATATTTTACCGGGTCTTCAGGATCGAGGCGACGTAAATGGCCGGTCAGCTCAACCGCGGCTTTCCAATCGTTTGTGTTCCGTTGGAGCAAACCGAGCATGCGGGCGGTTTTCCCGGTGTGGAGGTCGAGGGGACAGATGAGGGCGGCCGGACGGATCGATTTCCACAACCCGAAATCCACACCGCGTCCATCGTTTCGCACCATCCATCGTAAAAACATGTTGATCCGCTTTGCAGCCGAGCCTTTGGCGGGATTCGCAAGGTGCTTCTCCGACCGGGGCAGATGATCTGTTTCGAGGAACAGGGAACGGAACCGGGAAATGGCATGCGCGGCGCCCTGTTCGTTCATGCTTTGAAACAACGGCTCAAAGCCCGGGTATTGCTGACAGATATTCCGGAGTGCGGTGATGAAAAAGAGCGCATCGTCACCGTTAAACGTACGGTGGACAAATTTCTGAAAGGGCTTCAGATCAGCCGGGGAGGCGTTGACCAGGAAATCGCGGGGGGCATCGTCCATCAGGCGGAGGAGCTGCCGCGCATGTACAATGATCGACTTCCGGTTGCCCCAGGCAAGGGTGGCCGACAAAAACCCGGCAATCTCAATGTCGCCGGGCCGGGTAAAGAGGTGGGGGATGCTGACGGGATCAGAATCAATAAAACCCGGATTGTTGAAACGCAGGTACTGCTCCTCCAGAAAATCCTTTATCTTATGTATAGATGGCTTCATTCGGGAGTCTCAGATTATTAAAACGAAGCGCTGACCTGATTCATTCACAAAAATATTATTTTCCTTGCTATGCTGTAGGTTTTCCGTGACCCTCTTTTCCATTTATTACAAGGAGAACCACTGGAGATTACACAGAACCAAGGGTTCATACCCGTGATTGCAATTTAGTTGGTGGATGTGGCGCCGTGGTGAAATTCGTCACCCAAATTCAGGACGGGTTATTGTCAAATCCGAACGATCCGATTCCGGGTCTGGATTGCCGTGAAAAAACAAACCGGAGGAATTCCCTGCGGCTCCTCCGGTCCGGATAATAAGATCAACGCCGGTAAAATGGTTCCTTTACCCCGGGTGATGTTTGTTAACGGTACGTCAGATCAGGGTTCCGTTAATTAAGAACCTGGATCGGCTTTAAAATCTCTTTCCCCAGCTCGATGGCTTTCTCGTTTTCGGGAATGAGTTTGTGATGCCGTGCGGGTAACGATTTCTCCAATCCTTTATGAATGAATTCCGGCGCAACCAGCGGTTTGAGCTTGAGGAACCCGCCCAGCACGATCATGTTAAAGATCTTGGAAAGACCCCGCTTTCCTGCTTCATCCGCAGCTTCAATGGAATAGATGTTGATATCCTTCCGCTCCGGGAAACGGGTAATCCCGTTGGGATCGTAGATGAGCAATCCGCCCGGTTTAACGGTCTTTTCAAATTTATCCATCGACTGCTGATTGAGGATAATGGCAGTGTCGAAGGAATTCAGTATGGGGGAACTGATCCGTTCATCGCTGATGATAACGGTAACATTCGCGGTACCGCCCCGCATTTCCGGTCCGTAGGAAGGCATCCAACTGACCTCTTTATTTTGCATCACCCCCGAGTAGGCCAGGATCTTTCCCATGGAAAGAACGCCCTGTCCGCCGAAACCTGCAATAATGATCTCTTCTGTCATTATTTATTGATTGAATTATTGATTGACTGATTGATTGATATATTTATTGAGTGAATGAGTGATTGACAATTGAAAATTGAAAACTAAATATTCTCTAAGGCTTGATTTGAATTTTGAATTAAAAATTTTCTCTATTCGCTATTCGCTAATATCTAATCCCTCCTTTGAATTAAAATTCATTCATTCTCCTTCTTTTCAATGAGTTTTCCGTCTACTTTAATGTCGCCAAGCGGGTAAAAGGGGAACATATTTTCTTCCATCCATTTATTGGCCTGGACGGGAGTCATTTTCCAGCCCGAGTTGCAATTGGAGACCACTTCGATGAACGAGAGGCCTTGCTTTGCTTTCTGAATCTCAAAACCCTTCCGGATCGCCTTTTTGGTGCGGCGGGCGTTGACGGGGGTATGGACCGACTGTCGGGTTACGAAGTTCACGCCCGGAAGGTGGGCTATCAGTTCGGTCATTTTTATAGGATGACCCATATGTTCCACGTCGCGGCCGTAGGGCGAGGTGGAGGAACGCATTCCCAGCAGGGTAGTTGGGGCCATTTGTCCGCCGGTCATACCATAAATCCCATTGTTGATGAAGATGATGGTGATATTTTCGCCGCGGTTACAGGCGTGGATAGTTTCGGCAGTGCCGATGGCGGCCAGGTCGCCGTCGCCCTGGTAGGTAAACACGAAGCGGTGGGGCCAGAGGCGTTTGATGGCGGTGGCGAGGGCTGGGGCGCGGCCGTGGGCAGCTCCCAACATGTCGACGTTGAGAAAATCGTAGGCAAGCACCGAGCAGCCGACGGGCGAGACCCCGATGGTCTGTTCTGCAATGTCCATCTCTTCGAGCACCTCCATGAGCATGCGGTGTACCGTTCCATGACCGCATCCGGGGCAGTAACTCAGGGGTCGGTCGACCATCAGGTTGCTCTTGCGATACACGATATTTTCCGGTTTCCTGATATCCAGTTTTGCAAATTGTTCTTCCATAATCAGCCTCCGATAATTTTTTGTTCCAACGCTTTTACCACTTCATCCGGTGAAGGAATGATACCGCCGAAACGTCCGAAATGTTCGATTTTGACTTTGCAGCCCAGCGACAGTCTGACATCTTCGATCATCTGTCCGGCATTCATTTCAACCACGAGGATTCCCTTGACCCGGCTTCCGGTTGCAGCGATCTGCAGCGTCGGGAACGGGAAGAGGGTTATCGGCCTGAACAGTCCGACCTTGATACCTTTAGCCCGTGCAATATCGGTCGCTTTCTGACAGATGCGGGCCGACAGTCCGAAGGCCACAAAGAGGTACTCGGCGTCGCCGGTCATGATCTCTTCGTACATCACCTCGTTTTGTTCCATCATCCGGTATTTCTCCTGGAGTTTGAGGTTCACCTTTTCCTGTCCTGCCGGATCAAGGTCGAGCGATGTGATGATGTTGTGGTTTCGTGTTTTCGGCCGGCCGGTCGATGCCCAGGGGCATGCGGCGATCACCTCTTCGTCGGTACGGCGCGGGATCGGGTCGAAGAGCTCGACCTTTTCCATCATTTGTCCGATGGCGCCGTCGGAAAGGATCATGACCGGGGTGCGGTATTGGAACGCTTTATCGAAGGCGAGTTTCACGTGGTCGCTCATCTCCTGGACCGATGCGGGGGCATATACGATCATCTTGTAATCGCCGTGTCCGCCTCCCTTGACCGCCTGGAAATAGTCGGCCTGCGAAGGTTGGATGGTGCCAAGCCCGGGTCCGCCGCGAACAACATTGACCACGACGGCAGGCAACTCGGCGCCCGCCATATAGCTGATGCCCTCCTGCATGAGGCTGATACCCGGACTGGAAGAGGAGGTCATGACCTTTTTTCCGGTTCCGGCTCCGCCATACAGCATGTTGATGGAAGCCACTTCGCTTTCAGCCTGAAGAACCACCATGCCAGTCCGCTCGTGTGGT
This sequence comes from Alphaproteobacteria bacterium, assembly GCA_009928665.1. GTDB lineage: Bacteria > Bacteroidota > Bacteroidia > Bacteroidales > FEN-979 > CAIVAT01. The sequence continues at coordinate 72,444 of SACF01000016.1, forward strand.
TTCTCTGCCATGAGGTATTCCATAACCTCCGACTGGGGCGTGATCGGGTATCCGAAATAACCATCGCAACCCGCGCGGATCGCGGCTTCAGCAATGGCTTCGTTGCCCTTCATTAATCTAAGTTCACCCATTGAATATGATTTTTTGATTTTAGTATCTCTTAAACTTTGGCCCGGTAGACGGTAATAACGCCGTCGGGGCAGACTACGGCGCAGTTGGTGCAACCTGTGCAGTCGTTGTTCACTTTCGTTGCGAAATGATATCCTTTGCTGTTCACTTCCTTCGACATAGCGATCACGGTGAAGGGGCAGGCGGCAATGCAGACTTCACAACCCTTACACCGTTCGGTATTGATCACGATATCACCAATAATTTTAGCCATATGACAGAGGTTGAATTGTTAACGGTTTCACACCAGCGAAATTAGTAAAAATCCTTTAAACCGCCGGTCTGTGATTCGCTGTTATTTTCCGTTGAATGTCTAATTTAGAATTGATTTAATTTGAAAAACAGGCGTCAACCGTTGGCTGTCATGGGCGAACGGCATTTTGCCGCGGCCGGTGGCAAACCGAAAATTGAATCCGGAGGTTGCAGGGGGGAGGTAAAAGTTCATGACCGGTTTTACCGGTTGGGGGGCAGTCCGATCGATAATGCAGTGACGGGGAGAAACTGTGATAAAAAAGAGTTCAGGAGCTTAAGAAACCGGAATAAATTCTTATATTTGTACATCATGAACATAAAAGGTGAAATGCCATGTACGAAGTCTGACGTGTGAAATGCGAAGTGCGATTCGGCGGGTTCATGATTCCCATTAAAACCTTTTCTTATCTAAGAGTGGCCTAAGACTTGTCTAAGTCTGGTCTAAGACTACATCCTGTACGTAACCGTGATCCATCCTTATCCTATGCTGTCCAATACTTGTGTCCTGTACTGAAAAAACTATACAGGTAAAAGGGTTTATACTGAAATGACTATACATGTTTGTACGATACTGAAAAATATATTTGAAATACTTTATTATGTTCGATATTACTTCCTATATTTGCTATAACAAAAATTAATAAGACCAACGTCCTGCTATTGATTATTCGCCTATTTACATTTCCGCCCGTGTATAGGAGCAACAGATCATTCGCCTGACACCACCGGTGAATTTCGTATAGGAGAAACAGATATGGGTGTATAAGTGAGTTGTTAGGCACAAGCAAATATAGAAATCAACATGATAAGGTATATAATATCACTAGTATTTCTGATAGATTGTTGTTTCTGTTTTGGCCAACTATCGATTAAAGTTTCGATGGTTTGTAAGACGAAAAATAAGAAAGCATTAGAATTTTTTAATATTGGCAATTCCTATTTGGAATCAAATAAATTAAGTGATGCAAGATTATTTCTCTATGCAGCGGTTAAACTTGATTCCAATTTTTGTGATGCCTGGGACAATTTATCGGTTTGTTGCCGAAGAATGGGTCAATATAAAGATGCATTTAATTCTGGCATTCACTCAGTACTGATAGATTCAACAAATCCTACTGCATGGTTAAATTGTGGAACCGCAGCTTTTCTTAGTAACAACATTAATCTGGCTTTATATCTTTTTGACCATATGCAACATATAATTCCAAATGATCCTGAGGGATATTATGGGAAGAGCCTAGTTCTGTATTCAATTGATAGCATTTCTGAGGCACGTATCAATATATCGCAAGCAGAACAATGCTATAAATCAAATAATACTCCAATAGGTCCCGATGTTTATTTATTATATGGTTTTATTGAATACAAAAATGGCAACAAAAAGGAAGCCCAAAAATATTTTAAGAAAATCTATTCAAAATTTCGAAATAACCCGGAATTAAATTATTTCTACGGTATGTGTCTGATGGAAAATGAAAACGACATAAAAAAATATAAGAAATATTTAGATAAAGCAAAAGCTCTTGGATACACTGAGGAAAATGAAAATGTTCAAAAATAAATATACATTCTTGCCAGTGCCTAACATGGCGCTAAAATGCAACAAAATCCTCTTTATTCCTACTTTTCAAAGGCTCTACCTTTGCTGCATTTAGCGCCCACCCGTTATGCAACATTAAAATGTTAAATACTATGAATAAGGCATTATTTTTACTGACCTTTTTGTTGATATTGATGCCAGCTTTCTGCAAAGCACAGGGTAGTCTCTGTGATAGTGCATATTTTTTTTGTCAATGCAGTAGTTATCCAGGAAATGTAAGCGGTGGTAATGCAGAACCCGGCGCTTATTATGGATGTTTAGACATCCAACCCAATCCCACTTGGTTTTATTTGAAAATACTAAATTCTGGATCACTTTCAATTACTATAAATTCCGATCCGACTTTGGATATTGACTTTGCTTGCTGGGGTCCTTTTACATCTCCTACTACGCCATGTGTTGAAGAATTGACATCTTCAAAAATAATAGATTGTAGTTATAGTCCTTATCCAATCGAGACTTGTTTAATACCAAATGGGATAACAGGTGAGTATTATATTCTACTTACTACAAAATACTCCAACCAGATATGTGATATTAATCTTGCTCAGACAGGTGGTTCAGGAACACCTGATTGTTTCCCTACTTCGATTGGAACGAAAGGGCAGAGAAACAAAGGTGTATCATTAAGAAATTTTCCTAATCCTTTCTACAATAAAACAAATATAGTTTTTTCGATAAACTGCAATACCAAGGCAAAACTTGACATATTTGATATTACGGGAAGGTTTGTTCAAACATTATTTGAAGATGAAGTAATCAAAGATAAAGACTATAGCATAGAATATTTTTGTAAGGATAACGCCTTCGGAATTTTTATTTACAAATTAACCACTGATGATTATTTAGTTCTGGGAAAGATAATGCATATCAATAATTAATGTATCAACAATTTACAATGATCTTGAAAGACAGGGATGTATTCTGAAACAAAAAATTAGTATTTTAACGTTGCATAACATGCCGTCAGCCGCGATGCGGGCTGGTTTTGGGAGCTAACGAACAACAAATCCAAGAAAAATATACTAAAGTAAAGTGCGCAACAAGTAAAACCCGCACCAGCGGCTGGAGGCCCACCGTTACCAGCAATCCAAAAAAGATCATGAACAAAGATGAGAATAACATAAAATCGGTTAATAAAAATCTAATTCTCTTTGTAATTCTCACATTTGCAATCTCATGGCCCATTTGGTATTCCTCAGGCGTTCTGTCCAGAGGGGATTTTTTTATTTATGATTCAAAATGGTTGATTGCTCAAATTGGAGTTTTTGCTCCGTCTCTTTCAGCTCTCATTATTTCAAGTTTCCATTCTAAAAAACTCAGATGGAATGGACTCAGATTTCTTTCCATATTTGTTCTGATTTTTATTGCCGGTAAAATAATCACTCTAACTTCTCCAAAGTCGATTTATGATTTTTCTCAAACAATATCAATTATTGTAATAATAATAGGGTTGACATCATTATTATTTTTTTCATCTTTGAACAAACGTCTTCTTATTCCTGGCTCAGGTAAATCCCAAGTTAAATCCCGGGCAAAGATGATAATGTTAGCAGTTCTTGGATTTCCTTTACTTTTTCTTCTAGTTTGGTTTATTGTAAATATTCATGGACATAGTTGGTCTGTTTCATCTTTAAAGAACGGGCATTCCTTCTTCCTGGCTTTTCTATTAACAGTATTCTTCATGAATATGATTTTGGGCGGATCTATAGGTGAGGAATCCGGATGGCGGGGATTCGCCCTTCCTCTACTCTTGAAGAAGTATTCGCCGGTAGAGGCAAGTATTATATTGGGTCTTATTACAGCGGTCTGGCATATTCCCATTGACATTTCCAATGATTTCTTACAGGCAATTGGGGCCATAGTCATCCGGATTGTCTGGTCATTTTCACTTTCAATAATTTTTACTTGGTTCTTTTTAAAGACCGGAGGCAGTCTTCTCATTGCTATAATTTTTCATACAGCAATCAATATTTTGCCCGACATCGGCTTTTCCCGTTACGAACAAGCAATACTCATTCTTACTGTTCCTTTGATTATAGTTTCTTTTTCAATTTCACATAGATTATCTACAAAAAATCAATTAATAATAAAGGGTACCTCTAAAAACTAATTTTTGAAAAAAATAAATTCAACCAATATAATTTGCTCACATTTAACTACAAATCGATTCATTTTTCTTGATCTTCAT
>SACF01000017.1 GCA_009928665.1 Alphaproteobacteria bacterium
CTCTGCCCGCACCCGATCGTGTCGGATACCGTGCCGTTGGACGATTGCGAGGTGGTGATCGTGGGATTGGACGATGCCGAACAGCATCCCGAAAAGACCCGGCTGCACATCTACCCGAACCCAGCTGCGGAGAAGGTCACCATCGTTATGCCCCAATACCTCGTAAGGCAAAACCCGGGAAGCATCCTGTCATCCACAACCACTTATTTCCAGTGGGACAAAACCCGGTTGGACATTCTCAGTATTACCGGCAAGCTTATGTTCACTATGGAGATTCCCAAGCATCAAACCACCGTGCATATCAACACCTCGGCCTGGCTGGCGGGGATGTACTTCACCCGGGTGGTGTTTATGAATGAGAGCGTGGCGGAAGGGAAATTGGTTGTTGAATAAAAGTCAACCAACAATTTACGATTGAACAAGATTTACGATTAATGAATTTTTTATTTTCGCTACCTCGTGTTAATTTTTCGCATTTGATTTTTCATGGATTTTACCACAACTATAATCGACTGGTACCTGCAGAACAAGCGGGATCTCCCCTGGCGGAGAACCCGGGATCCGTATCTTATCTGGGTTTCTGAAATTATCCTGCAACAAACCCGGGTCGAACAGGGGTTACCTTATTTTATCAAGATTACCCGCGCTTACCCCGATATCAGATCATTGGCTGGAGCGGAGGAGCAGGAATTATTGAAACTATGGCAGGGATTGGGTTATTATACACGAGCCCGGAACATGCTCGCTGCATCGCGGGTGATAATGGATCGATACCAAGGCGTATTCCCGGGCGATTATGCCTCCATCAGGGCATTAAAAGGGATTGGTGATTATACCGCCGCGGCCATCGCCTCCATCGCCTTTAATGTACCCCATCCGGTGGTCGACGGCAATGTGTTGCGTCTGTTTTCAAGGTTTTTCGGAATCGACATACCCATCGACCGCAGCTCTGTCAAAAAAGAGATTCATGACCTGGCACAGTCCCTGATCGATCCCGAAAATCCGGGCGATTTCAACCAGGCCGTTATGGAATTCGGCGCCCGGGTTTGTATTCCGTCCAATCCTGATTGCAACGCTTGTTGTCTCAGCGAATCTTGCCGGGCGTACAAAACCGGGATGGTGCACCTGCTTCCCAAACGATCGGAGAAACAAATCGTCCCCGACCGGACGATCCACTACCTGGTCATCTCCTACCAACAGGGACAGGAATCGGGATTGTTCATGAAGCAACGCGAAGAAAGAGACATTTGGCACCATCTCTTTGATTTTCCTCAATATCAGGAGGAACGGGAAAGGCATCCAGGTAGTCCCATACCCCTGAAATCTCTCAAGCGATGGTTCTCCCCGCATCATCCAGATTTTCAAGGTGTTACCGGTCCAGTGAAACACAAGCTGACCCACCAAAATTTATCGGTATGGTTTTATCGTTTTCATGTTAACGGTAAGCCCCGGTTGCCCTATCAGGCAGTACCTTTTCACGAATTAAAATTCCTTCCCGTACCAAGATTAATCGACCGTTATATCAGGGATTTATTTATCTTTGCCCCCGGTTTTTTAAATTTTAAAATGGACGACGGACCTGCGCTAAGCAAAAAGATCAATCCACCTCTGCATTGAAAGGTGTCGCGCCGGGAATGACCCGACGTGTTGCATCCTTCTTTACAGCGGATAATCAGAGAGAAGGAGGCACCCATGACATCGCAAATCACCTTCTATTTAAGCCAGATTTTAGGGAAAAATTACATCTCCGACGACGGAACCATTCTCGGGAAGATCAAGGACTTTTTAATTGACCAGTCGACGATACCCGGGCAAGAAAACGAGCCGGTACGGCCCAGAGTCGTTGCCATCAAGGTAAGAAAGGGAGCGCAGACCCGGGTGCTTGATTTTTCCTCTTTTGAAATCAGGAAATTTAAAAGACAACTGCGGATTACCTGTTTGGAGATCCATGATATTTCGCCGGAACAGTTCCACAACAGTTTATGGCTTGCCAAAAATGTGCTTGATAAACAGATCGTTGATATTCACGGCCGGAAGCTGGTGCGGGTCAACGATATCAGGATGGTGATCATTCCCGCCGGAACCTATGTGATCGCCGTTGATGTGGGATTTGACGGGCTGCTGCGGAGGATCGGAATTGACAAGCCTTTTCAGATCCTGTTGGGACCTCTCAGGATCAACATCCCCGGAAAATTTATCCTGTGGGACGATATCGAGGCAGTGGGATTGTCGAATTCGATGCTGAAGCTATCCAGACCGTCATCCAAGCTGAATACGCTTCACCCTTCCGATCTGGCGGATATTATTGAAGAGCTGGACAAAACGACCCGGACTTACCTCTTTGCGTCGCTCGATGAAGAACAGGCTGCCGATGTGCTGGAGGAGCTGGAACCACATGCCCAGAAACACCTGGTCGAGAGTCTCCCGGTTGAGAAGGTAGCCGATGTGCTTGAAAAGATGCCTGCCGATGAGGTTGCCGACCTTTTAGACGCGCTCAACGAGGAACGGGCCGAGAAGCTGTTGGAAGAGATGGAAAAGGAGTCGTCGGAGGAGGTGAGGGAGCTTTTAGAATACCAGGACAACGATGTGGGTTCACTGATGACCACCGATTTTTACTCGTTCCATGAGGATACGACGGTGGCCCAAACTCTTGATGAATTAAGGCGACAGCAGCCCGAACCGGCTCATATAAACACCCTGATCATCACCGACCACAAGGAGCGTTTTGTTTCCGTCATTACGTTGGGCGAACTCATCCTGGCCGACCCCGACAAGAAGCTGCACGACATCATGAAGAAGAATCCGGTGACGGTTTTCGACAGCGATAAAGTGGATTCCCTGGCAGGAATCGTTTCGCGGTACAACCTCCTTGCCGTGCCGGTCATCAACATGAACAGGATGACGGAGGGGGTAGTCGTGGTGGATGATATCGTTGACGACCTGTTGAGCCACCGCAAAACGAAATAATTCCCGGGCAGTTTCGAAAAAAAACGAAAATCGGTATTACCTTTTGAGGCCCATCCCGATTAACCTCAAAAATTAACTACATTTGTTCACGGAGTTTTTAACCAAAAAATTAAATTATTATGGCAACTGGAGTCAATAAAGTGATTCTGATCGGGAATCTGGGGAAAGATCCGGAAATTCAGAATTTTGAGAACGGCGTTAAAAAGGCTGCATTCACGCTGGCCACGACAGAGACGTACAAAGGGAAAGATGGAGAAAAAACGAGTCACACCGAGTGGCACAATATCGTTTTGTGGAGGGGGTTAGCCGATATTGCCGAGAAGTGGCTGAAAAAGGGACAGACGATTTACCTTGAGGGAAAGATACGAAGGAGGGATTATGAGGACAAAGACGGACAGAAAAAGTTCATTTTCGAGATCTTGGGCGACTCCATGCAGATGCTTGGCGGAGGCCAGCGGCGTGGTGAAGAGGTTCAGAGCGCCCCACCGGCAGGCGAGGTGGTCAAGGATGATTTTCCTTCAGTCAATGGCGGGGTCGAAGATGATCTGCCCTTCTGAAATTACAGGATGAAAGGGTGACTGACTGATCCGGTTACAAATACTGATATAATCTGAAGTTCGGAATGCTCAACAGAATCGGACGTTTACATGGTTTTTTCGAAAACAGGCATCGGAATTTTTCCGGTTCAGATAAACTCAATCCGCTCAGGCCGGTTGTAACAAGCTTTATCTGCATTCACCCTTTCACCCTTCCGGTTGTTCTTCTTTTATTAATTCTTTTAATTCTTTCATGTTCCGAATCGTACACTCCCAGGCCGCGGGGATATTACCGGATCGATTTTCCGGTAAGAAACTATCAGTTGTTTGACACGGCTTTCCCCTTTGCCTTTCAGTTCCCGGTGTATGCTTCCATTACCCCCGACACCAGCAGGCTTGCCGAACCTTACTGGATCAACATCAACTATCCGGGGTTCCACGCCACCTTGCACATGAGTTATAAGCCTGTCCATGGCAATCTTGCCAGGTTGCTTGAAGATGCCCATACCCTTGTAAATAAGCATATTCCCAAGGCCAATGCCATCACCCAGCGCGAATATGCGGATCCTGAAAGGCATGTTTTCGGACTGATCTATAACATCAGGGGAGCCGACGCCGCATCGGCGGTGCAGTTCTACCTGACCGACAGTACGCAGCATTTTGTGCGGGGAGCGCTTTATTTCAACATGGTTCCGAACAATGATTCGCTGGCTCCGGTCATCGACTTTCTAAGCGTTGATCTGGAGCATATGATCAATACCTTCAGATGGAAAAACCAATCCCGTTATGATCGAAACCATTAAATTCGGCACCCTCCGGTGGTCGCATATCACCCGCCCTACTGAAGAGGATTTGGAGGCGCTCAGGGAGCGGTACCATTTTCACCCCCTTGATCTGGAAGACTGCCGGGCTGAAGTGAACCTCCGTCCCAAAATCGATATTTACGATGATTATTATTTTGTAATACTCCATTTTCCGGCTTTTGGCGTGACGGAGCAGTTCATTGAGACCCGCGAATTGAAGTTTTTCTGGGGGAAGGATTACCTGATCAGTCTTGCAAAATCACAATGGCTGCTCAAGGAATTGTTCAACCGGGAAAAGGCCAAATCACCGGCCTCAGGCAGGATGGAGGTGGGGAGCAGCGACGCCCTGTTTTACCAGATTTTGGGGCATCTTACCAAGGATACACAACGGCTGGTGGAGCAGGTTGATAAAAATGTGGATGACTGCGGCAAGGCGATCTTTGGTAAAAAAGCGGAACCGTTAATCGAGAAAATCTCAAAAACCCGGAAAAATGTGATCCTCCTCAACACCATGTTCAAACCCCAGATCGTCCTGTTCAATAAACTTCAAAGCGGCGCCATAAAAGGCTTTGCCGACGATATGGAGGATTACTGGGGAAGCATCATGGACTCTTACCAGAAGATTTGGGATATGGTCGAAGACGACGAGGAGCTGATCAAGGGATATTCCATGACGTTTGATTCGCTGCAGGTCAACAAAACCAACGAAGTGATGAAAATCCTCACCCTGGTTTCATCGATCCTGCTTCCACTTACCTTCATTGCCAGCTTGTATGGTATGAATATCAAATTGCCGGTACAGGATCACCCGTTCTCGTTTTACATTGTATCGGGATCCATGGCGCTTCTCGCCCTGCTTATGGTGATTTTCTTCAAGATCAAAAAATGGATGTGATCAGGAGGCATCACCATTCCGGTTCATGACATCGAGCTGACGTTGAATGCCCTCTTCGTGGACGGCCTGCAGCAGCCGCATGATGAAGTCACGGCTCAGACCGAGGTTGATCCCGTTTTCAATCCTTTCACGAATCAGTTGGTTCCATCTCCGTATCTGCAGGATGGTGATCCCGTTCGCCTTTTTGTATTCCCCGATCTCCTCCACAATGTTCATCCTTCGGGCTAAAATCTCCAACAATTCGACATCGAGCTTGTCGATTTCAGATCGAAGCGCTTCCAGTTTGTTCTCGAATTCGGGAGGTCCCGATTCATTTCGGATGATGAGCGAACCGAGGATAATTTTAAGCTGATCGGGAGTGACCTGTTGATTTTTATCGGTCAGGGCTTTCGACGGGTGGGGATGGACCTCAATCATCAGGCCGTTCATCTCCAGGTCGAGGGCTTTTTGGATAGTTGCGGGGATCAGTTCCCGGTTGCCGCAGATATGGCTTGGATCGACCAACACGGGAAGGGTGGGACAGAGTCGTTTTAGTTCGATCGGAATTTCCCACATGGGGGCGTTCCTGTATATTGACCGGTTGAAGAAGGAGAATCCGCGGTGGATGGCGATCAGTTTATGAAATCCCATCCGGTTTAGTCGTTCGATTGCCCCCACCCAGGTTTTCAGGTCGGGATTGAGGGGATTTTTGATCATCACCGGGATGTCAGGATTACCGATGGCTTCACCGATCTCCTGAACCGCAAATGGATTGACAACGGTACGGGCGCCGATCCATAACAGATCGATTCCGTGATCGAGCGCTTCACGGACATGACCGGGGTTGGCTACCTCGACAGTCAGCAGCAGTCCAGTCTCCTCCCTGGCTTTACACAGCCATTTCAGTCCGCGGGTTCCGACTCCTTCGAATGAACCGGGACGGGTTCGGGGTTTCCAGATGCCGGCGCGGAAAACACCCACTCCCGGAGTCCGGGCCAGATCGGCAGCCGTCTCCATGACCTGGCTCTCGCTTTCGGCGCTGCACGGCCCGGCAATAACCAGCGGTACGACCGGTACCGGAAGCCAGTCGCGCAAGGGTGTAATATGGATATCAGAGGTCACAGCCTGCAAAGGTACATAATCTCAGGCTGATGATTTTATAACCTGGTCATCAATGCCAAAAGATAAGTTTCCAGATGTTACCGATCACTTTTAATGCCGATACCACCATTGAAATGATGAAGAGGATGGGGAGGACGCGATCGATCCACGACAGGTTGAGGTAATGGCTGAAATCGAACGGATAGATGAAAAAGAGTGTCATCACCGTTAAAAACGACGATACTTCCATAATGATCCGCGAGAGATACCTGAGCATACTGACATCGAACATCCACATCAGGGCGTTTCCGCCAATCTGGATCAGGATATTGACATTCAGGATCCAAAGAACCGCGCCATAATTACTGGCGATAAATCCGGGATTCCAATCGGGGATTTTATTGACGATCCAGAGGAAGATCAGGTTAAAGACAATGTTCCCGATATATTCACCTTTGCGCTTGGTATAAGGTTTTTCTTCGCAACGGCGTCTCCCGAAGTTATCGCAGTTCCGGGCCCACCGGGGAATATGTTCATTGGTACTGGTGTTCATATGAAGATTTTGGTTCTTTGACGTCGTTAACCGCAACAGGTTACAGGTTTGGGGGGCGTCGCCTTCCCTGACGTTCCAGACTTGATCGCACTACCAACATGGCAATGAGGAGTTTGGCGACCCTAATCGCTTCCTGCAAGTCTGATCCGGTGCGTTATAATATCATCGGGGTTAATTTTTCGGGACAATTCAGTAAATTTGCGGCTTCAATCTCTAAAATCAAATGGAACACACGAGAAGAAACAAGATCTGCGATCTGCTGAAATCAAAGGAGTACGACCGGGAAGTGACCGTGAAGGGCTGGGTCAGGACCAAAAGGGATAAAAAAACTTTTGGATTCATCGAATTGAACGACGGCTCGACCATCAGGAACATCCAGATTTTTGTTGACTTTACAACCGTTTATGGAGATACCCTGAATAATTTACAGGATCAGAATATCGTTACCAATTGGAAAGAGATCACCACCGGCGCCGCTGTCTGCATTACCGGGAAGCTGGTCGAATCACCTGCTGCCGGACAGCCGGTCGAAATCCAGGCTCACCGGATTGAGGTTTTCGGAACAGCGGATCCCGAATCATATCCCTTGCAGAAGAAGGGGCACAGTCTGGAGTTTTTGCGTGAGATTGCGCACCTGCGGCCGCGTACCAACACGTTCGGCGCAATTCTGCGAATCCGGCACGCGATGGCTTTTGCCATTCACAAGTATTTCAACGATCACGGGTTCTTTTATATGCATACTCCGATCATCACCGGTTCAGATGCCGAGGGTGCAGGCGCGATGTTCAGGGTCACCACACTGGATGACCGAAATCCGCCCCGGTTGCCCGATGGCCGGACAGATTTTTCGCAGGATTTTTTTGGCAAGGAGACCAATCTGACCGTCAGCGGTCAACTCGAAGCCGAGTTGGGGGCGTTGGCGTTATCGCTGGTTTATACCTTTGCCCCAACCTTCAGAGCCGAAAACTCGAATACTCCGCGGCATTTAGCCGAATTCTGGATGATCGAACCCGAGATGGCCTTTTACGACATCGACGACAACATGGATCTGGCCGAAGATTTTCTGAAGTTTCTCATGCAGTATGCCCTGGACCACTGTTACGATGATCTGGAATTCCTCAATAAAATGTATGATCCGGAGTTGATCGACCGGTTAAAAGGGATCATGGATACCAGATTCGAAAGATTGCAGTACTCGGAGGCGATTGAGATACTCAAGGCATCGGGTCAACATTGGGAGTTCCCGGTTGACTGGGGAACCGACCTCCAGGCGGAGCATGAACGCTACCTGGTGGAGAAGCATTTTGGCAAGCCGGTCATTTTAACCGGATATCCCAGGGAGATCAAGGCGTTTTACATGAAGCAGAATGACGACGGGAAGACGGTGAGGGCAATGGATGTGCTGTTTCCAAAGATCGGCGAGATCATCGGAGGTAGCCAGCGCGAGGAGAACTATGACTTGTTACTCAAACGGATCCATGAGTTGAATATCCCTGAAAAGGATGTTTGGTGGTATCTTGACACACGACGCTTCGGAAGCGCCCCCCATTCGGGATTCGGCCTTGGTTTTGAGCGGCTGATCCTGTTTGTCACCGGAATGTCGAACATCCGCGATGTCATCCCTTTTCCGCGTACCCCGAAAAACGCTGAATTTTAGCCATCGGTTGAGTTTTTTAATTCATATAATCACCGGCAGCCTGGCCCGGATTGACTTTAGTATCAAGAGCGTTTGAGTTTGCACTCTTTTACACATTTAAATAGTCGAAGTTTAATATGGCCGAAAAATGATTTCGGTCATTTTTTTTTGTAATTTAGCAGTAGGAAATTTACAATGGAGAAAAGTTGGGTCTTAAAAGCGCAGGGGGATTCGGTAATTACCAAGGAGTTATCGCAATCGCTGGGTATCGACATGTCGCTTACCAATCTCCTTGTTCAGCGGGGAATTACCACCGTTGAGGGGGCAAAGACCTTTTTCCGACCCTCCTTTTCCGATCTTCATGATCCTTTCCTGATGAAGGATATGGACCGGGCGGTGGCACGGATTACCAAGGCCGTCTCAAATCATGAAAAAATTCTGGTTTACGGCGATTACGATGTGGATGGCACTTCGGCCGTGGCGCTTGTTTATACTTTTCTTCAAAGTTTTTACCCCGACGTTGATTTTTACATTCCCGACCGGTATGATGAGGGATACGGCATCTCGGTCAAAGGGATTGATTTTGCTTTTGATGCAGGGATCAGTCTGGTCATTGCCCTCGATTGCGGCATCAAGGCTGTCGAAAAAGTGGCCTATGCCGGAAGCAAAGGGATCGATTTCATCATCTGCGATCACCACCGGCCCGGGGCTGAACTTCCTCCTGCCAGCGCCATTCTCGACCCCAAACGGTCAGATTGTCTCTATCCTTATAAAGAGCTGTCGGGTTGCGGAATCGGGTTTAAACTGATTCAGGCTTATGCCCAGGTTCACTGTATCGAATTTGAGAAACTGATCCAGTATCTTGACCTCGTCGTCATCGCCATTGCATCCGATATTGTTGACATTACGGGTGAGAACAGGGTACTTGCCTTTTATGGGCTGAAGCTCATCAATACGAAACCCCGGCCGGGGCTGGAGGCCTTGCTCCGCTATTCGAGCGTTCTTAAAAATGATGACGGCAGCGGCAGGTATGTCTTTAACCGGGAGCTTACCATTACCGATCTGGTCTTTATGATCGGTCCAAGGATCAATGCCGCAGGCCGGATTGAGAGCGGAAAGAATTCGGTCAGGCTGCTGATCACGCAGGATCCCGGTGAAGCCAATCTGCTTGCCGAACAGATCAATGCTTACAATACCGAACGCAAAACCCTCGATTCGCTGGCCACGCAACAGGCGATGGCGATGATCGAAGCCGATGAGCGGCTCAGAAATGCCCGTTCGACGGTGATATACCATCCGGAATGGCATAAGGGAGTAATCGGGATTGTAGCATCCCGGCTTACCGAAAACTTTTACCGGCCCACGGTGGTTTTGACCCTTTCGAACGGACTGATCACCGGATCGGCACGAAGTGTCAGGGACTTTGACATCTATGAAGCCGTAGATGCTTGCAGCGATCTGCTTGAGCATTTCGGAGGACATAAGTTCGCGGCCGGCCTGTCGTTGCAACCCTGCAACCTGGAAGCATTCAGCCAACGGTTTGAAGCGACGGTGAGCAGCAGGCTGGAGGGAATTGAGCTGGTCCCGGTTCTGGAAATCGACGCCCCCCTCTCGTTGAACGCGATCAATTCAAGGTTCTACGCTGTACTCAAACAATTTGCCCCATTTGGCCCGGGAAATATGGCGCCGGTTTTCATCACCCGCGGCGTAATGGATGCCGGAGGATCGCGCATTGTCGGTAAAAACCACCTGAAACTATCAGTCGTCCACCCCGAAATTGCGGGAGGACCATTTTCTGCAATCGCCTTTCAACAGGGCGAACATTTCAACCTGATCGAAAAGCAGATTCCCTTCAACATCTGTTATCATGTGGAGGAGAATGAATGGAACGGGTCAGTTAATCTTCAACTGAACATCAAAGATATCAAATTCGCCGGTTAGCAGCGTTCATTGCCAAAGCAAACACCCATCATGATCGCTTTCTCAATGAGCGGATGGTCGGCTGGCACCTGACGAAGTTTACCACCAACATCCGAAAGCGGCACTGAGGTTACCTCCAATCCTTTCTGCGACACCATTTGTCCGAACTTTTTCTGGGCAATAAGTTCAACGGCTTGGGCCCCGAAACGGGTTGCCAATACGCGGTCCATCGGCGACGGGTTTCCACCGCGCTGGATATAGCCCAAAATAGTTTCGCGGGTCTCGAGGCCCGTCATCTGCATGATGTTGCCGGCAACGTAGCGACCTGCCGATTCACCCTTGGGTACGGGGATACCTTCGGCCACGACAACGATGGAGTAAGGTTTTTTATTGATTGCCCTTTTTTTCAGACAACGCGCAACGGTATCGATATCAAATTCAATTTCGGGAATGAGGATGACATCTCCACCGCTGGCCATCCCTGAATATAACGCAAGCCATCCTGCGTGGTGGCCCATCACTTCGATAACCATGATCCGTTTGTGGCTGTTGGCGGTGGTGTGCAGCCGGTCGATGGCTTCGGTGGCGATCCAGAGGGCGGAGTCGAAGCCAAAGGTTACATCGGTCCCCCACACATCATTGTCGATAGTCTTGGGAATGCCGATGATATTCAATCCGGCTTCCGAAAGCTGGGCAGCGGTTCGCTGGGTTCCGTTGCCGCCGATACAGACCAGGGCATCGAGCCCTAACTCCTGGTAATGCTTTTTTATCAGTTTGGGTTTATCGATGGCATTGAAAACACTGCCTTTTTTGAAGGGATTTTCACGCGAGGTTCCCAGGATGGTTCCGCCGAGGGTGAGAATGCCCGAAAGAAGATTTTCGTCGAGGTTGATATACTCTTCATTGATCAACCCTAAAAAGCCCGAAGAGATGCCAATAACCTCCATGCCATATTCCAGGATGGCGGTCTTCCCGACTCCACGGATGGCTGCATTGATTCCCGGACAATCACCTCCGGCGGTCAGGATTCCGATGCGCATAAAAAAAATTCAAATTAGCGAATAGCGAATAGAGATTAGCGATTAGGGAGAAAACAATAAGTGAACGTTCAAATCAGGCATTAGGCGTTGGTAATAAGGAAGAATGTCGTTTTCAATTTTCCGTTTTCAATTGTCAATTGTCAATTGTCCATTGTCAATTCTTCGTCCGCTCTTTGTTACTTCAACTCGAACGTTCCTTCGCCAATTGCTTTGTCGTCGGCGAAGACTGAAACAATGTACCGTCCTTTCATCGCCGGTTTGTCGGTATCCTTCTTGGTCCATGCAACACAAATGTTCATGGCTTTTCCATCATAGGAAATGTCTTCCCGGAGCGAATAGGGGAGCGTTTGTCCGTTAAAAACGAAGGTGTCGTACTTGCTCTTGATGACCACTACATTGTCGGGGCGCTGGATCCTGATATAAATAATCTTTTTACCGGAAGTAACCAGGGGATTTTCACCGATGGTAAAGCAGATCCTGATCCGGTCGGTGCGGCTGGCTTTGTCGGTTTTCTGTTCTTTGGAACCGCCCGATTTAAGCTTGTAGGGAGTTGCCGTGACATCGTATGCCTTTAAAAAGGTGGCCTGGTTCATTTTTTCACGCAGTTCTTCCTTGTCTTTCATCAGGCTTTGGTTCCGGTTCTGTTCGGTCTTCACCACCTGGCGGATCCGTTCATTTTCGGCCGTCAGTTCTCGGTTCACGGTGTAAAGCGAATCCATCTGATGCACATATCCCTGGGCGACCTTCTGGAGCCGGGCAAGTTTTTTGCGGATGATGTTGTATTCATATTCGGTGTCGAGCAGTCGCCTGATCTCGAGGGCATTTTGCTGGATGAGGCTATCCTTCGACCGGAGCGAATCCGAAAGGGCTCCATACGAAATTTTAATGGTGTTATGCTCGGTCATCAGCGAATCGAGATCGTGTTGCAGTTCGACTTTCTCGGCTTCCTTGGCTTTAATCATTTTCATGAGCTGGGACCGCTGGATGAAAAGCCAAAACAGCATGACGAGGATGACCAGTGCCAGAATTGCAACGAAAACTTTATACTTTCTTGAGGATGCGTTTGATTCTTCCATGGTCTCTTTTTTTCAAATCAAAATTCCAATTCCATCAATGAGCCGACGGGCCGGTTTGAAGGATTACGTTCCCGTGATCATCTACGATCTCTTTCAGCCACCATTTCGGATAGCCCGGTTGTGAAGGCATCACCGGAACGCCATAAGGATTGGTTTCAAATTTGCCATCTTTTTCCTTTTTCACGTTGCCGTCCATATATTTCACGAAGAGATACTGGAAGAGCTCCTGCCACCGCTTCACCGTGGCCTGTCCGGTTTTCACGGAGTAGTCGGTGATGTATTTGATTCCCGAAGCCTTTTCTTTTTTATACAGTTCCATGGCTTTTTTGTCGATCATGGTAGTGGTTTCTTCGACATACTTTTTCTCAAGTTCCTGCTGTAACGGCTGGATGTCTTTGATCATGTAGTCATATTTGGTGTAAGCCCAGTTGGAGACCAGGTTAAAGGTCCAGAACGCGGAGGTGTTGCTGAAGTGGTACAAATCTCCGTTCCCTACGCGGTAGGCTTCCGGAACGCGGGTCATGCCGCAATACATGGGGGAATAGACCATGGTGTAAGTGTCGTCGAGTCCAAACCAGAAAATTCCGCCGATGGGATCGGGTAACCAGTTGCGCGACTGGGCCACGAAGACGAAACCGGTTTGCTGGGTCGAGGTGGCGCGTTCATGAATATAGGCGACACTGTCAACATCCCAGGTCATCGGACGCCAGCGGTAGGGACAATGGAACGGGCCGGCGCCGAGGTCATTGTTCATATCCATTTTAGTGCCTTCATAGTGGTCGCGCATGAGGTTCATCACATCCTGCACACTGATCTTCTTATCGGGTTTGATCCAGAGTGGCATCCGGTTCGTGGCATATCCATTTTTGCCTTTCACAATATGGCCCATGGCATAATCCTGATACATTCCCATGTTTGAATTGACCCGGTTGAACATAGCCCAAACCCGCGCTTCGCAAGCTCTGGTTGCGCTGAAATCGGCCGGAGCATAGGTATCAGAAAAGCTGAATTCCTTATCCTCGCCGGTGAACCATCCCATTTTACGCGCAAAAGAGATCACATCGGGAGCATACAGGCAGTTTTCGGGATCATTCATCGGGAACTGGGTTATCCGGGGATGGTTGGCGTGGCCGCTGACATATCCGTCGGGAATGCGCATAGCAACCCAAACGGCGCCTTTTTCCACTTTTCCTTTGCCGATCAATTCCACGATCCACGCTTCATTGGCATCGGAAACGGAAAACGATTCACCGCTGCTGGCATATCCGTAATTGGCAACCAGTTCACCCATGATGCGGATGGCCTCGCGGGCGGTCTTTGCACGCATGAGGGAAACATAGATCAGCGCCCCGTAATCGCAGATGGCCCCGGGCTGTTCGGCCAACTCTTCCCGACCGCCAAAGGTGGTCTCTCCGATGGCAACCTGATGTTCGTTCATGTTGCCGATAACATTATAGGTATGTTTTACCTGGGAGATCTTGCCCAGCGGTTTTCCGGTATCCCATTCGACCACTTCAAACATGCTTCCGGCAGGCCAGTCGCGGGCAGGCCAGTGGTACAGTTCGCCAAACAGCGTGTGCGAATCAGCCGAATAAGTTATCATGACCGAACCGTCGGTGGTGGATCCTTTGGTAAAAATGAAATTGGTACAGGCCGGGGCTTTCATCTGAAAGCCGGCAAAGATCAATAAGAACAGGAAGAGAGAGATGGATTTACGCATAGATAGATAATTGCTTAGAAAGATTAATAGATAAATCGGGCATCAAAGCTACAAAATATTTCTGAAACCGGAGAACCCGACGGGTGCAATCGGTGCCACAATATGAAATTCATAGGAATCATTAATGGCTTATCTCCCGCAGATAGCCTGAAAATTGATGCTCCGGTTAAAAAATTCACTACATTTGTTGACTGATCCTGATTAGGCATGAAAAAAATTCTGCTGATCCTCACAATTTTTTCCTTCACCTTGAATGGTGCAGCGCAGGCTGTGTCGGACACCGCCCGGCCCACGACTTCACCGGTAAAGGCAACCGCAAAAAAAGCCCGGAATATGTCATTGGGTTTTTCTGCAGGGTATTCGATGGTTTTCGGTAAGTATGGAGCAGTCGATCCCCAGGATAAAAATTCGGGATTTGCCTCGGGGGGATGGCTGGCCCAGGTTGCTTTCGACTGGATGGGAAAGAACCGGTTCGGTTTGGAGCTGCAATATATTTTTCAACAAAATCCGCTGAAAGACTCTGCCGAAAAAGTGTATCCCTCCGGCCAAAGCTATACGCTGGGATCAGGAACCTGGAACAACCATTACCTGCTTATCGGTCCGGTTTTCATGACCGACTTCAACAGGCTCCGTATCCATGCACGGCTATTGGGCGGGATCATCTATTCATTCAGTTCCCATTTCAACACCACCGATCCTTACTCAGGGAATAATAACCACAACCAGGGAGCTGGTTTTGCCATGCAGTTAGGTGCAGGGGTCGGATATGTTGTGTCGAAAGTTGTCACCCTCCGGTTCAACCTTGATTTTATTGCCGGTTGGCCGGGCAAGGAGCGGCAATACGCTTCTCAGTTCATTCGCTGGGATGAACATATCGATCCCAAGACAGGCCAGGTCGTATATGAACCGGTTTATTCGGCTCCGGTAGAATATGTGATCAAAAAAGTCGTTACTACACTGAACCCTTCGGTTGGAGTTGTCTTCAAATTCTGACCCTGAATCAAAACCGTTCCAATGAAATCAGGCCGGATTCCCCTTCTTATCCTCGTTTTCCTGATCACCTCATCTGCCATGATGGCACAGGTAAGCATCCGCGATTCGGTGATCTTTACCCCCATCATTTATGCCACCTATGGCTACCAGTTCCCCGGAGGCGACCTGGCCAAGCGATTTGGATCGAATTCGAGCATTGGCGGGGGATTTATGATCAAGACAAAGCATAACTGGCTCTTTGGAGTCGAAGGTAATTTCATGTTCGGTCAACAAGTCTGGGGAAGCGATACCATGTTGAGCAACATCTCGACCAGTCAGGGATTTATCATCGACGCCAACGGATTTTACGCAGATCTGGTTTATTATGAAAGAGGATATAATTTCTTTTTCAAGACCGGTAAGGTAATACCGGTTTTGTCGCCCAATCCGAACTCGGGACTGGTCTTCATTGCAGGGGTTGGTTATATTCAGGACAAGATCAGGATCCATAATCCGGGCAATACGGCTCCCCAATTGTTAGGGGATTATAAAAAGGGGTATGACCGGTTGAATGGCGGACTTGCCGTGACCGGGTCAGTAGGGTACATGTATCTGAGCAACAAGCGACTGCTTAATTTTTCGGTCCATTTCGAATTCATGCAAGCCTGGACCAAGCCTTACCGTGAACGGGACTTTGATACAGGGCTGAAGGACACGAAGAACCTGAGCAGTCAGTTTTACACGATCAGGGCTGTCTGGATGATCCCGCTTTACCGGAGGACGCCTAAGGAATTCTACTATTATTAAGCTTGACCGGGGAGCTGTCGGGAGGGATGAAAGCACTCTACACGTTGGTTATTTGTTGTTACGGACTGATCCTGAACATAGCCGCTTTGTTCAGTGATAAAGCCCGAAAATGGGTTGCGGGCCGCAGAAGCCTTTTCAGCAAAATAGAACAGTGGATTCAGGGTATTGACCGGGAGCGAACGCCTGTCATCTGGTTTCATGCCTCTTCCCTGGGCGAATTTGAACAGGGACGGCCGGTCATCGAGGCCTTCAGAGAGACCCGGCCTGAGTGCAAGATTGTGCTTACATTTTTTTCCCCTTCGGGTTATGAGATCAGAAAAAATTATGACCAGGCCGACCTGGTAACCTATCTGCCGCTGGATCTGCCCCGCAATGCCCGGCGCTTTGTTGAACTGGTCAACCCTTCCATGGCGGTCTTCATAAAATATGATTTTTGGTTCAACTTCTTGTCGGAATTAGCGACCCGCCGCATCCCGGTCTTCTATGTTTCAGCAATGTTCAGGCCCGCTCACTATTTTTTTAAATGGTACGGTTTCTGGCCCCGAAAACAACTCCGGGGGGTAACCCGGTTTTTCGTTCAGGACCATGAATCGCGTAAGCTCATGAACAACGCGGGTTTCGAAAATGTCACCGTGACCGGTGATACCCGTTTCGATAGGGTTTTTGCCATCGCAAAGCAAAAAAAGACCTTTCCCCTCATCGAGAATTTCATAGGCAATCAACAGGTTTTTATCTGCGGGAGCACCTGGCCGGCCGATGAAAAAATACTGTTCCCCTGGATCAGGGAGGTGATCGGAGAAAGGCAGCACAACCAAATAACCGGAACTTCAGCAGACGACCGACAACCCGGCCCGGGACTGAAGTTCATTATCGCTCCTCATGACACCGGTGAACAGCGGATCCGTGAAATTTCGGAAGGGCTGAACCTGCCCTGTATCCGTTATTCAGAACTCACCGTCGAAAACGATAAAACGGCCGGTATCCTGATCATCGACGTCATCGGGATCCTTTCGCAATTGTATCAGTATGCCTGGTTAGCCTTTATCGGTGGTGGATTCGGCAGCGGATTGCATAATATTCAAGAGCCTGTGACCTTCGGGGTTCCGGTGCTTTTTGGTCCCGGGTATCAAAAATTCAGGGAGGCTACCGATCTGGTCAGACTCGGCGGGGCTTTCACACTCAGCGCTACTTCCGAACTCAGACACACGGTCGAAAAGCTGACCGGCGATCCGGAGCTGTATCG
The DNA here is from genome assembly GCA_009928665.1 of Alphaproteobacteria bacterium. Classification (GTDB taxonomy): domain Bacteria; phylum Bacteroidota; class Bacteroidia; order Bacteroidales; family FEN-979; genus CAIVAT01. The sequence continues at coordinate 17,249 of SACF01000017.1, forward strand.
CAAGGCAAGTGCCTGTTGTCGCAATTATGTGGATGAGAACCGGGGAGCAACCGAAAAGATCATGCAATGGTTTCGGCAGGATCGATGATCAAAAGGTTTTTTCGTTTTGAACCATTGTTTTTTCTATTTTTGGCATATCAGATATATCGAACCTTAAATCATGTAACATGAAAAAAAATTTACTCATGTCGGGAATCCTGGTGATCCTGGCCACTTATCTTTTTACCTCGTGCAGTCCGGTCACCATGACTACATGGACCAATCCCAAGGAAAACCAGAAGATGGGAAATGTAGTTGTCTGGGCGATGTTTAATAAACTGGAATACCAGAAACCCTTTGAGCAGTATGCCGTGAACTACTTCAACAACAAAGGATTTAAAGCCACGGAATCGCTCAACTTTATCCAACCCGGCGTCAAATACGATCTGACACAGCTAGAGAAGAAGTTCGACAGCCTGGGTGTCGATGGGATCCTTGTCATTACTTACAAAGGAACCGATAAGTCGCAAAACTATGTGCCTCCTACCACCACAGTTTATCCCGACTATTACTATAACTATTACAACTATTATAACTGGGGATACCCTGTGTATGGATTCGGCACCAATGTAGTGACCACCGGCGGTTACTGGGTCACCACCTCGACGGTGAACCTCCACGCAAATCTTTACTCGAACAGTAACAACGGTTTAATCTGGACCGCGGAAATTTCCATCGACGACCCCCAATACATCGACGAGGTAGCCTACAAGGTTGCCGGTAAGATGTATGCCGACTGGCAGCAGCAAGGATTGCTGAAGTTTGCAGCGAAGTAGGTTTCCTGACGGGATCCCGAAAGGTATGCATTGAACTTGCCCGGAGTGGGAGCGGTTTTTTACCAATTTCTGTCCGGGCATTTTATATGACTGATGGGAGCAGATTTACAAAAATGATTTCCTGTTCTTCCCGGTAATTAAAAGATGACCTGAAAATCCTGATCCCGTCGTACCGGTTCAAATCCGGCTTCCCGGATCGCATCCTGCATCCCTGTGGCATCGAACCAGTGACGGGCGCCGGCTACCCGAACGACATTTTCCTCGATCATGATGCTCCCGAAATCGTTGGCTCCAGCATGAAGGCAGAGTTGTCCGGTCTCTTTTCCCACCGTAAGCCAGGATGCCTGAATGTTGGGAATGTTGGGAAGCATGATCCTGCTGAGGGCGATCATCCGGATATACTCCTCGGGGCTTACCTTGTTTTGGACTCCTGATTTCATTTTCAGAACCGTTTGGTCATCCTGGAACGGCCAGGGAATAAACGAAAGAAAACCCTTGCTTCCCGCCGGTTTTTCATATTGGAGCGTTCGTAACATCACAAGGTGTCCGAGCCGTTCCTCCAGGGTTTCGATGTGACCGAACATCATGGTGGCAGAAGTAGTCAGATTGAGCCGGTGTGCAGCCCGCATGACATCCAGCCACTCGCCTGCAGTACATTTGACCGGCGAAATAAGTTTCCTGACCCGGTCGGAAAGGATCTCGGCCCCGGCTCCCGGGAGGCTGCTCAATCCGGATGCCGCCAACCGTTCGAGAATGGTCTGATAGGGAAGGTTTTCGAGCCTGGAGAGATGTACGATCTCGGGCGGCCCTAACGCGTGAAGCCTGAGGCCGGGATAACGTAGTTTCAGCTCGCGGAAGAGGTTTTCGTAGAATTCAAGCCGGAGATGGGGGTGCATACCTCCCTGGAGCAGCAACTGGTTGCCTCCCAGTTGCATCATCTCTTCAATTTTTTCGCAGTATTCGGGAATAGAGGTTATGTAAGCATCCCCGCTGTTCAATGGCCTGTAAAAATTGCAGAATTTGCATCCCGAAATACAGACATTAGTGATATTCACATTCCGGTCGATGATCCAGGTCACGGTGTTATCGGGATGATGTCGGCTCCGTAATTCATGACCCAGCCATATCAGTAGTGGAAGCGGACTTTCATGGTACAGGTATACACCCTCTTCGACGGTCAAAGGGTCCAGTCTCAGCGCTTTTTCGATCAGACGCTCTCGGTTCATAATATTGTTGGCGTTCAAACGAGCTATTCGGATCAGGCGACTCAATGTCGGAGCAGTCGTTCCTGGGTACGCTTTCCGGGAATCGCCCGTGATGCAGAATTTTGCTAATTTTGCCGGATTCCGTTACAAAAGTACGAAAATCATGATACCTGAAATCAAGATCACCTCGAGGGAACAGGAGCTCGATAACCTGGTGGTTATTATTTCGAACTGGAGTGGGCTTCCGGGAGGAATTTTCAGCCAGGCTGAAAAGAATTATTTGAAACTACAGGTCGAAAAGGCGGAAAAAGAGGTGGTGATGCTTCATCGTATGACCTACCAGGTTTTCCTTTTTTTCATCCGGAAGGGCAATGATACTGCGGGTGTGCTGGAACGTTGCCGGAAGGCCGGCAGCGAAATCGCTCGTATATTGAACGAAAACAAAGCACAACGGGTAGCTCTTTTCGATGCCCAGGGGAACGGACCGGAGACCCTGGCTCTGGCCGAAGGATTGGCCCTGGCCGGATACCAGTACCGGCGGTTTAAATCGGATGCCAAAGCTGAGAATACCCTTCGTGAAGTCGAGATCTATTCCTCATTTCTTTCTGTTTCTGATGCACCAAAGGGTAAACGCCACGCATCTGAAACCATACCCCTGCCACATTTGAACATCCTTCTCGAAACGGTTGCCTGGTGCCGCGACCTGGTCAACACGCCGAACTCCCACCAAACGGCTGCCACCTTTGTAGCGGAGGTGGAACAGCGGGCATTGCAACCGGGCGCTTCGGTCGAGATTTTGAACAAGCCAAAACTGGAAGCCCTGAAGATGGGCGGCATTTTGGCTGTCAACAAAGGAAGCCAGGAACCGCCAGTGTTCACTGTCGTTGAATGGCATCCTGATAATCCCGTGAATTCAAAGCCCATTATCCTGGTCGGGAAGGGAATCATATACGATACCGGAGGGATGAATCTCAAGCCGGGGTCCGGCATGCTGAACATGAAAAACGACATGGCCGGAGCGGCTACTGTTGCTGCGGTTATGGTCGCTGCTGCGCGTACCAGGATGCCGCTGCATCTGGTCGGATTGATGCCGGCAACCGATAACAGGCCCGGACCGCAGGCCATCGTTCCGGGTGATGTGATTACCTTCACCGATGGAACGACTGTAGAGGTCGTTGACACTGACGCCGAAGGACGCCTTCTGCTTGCCGATGCCCTCTGCTATGCCCGACGATACGATCCCGCGCTGGTGATTGATCTGGCAACCCTTACCGGTTCGGCTGTACGGGCTTTGGGACCTTACGGAGCCGCAGCAATGCAAAAGGATGCCGCCCCGGAGCTGGAGTTGCTTAAAAAATCAGGACAACAGGTTCATGAAAGAGTGGCCGAATTCCCCTTGTGGGAGGAGTACGGGGAGTCGTTGAAATCGGAAATTGCCGATCTGAAAAATCTGGGAACTCCCGAGGCCGGATTGATCATCGCGGCCAAATTCCTGGAACATTTCACCCGGTATCCCTATATTCATCTGGATATTGCCGGGCCGGCATTTTTAGACAAGCAGGACTCCTACCGGGGTATAGGGGGAACCGGATTCGGGGTGAGACTGCTTTTCGATTTTCTCTCTAACCTGGCAAACCAACCATCACATTGATATTCCCGGGATCAGATCAATTTTAATATCAGGGATGTTAGCGAATGCTGCCCAATTCATCATTTTACAATACCTTTGTTGACTCTAAAAAATCTTTATGGAACAATCTGCTGAAAAAGAACGTCGGATCAGGGTAGGAATCACCCATGGAGATGTGAACGGGATCAGCTACGAGATCATCATCAAAACCTTACAAGACCAGCGATTGATGGAGCTTTACACCATCGTGGTTTATGGATCCTCTAAAGTGGCCTCATATCACAGGAAAACCTTAAATATCAATGATTTTAATTTTAACCTTGTCAGGAGGGCCGACCAGGCGCATCCTCGCCGTCCGAACATCGTCAACGTACACGATGAAGAGATCAAGATCGATTTAGGAAAATCGACACCCGTTGCCGGTGAACTGTCATTTCTATCCCTGGAGGCGGCTGTGAACGATCTTCAGAAAGATCTGATTGATGTGGTAGTTACCGCTCCTATCAATAAGAAGAATATCCAGTCGCCCGACTTTACCTTTCCCGGGCACACCGAGTATTTTGCCCGGAAGTTCAATGTTGACGACTATCTGATGCTGATGATCAACAATGTGTTGCGGATCGGGGTTGTCACGGGTCATGTCCCCCTGGGGAAGGTTCCGGAGTTACTTACCGAGGATTTGATCCTGAGGAAACTGCAGGTGCTGAACCATTCGCTGATGCGCGATTTTGGAATTCAGAAACCCAAGATCGCCTTGCTTTCGCTCAATCCGCATGCCGGCGACGACGGGTTATTAGGGCTGGAGGAGAAGACCATCATCCAACCTGCCATTGAAAAGGCTTACGCGGGGAATATTCTGGCTTTCGGTCCCTATCCCTCGGATGGATTTTTCGGATCCTCCAATTTTAAGCAGTTCGATGCCATCCTGGCCATGTATCACGACCAGGGGATGGTTCCCTTCAAACTGATGTCGTTTGAAGAAGGGGTCAACTTTACTGCCGGCCTGCCGGTAATCCGTACTTCGCCTGCGCATGGCACAGCGTACGACCTGGCCGGGAAAGGGGTTGCCTCTCCCGAAGCCTTCCGGAATGCACTCTATCTGGCTTGCGACATCTTTATGAACCGGTTGGAATATGATGAATTGCATGCCAATCCACTCAAAACCCCCGGCGTTCAACCCGAAAACCCACGCCCGTGACCTTTCCGGCCTACACGGTCGAACAGGTTTCTGCCATTTGCGGCGGGAAAATTCTTTACAACGGCGATGCGGCCGCCGTGATCCGCGATCTGCTTATCGACAGCCGGCGACTGGTCCATCCGGAACAGTGCCTATTTGTGGCCCTCAAATCCGAACGGAACGACGGACACAAATACATCAGTGAACTGTATGAAAAGGGTGTCAGATGCTTTTTGGTCTCCGAATCACCTGAAAAGCCGGGTGACGGCAATTTCATCCTGGTCGATGATACGCTCCGCGCTTTGCAGGCTTTGGGCGCCTTTCACCGGAACCGGTTCGATATTCCGGTCATCGGGATCACGGGAAGCAACGGCAAAACCATCGTTAAAGAGTGGCTATACCAATTGCTCAGCCCCGATTTCAGGATCATCCGCAGTCCGAAAAGTTATAATTCACAGATCGGGGTACCGTTGTCGGTTTGGAAAATGGAGCCGATACATGAGTTGGCCATTTTTGAAGCCGGCATATCCCGGACCGGCGAGATGGAACGCCTGGAGCCGGTCATCCGCCCTGCCATCGGCATCTTCACCAATATCGGCCATGCCCACGATGAGCATTTTCAGGGATTGGAACAAAAGGTGAAGGAAAAGCTGATGCTCTTCCGGCATGCGGAGGTTCTGATTCACTGTTCAGACCATGATCTTATCAGGCAAACCCTTTCCGGCGATCCCGCTTTCCGGTCGTTAAAGACCTTCACCTGGGGACGGCGTGAAGGATCGGATATGAGGGTGACCCGGGTTGATAAAGAACCAGACTGTGCGCGGATCACGGTTCAATTTGAGGGAGATGAATTTACCATCGCCATCCCGTTTACCGATGATGCGTCCATCGAAAATGCCATTCACTGCCTGGCAACAGGAATAATTCTGGAGCAAATGGCCACCGATGCAGGTCAGAAATCTTTGAACCATCCGATTGGGAGTAAAGGAGTGAATACTTCGTTTTCAATTTTCAATTTTCAATTTTCAATTGGTACAATCCTTCCCCGTTTCTCAAACCTCGTACCGGTCGCCTTCCGCCTCGAACTGAAAGAAGCCGTTAACCATTGTTCGCTGATCAACGACTATTACAATTCCGATATCAACTCGCTGATCATCGCCCTTGATTTCTTAAATCAACAAAACCAACATCAGAAAAAAAGCGTAATCCTTTCCGATATCCTGCAGTCGGGACGGGTCAGGGAGGAACTGTACCGTGAAATTGCCTCCATGCTTGAAGCCCGGAATATCAGCAGGGTGATTGGCATCGGCCGCGATATGGTCAGGTACTCCGGTTTTTTCGGGATGGAGGGACGGTTTTTCACCACCACCGACGAGTTCCTGCAACAGTTCCCGCTCTCCTCGTTCCAGCATGAGACGATTCTCCTGAAAGGCGCACGGATCTTTGAGTTTGAAAAAATCAGCCGGCAACTCCAGCAAAAGGCCCACGAAACCGTGATGGAGATCAACCTCGACGCGTTGATCCACAACCTGAACCATTACCGTTCCCGCCTCCGGCCCGGAACCCGGATCATGGCGATGGTCAAGGCTTTCTCTTACGGCAGTGGAAGCTATGAGATCGCGAACGTTTTGCAGTTTCACCACGTCGACTATCTTGCCGTAGCTTATGCCGACGAAGGGGTTGAGCTCCGCAAGGCGGGAATCAGGCTGCCGATCCTGGTCATGAGTCCGGAAGAGTATAGCCTCGATCTGCTCCTGAAATATAACCTGGAGCCGGAAATTTATCATTTCAGGATTCTCAGGCTGCTTATTGAAGCGATGGAGCATAACCAGTCCTCGGTACAGGATGAGGTCCGGATCCACCTGAAGCTCGACACCGGGATGCACCGGCTGGGTTTTTTACCTGGTGAAACAGAGGCACTGATCGACCTGCTTCGTCAAAATCCCGGGTTACGTGTCCAGTCGGTTTTTACTCACCTGGCTGCCAGTGAAGATCCCTCGGAAGACGCGTTTACCCTGAAACAGATCGACCTCTTCCGATCGGTAAGCGACCGGATACGCGGCGCACTGCCTTACCCCGTGTTGCGCCATGTTCTCAATTCGGCCGGTATCAGCAGGTTTCCCGAAGCCCAGTTCGACATGGTCCGGCTGGGAATCGGTTTGTACGGGGTGGGTAGTGATCCAACGGAACAATCGATGCTCCGGAATGTCAGCACGCTGAAGACGGTCATCACCCAATTGAAATTCATTCCGGGGGGTGAAACGGTGGGATATAACCGCAAAGGAATCGTAACCCGCGACAGTGTCATAGCCCTGATCCCGGTCGGGTATGCCGACGGACTGAACCGGAAACTCGGCAACGGAACCGGGGTAATCTACATTCACGGCAAACCGGCGCCGGTCATCGGAAATATCTGTATGGATCTGACGATGGTCGATGTGACTGATTTATGGAACCGGCATGAATTGGATCCGCAGCGGGAAGCATTGCAAATCAAAGAGGGCGATGAGGCCATCGTGTTCAATGATGCGCATCCCGTATCAGAAATCGCGGCACAACTGGGAACCATCCCGTATGAGGTTTTGACCGGGATATCGCGCAGGGTGAAGCGGATATACTTTTACGAATAACAATTTATCATTAAGTTTGCCGTTCGATACCTGTTATGGCTGGTCAAGTCCTCTCTGTTTTAATTCCCGCATACAACGAATCCGGTACCATTCACCTGATACTTGACCGGATTCTCGCTGTTCAGCTTATCGGGAACGTGTCGAAGGAGATCATCATCATCAACGATGCGAGTACAGACCGTACCATCGAAGTGGTGGAGAATTATATCAGCGCTCATCCTGGTTCGGCCATCCGTTTGTTGAATCAGCCGAAGAACAAAGGAAAAGGGGCTGCCCTTCACCGGGGGGTGGATGAAGCCACAGGCGATTTTATCATCATCCAGGATGCCGATCTCGAGTACGATCCCTCCGAGTACAACGTGTTGCTGAAACCGGTGTTGGACGGATTCGCCGATGTGGTTTACGGCTCCCGGTTCATGGGCGGGAAACCGCACCGGATACTCTTTTTCTGGCATTCCATCGGAAATAAGGTGCTCACCATGATTTCCAACATCTTCACCAACCTGAACCTCACCGACATGGAGACCTGTTACAAACTCTTCCGGTCGGAGTACATCAAGCAGATCAGGTTCAAGGAAAACCGGTTCGGGTTTGAGCCGGAGGTGACCTCCAAGATTGCCCGGTTCCCGAAAATCAGGATCTATGAAGTGGGCATCTCCTATTACGGACGCACTTATGAAGAGGGAAAAAAGATCGGGATGAAGGATGCATTCCGCGCCATATGGTGCCTGCTTAAATATAATGTCATTGACCGCCGGTACCTGAAAATCACCGGATAAACCTCACCTTTCGCAGGCCTGACGGGTCCTTACCGGAATTCCGCTGCTGCCGGTCCCTGAAGTCATCCCGGAAAAGTATTATTTGTTTGCCTGCTCCCCTAATACGTATTACCTTTTCTCTGCAAGGCCGATTAATGGACAAAATACTTGAACCTATGAAAGACAAGAATTTGTTGATGGTTCCAGAGGAAGTGATCATGAGTAAAATCTTTCTTATCCGAGGACTGAGGGTGATGCTTGATATGGATTTAGCAGAACTGTATGGAGTTGAAACCAAGCAACTGAAAAGAGCTGTAAGACGTAACATTGGTCGTTTTCCACCGGATTTTATGTTCGAGCTTTCTCACAATGAACTTGAAAACTTGAGGAGCCAATTTGGCACCTCAAGTTGGGGAGGAGTTCGATACCCTCCAATGGCCTTCACAGAACAAGGCGTTGCCATGTTATCCAGTGTTTTGAACAGCGACAGATCCATTCTGGTGAATATCCAGGTCATACGAATCTTTACGAAGATGAGGGAAATGCTCCTGGCGCATAAGGATATTATTGAGAAACTTTCCCGAATCGAGCAAAAACTGGCCGATCATGACGATAAGATCCTGCTGATCTTCGAATACCTCAAGCAGCTTGAGCAGATTAAACAACAGTCAGAAACCCAATCCAAACGCAAACTGATCGGGTTTAAACGGGATGATGAATAAAGCCCTGATTGTTTGAGAGCCACCCGGCGCCTACGTTAAGCTAAGCGCCATGCCTGAAAACCGGCACCGCGCTTAGCCATTGAACTAAATATTTTCTATCTTTGATTTTTTAAGACCGGATTTGTTCTTGAGTCCCCATCCTTTGCATCGCAACAACATCATCGCCCTGCTTACCGGACTTTTGCTCCTTGGTTTGTTTATTGCTTTTAACGAGTATGCCGGTTGGAACGATCTTCGGAAAAAGAGGGAAGCCGGGAACATACCTGTGAGTGAGCGGCTGGGCGACACTACCGGCTTTGTCGCGAAACGACTGGCATTTCACGATTTTGAGGCGGGAAATGCCGCCGATACCTCCACCCATATTGTAGCTACCGGTTACAACAGCGGGAAATCGCTCCGTATGAACTCCTTCGTGAATTTCTCACCGGGTCTGTGGATCCGCTTCTCCGATCTGAAACCGGCCCCCGGCTCGTGGCTGCGGGTAAGGGCAATGGTTTGGTACAGCGGGAGCCACGCCGGTTTGAAGTGCAACCTGGTGACAACCTGCAACCGCGACGGGATCAATTACAAATACCAGTCGGTTGCGCTCGACCGGGAACCGTTGACGCCGGACCGGTGGAATGCAGTGTCGCTCGACTACCGCATCCCCGATCCTGCAGCTCCGCGGGATGTCGTCCAGGTCTATTTCTGGTACTACGGCGGAGGATGGATGCTGGCCGACAACATTGCCGTGACCCTTTTCGAAAAACAGCATGAGTAACAAGACCCCATCGGGGAAATGTATGGAAAAGAGAACGAACATAACCTGGTTTTTTTACCTCCTTTTTTGCGCCTCCCTCGCGCTGACCTGGTTCTTTAACCGTGATCTTTCCCGGTTCGACGACCCTCGGGGCGTGTGGTCCGACCGCGCGGGCTATTATATTTACCTTCCCGCCCTCTTTTATTATCATTTCGACGCCCGCAGCATGCCCGCTGATCTCGACATCAGAACCGGCGGCGGTTTCGCGATCGACACCACCCGAAATAAAATTGACATCAAGTACACCTATGGGGTGGCTCTGATGCAATCGCCGGCCTTCTTTGTTTCCCGGCTGATCTCCCGTACCACCGGTTATGATGATCAGGATGGCTTTTCGATGATCTTTGTGCGGATGCTGCAACTTTCGGGTGTGATCTGGTTCATCCTCGGACTGTGGTTCCTCAAACGGTTTCTGGATCGTTATTTTTCCGAATGGATCAGCATGGCAACCATGGTAATTCTCTTCGCAGGGACCCATCTCTTCTATTACGTGATCCTCGACGGGATGATGTCGCACGTCTATTCCTTCTTTCTCTTTGCACTCTTTCTCGATCAATTCAGGCAGTACAACGACAGGCCGGGTCGGACCCGTTATGTGCTCCTGTACCTGATCCTCGGGCTGATCATCCTGATCCGGCCGACCAACGCACTGCTTGTTTCTCTGTTGTTTTTCTGGGATGCGCCGAATGGCCGGGGGGTTATCAGGCGGTTTCGTGAATTTTTCCGGCCGCTGAACCTGTTGATATTTGCCGGGATTCTGTTCCTGGTATTTTTACCGCAGATGATCTATTGGGATTATCTGACCGGGAGCTGGATTCATTTTTCATACCAGGGCGAGGGATTCGTGAACTGGCGGCGCCCCCGCATCGGCGCCGTTCTCTTTTCGCCGGTGAACGGGCTCTTTACCAATTCGCCGGTCATGCTTTTCTGCCTTGCCGGAATCATTTACATGATCGTGACAAAACAAAAGAACGGAACGCTGATTGCCGTGCTGTTCGCCATGGTCACGTTGGTCAGCGCAACCTGGAAGATGTGGTACTTCGGGTGCAGTTTCGGACAGCGGAATTACATCGAATACCTGACAATCCTCGCAATCCCGTTTGGCAGCCTGCTTGGCCGGATCACCGGTCTCCCCTCTGGTTCCGCAACCGGAGTGAATCCGAAAGCTGTCTCCGGCGATCCGGTCAGGGAGCAACATCCCGGCGTCCCGACTGGCAAGGTTTCCTGCCTCGACGGAAAGCCGTTAAGGGTCAAAGGGATGATACACTTCATCCTGGTTTCGCTTTTCTTCTTCCTCCTGTTTTTTTCGATCTATTTTAACCTGCGGTATATCATTTCACTCTACCGGTTCGAACGGTGTTATTTTGGATCCACTTGGGACTGGGACCACTATTTACGATCGCTTGAAAGGGCCGGGATCATCCAACCGTCGCATCCGACCGGGTCATTCATCAACGATTTCGAAAATCTGTCCCTCTGCCCGGTCTATAAACCCTCGCCGGTCTTTACCCGGTCGGGGCAGTACAGCGTGGCAACGGAAAAATACAGCAGCCTGACTCCCCTCTATTCTTTGTCAACAGGCTTATTGGGACAACTCGTTCCCAAAAGGCTGATTTGTTCTCTCTGGCTTTTGAAACCCGGTAACCGGCCAACCGGAGCGTTTCTCACTTATCAGTTCCTGCGCGACACTACGATGGTATTTTCCGACCGGGTACCTGTCGATTCTGTTCTGACCGGCCCGCTTATCTGGAATCAGCTGTCGGCAACATTTATCGTTCCCGACCTGAACGATTCCATCCAACAGATAAGGATCTTCATCGAGAACCCGCGCCGGGCGCTGATTTACGCAGATGACCTGGCTATCCGGTTCCGGTACGACTGGAACGAGTAAATTGGAGTGAACATGAAACCCGGGAAAATTCATCAGTATTTTTGCCATTCGTAAATCGTAAATCATGTCAATCGTAAATTATTTTAGTCTCTGATATTCACTCATATAAAAAATGTAAGATGATTAAGGTTCCGTCTTATTCCCGCTTCCTGAATCCCGTCTCCTTTGTCACGCTGATACTGTTGTACCTGTTGATCGTTACAGCCCGGTCGTTGACCCCGATCTGGCTTCATCACGACTGGTTAGCGCCCATAAGCTGGGATGTTTTCGGGTACTACCTGTATCTTCCTGCCACCTTCATCCATCACGATACCGGTCTGAACGACTTTGCCTGGCTGCAACAGGTACTCGACACCTACAAACCCTCCATCGGATTTTACCAGGCTTATATGGGGCCGGCCGGCGATTATGTGATGAAATACCCGATGGGACTGGCGATCCTGTACAGTCCATTTTTCTTTATTGCCCATGCATCGGCGCACCTGCTGGGTTACGCACCCGACGGTTTTTCACTGCCCTACCAGGTCTGTATGGCGTTTGGGCCACTTGTTTACACGGGGATCGGACTTTGGTTTTTCAGAAAAGTTTTGCTGAGCTTCTTTTCCGACGGCATTACGACCCTGGTCATGCTTATCACTGTATTGGGAACCAATTACCTCGAGTTGACCGCCTTTAACGGAATTATGCCCCATAATACCCTGTTCATGCTTTTTGCACTTACGGTGTGGCTTACCATCCGCTGGCACGAACGGCAAAAGTGGTCGACCGCGATTTTCCTGGGGCTTCTTATTGGAATAGCAATGCTGGTGCGGCCTACAAGCGGGCTCATCGTACTGGTCCCGCTGTTCTGGGGCGTGTGGAATTTACGCAGTTTACATGAAAAAATGATCCTTATCCGCGATCACGGGCTGCAGGTTTTAGCGCTGGTACTGGCCATGATCCTGGTCGGTTCGTTTCAGTTGATATACTGGAAGATCCATGCCGGTAGCTGGATCTATTACAGTTATGAAAAGGGGGAATCGCTCCGGTGGATCGCGCCGTACATCAGACTGGTGCTCTTTTCCTATAAAAAAGGGTGGCTGCTTTACACACCCGTCATGATCTTTGCCATTATCGGTTTTATCCCGCTGTTCAGGAAATACCGCGAAATCTTTGTCGCTGCATTCCTGTTTATCGCAATGCACCTGATCGTTGTCTCAAGCTGGCCAACCTGGTGGTACGGCGGAAGTTTCAGTCAGCGCCCGATGATGGAAGCTTACGTGGTTCTTGCCTTTCCGCTGGGAGCCATGATCGGGGGGTTGCTGAATTCAAGAAGGGGGTTGCGGGCCACCATGTTTACCTTGATTTTGCTCCTGGTTGCGCTGAACCTCTTTCAGACCTGGCAATATATCCATTATATCATCAGTCCGTCACAGATGACCAAAGGATACTACTGGGCCGTTTTCGGGAAAACCCATGTTACTTCAAAAGATACCCGGTTTTTAGAGCCGTTAGAGAATCCGGATGAGGTGGATTGGATGCCGCAATCCAACCGTTTTAAAACCCGTACCCTTGCATTTTACGATTTTGAGCAACCCGATCCGGCAAAACCTGAAATCTATGTTCGTGATACCGCCAATACCGGAACCTGGTCGATGCGGCTAAATGCCCAGAATGCTTTATCTCCATGGATTAACATACCCTACCGGGATCTTTCGGTAAAAGATTTCGCCTGGATTAAGGCTTGCGGTTCAGTCTATTTCACCTGTTCTCCGGAGGAGGTGAAATGCGCTCTGGTTGTTACCTGCATCCAGCATGACGAGGTTTACAAATTCCGGGCATTACTGCTCGACAAACAGAACCTAAAGCCCAATACCTGGAACAGGGTATGTGTCGAATACCAGACACCCTATCTGTCGCATCATGAGGAACCGGTACAGGCCTATTTCAAATGTTATGGCGATCAACCGGTGCTGGTTGACGATATTGTGATCAAAGTGTTTGAGTTTGACGAGAATTAATTACCGGCTATAGCTCCGAAGCCAGACGTGAATGACGACGAAGTGCATATGACACCTCCCGGAACAGGATTTCAGAAAGCCTGAGAAAAACGCTGCAATGATCTATTAACTTCGTATTTTTGCCGGCTATGGCCCTTGTTAAGAAAGCTTTATTATTCCTGTGGATTGCCCCCCTGATTAGTCTTCCTTCGCTTCAGAAAGAATTTAAACGCTTCTCCCTGAAACCATTGAATGGATATTTTCAAACAACGCGCTTCCCTAAGTTCTCCGATTCTACCTGGTTCAATAATCCCCATCAGATTCCGTTTGAATACAACCTGAATGATTTCGTCGGATTCAGGCCTGTATTGAATTTGATACCACCCACGCGAATAAACTGCGTGAAATCATTTAAACCATGAAGAACACTCAAAACAGGTTAGAATCGCTCAGGGAAAAGGCCCAGGAAAAAAATATGACACCTGAGGAGGTCATGCGCGATGATGCAATCGGTTTATCCTTCAATGAGATCAATAATAAAAAATAGGTCAACCGATGGTTTTTAATAGTCATTTGTTCCTGCTCTATTTTCTCCCGATATTCCTGATCCTTTATTTCCTGAGTGACCGGAAGTTTAAAAACTGGCTCCTTCTCCTGGCCAGTGTCTTCTTTTATGCCTGGGGCGCCCCAAAGTTTGTCTTTTATGTTGCCGGATCGATACTGATCGATTTTTTTCTGATCCGTGTAATGAGCCGGAGCGATTCACACCAACGCAAGTTGTTGATGTGGATTTCGGTTTTGCTAAACCTGGGACTGTTACTCTGGTTCAAGTATATGAACTTTTTTGTCGATCAGTTTGATGTCATGCTGTCATGGTTCGGCTCCAAACCCGGTGAATGGACCAAAATTGCGCTTCCTGTGGGGATTTCATTTATCACCTTTCAGAAACTTGCTTGTACGCTTGACGTTTACAAACGCCAGCAACCGGCTTTCACCAAATTGCAGGATTATGCGCTCTATATTTTCATGTTTCCACAGTTGCTGTCAGGCCCAATTGTTCGACCTGGTCAAATTGCTTCACAGATTGTCAACCGGGTCGACCATGACAACATCGATTACAAACTCACGGGTTTTTACCGCTTCATCATCGGGTTGGCTAAGAAAGTTTTAATTGCCGATGTGCTGGGCGTCACCGTGAATGAGATCTTCGCGTTGACCCACGAAGAGATGTCAAGTGGGTTGGTATGGATTGGAGCCATTGCTTATACATTCCAGATCTATTTCGATTTTTCAGGATATTCCGACATGGCCATCGGTCTGGCCCGCATGCTGGGTTTCAGGCTACCGGAGAACTTCAACAGTCCGTATGTATCGCGCAGTATTACCGAGTTCTGGCGCCGGTGGCACATAACCCTGTCGTTCTGGTTTCGCGATTACATTTTTCTTCCCCTGGCATACGCCACTTCGCGCCGGATGCCGAAAGAGCGTTATTTGGGACTGAGGGCCGACAAGGTCATTTACCTTATTGCAACCTCCGTAACCTTCCTGCTTTGCGGATTCTGGCACGGCGCTGCCTGGACCTTCGTCCTGTGGGGCGTTTACATGGGAGTATTTCTGATCCTCGACCGGCTGTTCCTGTTAAAATGGCTGAAGAGGCTTGGACGCATCCCATCGGTAGTCCTCACCTTTCTGGTGATCATGGTCGGCTGGATGCTTTTCCGTTCGCAATCGACGGCCGAATTCTGGTTTCTGGCAAAAAAACTGATCTCCTTTCACCCGGCTGACAATCTGGTCTGGCTCAACCCGAAATTCTGGACTATTCTGGGTTTAGCCGGATTCTTCTCCTTTTGGGGCGGATTCAAACGCATCGAACAGTGGGTGGATCGTCTATATGACTACCCCGGCGATAAAATGATCCTTCTCTTTTCGGTAATAGCAATCGTTTTGTGCATATTGTGTGTTGCTTCCATCACAGCGACCGGCTTTAACCCATTCATATATTTCAGGTTTTAGATGAGTAATAAAAATTAAAATTCCGATGAAAAGAATAAAAATTGTCGATCTTCTGCTGAGAAATAAATATCTGATTAATAAAGAATCCTTTTATTATCTGACCATCCTGATCATTGCCATAATCACTTTCTATCCTTTATTCGGAACAGGGATCGGGTCGGCCGATGATATGGCAAATTACCTGAATACCCGATTTGGCAAGGAATTTATCAGTGCACGGTTTCTTGCTGAGATGTCGGGCAGGTTTTATTATTTAGTTGTTGGGTTATTTCACAATTTGCCTTTCGAGGTTGATAATATGTTTGTAATTAAAATGTTTCATATTCTTCCGATCTGTCTGTGCATTTATCTTTTTTACAGAATTGTCCTTATCCTGACTCAATCGAAGGAGATAGCGAGTTTATTTGTTTTGTTGTTTTTCGTAATTGCCCAGGTATCGCGACACACCAGCCTGTTTGTCACCTATCCTTTTTACTTCACCTTTGCATTTGCCCTGATACTTACAGCATATCTGCTCCTGTTCCGGTTTCAAAAAACAAAGAAAAAACGATATCTGATCTTTTCTGCCCTCCTTTTCGGTGTGGGACTTCTGTTTTACGAAGTATTTATTCTTTTTTTTGGTTTTGCAGCTCTTTCATTATTATATCATAATTTTCGTGAAGGTAACCGGGGATTTATTTTTATCAGGAAGACATCGTTACAGTTATTCCCTTATGTTTTTATGATCATATGCTATGGATTAGCCTATGTTTTATACAGCCATTTTCATCCATCAGAATATGCGGGGACAACGATGGGAGGTGGGAATGTTACCGTTGCCACTTTTTTCCAGGTTCTATGGAAGCTTTCATATACTGCATTTCCACTGACAGTTTATGATTCATTGCGGGAATTTTTTGGATATAAATCAGAATTGGTTGATGGTTATCGTGATATTGTTCCCTATTTGTTCGCGCATACTCATATTGAATGGTTAATCAAATCTATTCTGGTTTTTTGTTTAAGTATATTCCTTTTGGCAAGAATTCCTAAGGTGAAATATTCGTTGTTAATAATCGGATTTGCCTTCTCGGTGATGTTTACCTTTTTCCCGCATATCCCGCTGGCATTGACCGTAAAATATACCTACTATGTTACCACGAAGGAAATGCAGGGATATTTAACCACCTTCTTTTCCCTGTTTGGCGTCGTGTTGTTCCTGGCGATTTTATGTTCCTTTATATTGAATTTCACAAAATGCTACACCATCCCAAGGTATCTGTTAACCGTTGCTATCTCCTGTGCATTGGTACTTTGCAGCTTCCTGACCGACTTTTCAAATTATTATGTTACCCAGGACATTCATCAGGCAAATATCAGAATGAGGGTCGTGGATGAAATGATCAAAACAGAACCATTCAAATCTATCCCCCAATCCTCAAATATTTATGCCGCGCAACTGTGGGAACACCCGTTTTATATGGCAAGTGGCGTTACCGAGCAGGGTTTTTTATGGACCTACTACATAATGGCCAAATCAGGGATTCTTCAGAATATGATCCGTGATCAAAAAGCTTTTCTCGATTTGACCAGGAACAAACAGGATCCATGTTACCGGATTGAATATTTCCAGGCATATAAATCTGACGATGCACTTCTTATACTCGCCCAACTACCCCCTCCCTCGCAAAACGATTCATTGATTTCTGTGGCTTCGAACAAAGTAATGGTGGTTTTTTATTCGAAATACAAACAATTCTCCTTATCATTTAAACGTTTCGATCCTGTATCACAAGAAACAACGAAAATTAAAGTCAACCATATAAATGAGGAAATAAATCCGGGAAAAAATGTTGAATTCACAGTATATAACACGAGATTTAATGATCCAATAACTATTTTTACCATTGAAACCTCATCCATAGATATCAGAAGTATCAGAGTTTCCAATTTAATAAACCCAGAAAGTAAAGTTTTTTATTTATAGCCTACCCAATTATCGACTCAAATGATTCAGAGCAAAAACATCTTTATAACCGGAGGAGCGGGATTTATTGCGAATGCCCTTATCGGAAAACTCATCGACCATAATAAAGTCACCGCTTTTGATAATTTTCATCGGGATACTTTAACCAACAGTCCGTTTGCCGGTCACAGGAATTTAAAAATCATCAGGGGTGATGTGCTCGATGCAGATCTTGTGACTTCAAGCATGGCCGGATCGGATATTGTCATCCATGCCGCGGCAATTGCGGGTATTGATACGGTTATCAAAAAACCGACGCATACGATGAGGGTCAACATGATCGGAACTGCAAATGTTTTAGAAGCAGCAAGAATAAACAAGGTAAATGACCGGTTTGTTGACTTTTCCACGTCGGAAGTCTTTGGCAGTATGGCTTTCAAAGTTACCGAGGGAATGGAAACGGTATCGGGAAGCGCCGGCGAGGCCCGATGGACTTATGCTGTAAGCAAACTCGCGGGAGAGCACCTGAATATGGCCTATTTCAAGGAATTTGGTTTACCTACCGTATCTGTTCGCCCGTTTAATGTATATGGCCCCGGGCAGACAGGGGAGGGGGCGTTGCAGATTTTTATAAAAAAAGCTTTGCGAAATAATGATATTCACATATATGGTGACGGGAATCAAATCAGGGCCTGGTGCTATGTGACAGACTTTGTTGACGGACTGATGCGGTGCATTGAAAATCCGGTTGCAATCGGACAATCCTTTAATATCGGAAACTCCAGGGCTGTCGTTACCACCTATGGATTGGCTCAGACAGTTTGCAGGGTATTGAATTCCCATTCTAAAATCCTCTTTAAACCTGCCTTGTCGGCTGATATCGAATTAAGAATCCCTTCGGTGGAGAAGATGAAAACGATGCTTGATTTCAGTGCAAAAGTCGACCTGGATGAGGGTATCCGGAAAACTGCCGTATGGATTGAAAAAAACTTATTATAAGTCATGATCAGGCTGTCGAAACCCTATTTCCCTCCCGAAGCTGTTGAAGCCGCAACCGCCGTTCTGAAATCAGGAAACCTGGTTCAGGGTGAATATGTTTTAAAGTTTGAAACGGAGCTTTCTGCTTTTCTGAATGTAAAACATGCTGTTGTTGTTTCAAACGGGACCGCGGCGCTTCACCTGTCCCTGTTGAGCCTGGGTATCGGACCCGGTGACGAAGTAATTGTACCGGCATTTACTTTTCCCGCTACAGCCAACGTTGTCGAACGCTGTGGGGCCAAACCCGTTTTCGTCGATATCGGCCTCGATGATTTTTGTATGGATCCGGAAAAAATTGAAATGGCCATTACACCCAACACCAGGGTTATTATGCCGGTTCATGAATTCGGACAGTCAGCCGAAATGGATGAAATCATGCAAATTGCCCGGAGCCATGGACTGACTGTCGTGGAGGATGCCGCGTGCGCTTTAGGCACGGAATTTAGGGACAGAAAGTCAGGAACATTTGGAATTCTGGGCTGTTTCAGCTTTCATCCCCGTAAAGCCATTACCACGGGCGAAGGCGGAGCCATCGTAACCAATGATGATGATCTGGCATCAAAGCTCAGGATTTTAAGGAATCACGGCATTGAGCAGATCGATGGTTTCAATGATTTTACCCTTGCAGGGTTAAATTACCGGATGACCGATTTCCAGGCGGCGCTGGGATATTATCAGATGTTTGAGATCGATCATCTTATCCGGAAAAGAATTGAAATTGCCGATCAATACTCCGCCGGCTTATCAGGTTGTTCCGCTGTCAAAACCCCTGCCGTTTTGCCTGGCAGAACGAATGTTTATCAAACCTATCACGTTTTGGTCGATGAAAGGTTTAACTGCGATATTTTGAAAAAGAGATTATTTGAAAAAGGGATAGAGACGAACTATGGGGCAAACGCATTGCATGTTTTGAAATTTTACAGGGAAAAATATAGTTTCAAGCAAGACGATTTCCCCAATGCATTACGTTCATTCAGACAAGGTCTTGCATTGCCGGTAAGTTTATACATCGGTCATGAAGAGATACAATATATTTGTGAACAGGTTAAATTAATGACAGCGTAACATGAGTCCGATAAAGCAATATAAATCACATGGTGACGGACAATTCCGGGAAGGTGATTTTAAATCGATTGGTGAAAATGTGATATTCGAACCCGGAGTTTTGGTTTTTCATCCCGAAAATATTGTATTGGGTTCTAATATTTATATTGGCCATCATGCTATTTTAAAAGGCTATTATAACTCCATGATGGAAATTGAAACGGATACCTGGATCGGCCAGGGTTGTTTTTTTCACAGCGCGGGAGGATTGAAGATCGGGAAGGCTGTCGGGATCGGGCCTATGGTAAAAATCCTGACGTCGCACCACGATGATATAAATCCCGATGTGCCGGTTCTCGAACTTCCCCTTGCATTTAAACCTGTTATAATCGAGGATGGAGCCGATATCGGAACCGGATCGGTAATTCTTCCCGGTGTTACCATCGGCCGGAACAGTATCATCGGGGCCGGATCGGTTGTGAACCGGGATGTACCCCCTTTTGCCGTTTACGCGGGAGTGCCTGCCAGGTTGTTAAAGATGAGAAAATAGAAGATATGGCTGGAAATAATATTACCATTGTAGTTCCTTGTTTCAATGAGGAAAAAAACCTGGAACAACTGATTATTAAGCTCGATCAGGCAACCGGATCAATACCCGGTATTACGTTCAGATACCTGCTTGTTGACGACGGGAGCGCAGATGCCACCTTTGAAACCATTCGATCACTTTCAAAGACCAACTCGAAAATCAGGGCGCTGCAACTTTCAAGAAATTTCGGGAGCCATATAGCAATCTCTGCCGGAATCGAACATGTTGCCGATTCCGATGCCGCCATCGTGATAAGCGCCGATTTACAGGAGCCTCCTGAATTAATCGGTGAACTGATAAAAAAATGGAAAGAAGGATATGAAGTGGTTTGGACCATCCGGGAAAAAAGAGCACAATCGGCCATCGGAAAATTCCTCTCCAAATCATTTTACAAGTTATTTATCAAAGCTTCCGGATTAAAAAATTATCCAAAAGAAGGGCCCTCTGCATTTTTCCTTTTTGATAAAAAAATATGTAACCAGTGGAGCCGGTTTAAAGAGACCAACCGCATGATTATCGGGATGGCAGCATGGATGGGATTTCGTCAGACTTTTATCCGTTATGAACAGAACGAACGGCATTCGGGCAAGTCGTCCTTTACCTTTATGAAGCTGATCAAGCTTGCGATCGATTCATTTGTCTCCTTTTCCTTTGCACCCATCCGGTTCATCTCTTATTTGGGTATCATCATCAGTCTGGTTGGATTTCTTTATTCAATCGTTCTTATCTGGAATAAAATATTTAACGGAATCGGGCCAACCGGGTGGACCTCCATTATGGTTGTGGTCTTGTTTTTAGGAGGGATTCAACTCATAACACTCGGTGTAATTGGCGAATATATCTGGAGGGGTGTCGAAGAATCACGCAACCGGCCTTTATATCTGATTTCGGAGCAGATAAACGTTGCACCGGGAGAAATTCCGGAAAGGCAAAAGAACGAGAACATCTGAGTTTTTTTCATGCGTACTGCCAAAATCATATTTTTCATCCTTGTCCTCCTCCTGTTGGCGCTTCCTGCCTTGCAACGCCATTTCGACCTCTTTGATGAGAAACCGCTGAAAGGATTCTATTCAAAGTCGGAAAAACCTGCCCTGAGCAGTTTTACCCCGAAAGGTTGGTTCAACGGAACGTTCCAGGATACCCTGGCCAACCGGATCAATGAACATACTGGTATGAGGGCTTCGCTTATCAGGATCAACAACCAGTACGATTACTCACTGTTCTCGCTGATCCACGCGCAGGGATTCGTAAGCGGTAGAAAAGGAATGCTGTACGAGGAAGACTACATTCATGAATATACCGGCGATTTCTTTATCGGCCACCAAACGATCGACAAAAAACTGGCCCGTCTGAAAAATGTGATGGATTCGCTGAGATCGTACAACATTCCGCTGATCCTGGTCTATGAACCCGGAAAGGCCAGCTTTTACCCGGAGTACATTTCGAGGAGATTTCATCCCGGAAATCGGTCGGAGAACAACTACGACTATTACATCAGGAAGTCAGTCGCGCTGGGCTTGCCCTTTATCGACCTGAACCGCTATTTTAGGATGATGAAGGATACCTCGCGTTATCCGCTCTTTCCGAAATATGGCATGCACTGGAGCCTGTACGCTGTCCCGATTGCCGTGGATACCCTCCTGAAAACCATCGAAAATACCACCTCCAAAACCCTGCCCCGATTTACGTCCCATCTCCCTTCGGCCTTACCATCCTTCCATCCTTCAACCCTTTCGACGCCACTTGGTACCGATAACGACATCGGCGAACTGCTCAACCTGGTATGTCAGCCGAAAAGGAGCGGTGAGGTCTACCCGGTGATCCGATTCGACACCACCGCCGGGAGGTCGTTGGATGCCCTGGTCATTGCCGACAGTTATTATGTCAACATTGTCGATACATTCGGGAGTAAGATCTTCAGGAAACAGGATTACTGGTACTACAACAATAAACTATACCCCTACCAGAACAACGATCCACCGGTTTATGTCGATAAATCGGACCTTCGCAACAAACTCCTCGGTTATCAGGTCATCCTGCTGATGGTTTCGGAGATCAACCTGCACTGCGGTTTCTGGAATTTCGCCGACGAAGCGTACCTTGCCTTTCACCCGGAGGTTAAGGATTCCTGGGTTTATCAGACCGAAAACATGATCCGCAACGAACGCGAATGGTTCCGGTTTATGGTCAACAAGGCGCGCCTGGAAAAACGAACGCTCGAAGAGATGATCCATGGCGATGCCCGGTACGTGGTGAACAGCGATCCCGCGAAATTTCCGCCAAGGTGCTGCCAGGATTCCATCTACCAGATTGCCGGATTGATCACCAACAGCGCCGACTGGTATGAATCGGTAAAGAAAAAGGCCGTGGAGCGTAATATCCCGGTCGATTCTATGGTGATGATCGACGCCCGGTACACCCATGATACCTGGAAGAAAAACAGATAGCGTTATCGGTCAGCATAACCGGATCAAACCGGTTTTGCGAAAGTAAAATCATCAGAACTCAATATAAATAGGGCCTACCCGGCGGTGATGATTGGATC
Source organism: Alphaproteobacteria bacterium (assembly GCA_009928665.1). Taxonomy (GTDB): domain Bacteria; phylum Bacteroidota; class Bacteroidia; order Bacteroidales; family FEN-979; genus CAIVAT01. Next base: position 40,029 of record SACF01000017.1, read on the forward strand.
CACAACGATCGGTGTACACCGGAATTTTAAAAAACATCATCCCCAATCAGGCAGAAGCCCTGAAGCAACCGTGAATTTTATTACTTTTGTTATACCGAATCGGAACAGGTTTGAAATTCAATAAACTCTGTTCTTCCCGGTGGATAAAGGGAAAATGCTTTGCATGTTCATTAAAATGCAGTGCAGGTATGGGATTCAGAGTCATTGCTTCGTTTGTTCTTAATAAAATGCGTTCATGAACAGATTTTTCGTACTGTTGGTCTCTATACTGCTACCGGCATTCCTGTATGCACAGGATCTGCCGTATCAGAAAGGGCTTGAGCCCGCCTCACTCACGCCCGATGAGCTGTTCGTACTCTCAAATGTGCCGCCACTCGAGGTTCCTGCATTATACCTTGGCGCCGATGCCCCCCTGTTGCCGGTGAGTGTCGATAATTCGACTCAACCCTACTTCAGGCCGATCACGCAACAATCGGGTTACGAATGCGGGCAATCGGCCGGGATCTGTTTTAACTTCACCTATGAAATCGACCGCCTGCGTGGAATTCCGGCAAACGTCGGCGCCAACCAGTATCCTTCACATTTTACCTGGAATTTTCTGAACAATGCCAACAACTACCAGGGGGCCAGCTTTTTCGACTCCTGGGAAATCGTCAGAAGGTGCGGGAATATGAATGTTACGGATTATGGCGGCGGACTGAACACCGGGGGCTATACCCGCTGGATTTCAGGATATGACAAGTATCACAACGGAATGGCCAATCGTCTGAATTCGGTGAAATCGATCCGGGTCGATTCGCCCGAAGGGTTGCAGACTCTGAAATACTGGCTGGTCGAACACCTCGAAGGCGCTTCGGTGGGCGGTGTGGCCAATTTTTACGGTCAGTTCTTCGGCACGCCATCGACCACATTGCCGGCAGGGACGCCGGAGGCCGGTAAGTACGTTCAGACCAACTGGGGCGGAAGCCCTTCGCATGCCTGGACCATTTGCGGGTACAACGATTCGATACGGTACGATTTCAACGGCGACGGTCAGTATACCAACAACATCGACATCAACAACGACGGGGTGGTCAACATGAAGGACTGGGAAAAAGGGGGACTGAAGTTTGCCAATGGCTATTCCGGAACCGGTTGGAGCAATTCGGGTTTCTGCTATACCATGTACAAAAACCTCGCCGACAATATCGGCTATGGAGGAATATGGAATCATTCGGTATATGTTCTCGATGTGAAATACACCTGCGATCCGCAACTGACCATGAAGGTCACCCTCAAACATACCTCGCGGAACAAACTGAAGGTGACGGCCGGGATCAGCTTAGATCTTTCGGCAACCCAGCCTGCATACGTTCTGGAATTTCCGATATTCGCCTTCCAGGGAGGCGATCTGTATATGCAGGGGGGAACTACAGAGGCCGATAAAACCATTGAATTCGGGTTTGATTTGGCTCCATTGCTGCAATATGTGACCAGTTCCGTCCCCGTCCGCTACTTTCTTCAGGTCCAGGAAAAAGATCCTTCGGGAGTGGCTTCCGGAGAGATTGTCAACTGGTCGGTGATCGACTATACCGGAGGTACTCCCGTGATCGCCAACTACCCCACTAACAATGTTGCGATCCAGAACAATACTACTACCCGCCTGGCCCTGAATTATAACCTGGTGATCAATAAGCCGGTGATCACCACGGGATCACTTCCTGCAGCACAACTTTACCAGCCTTACAGCGTTACATTGCAGGCTGCCAACGGCACCCCTCCCTATAAATGGGATGCGAAGCTTGATTATCCCGAATCGACCCAGGGAGCCACACTCCCCATTGCCACCGCACAACAACTTACGCTCACCAACAACAACACGGGTTACGCCATCAAGGCCCTCGATTTTTCATTTCCCTTTTACAAAAAAACAGTCCAAAAACTGTATATATATGCCGATGGCTATATCGTCTTCGATGACCAACCCTACACCTATCCTTATCTGATCGACAGGATGCTGCTCTTCAGGCAAACCCCGATCCTCGCCCCTTTTATGGCCGATCTGGCCATTTACCCCTCAAGCAGTCAGGGGGTTTGGTACGAAGGCAATGCCAATTATGCCATCGTTCGTTGGAAAGCCTCCATCAATAACATGCCGGGAAGCACCGAACTGAACTTTGCAGTTAAACTTTATCCGAACGGGGTTATCGAGTATTATTACGGCACCATGAACTTCCCTGGTGGTACTACCTGGACCGGGGGTTTGTCGTCGGGTGATAATAAAAATTACCAGTTCTCTTCACTCAACGGGGCCTCGACGGTCACGGCCAACACCCTCGACAAATTTGCAAGTTGCAGCTATCCGCCCGAAATGACGATCTCAGAGGACGGGCATTTCTCAGGAACCCCCATCCATTCGTATCAAAACCTACCCATCAAATTCATAGTCACGGATAACAACAATATCACTTCAACCAAAACCATGATATTTAGCTCTTTCGGTTTACTGGTCTCCCAATCGGTTACCTCCGGAGGCGACAGTCTGATTGAATTCGGAGAGACCGCGAAGATGTCGTTGACCGTGAACAATATCGGCACCGTCACCATGAACAACCTCATCTTCACCATCCGTGAAAACGATCCCTATATTACCATCACCGACAGTTCAGCGACCGTTCCGCAGATCAACGGCGGACAGAATATCACGCTGAACAATGCTTTCACTTTTACCGTCGCCCCTGATATACCCGATAACCATGAATTCAGCATCCTGATGAAGATGCAGTCGTTGGAACAGACCTTTCAACGTCCGCTTCCGATGAAAGCCCATGCCCCGGTGTTCCAGGTCACATCAACCGAATTGAGGGATGGAGATAACGGCATGCCCGATCCGGGCGAAAGCGCCGACCTTCTGGTAACCTACAAAAATGCGGGGAGCGCCAAAGTTTCAGATGTCGCGGTTACCCTGAACTCCGTCGATACCGTCCTTAATCTGACCATAAATACGGGATCCATCGACCTGCTTCAGCCCGATTCCTCCCGAACACTGACCTTTCACCTCAAAGCAGGACCAACGGCTTCTTTTGAACATCTTTACCCGATCGCCGCACACCTCACAGCCAACAACAATTTTAGTGTTGACGACACCCTCTATCTCTTCTCGGGAACGATCGTAGAGGATTTTGAAACCGGGGATCTTCTGAAGTTTCCCTGGTTTGGCACCGGCCAATGGCCCTGGTACATGGAACCCACTGTGAAATATGAGGGATGGTACAGTATACGGTCGGGATACATCACCGATAATGCTGAAAGTATCCTGAACCTTACCGCCCGGGTTCTGGCTCCCGGAACCATCAGTTTTTACCGCTATATCTCCTGCGAACAGGATCCCAGCGGGAACAAGAATTACGATTACCTTACCTTCACCATCGATGGTTATGAGCTGGGAAGGTGGGACGGGATCGAACCCTGGACCCTCGAAAGCTATCCTGTTTCACCGGGATTACATACTTTTTCGTGGACCTATCACAAAGATTATTCACAAACCGCGGGATGGGACTGTGCACTGCTCGATTTTATAAAGCTTCCCGTCATCGAAGGACTGATCCCGCAAATTACGGTTCAACCTGCCTTCCTCGAAAAGTCAGTTGCCACAGGCCAAAGCATTTCCGATACCCTCTCCGTTTCGAACGCAGGTGGCGGGATCATCCATTATTCGGTGATCGTGATTGATACGGGTACGGTAAAGAAAAATATGCTTCCCGACAACCTTACCGGCTCATGGGCAGGGTGCGACCACCCGGACTTCACACCCGGCCAGACGTTCAACTGGATTTGCTCGGTCAGGAATCTGAGCGCTGATAACGAGTATATCAACCATGTCAGATTTGATTTTCCACCCGGGATCGAGGTCACAGGCGCCACCAACTTTTCCGGTGGTTCGCTGGGTGAGCTGACCTTTCAGGGGATCATCGGGAACGGAACCTCCCTGGCCTGGCACGGGGAAACCACAGCAGGGAGAGGTGTTCTGAAGCCCGGTGAGACAGCTTACGCCACCGTGACGGGTGTCATCGGTCCCTCATTCCAAAATGATGCATTTATTGTGTACCAGTTGCAGGGCGACAGCATGGGCGGGTCACCCCACACGGCAACGGGCCATTTTAAAGTGGAAAACCTGGGATTGGGAAACAACTGGCTTACGCTCAATCCTGTGGCAGGAAGCGTGCTGCACGGCGAAACCGATGAAGTGGAGGTGACCCTGAATGCGGCCGGAATGGCGCCAAACCATTCATACAACTGCCTGATCGTTGCCCGCGACTTATACAACAACAGCGTGACGGTGCCTGTCACGATGCATGTTACCTTCCCGGTATCCGTCGATGGTAAAGATCTGACTGCGAATACCAGGCTCCTCGGCAATCAACCCAATCCCTTTTCAGGAGAAACCCGGATCAGATACCTTTCGGACAAGCCGCAGGAGATCCTTTTTGAGATCCGGTCGATGGAAGGAACACTCCTTCGTTCCTGGTCGGTGCAAAACAGCCCCACCGGTGAGAATTACCTGGTCTGGGATGGGAATAATGATGCAGGTAACAGGGTTTTGCCCGGCATTTATATTTGTCTGATGAAAACCGCCGACCGGCAGGAAGCAATCAAGATGGTTGTGATCCGTTAATATCTGATTAATGACTAAGAAAAACAGAAGGATCACCCTCATTGTCGTATTGCTGGTCTTAACAGCTGTTGCGGTGCCCGTCGGGCTGAAGTTTTTTCCCTTTACAAAGGTGGTCAGAATGCCTTCTGCCCCGGAACAGGAATATTCCGCCCCGGGTAAAGTACACGCCCTTCCCCCAAATGCTTACAGTTACGATTTTGAGGTAGCTCCCGGGAAATCCGTGCCGGGTGGCTTTTACAAGGGACTGGCCCATTCGGGTCAATATTCGGTGAAGGCATTCGGACAGAATAGCTTCAGTAATGCAATGGAGCGAACTGCGGAAGAAATCGGCATTGAAAACCTGAAAAGTGTCGCCATAAGCGCATGGATATACGTTTTTCCGACCCGGAAGGAGGTTAAAGGAAGCCTGGTTTTTACTGCGTCGAACGAACTGGGCGTCAACGTTTGCTGGCAGGGCATCGGGATCCGTGAACCCGAGGTACCAAAAGGAACATGGTTCAAGGTTTCGGGACAATTCGATCTCACATCGATCACCTTTAAGCCGGGCTACAAGGTTCAGATCTATTTCTGGAATACGAGCAGTACCGACATTCTGGTTGATGATTATTATGTCGTCTTCGGAGGCACCCCGGAACGCAGAGGCGATTCTGCCCGCGTGGATCTGACCCGGGGAAGGTTCACACCGCAATTCAACCACCCGCCCTTCCCCGTGACCTTCCTCAAAAAGGAAGAACCGGAAATAAAACTGAACCCTGCCGATCTGAACCCTGCTGACCTGACGGTTGCAGGCAATCTCTTTAATACCGGTGACGACGGACTTTTTTCCATCAGTTCAGCCGGTAAGGTCGTTGCTTTTATCTATTGCCGCGATTCCCGGACGTTTAACAAGGTACCGGTTTCCAACCCGACGGCAACCACATCCTGCGGCAGGGTCAAAAAACTGCATATTCTGAAGTCAGCACACAATCAGCCTGACCGGATCGTTTTTGAATCGGAGAAAGGATGGCTGCTGGGTGAACTGAAACAGGTCAGGCAACCCTGCCAGCAAAACACAACCTTGCAAACCAGCCTGGTGATTCTCTCAAAATCGGATAAGGCTGTCAGCGCGCTGGTATGTGGCAACTTTACAGGTAGTGATAACCCGGAGATCCTGACTATTTCGGCCGGAGGGGAGTGGCAGCTATTATCGGCTGTAACAGGTCCCGGTAATGTGATGAGCTGGAAACCGGTTAACAAATCCCAACAGAATCCGGTCAAACTCTGGGATCCTGCTGAAGCCCGCGCCACCCTGACCGGCGGTAGGTTTTTACCAAGGATCGGTCATGATGTCGTTCTTACTGTTTCCCGCTCCCTGAATGGTTCTGTTCCCGTTTATTCGATCCTTAATTTCGATCACCTAAATCAAAGATGGACCCCGATAAGTCCCCGGAAACATCAGCACCTCGGATTAACAATAGGTCTCGATACCCTGAAACCCGACGACCGGTTTTTCGTTCTGAAATCCGGATCCGGATACAGGGTGTTACGGTATAACCGCGACTGGCGGTTTGATCTGAAGGAGATCCGTTTTTCCGACACCGCTTTTACCATCATCTCATCGCTCGATTTCAGGGGATACGAAAAAGGGATGAATCCGAAATTCTATGAGAAACTAAACTTGATCCCACTGAATTCGGGCAATCCCGGCCATCCGGCATTCCTGGTAAACGGATCGGTGGCCCGGGAACGGCATTATGAATCCATACTGCCCGATTTCATCCATTGGTATTCGTTAGAACCGGATGAAAAACGATGAGCAGAAGCGTTTTTGAGACTTTGATAATCCCTGACCACAATGCCTGAAAAAACAAACAGATCAATAAAAAATTACGGTTTAATCGTTCTCCTGGCCTTCCTGTTTTTCCCATGGTTCCTGTTATCCTGTGGTCAGGGTACAAAGTCACCGGAGGTTGCAAGCGAACAGTTCGTCGTGAAAAATTTCAATCCCATTGCCAACTGGAAATCCGGCACAACCCTGTCGCTCGACTATTCCGGGGCCATCTCCGGCGGATTCGTGGTTCCTTCGCCGAATCAGACAGAAGAGGGATATTTCAGGCTGGAATTCAGCATCAGGAATACCGGGACCGCACCGCGGAAATTCATGTACAAAATATTCTACCAGAACGAATCGTATAAATTCCCCGAGCGCGATCCGGCCGACAGCCTGCGCCAGCATCCCCAGGCCTGGGAAAACTTTTACGGGAGCTGGGAAGAACAGGACGCGGCCTTTGCTGAAACAGAGATGATCCCGGCCGACGGTGATTTTCACCAGGTGACCTCAAAATTCAGGATCGTCGGCAACCCCCGGAATGAGCCGCGTTACTTTGCCGATGGCCACAACGACCGGTTTAAACGGAACCTGAGGGTGGGAGCGTACAGCTTTATGCTGGTGGTTACCATCCCCGAAAATGTGCAAAATAAGGTCATCCCGATAAATGTTCAGCAGATCGGTACGTCTTCGCCCGAGGGCTTCGTCAATCCTTATTTTTATTTTCTTTACGGACCGGGAGCCTCCCTGCCAAACACCATTATCCAGAAGTTTCCACAGACATTGAAAGTTGTGGCAAATCCCGACCCCGGAGCCGGGATCTTTGTCAATCCATCAGCCTATTCAAAAGAGGAGGCCGAAAAGGGGAAAACCCCATGTTGCGGCCAGGATTCATCCTGGTACCGCAATGCAGCCTTCGAACAATTTGTTCATTATGTGGATCCGTCGACCAAACTCAATAATATTCCGGTCATTACCGATATCATGAATGATCCTTACACACGGATGGATTATAACTGGAACCGCAGGTTTTACCGAAAGGAAGAGCTCATTGCCACCACGGCGCTGGTTGCTGAAATACCTTGTCAGACGGTTGTTTCTGATCCCGTGAACCATAAGATCATCATCCGGAATCCGAAATCCGAATTCGGGAAGTGGCAAAAGCAAAATGTCGGGGTGATCACCCGTCACGGAATGACCTTCGGCAAATATACCGTGAAATGCAAGCTTACCGAGTTGTTGAATAAACATAACATGTGGAACGGGCTGACCAACGCCATCTGGATGATTACACAATCGCAGGCCGACTGGAACTTGCGGCGTACCTGTACCAATGGCGGCTATATGGCCAATTATTACGGAGGCCAACAGGATCAGCGGGTTCCCACGGTGGGATATTCGGAGATCGATTTTGAGATCCTGAAAACCGTTCCATACTGCCCCTCCTGGGTGCTTCCACCGGTTTATAACCATGGAATTGATGATCAGAAGAACGTTCTGAACTGGAATGTCCCCTTCCCTGAGGAGGTGATGGCCGACGACGACAAGATCATCGTTTCGTGTACCAACTGGGATATGGCTTGCTGGCAACCCGCCCACTTCAGCGAAGGATGTTACCCTGTTCATCACAATAGCACGACCTATTGGGCACACCGCTGGGATAAAAATTACCGCGCACTGACCCAGAAAACCCCGGAACCCGACGATGAACTCTTTGCTGCGCCGTACTATTATTTCCAGATCGACTGGCAACCCGACAAGATCATCTGGCGTATCGGACCGGAAAAGGGGAGAATGCGTGTGGTAGGGTACATGGATGAATCGATTACTTCCATCCCGAATAACCAGATGTTGCTGATCATCACACAGGAATTCCATAATACGAAATGGTGGATCGGTTCCGCCTATTCGCAGGATAATATTCCTTTCCCGGGAGCCGACTACGTGGGAGAGATCTTTGAAGTCACGATTGAATAACCGACTGAGCCTGTCGAAATTTCCGAACGGATTAAAAGGCTGAATATTTGCAAAGAAAGATGTATAATTTATAACTTTATCCGGCCAAATGGATCGGGTAAATATTGCGGAATCCCCTGAGACCAGGCAGGCAGCCCACGTCGATCATCGATGAGAAAAAATCAGTCATCAAAAATATCTCACCTGCTGTCGGACTTTGCCGGTTTCAACCTGTTTGCCGTGATCATTCTGCTGTCAGGCAGAGTATTACAGTACTTTTACCTGGGCGCCGCACACACCCTTCCGACACATGCAAAGATCCTCGAACTGCAGGGATTCGGGCAGGATGTATGGGTCTGGTTAATAGCAGGTTTCCTTTTACTAATCCCTTTTCTGATACTGGCCTGCCTGCGTAGGTGGATCGGGTTGACCTTTCTTGCCCTCTCCTTTCTGATCTATGTTGCGGTGGAATGGATGCTGTTCCAGTATTTTATCATTACCCTTGTGCCGCTTGACCAGGTGATCTTTTCCTATTCCTGGAATGAGATGGTCCTGATCGCCCGAAGTTCGGCCGGTATTAGTTTCAGTACCTGGTTTCCGCTGCTGGTTATGGTCGCACTCTGGGCCTGTGCCATCACCCTGACCGTGAAAATTAAGTTCCCCCCGTTCATTGTGTTATTGTTCTTTTTCGTCGCGCTGATCGCCATTCCGTTGGGGTATATGTTAAAGCTGGAGGAATCCGGGTTTACCAACCGTTTTGAGTACCATGTTACCCTCAATAAAAGTTCCTGGTTTCTGGATCATACCCTTCGGTATAAACTTAAATCGAAAGCGGGCGCTGACTTACGGAAAACGGAGGCTGCCGCGATGAGCTGGCAGCGTAATCATCCCGAATTCGAATACACGGGTACCGGCTATCCCTTTCTTCACACGGAGAAGACAAAGGATGTGCTCGGGCCGTTCTTCAATCTTCAGAAAGAGCCTCCCAACCTGGTATTCATCATCGTTGAATCACTTTCACCCTGTTTTATGGGGAATAACCCGATTTACGGCAGTTTTACGCCATTTCTGGATTCCCTCGCAGGGGAAAGCCTGTTCTGGAACAATTTTCTGGCAACCTCCGACCGTACCTTCAATGTTTTACCAGCCGTGTTCGGCTCTCTACCCCCGGGCGATCCGACCTTTATAGGCGAAGCCTCCCGGATGCCGTCGCATCTTACCCTGATCCAGTTGTTGCGCGAAAATGGTTATTTCACAGCTTTCTTTTACGGGGGCGATCCGGCATTTAACTTTATGGAGGAGTTCATCAAAAGGCAGGGGACGCACTATATTCTGAAGTATTTCGGACCCCGCTATAAGAAGGAGAACATGATCAACGACGGATACAGTTGGGGTTACTCCGACGAAGATCTCTTTTCACGCTCCCTTGAGGCTATCGATTCGGTCAACAGGTCGCCGAGGCTCGACATTTACCTTACCCTTTCGATGCACAGCCCCTTCATCCCGCCCCGGAGCGAATATTACCTCGCCCGCGTTGAGGAGCGCCTGCGGCGTATTCCCCCCGATATCCGGAACCGCGCCGACATTGTGAAATATAAGAATATTTTTTCAACTGTTTTGTACACCGACGACGCGCTCCGGAAATTCTTCGACAGGTATCGCAATCGGAGCGATTATCAAAATACCATCTTCATCATTACGGGCGATCACGGGCTTCCTGAACTGAACCTGTACAGGTTTTCAGGAATGGCGCATTACAACGTCCCGCTCCTGATCTATTCACCCATGCTGAAAAAACCGGAATTTTTCAGGTCTGTCTCCTCACACCTCGATATTACCCCCACTTTTCTCTCCCTGCTGGCTTCGCGGTACCATCTGAAAACCCGGCCTTATACAGCCTGGCTCGGTACGGGCATCGACACAGCCGTTCAGTTCCGCAATACGCATTCTCTGCCTTTTATTCTTAACAACAAAGAGATAGTGGAATATCTGGAAGGAGATTACTTTCTTTACCTGCAATGGTTGTTCAGGCTTAAGCCCGAGTTTTGGAACCGTGATACAAACGTTCCCGCCATCCGGCAAAAAATGATAAAAAATCTGGCTGATTTCAAGATTCTGAATACCTATGTCACCAAACAGAACCGGCTGATTCCGCAGGAGTTGTTTTTTCAGCAAAAACTTTCCGGACATTTCCTGAAGAATCAGGATACGGTGAGGTTTAATCCCGGCGATACCCTGGGAGAGTTCCGGCAATTGTATCCGGATTTGACTGTTGATCCGGCCATCAAAATGATCGAACTGGATATGATCCTCGAGTTGGCCACAAGGGAAACGGATCCTGAAAAGGCGCCGTTAATTGTGACCGACCTGTACGATCCGGATGGGAAGCAACTCCTTTGGCACGCGACCAAACTTCCTTGCAGGGAGCAGGATTCCCGCAAGGAGCCACAAACGTGGATATCCCTGAAGATCCGCGATCGGATTGATGTGAGCTACCTGCACCGTGATTCAAAATGCCTGATGAAATTTTATATTTGGAACAAAACCTTGTGTAAAGTACGGGTTAACAGGGCTGTTATAACCCTTACCGGATATTATTAAAGACCCTTGATATGAAGATCATTGTACTCGGAGCCGGACTTGTCGGAGGTCCCATGGCCCTGGATCTGGCAAAAGATTCAAAATTCGATGTCGCAATAGCCGACATCAATCCGGCTAACCTTCTTGCGGTTGAACAAAGGTGGAAATCCCTATCCGTTAAGGGGGTTCAGACCGGAAAACCCTTGCAGACAATCCGGCAGGACCTGAGCGATCCCGCCCAGGTGACAAAGCTGGTCTCGGATTTCGATATGGCCGTTAATGCAGTCCCGGGTTTTATGGGATTCCGGACCCTGAACGCCATCCTGGAAGCCGGTAGAAATGCTGTAGACATCGCTTTTTTCATCGAAGATCCGTTCGAGCTCGACGATCTGGCAAAGCGTAAAGGAGTCACTGCCATTATGGATATGGGGGTTGCACCCGGGATGTGCAATGTGCTGATCGGATACGCCGACTCCCTCCTGGATGAAACCGAAGAGGTTTTATACATGGTGGGCGGATTACCTGTGGTCCGCGAATGGCCTTATGAATACAAAGCAGTTTTTTCACCGGTTGATGTGATCGAGGAGTATACCCGGCCTGCCCGGTTTATCGAGAACGGAAGAATGGTGGTGAAACCGGCCCTTTCCGATCCCGAATTGCTCGATTTCCCGGGAATCGGAACGCTTGAGGCTTTTAACACCGACGGACTCCGTTCGCTGGCCCGTACCGTGAAATGCCGGAATATGAAGGAAAAAACCCTGCGGTATCCCGGGCATATTGAGAAAATGAGAATGTTACGCGAGACCGGTTTTTTCAGCCTGGAAGAGATCGAAATCAAGGGGGCCATGATCCGGCCGATGGACCTGACGGCCCGGCTGCTCTTCCCGAAATGGAAACTGAACGAGGGTGAAGCCGACATAACGGTCATGAAGGTGGTCGTCGAAGGAACGATGGAGGGGCGGAGGGTACGTTATTCCTGGGATCTGATCGACCGGTATGATGAACCGACCGGAATCCATTCGATGGCACGTACAACCGGTTATACAGCGACGACGGCAGTCAGGATGATTGCAGATGGGATTTATACGCGTAAGGGAATTTCAGTTCCCGAGTTTGTCGGACAACAGCCCGGGTGTGTCGATTACCTGTTAAAAGGTCTGGGTGAAAAGAATGTTCACTATCATCAGAAAACAACGTACATTTGATTTTGCCGGTTCGATCTGATGTTTTTTTCTACGCATAAATAGGATCAGAACTCATCGGTATCGATCACCTGTTTTTTCTTCTTGTTCTTACCCGGGGCGGGTGGGCCATCTTCACTGCAGTCGAGGTCGACCTCAACAGGTTTCGAAGGTGCATCGAAATCACGTTTGGTAATACGCAGGCTCAGGTCGCCATAAATGCGTTGCATGTACAATGCCCAAACCGGCAGTGCCATATTGGCTCCCTGTCCCAGCGTGATTGACCGGAAATGGGCGGCCCGGTCTTCACAACCGACCCACACACCGGTCACAAGGTCCGGCGCGATTCCCATGAACCAGCCGTCGCTCTGATTCTGCGTGGTTCCCGTTTTGCCTGCGATCGGATTATCAAAGCCGTATTTGTACCGCAGCCTGATACTGGTACCGCTTTCAACGACCCCTTTCATTAGCTGGACCATTAGCCAGGCAGTTTCTTCACTGATAGATTCCTGGCTTTTTGGGGTAAAGGTTTCCAGGATATTTCCGTTTTTATCTTCAATCCGTGTCAGGAAAACGGGTTCGATATAGACCCCTTTGTTGGCAAAAACGCTCATGGCGCCAACCATTTCGTACAGGCTCAGGTCGCAGGATCCCAGGGCGATGGAGTACACTGCCGGGATGTCGCTTGTGACACCCATTTTGTGAGCCATTGAAACCACGGCTTTGGGCGAATATTTACGGATAAGCTGACCCGACACCCAGTTATTGGAGTTAGCCAGGGCCCACTTTAGCGTCACCTGTTGGCCAAGCCTTTCGTCGCTGGCATTTTCGGGAGCCCACACCTGACCGTTCCCGAGATCGATAACCGGCTGCACGTTGGGATAGCGTGCACAGGGCGATTCGCCTTCCTGCATGGCGAGGGTATAGAGAAATGGTTTGAAAGTAGATCCGACCTGGCGTTTGCTGAGTTTGACGTGGTCATATTGAAAAAAACGGTAATCAATACCCCCGACATAAGCCCGGACCTGGCCGTTATGGGGATCCATCGACATGAGTCCGGCCTGTAAAAAGAACTTGTAGTAACGGATGGAATCCATCGGGGTCATCACGGTATCGATCTCACCCTGGTAAGAAAAAACTTTCATCCTTGCCGGTGTCTTAAAATCCTGGAGGATCTGGGCATCGCTGTAGCCTTCCGTCTTCAGCCGGTAATACCGGTCGGTGCGACGCATGGCCGACAGCATCAGGTTGTCTGTTTCCCGGCGGGCTACATCGCTTTCAAACACAAACGGCGCATTGGGAACTCCTTTCCAGTGAGCGAAAAAAGATGGCTGAAGCTCTTTCCCCAGGTATTCGTGTACTGCCTGTTCGGCGTACTCCTGCATCTTGTAATTGATCGTGGTATAGATCTTCAGCCCGTCACGGTATAAATTGTAAGGATTGCCATCGTCTTTGGTATGCTGTGAACACCATTCCGACAGTACCATCCTGAGGTACTCCCTGAAATAGGTGGCAATACCGGTAGTGTGATCCTGTAACCGGAAATTCGACATGTCGATGGGTACCAGCCGGAGTGAATCATACTCCTGATCCGTGATGTAATCGTACTTCATCATCTGATGCATCACGGTGTTCCGGCGTTCGAATGCACGGGCCGGGTTTCTGACCGGACTGAACCAGGTCGGAGCTTTCAGAATCCCGATCAGCACCGCTGATTCCTCAATGCTGAGCGATTCCGGATCTTTATTGAAATAGGTCTTGGCGGCCGATTTGATGCCGTATGACTGACTGCCGAAATCAACCGTGTTGAGATACATGGCCAGGATCTCGTCCTTCGAATAATTGCGCTCCAGTTTTACGGCTGTGATCCACTCTTTGAATTTGATCATCACCGTCTCCCAAAAGGTCCGGTTTTGCTTTCGCGGAAACAGGTTTTTTGCAAGTTGTTGCGTGATCGTGGAGCCTCCTCCTTTAGAAGAACCGGTAGCCATCCCCCACATGACCCTGAAAATGGCGATCGCGTCAATTCCCGAATGTTTATCAAAACGCGCATCCTCCGTAGCGATCAGGGCATTGATCACGTTGGGCGATAATTCCTGGAAATGGGTATTGGAACGATTTTCAATGTAATATTTACCCAGCAATTTGTTGTCGGATGAGATCACTTCAGAAGCCAGGCTGCTCTTGGGATTTTCAAGCTCCTCGAAAGTCGGCATGGTTCCGAGCAATCCATTCGCGACCCCGATGAAAAAGAGTATCGTAAAGATCACCAATGCTGTAAAGGTAATCCAGAATCCTTTGATGTATTTTTTGTTCAGTTCATCGCGGGAAGGCGGTTTGGGCCTGTTATTCAGCATGGGAATATGATATTGCGGATCATTCATTGCTTTTCTATTCGTAAACCAAAATCACGAATTCCCTTTAGTTCGCCGACCCGCATGGCCTGCTCAAATTCAAAGCGATAGATCCCTTTTTCAGGAAACCGGACCCCGCTTTGAAGGAGAAATCTGTTGAATTTCACACTGCCCATTCCCGATCCCAACCACCGGCCATCGTAATCGGCCAGGGTCAATTCAATGGTATCGCGTGCAACTTTCCCATCGGGGAAACAGGTGTTCATGAATAGGTAAAGATTGCTGTAAGAATATTCGGGGGCATTACGAACCTGGATCATCACCCGGTAACGGGCGAGCGGGTCACCGACCGGCACGGAAAACACTACTTTATTTCTGACATTCCAGATTCCGTTTTCAATAACTGCATTTTCCTCAAAAATCCTGTTACGGTCACATGCAAAGAGAAAAACCGCAAGGATGAGTAGGACGACTGAAATCCATTTTCCGTGGTTCATCGGAAAGGTATTCGGTGAAAGTGGCTATTGATTGTCGAACCGGGTAAGATCATCCTCTCCGGTGGGGCCTTCCAGATCCGATTTGTTCTCGGTAACCTGCGAAAAATCTTCGAGTCTTTCAGGCAGGTTCCCTTTTTTATTCTCCTCCATTACGGCAAATACGTTATCAACCGGAATAGCCATCAAATTTCCCGGATCATTCACGTAAGAGTACCAAAGCAATTTCTGAAAAATATCGGTTTTCTGATGGGTTGCCTCCCCGCGTTTGGTCTTGAGCCGGATGTCGGTGTTGGGCATGCCTTTCATGGCATCGACATAGGTATCGTATTCATAATTCAAACAGCATTTCAGCTTACCGCACTGTCCGGCAAGCTTTTGCGGGTTAAGCGAAAGTTGTTGAACCCTGGCCGCATTGGTCGTAACAGATCTGAAATCACACATCCAGGTGGCGCAGCATAATTCCCTTCCACAGGAACCGATACCTCCCAACCGACTCGCTTCCTGGCGGGCCCCGATTTGCCGCATCTCAATCCGGGTTTTGAACTCTTCTGCCATCAGCTTTATGAGCTCCCGGAAATCAACCCGGTCTTCCGCGGTGTAGTAAAAAATAGCTTTTGTGTTATCTCCTTGAATTTCAACATCGTTGATCTTCATCTGAAGTCCGAGTTTGTCGGCGATCTCCCGCGAACGATACATCGTGGTCGATTCCTGCTCCACAGCCGAAATCCACTTCTCAATGTCGGTCAACCGGGCTTTCCGGTATATTTTTTTGATTTCATCAGGGGTCGAAACCAGGTTCTTTTTACGCAATTGCAACCGGACCATTTCACCGACCATGCTTACAATGCCGATGTCATGACCGGGCGAGGCCTCAACCGCAACAATGTCACCGACAACCAACTCCAGATCGGCCGGAATCCGGAAATAATCTTTACGACTGTTTTTGAAGCGGACCTCTGCAATATCAATCACCTTAGCCGATTCGGGAACCGGAATGGACTTTAACCAGTCGTGGGAATCAAACTTACTGCATCGATGTTGAAAGACCATCTCATTTTTATGGTAAACCCTGGGGGCCTGACAACACCCGCGACTTAAAAAAGTATTGTTGTTTTGATTGGATAACCTGGGAAACAGACTGGTTGAATCTTCTATCTCAACCTCCTGCGAGGGGGTTCCGTTTACCGGCACAGGCACGCCTTCTTTTATCTCCATATCCTTCAAAAATCCTTACAAAGGTAACAATTTCGGTTTAAACTGACGAACGATTTTCAGCGAGAGGTCGAGAAACAGGGTCGGAGCATGCCCGTTACGCTCAACATGATAGAGGGCGTCATTGAATAAAGTATTGAAATGAAGTATGTTACCAGCTGTAATAAAGGGAGCAAATCCCTCGAGAAACTTGATCTCTTCTGCATCCAAACCCGTCGGTTGCCGCCGCATAACATTGATTTCAGAACATAATCCAATGATATTCAATCCATAAGACAGAAAGCTCTTTTGTTTTTCTCTCCCCGATCGCCCCATCTCTGTACTGAAAGCAATTAAATCAATAACCTTTCCTGCAAAACAGTCCCGCATCCATTGCCGGAAGGTTCCGAAATGGATATGTTCCTCCTCGGAATCAGAAGTCAGGTACCTTTCCGGAATTTTCACCATCAGCGTCCTCGAAAGAATGGTAGGCAATATCTGACCGGGATCTTCCGAAACCAGAATGAACAGCGTTTTATCGGGAGGCTCCTCCATGATTTTTAGAATCTTCGGAGCTGCAGTATAAAAGATCTTCTCGGCCATGAAGATGATCATGACTTTATATTCCGACTCATAACTCTTATATCCTAAAGTTGTTATGATCTCGTTACAATCCTCCGCATTGATGATCCCCTGCTTGTTCTCTATGCCAATGGCCTCATACCAGCCGGTCAGATCAACCCTGAAATGATGCGACAACAGGAATTCACGCCACTCAGTCAGAAAGTATTTGCTTCTTGGCTTGGAAGGAACTTTTTTGGTAGTGGATACAGGAAAAATAAAATGCAGGTCGGGATGGATAAGCTTTTGATATTTGACACATGAGGGACAGGTACCGCAGGAATCATCTGATTGGTTCCGGTTTACGCAGTTGATAAATTGAGCATAAGCGATGGCCAGAGCCAGTTTATCATTTCCTGCCGGCCCGCAAAAAAGCTGTGCATGGCTCACCCGCTGATCACGGACGGTCCGGATCAGCCGTTGTTTGATCCTTTCATTCCCTTTTATTTCTGAAAAAAGCATGGATACTCAGGTTCAGTGGCGCCCCGTTATAATGGCAGCTACCGGCTGTCGCGCAAAGTTAGCGGTTTTTTCGATTCAGGATGTCGGATTCCCAGATCTCGGGATTTCTCCTCATATGCCAACGAATCCGGGTCAGATCATTTTCATCCCCGATTAGCTGAAGGGTAATTCCGGGACCCCAGTGAAAATCGAGCCCGTACAAATCGGTCCACCGCTTGACATTTCTTTTGAACCTTTTCAGGACCGGGCCGGAACTGCATTTTATCCGGTAGTTGCACGTCATTTGATCGAGGAAACTGCAAGAGATCTTAGAAACGGCAGAATTCCGGAACTTCTGACAGTGAAATGGGATTAACAACAACAAATGAACATGATTGGGCATGATCATCCACTCATCAATGCAGATCCCGGCGTCAGATGCCGGATCGGATCTATGGGTCAGGGCGAACTGGATGATCTGTCCGACAAGAGATAAAGTCATGTTCTGAAGGCAAATTGTGCCAAAACAATCCTTCCCGTTCGGGGCCCGCAGGGTGACATGCCCGAAGACCAGGCAGGGATCCTGACTTCCGGTGGAAAATTTCCCCACTGATTCCGCTGTTTTAAGCCGGCACATTACCAGAAAATTTCAGGTACCCTCAGATCTGACCGCATCGCAAGTGACCGGTTGGGTTCCGGAACCAAAGCAATGGAACGCACCGGATACTTCACAACAATTTTCTTTAATCCCTTGAATGATATCCTTGAATCGATCTCCACGACTTTGAATTTTATAAGCGCAGCCATAGTTTCCATATTTTCAGATCATTATATTTAGATAGGTATGAAAAATTATTTTAATGAGATCCGGACACCGGGCGATTTCATAGTGTCATGGAAATCAGCAATCGAAAGTAAAATCGTAAATCGTAAATCATGCTCAATCATAAATAGAAAGGTTTTTCTCCTGAAATACAGACTTGACCGGACTCTCAGTATTTAATGATTTTAATGATCTCGGTCGATTTTTCCGATATGACCTTTAAAAGGTACAATCCGGGTGTCAGGCCTGTCAGATCATATTCATGATTGACCGCTTCCGTCAGGTCAGCCTTCAGACAACCGGAGCCATCCAGCCTGCGAATCTCCGAAAGGATTCTGCCTTCGGGCCGGTTGCCGGTGATCTCAAGGGTGAAACCCGACCCGGTGGGATTGGGATAGACTTTGAAATTTCCGTTCCGCGTTGTTTGTTCCTGCTCCGGGTTAACCGAGGAGATCAATGCGGGTTGTTGCGCTCCGCACAGAATCATAGCCGGGATGATGTCGCCATGCAGGTATCCGCCCGTTTCAACCTTTGTTCCCGGCCGGTAAAGAATGGTCCTTCCGGTAAGCATCGTAACCTGCCCTCCGTTCTGAACGATCAGGGGATTCTGGTCACCGGCTACGGTTATCCATTGTGAAGCCCGGTAAATGGAATCAATCCCGGCTCCGATCACCCCTGAGATGTTTAACGACATCGGAATGGCGCAGTTTACCATCATGACCACCTCATTCGAAATGGCGGGATTTCCGGCAACGCAGGGCTCATCAGAGAAAAGGGTACAGGTGATTACATCGTTGTTGACGGGTACATAGGCAAAGACCGGTTGATTGATCCCGGCATTGACGCCGTTTACCTTCCACTGAAAAACGGGAGATGATCCTCCATGCTCCGGGATCGCGGTAAAAATGACCTGGGTTCCCGAGAGTACCGGGTTGACTGATGCCGCGATCGACACACTTACGGTGGCTGCAGGGCTGACCTGGAGGGTGATCTGGTTTGAAGTTGCGGGATTTCCGCTGGTACACGCCAGACCGGATGTCAGGATGCAGGAAACCATATCATTATCAGAGGGGAAGTAGCTGAAATCCGGATTGTTGCTGCCCGATGGGACACCATTCACCAACCATTGGAATGCAGGCTGGGATCCCCCGTTGCCGGCTGTTGCATGGAACACAGCTTCAGATCCCGGACACAAGTTCGTTTGTAATGCCGAAATAGAAACACTTACCGCTACCGGTGGCTGGACGGCCATTACAAGGGCATTGGATTGGGCCGGGTTGCTCGACGGACAAACTGCATCCGGGATCATATCGCAGGTGATGACCTCCCCGTTTGAAGGTGCGTAAATAAATACCGCGTTGTTACTGCCTGAATTAATCCCATTGACTTTCCATTGATACACCGGTGCATTCCCCCCGTTCAGAGGTTCTGCCGTAAAGGTCACCTGACTACCCTGGCAGATGCTGATGGCAGACCCGGAAATGGAAACACCGACCGGAATGAACGGATTTACGGTCAACACGACTGCATTGGAAGTTGCCGGGCTGCCCGTCGTACAAGCCAGGTTCGAGGTGAGGTTGCATGAAACTACATCGCCATTGGCCGGCAGGCAGCTAAACACCGGGGCATTGGTTCCCGCATTTAAACCATTGACCTGCCATTGATAGATCGGTTGTGTTCCGCCGTTTGTTGGTATCGCTGTAAATTCCGCATAGGAGCCTTCACATACCGCAGTGGCTGTCGACTGGATTGTAATCCCGGCTTGCAAAACCGGATTCACTGCCATTGTGATGGTATTTGAAAGGGCAGGATTTCCGTTGGCACAATTAAGGTTGGAAGTCAGTTCGCAGGTGATCTGATCGCCATTTAGCGGGATATAGGTAAACTGCGGGTCATTCGGTCCGACAGTCGTTCCGTTCACACGCCATTGATACTGTGGTTGCGATCCTCCGTTGGTCGATGTTGCTGTGAAAGTTACAGGAGTCCCCGCGCAGACACCGGTTTCGGAAGCAGTTATGAAAATGTTTACCGGAATGAGCGGGTTGACATGGAGCAGAACCGGGTTTGATTGGGCCGGATTGCAGGTAACACAAGCCAGCGATGAAGTCATAACACAATAAACCAGGTCGTGGTCAACCGGGTAATAGGTATAAGCCGATCCTCCGGTTCCTGTGTTCAGGTTGTTGACCACCCATTGAAAGGCCGGGTCGGGTCCTTCGTTTACAGGAGTGGCTGTTAATGTCACGGGATTGCCGGCACAGACGATGGTGTCGGAAGCAGTGATGGAAACGGCGGCCGACAAGAGTGAATCGACGGTCATGGTAAGGGTATCCGAATAAGCAGGGTTTTCACTAACGCATACCGCATTCGAAGTCATGGTACACGAAATATGATCGTTATCGCCGGGAAGGTAAGTGTAACCGGGACTGTTTTGACCAGTCGGACTGTTATTCAGGAACCATTGATACACGGGATTTGTTCCGCCGTTGGTCGGGAGGGCGGAGAACGTTACCGGCATGCCGGCACAAACCTGGCTGGCCGATGATTCGATAACCACCATGGGAGTCACAGCGACGCTCAAATCAATGGTTGCCGACCCATTCATCTGTACCGATCCCGAGGAATTGGTGGCTGTCACGGTATAGATCCCCGTGGTCTGGTCAGGCCAGGTCAGCGCAGACCCCGTGCCCTCAACGGGAAGCCCTGAATCCATGCCGTTTTTCTTTAACCGGTAGGTGACAAAAAACTGTGATCCGGATAAAGTCACAGGCAGCCCGCTTCCACCTTCACAATAGATGCCCGATCCACCGACCTGAAAAACGGAAGGGGAGACCATGGTTCCGGTAAAAATTCCGGCAGAAGTTACACCGGTAGCGTTAAGCTGGTGTTGCATCGTGTCGGCAGTGGCATATAAAGTATAAGGAGTGGGGGCGACCCGGACGCACGATAGTTGCGATTCGATGCCCGTTATATCCGCCGGGAGGTACTGGAACTGCGCCGAAATGAGAATGGGAGTGATACCTGAAGCAGTGAGGTCCCAGTACCTGTTCAGGAAGTTCGCTGCATTCGGATCTTCCGGATATTTAGCGTTCACTACGCCGATCCCGATCCAGGATTCCGGTCCGAAAGCGCTTTCGCCAAGCGTGACCGTAGCCGGCGAATATTCAGGCGTTCCGGTCATATCTCCTACCGGAAACAGAAAAGCAGATGCCACCGAAAACCGCTTTTTGAACCGCCCAGTCCCGGAAAAAGCGACCATCGATGCTGCAGAAGGATTACCCGATACCTGTGAAAGAACGCCAAGGATTAAATCCCCGGATCCCAGAACCATCGTGCCCTGGGTTAGCTTCAAGCCTCCCTCCAGCGTGAGCGAGTTATTCAGGTTGATGCCGTTGCCGTTTGCGATTTCCAGTATGGAATGGTTTCCTGAAGTGATGGTACCTGATCCCGAAATTACCTGATTTACAGTGCCCGAAAGCCTGACTGTTCCTGATGACGCCGGATTGAAAACCAACGAGGTTCCGGGGGCCGCATGGATATTCCCCTTTATGGAGTGCCCCGGGCTCCCGGTAACATTAAAATTCAGCGTTCCGTTCGTTAGGGTTAAATGGTCTAATGACACCGCACCCGATCCGGTGGCAGTAAGGGTTACACCGGGAACATCCAGCTCGAAATTTGCATAGGTCCTTCCCGAAAAAGAGAGTGCGACGTTTCCGGCTACTTTGTACAGACTTCCTGCCTGAAACTGGATGGCGCTTCCGGGTTGTGACGCCCCAAATGGATTGCTTCCCGATTGATGGAGAAAGGTCGAACCACTTTCAAAAATGACGGTGGTTGTCGCAGAAGTTCCGAAAGGACTACCCGATTGATTCGGACCGGAATTGAATACACTGCCATTATGAAACAGGATTGATCCCGGATCATTGGCGGTAAAACGGTTCGCCGCCGCAATACCGCTTGCAAATGTGATGGTCCCATGAATCGATGCGGTTGTTCCGGCACCCAGGGTCAAATGGATGCTGTTGACGCCGCCCAGGCTAAGCGTTGAACCTGAACCAACCTCCAGATCCATTCCGGCGCTGCCTGCTACCGTCAGTACAATTGTTCCTTCGCTTTGCAAGACAATGGAGGTATTTCCGGTTATCTTCAAACTCCCGACCGACTGTGCCGGGACTCCGTTAATGGTGCAGGAACCACCGTTGTCAAAGATAAGATTGTCCGTACTCATTGGATTAATTCGTTGAGGTGTCCAGTTTGACGGTTCATTCCAGTTACCCGTTCCGGTTTGATTCCAGGTATAAAGCCCTGTTGAGGCGAGGGAATTGACGGATCCCCCGATGGCAAGTCCGTAATTGCCGGCGGCTGATGAATAAAAACCCCATCCCCCGGTGGTTGTCTGCCCGCTCGCGTAATACCGGATCGAAACGACAGTGCCCGATGCGACATTCTGTAATGCAGCGATCGCGGTAAGGTCTGTTTGTGCCGGCGTCAGTGAGGTTGTCGTTACCGGCGACCCGATCAGGGTGAAATTGATTCCGTCGAGACTGTAGGCATATTGGGAAGTAACACCCGGCGATGCATAGAACGAACCGGTTCCCCCGAACCGTGCATCAAGCGTCGACAGGGATAAGGTATATCCGGGAGAAGCGCCCAGGGTGACCTCATAATA
The DNA here is from genome assembly GCA_009928665.1 of Alphaproteobacteria bacterium. GTDB lineage: Bacteria > Bacteroidota > Bacteroidia > Bacteroidales > FEN-979 > CAIVAT01. The sequence goes on from SACF01000017.1 coordinate 62,803, forward strand.
ATCGGTGTTGGTGGTTGCAATACCGTTGTTCTGAAATCCCGTGGTCCGGAACGAATTGGATGCCCCCGATGCAGGAGCGCCTGCTCCCCGTGTGATCAGGTTCGAAGTGTTGAGATTTGCCGCGAAAATGGTCGCAGTACAGGTCGCAGGGGGAGAAGCTGAAGGAATACCATAAAAATCCCAGGCCGCAATCGGGTTGGTTAAGGGTTGATCAGGAGAACCAATGCGCTGTTCCCATACAGGAACATGTGATCCTTCCGTTACTGTGTTTTGGCTGAAAGCCGTTGAACTTCCCGCGAGGGTGAGGAACAACAATGAATAAATCCTTTTCATATTCAGGTGTTTTAAATGTAGCAATCGGTGGAGGCCCGACGGGAAATGGAATCCCATCCGGTTGATGCTTAATTCACCAGAACGGAAAAGGTAATGGGTTTGTTAATAACTTTTTTTTCGGAGGGTATCAGACCGCTTTGGCACAGAAAAATTCCCGGTTCATCCGGGCAATGTTGGAACGGGAGATCAGTTTAGGACATTCCGCCTCACAGGCGTAAGTGTTGGTACAGTTGCCGAAGCCCAGTTCATCCATTTTCTTCACCATTCGTGTTACACGTTCCTTAGCTTCGATTTTGCCCTGGGGAAGGAGGGCGAACTGCGAAACCTTGGCCGAAACGAACAACATGGCCGAGGCATTCTTGCATGCGGCCACACAGGCGCCGCAACCGATACAGGCTGCCGCATCCATCGACAGGTCTGCATTTTTCTTGCTGACCAGGATATTGTTGGCTTCGGCTGCTCCGCCGGTATTGACCGAAATATAACCACCCTCCTGGATGATCTTGTCAAAAGCCGACCGGTCAACCATCAAATCTTTGATCACCGGGAAGGGCTTTGCACGCCAGGGTTCAATTACGATGGTATCGCCGTCTTTAAACTTCCGCATATGAAGCTGACAGGCCGTAACCGCATCATCCGGTCCATGAGGCCTGCCATTGATATACAGGCTGCACATCCCGCAAATTCCCTCCCGGCAATCATGGTCGAATACCACCGGTTCTTCATTCTTCTGAATCAACTGTTCATTCAAAATATCTAACATTTCAAGAAAAGAACAGTTCGGGGAAATGTCACGCAACGAATAAGTCACAAATTTTCCCGAGGATTTTGCGTCCTTTTGACGCCAGATTTTGAGGGTCAGGTCCATGGAGTTAAGTGATTAGCGATTAGGGAATAGCGATTAGTGATCAACTATTCCATAACCTTATTGTTAATTCTTTTAATCAGGCTGTTTAACATTTTTCCAATCTCGTCAATTTCGCTGTGGAGATTATTACTCTTCTCAGATTCAATATATTTCATATCATCCGAAATCAATATCAAAGTTTCAAGTTCAAACAGGGATCCCCTTGAGTTCCGTAGAAACTGCAAATAATTTTTTGGTGATTCGCGCCCCCAGCCCTCTGCAATGTTAACCGGAATCGAAATAGCAGACCTTCGGATTTGACTGGTAAGCGAATAGAGTTCATATGAAGGAAAACCTGAAGTTATCCGATAAAGATCTTTCACAAGGATCATACTCCTTTTCCAGACCACAAGATCTTTGTATGACTTTACCGAATCACTCATCTAATAAATTCCCTAATCCCCAATCGCTATTCCCTAATCGCTATTCCCTATTTATAGATCCTCTGCTTCACTTCGATCTCCTCATAAACAAGCGGCTCCTTGTGAAGCTCAAAATCGCCTTCACCCTTATATTCCCAGGCTGCGACATATTTGTAAGCTTCATCATTGCGCAGGCACTCCCCTTCATCGGTCTGGTACTCTTCCCTGAAATGTCCTCCGCAGCTTTCTTTACGATTAATGGCATCCAGGGCTATGAGCTCGCCCAGCTCCAGAAAATCGGCAACCCGGTTGGCCTTTTCAAGCTCGACATTCAACGCGTCCATTTTTCCAGGAATCTTGACATCTTTCCAGAATTCAGCCCTCAGCTTTCGGATCAGCTCAATAGCCTTGTTCAACCTGGCTTCGGTGCGTCCCATTCCCACATTTTCCCACATGATCTTGCCAAGCTCTTTGTGAAAATGGTCTACCGATTTAGATCCTTTAACCGACATCAGTCTTTCAAGCCTTTCTTTGACCTTCTCTTCAGCCTCGATAAATTCAGCCTTATCGGTCGACATCCTGGGAACCTTGATTTCACCCGAAAGATAATTTTGCAACGTGTATGGAAGCACGAAATAACCATCGGCCAGACCCTGCATCAACGCTGAGGCGCCCAGCCGGTTTGCCCCATGATCTGAGAAATTGGCTTCACCGGCAGCAAATAAACCGGTTACGGTCGTCATCAGCTCATAATCCACCCAGGTGCCGCCCATGGTGTAGTGTACTGCCGGATAGATCATCATCGGATTCTCATACGGGTTCTCATCCACGATTTTTTCGTACATCTGGAAGAGATTTCCGTAGCGTTCCTCGATGACATGCCTGCCCAACCGCCCGATAGATTCTTTAAAATCGAGAAATACCGCGAGTCCGGTCGGCCCCACCCCGAATCCGGCATCGCAGCGCTCCTTGGCTGCACGTGAAGCCACATCCCGGGGCACCAGGTTCCCGAATGCCGGATAACGGCGTTCAAGGAAATAGTCGCGATGGTCTTCCGCGATATCGTTCGCTTTAAGTTTGCCCTGTCGCTGTGCCTCGGCATCTTCTTTGAATTTCGGCACCCAGATGCGGCCGTCGTTCCGCAGACTTTCGCTCATCAGGGTCAGTTTCGACTGATAATCTCCGTGGACCGGAATGCAGGTAGGATGAATCTGGGTGAAACAGGGGTTTGCAAAATAGGCTCCCTTCTTGAAGATCTGCCAGATAGCGCTCGCATTCGATCCCATGGCGTTGGTCGAAAGATAGAAAACATTTCCATATCCGCCGGTAGCAACAACCACAGCATGACCAAAATGACGTTCGAGGGCTCCGGTGATCAGATCACGGGCGATGATCCCCCGTGCTTTTCCATCGACGATCACCACATCCATCATCTCATGACGGTTGTAAAGCTTTACAGTTCCCAGTTTGATCTGACGGCTTAAGGCGCCGTAAGCGCCGAGAAGAAGTTGCTGTCCCGTTTGTCCGCGGGCATAAAATGTACGCGAAACCTGGGCGCCCCCGAAGGACCGGTTCTCAAGCGAGCCGCCGTACTCCCTGGCAAAAGGCACACCCTGCGCTACACACTGATCGATGATGTTGTTGCTCACTTCAGCTAAACGGTAAACATTGGCCTCCCGGGCCCTGTAATCGCCACCCTTGATGGTATCGTAAAATAACCGGTAAATGCTGTCGCCGTCGTTGGGATAGTTCTTGGCGGCATTGATCCCGCCCTGGGCAGCAATGCTGTGGGCACGACGCGGACTGTCCTGATAACAGAAAATCTTGACATTGAAACCCATCTCTCCCAACGATGCCGCTGCCGCGGATCCTGCCAGCCCGGTTCCCACCACGATGATGTCGAGTTTGCGCTTGTTGTTCGGATTAACCAGGTTCTGATGCGCCTTGTAGTTAGTCCATTTCGACGACAACGGACCTTTTGGCGTTTTGGAATTTAATTCAGCCATGAGATTATCGGATAAATAAAAAGTAAACGGGAATAATTATAAAACCGATCGGAATCAGAATTGCATAAATGGTCCCAAACCAGGAAATGAAATTGTTGTAACGGGGATGATTGACGCCGAGCGTTTGCCAGGCAGCCTGAAACGCATGATTCAGGTGAAACCCGAGAATCACGATCAGGACGATGTAAAGGAACGAATACAAAGGCTGCAGGAACAGATCACGGGCTATAAGGTAAAAATCGGGTTCCCCATCGACCGTGACATGCGGATTGCTGACCCATCCCAGTTTGATGAAATAAAAATTCATAAAATGGAGGATCAGAAAAATCAGCACAATCGCCCCGGTGTAAATCATATACTTAGAAAGAAAAGGGGTGTACGACCTGTTTCTCACTTTATAGCGGACAGGCCGCGACAGCCAGTTCTGGATCTGAAGGAGGATACCGATCAGGATGTGAAGGATAAATCCTCCGAATAAGACCACCTCAAATACCTTTACGATATAATTCGTTCCCATGAAATGGGCTGCGGCATTGAACCATTCACCCCCGTCGTTCCGCAGGAGACACAGGTTTATACCCAGGTGTATCACCAGAAAGATCATCAGAAAAATTCCCAGAAGGGCCATCCAGATTTTTTTTGTGATCGAAGAAAAGCGTAAAAAAGATGTATTCATAACAAGCTTTTAATAAATTTGTTCGCTGTTTCAAAAATAGAAGGAAAAGTTCGGAGAAAAAATAAATCTACCAAAAATATTCATAATTCTAATCCAGTCTAAATTATGTTTTCTTCAACCGTTTACCAGAACCGCCGTAAAAACCTGCGGGCTGAATTGACCCGGGGATTGGTGCTCTTTTTAGGCAATCAGGAAGTTCCGTTCAACTATCCTGCCAACACCTATTCTTTTCGTCAGGACAGTAATTTTTCTTATTTCTTCGGATTGGATCATCCTGCGCTTGCCGGAATCATTGATCTGGATGAAGGACGCGACTACCTTTTCGGCAATGATGTGGATATTGACGATATTATCTGGATGGGAAAGCAACCTACCATGAAGGAACAGGCCGCCTGTGTCGGGATTGAACAAACCGCACCACTCAAAAGCCTGAATGAGATGATCGACCGGGCTCTCGGGGCCGGCCGTGAGATCCATTTTGCGCCTGCCTACCGCGGCGAAACCATCCTCTGGCTAAGCGACCTGTTAAAAATCCCGCACCTCGACCTGCCCAAACATACCTCCGAATCCCTGATCAAAGCCATCGTGAAATTACGGATGAAAAAGGAACAGGGTGAGATTGAAGAAATTGAAAAAGCGATTGAAACTGCTTGGCTGATGCATACAACCGCAATGAAAATGGCTCACCCGGGCAGGGTCGAAAGCGAAATAGCCGGAGTTATTGAGGGGATTGCCCTCACCCACTGCGGACCGGTCTCCTTCCCGGTGATCCTCTCCATCAACGGACAGATACTTCATAACCACCTTCATGGCAATGTCCTTACCGAGGGTCGCATGATGGTGGTCGATGCCGGATGTGAAACCGCTTTGCATTACTCGAGCGACATTACCCGCACCGTCCCGGTGGGCGGTAAATTCAACAACCGCCAGAAAGGGATCTATGAAGTGGTACTGAATGCCAACCTGAAAGCCATCGAAGCGGTCGGACCCGGCATTCCGTTCCGGGATATCCACCTGCTTGCAGCAATTGAAATTGCAAAAGGACTCACTACCCTGGGCATCATGAAAGGCAATCCCGAAGAAGCTGCCCGGAAAGGGGCTCATACCCTCTTCTTCCCGCATGGCCTCGGCCACCCCATGGGCCTCGATGTTCACGACCTTGAAGGCATGGGCGAAAACCTTGTCGGATATGATGAAGAGACGATACGCAGTAAGGAATTTGGATTTGCTTACCTGCGGTTCGGACGTAAGCTTCAGGAAGGATTTGTCATGACCATCGAACCCGGTATCTATTTTATCCCCGATCTGATCGATATCTGGGAAAAGGAAAATAAGCTGGCTGAGTTCATCAACTACGATGTGGTTGACTCCTACCGCGATTTCGGGGGAATCCGCATCGAAGATAATGTACTCGTCACGGCCGACGGACATCGCGTACTGGGTAAGCCGATCCCGAAAACCATTGCAGAAGTGGAGAAAACAATGAATAATTGACAATTGACAATTGACAATTGACAATGGGAAACGAGAAATGTCTATTCGCTAATCCCTAATCGCTATTCGCTATTCGCTAATCCCTAATTGATGCCTAATCCTTGATTTTGAATTTTAACATTTGCATTTTGAATTAAAATTATGGCCTACATTAAATTTAGAAAGAAGAATATCTTCTTTACAGATGAAGGTAAAGGGAAAACGGTAATATTGCTGCACGGCTTTACCGAGTCGTCAAAAATCTGGACCGGATTTGCCTCCAAACTCTCCGAAAAATTCCGCGTGATCTGCATTGACCTGCCGGGTCACGGCAAGAGCCAGTGCATCGATACCATTCACACCATGGAACTCATGGCTGAAGTCGTAATGACTGTCATGACCCGACTGAAGACCGGAAAAGTGATCATGGCAGGCCATTCGATGGGAGGCTACGTGACACTTGCATTTGCCGCGAAGTATCCTTCGAAATTACGCGGATTATGCCTGTTTCATTCACACTGTTACGCTGATTCGCCCGAGGGAAAAGAAAACCGTAACCGCACCATCTATATCGTGGGAAAAGACAAATTGAGTTTTCTTGCCCAGTTTATACCGGGATTGTTCCCGGTTGAGGTGCATAAGACCTATGCCGGAAAAATTGAAAAACTGATCCAACAGGCCTCGAAAATGCATAAGGAAGGCGTCATCGCTGCCCTCGAAGGAATGAAAAACCGTCAGGACCAGTCGGAGCTTCTAAAAAAAACAGGAATTCCCGTACTTTTTATTGTCGGGCTCAGGGATGCCAAAGCCCCGCTGTCGCGACTGCTCGAGATGTTCTCCCTGCCGGTTCGGTCTGAAATTTTGCTGCTTCGCGACTGCGGCCACATGGGCTATATCGAGGCGCCTGATGCGACTTTCAGGGCTTTGTATAATTTTGCCAAAAGCCATCTGTAGTATCCAAACATGTATAAATTCATTATAATAGACTCTCCAACATAAATATACCCTAATTAGGTTATCTTTTCCTATTCTTTTCCTTTTTATTTTTGGTCTGTACCGGAGAAGTAATTAATTCGGTAAAAAATTTGAATTCCTTTCTCCAGATTAATTCGTCAGGTTCATCTATTCAAGAAATAAGAACTGACATTATGGAATTTTCAAAAGAGTCGTTGACAGACCTGTTTCTTCATTTTCCCGGAATGGTAGGAATTTTCGATTCCGACACCGGAAAACTTGTCTGGGGAAATGATAACTGGACAAAAAAGTATTTTTTATCCGGGAATATTCCTGAGGCTCTCCGGACAATCGTTGAGCGTTACATACATAGTGATGACCAACCAGCATTTTTAAACGCATACCAAATGGTATCACGAGGTGATTGGGAAAGCGCTTCCTTTTTCATACGGTTCTTAGATCACACAGACAGTACAGAATGGTCCCTCTGTACTTTTCAACGGTTTAAAGCAACCCGTGATCACAGGGATCTTATTTGCTGCCATCAGTCAGATCTCAGACAAATTGCTGAGATGGACCATGTGCGCGAATTTTATCATGATTTCCGTAAACACCACCCGATGCCATCCATGAAAAATCTCACTACCCGTGAGTTGGAGATCCTGAAACTGATCGCGCTTGGACAAAGCTATACCGAAATTGCCGCGCGCCTGTTCATTCAACCCGAAACCGTCAACAAGCACCGTAAGAACATCCAGAACAAACTACACCTCAAAAGCATCGCATTGTTGACCTGTTTTGCTATCGAGAACGGGTTGGTGGAGTGAGTATTACTATGATAGCAATAAAACTGTACTTTATTATGAAAATCAGCTTTGATATTCGATCTGTTTACAAATGTACAACACTCCTCCTCGTTTAAAAAAACGTTCTCAATAAATGTCAGATCTCAATAGCCTGAAAACAATGCCTGAAGTCTCGGATTTTTGGTCATTCGTCGGGTGAATTATCGTTCTTGGAGTATATAACATTAAAATTCCCTAATTGGGTTATTTAATTTGATTTTTTCATCCTTTACTTTTGAAATGGTTGAAAAAAATCTGGAAATTTCTCCAAAAACACCTGGTTGAGTTATCTATAATAATGGAAACTTTTTTCATTGATTTAGGCCCGATCTGACGTTTCATAGCATGATAAAAAGACAGATTAAATTTGATTTGAAAGCAGAAATGTGAAACGGTAAGCCAAACCCGGGTTTCTTTCCTTGCCTTCATCATTCCGAAAATAACAAGTAATTAACAGAATATGAAAAGATTACTTTGGCTGACATCCCTTGTTTTGTCGCTCTTATGCGAGTCGAATCAAGGGAATGCCCAGGTAGCAATCAATTCCGATGGCAGTACCTATGATCATTCTGCCATGTTAGACGTGAAATCGGCCAATAAAGGGTTTTTGCCTCCAAGATTGACAACAATACAAAGAGATGCTATCGCAAATCCCGCGACGGGCCTGACTATATTTAACCTTGATCTGAATTGCATCGAATTCTTTGCAGGTCAAAACAACGGATGGCATTCTCCATGCCTTAGTTTTGGAACAATCAACTGCACCAATGTGTTCATTGGTGGCAATTGTCTGGTGGGCATTCCTTTAACAACTTCCAATACCGTAACTATTGAGGTAACACCATCCGTTCCGGGAGGTTATAATATAACAACGAATACAGTTAATGGTATGCGGTTTTCAAAAATGGGAACATTCACGTCGACTGTCAGTCAACAGGTGATTTTGCATGGAAACGGAACTCCACTCGACACGGGACTTTTCCAATTCACGGTCAATTACGGTGGTGCAAGTTGTAACATTAATATCAATGTAATCTCGCCCATTGCCACCAATGGTCTGATCGCCTGGTACCCCTTCAATGGAAATGCCGATGATGCCAGTGGACATGGACTTCATGGCACTGTTTACGGGGCAACCCCGACCCTCAACAGGCATAATATGCCCAACACTGCGTATATATTCGATGGCATCAGCAATTTCATTCTGGTTGAAGATAATGACCTTCTTGATTTGCCTAATCAGTTATCTGTGTCCGGTTGGATTTACAAAATGGCGGAATTAACATGGGCCAGCATAGTGACAAAAGGCGATGTCGATATTACGATGACTATTCCAAATAACAATTATACCATACACAACAGTATATCCAACGGGATCATTTTTACAAGCTCTGGATTTGGAGTAACAAGTTCCTTCCAGGTTCCATTGAATGAATGGCACCATATCGCGGCGACATGGGATGGTTCGACCGTAAAACTTTACCTCGACGGAGCGCTCGATTTTTTATCGGTAACAACATTTTCCTCTCCCATTGACATAAATAACTTCCCCTTATATATCGGAGTGGATCATCCCGGAGTCACAGAGTATTTCACCGGGAAACTGGACGATATCCGGATATACAACCGGGCATTGACCCAGGAGGAAATTACCAGTTTGTTTAATGAATGACCTCAATAATTGTACTCGGCTTTCTTCTATTGAGTCACTTGAAAAAATCATTAAAACCAATAATCAACACATATGAAAAAATTACTTTTACTCTCTATGTTAGCTTTGTCACTGATTTGCTTGTCATTTCAGGGCAATGCCCAGGTAGCCATCAACACCGATGGAAGTACCTATGATCCATCGTCAATGTTGGACGTAAAATCGGCCAACAAAGGGTTTCTCCCGCCACGGGTCGCGCTTACGGCAGTGAATGTGGCCGCCCCGGTTACCAGTCCGGCAACGGGTTTGCTGGTTTATAACACTGCAACGGCCGGAACAGTTCCGAACAATGTTTATCCCGGCAATTATTACTGGAACGGCGTCCGCTGGATTCCCCTGACTGCCCCTAACGGAACCAATGCGGGCGACATGCTATACTGGAACGGAATCCAATGGGCCGGCGTGCCGGTGGGTTCCAATGGTCAGGCATTGGTACTGAATGGTTCTGTGCCGACCTGGGCCGCCCAGGCTGCCGGCGCCCCAACTGTCGCTACCAATCCGGTTTCAAATCTTTCGTCAATATCGGCTACTTGCGGCGGGAATGTAAACGACGGAGGAACGTTGGTGACGGCAAGGGGCGTTTGCTGGAGCCTCCTGGCCAATCCTACCGTTGCCGATGCGAAAACCACCGATGGAATGGGAGCGGGATCCTTCACAAGTATCATCACAGGATTATTGCCCAATACACCGTATCATGTCAGAGCTTATGCAACTAACAGCATCGGAACTAGTTACGGAGGCGATGTGGCTTTCACCACCATCAATATCAATACCACCGGCGCTTCGAATATCACGCTTACCACGGCTGCCAGCGGCGGTACTATCTCCGGCGATGGAGGAAATCCCATCACCGCAAGGGGAGTCTGCTGGAGCGCTTCTCCCGGACCTACTACAATAAACAGTAAAACCACCGATGGGAGCGGTATCGGGACTTTCACCAGTAACCTTACAGGACTTACCGGTAACACAACTTATTATGTAAGAGCATATGCAACCAACAGTTTGGGCACAATGTACGGTAATGAGATTAATTTCATTACCAATCCGACAGCCCCGGTGGTAAACACCACAGATAGTTCGAATGTGACGCAGACCACCGCTATGACGGGCGGAGAAGTGATGAGCGAATGCGGCGCCCCGGTTACCATGAGAGGAGTTTGCTGGAACACTTCGTCGAATCCGACCACTGCCAACAACAAGACAATCAACGGATCGGGAATCGGCGCTTATGCAAGTTTGATGACGGCGCTTACCCCCAATACTACTTATTATGTCAGGGCATATGCCATGAATAGCGTAGGAACCAGTTATGGTAACAATATTATCGTAAAGACGAAAGGAACGCTTCCCGTTGTTACAACCGATGAGGTTACGAGCATCACCTCAACTACAGCCCTTGGCTTTGGAAACGTGACCGCGGGAGGTAACCCCACGGCCACCGAAAGGGGATTTTGCTGGCGTACTTCACCCAACCCGACCATCAACCACAATAAACTGGCTTGTGGCAACGGCGCCGGAGCTTTCAACGGAACCCTCGATAAACTGGCCTCCAATATGACCTACCATATCAGGGCCTATGCCACCAACTCAGCAGGAACTACCTATGGCTCTGATCTTACCTTTACAACCACCAATGCCTATTATGAAGGCTTTGAAACAGGGTTCCCGACCACCTGGTCGGGAATTGGATGGGGGGTGACAACAGCAGGTTCACCTTATGAATTATATCATTGTTTGAACGCAAATCAGGTACAGGATTCAGTTCAGTTTACAAGAAATGTTTCATCTTCACCAAATGGTAGTATCTCATTTTATTATAAAGGACCGGGTTATTGTGGAGGTGGTGTTTCAACAGCAACATCTTTCTATATTGATGGAGTTTTGAAAGCAACATATAATGAAGGAGATTGGACATTACATGGCTATACAATACCAACAGGTATACATACATTTAAATGGAAAGTAATAACTACCTGCCAGGGTTACGGTGTCTATGTTGATTATATCATTGTCAGCCCGTAAATAAAACCGATTTTTTACGAATGATCGTCTCAATTATCAGTGAAGTTTTCTGAGTAAGAGATATTGCAATTTCTTAAAAATATCTATCGGGAATATTCAAATACCAGTCGGATATACTTTATTCTACTTCATAATTCTTTCAGATGATGAATAAAATAATAGAGTTGATAGTAATACTAGTTTCTTTGCACCTGATCTCATGTCAGAGTAAAGATGATAAACTGGTTGGCCAGGTAGCGGATTACCTTATTAAGAAAGACTATTCCAGGGCAGCTAAACTGTTGGATGAAGCAAAGGCTTTGAATCCGCAAAATACGTGTGCCGATCTTTACCGATGCAGATTGTATCTTTTACAGGATCAGGCCGACAAGGCCGGTAAATGCCTTGACAAAGCATTGACGGATCCCGGCTTTGACAGCAGGGGATCGTTGTTTTTTGAAACAGCAAATTTATTCTTCAAGAAGTCGCAGTATATTAATGCCATCCGTTGCTATGATGCAGCGATAAAGGCCGGCGAGGATTACTCCCATAGCTATGCGCTCAAGTCAGATCCTTCACCGGGCGCTGAAACCCGCTGGTTCAGAAAATATAGTTTCTATTATTTTTTTCGTGCCAATGCCAGCGCGCTTAATGGAAAATGCCAGGAAGCGCTTAAATACTACAACGCAAGTATTAACCTGGCAAACAAGGGCCTTCGTTCTCAAGACTTGTTGCAGGAGGGTGTTGACCTTATGTTTTCCGATGAAACATCAGATCGCCTTGACTACCGCAGATATGTCGGCTCTTTCTTTGTAAATAGAGGAATTGTGGCTGAAAAGATAGGTCTTACCGATGAGGCTGCTCAGAACAGGCAAAATGCCGATCAGTTAAATTTTTACGATGACCTGGTATTGGACACCAATGAAATAACTTGTGAAGATAATTAAACCATATAAAGGGTAACATCATGAACATTTATTCAGCAATCGGAGCTGGTGTCGCCTACATCATCGTGAGTTTGTTTGCTGGCCGTCTCCTTCCGGTGTTTCATGTGGCCACTATTATCGCGGTTATCGTTGGTGGTTTTGCCGGAACAATCATTAGCGGCATCCTTGAAGATAAAAATCAACAAGGGGAAAAATGAGAAAATTTCCATACCCTATTTATAACCAGGTAGATGGAAAAGAAAAACTTCTTTTACGACAAATCTTGATTGGAATCCGTTCGATATAAAAATCATTACAAAATGAAAAATAAGACAAACAAAGGATCACTACCCGGTAAAGTAGCCAAATGGGTTTTTCTGACCGTTTTCCTTGGGCAGTCCCTTGGATTTTCCTCATCTCTGTCGGCTCAGACCGTGATCGGACCGGGGACCACGTTTAAAGTGGCGGCGGGGACCACGATGATGTCGGCCGAAAACCTGGTGATTAAGAACGGGGCTTTGCTCGGTAACTCGGGAACGCTGGTACTGAAAAAGGGGCTGACCAACGAATATACTATCCCCAACTCTTTGGGATCGGGAATGGCTGAATTTTCAGGAACAACCAATCAAGCCATCCTGGGGCAGAATATACTGCAGGATATGAAAGTTGCCAATTCAGCAGGGATTACAATCGGGGGAAATACCGTGGTAAACGGGGCGCTCAACTTCGTGAATGGAAGGATAGTTCTGGGTACTTACCACCTCCAAATGGGACCTTTGGCTTCGATAACCGGGAGCGTTTCGGCAACAGCAATGGTGGTAGCTACCGGAACCGGGGAACTTCGTAAAGCGTTTTCAACAGGCTTTACCGGGATCTTTATCTGGCCTGTGGGCGATGCGACAAACACTGTCGAATACGCACCAATTACTGTCACAATTACCGGTGGCTCCTTTGCATCAGACAACTATGTAGGGGTGAGACTGGTAAACAGTCCGTGGCCGGGATTGACCGGAAGCTATCTGAACCGTTATTGGATCATAAGCCAGACCGGGATCACGAATCCCTTGTTTAATGCAATATTCCAGTATCTTTTAGCCGATGTCGTCGGAACCGAAAGCCAAATCAGTTGTTTGCGCGTCGAGCCCACCCCGACAGTCCCTTTTAGTCCTGCCAACACGAATTTTCACCAGCTCAATGCGAGTGGGGTTACCACAGTAGGAACCTTCACGGGCGGTCAGACAGCCGTATCCTGTACGTTGAGCGTGACCCCCTCAAACCAGAATGTCGCAGCCTCTCCCGGAGGATCTGTCAGTTACAATGTTGTTTCGAATTGTTCTTGGACAGCGACCAGTAATCAGACGTGGTGTATGGTGATAACCCCTACAGGATCCGGGAATGGATATGTCAGCGCTAATTACTTGGCTAATCCCTTGCCAACTCCACGCACGGCCACCATCACCGTTACCGTGCCGGGAGCGAATCCGGTAATGGTTACGGTAACCCAGGCGGCCGCACCTTGCACGCTAAGCGTGACCCCCTCAAACCAGAATGTCGCGGCATCTCCCGCGGGATCCACCACCTTCGCCGTGACCACCAATTGCGACTG
>SACF01000092.1 GCA_009928665.1 Alphaproteobacteria bacterium
AAAGACCAAAAAGAGATTGAGAAAGCCAAACTGGAAGCAGAAGAAATTCGAGAGAAGCAGAAGGCCAGTATCGAGAAGATTCAAGAAAAGTACGAAAAGGAAGAAGCCAAGTCCCAGAAAAAGGAAAACAAGGAAAAGGCGAAAGAAGAAGCGAAAGCCACCAAGGAAAGGGAAAAAGAGAAGAAAAAACAGGAGCGGGAGAAACGCCGGGAAAATTCCCTTTTCAACCGTCTCATAAAATACAGAGATCAACACTTTGCTTTGTCCGATCAACGATACTACGAAGCGGAGCAGCAGGAAAAGGAAAAAGAAAAACAAGCAATCGAGGCAGAAAGACAGCGGATGAAACAGGTCAAGACCAAAGACCGAGAGGATCGGAAGAGGTATGACCAGGAAATACAAGATCGAAAAAATGCCATCATCGAACGGGAGCAGCAGCGGGCACGGGACATGGCCAAGCGAAGAGAATCCCGAATGGCGGAGGTATTGCAACGGAGACAGAATCGACGAGATGATTTGGTGGCTCACGAACGAATATATATTCAATCCGTAGCTAATAGAGAAAATATGCTGCGGGAACGAGCGGAGCGAAAGCTGGCCACAAAAAATCGCAAAGCATACTACAAAACCTTGCCCAGAGCAGAGCGACGCGCCAAGAAGGAAGCTTATCGCAAGAGCCAACAAATGGCGCGCTACCAATACCTAAAAGATCGGGATGATATCATCCGAAAGAACAAGGATCTGGAGCGTGGCCTTCGAGAAATGGTGCCCTGTAAAAAGCCGGGTTGTTTGCGATCACGGGCAACCCATTTATGGAGAGTCCGTTGGAATAAGGTGATGCTCCGAGTCATAAAGGCAAAGCACCGATTCATTCAACAGGAATCGGTTTTTGCCAATCGTCTGGTATTTGTGATTGACCGTATGGATCGGCGCAGCGACCAAGTGGATGACATAATCAACTCCGTGAAAGCGGCCATTTCCTGGAGAGTTTATCGCATTCGGGTTCTCAGCGATCGGCATAAACAGGGATTGTTGGGCACATTGGCTGGAGTGGTGATTGTTTCCATCCTGATGATCAGCTTCTTCAATTTCATCACCGGGTATGAGTATGCCTACAACGATCGTACATTGGGAATGGTGAAGGAGCAGGAAGATGTGTTGTTGCTGGTTGACGTGGTAAATCAGCAGCTCTCCAAGGAACATGAAGCGTTAATTGCCATTGATAAGGACTCGGACATTACCTTCCGACGGGTCTTTATTATAGGGGAAGAGGTGGATACACAAGAGCAGGTTCTCCGTCGTCTTACCTACATGCAAGATTTGACGGCGAAAGGATACGGAATATTTATTGAGGGAACCCGGGTGGGAATTCTCAATAGCCAAGAAGATGCAGAGCGAGTTCTGAATCGGGTATTGAACAACTTCTTGTCCACCAGCGAGAACACAGAGTACGAAAGTGTAAGCTTTGCGGAAACCATAGAAATCAAGGAGCTAGATACTAAGTTAGGTCGAATCGAAGACGTGGACGAAGTGGCCCAGAAGATTTTGACGGGAGGCCGTCGTACGGATACCCATGTGGTTCAAGCGGGAGAGACCTTTGCCTTTGTTGCAGACAAATACGGTATTACCCAGAGTCAATTGTTGGCCTCCAACCCTGAGGTGGATGTACGTCAGCTGGAGATTGGGCAGACATTATATTTGTCGGAATCGGTGCCCATGGTTAAAGTGCAAACCGTAGAAGTGACAAAATACATCGAATACATACCATACACTACCACCTACCAGGATGACAAAAATACCTGGGAAGGAGAAATGACTACGCGGGTTGCCGGGATGGATGGGCAGAGAGAGGTGGTGGCAAAAATTGTTCGAAACAATGGAAAGGAAACGGCCAAGATGATTTTGGAAGAAGATATCCTTTCAGAGCCACGTACTGCAGTGGTCTTGGTGGGTACCAAACCACCACCACCCTTGCAGGGTACCGGCACCTTCATATACCCCGTTTCCAACTATACTCTCACCTCCCGATTTGGCATGAGATGGGGGAGAATGCATAATGGAATTGACTTGGCTGCGCCCACGGGAACGAAGGTCCGGGCTTCGGATGGAGGCACGGTGATTTTTGCCGGCTATAACGGGGAGTTGGGATATTGTGTGGAAATTGACCACGGTGGAAATATTACCACAGTATATGGTCATAATAGTAAAATTCACGTATCCGTGGGTGACAAAGTATATCAAGGTCAGCATATTGCGGATGTTGGAAACACAGGAAGAAGCACCGGCTCTCATCTACATTTCGAAGTGCGAGTATTGGGAGTAGCAAAGAATCCATTTAATTATCTATAGTTGGATGAGGAGGGTTCCCCATGGAAACAAAGAAAGTTTTAATCATCGAAGACGAAAAACCCATATCGGATATCATTAAATTCAACCTGGAGAAGGATGGCTTTCAGGTACTAACCGCTTATGACGGAGAAAAGGGATACCAAGATATTTTATCCTGTAATCCGGATTTAGTGCTTTTGGACGTCATGCTTCCGAAGATGGATGGATTCGAGATATTAAAACGGGCTCGGGAGAAAAGTCAGGTTCCCATATTGATGTTGACCGCCAAGGAAGAGGAAGTGGATAAGGTGCTGGGCCTGGAGCTGGGGGCCGACGACTACATAACGAAGCCTTTCGGAATGCGGGAACTGATTGCACGAATTAAGGCCAACATTCGAAGGGTAGGCAGCGGTGACGGTGAAGGAGTGGGTCAGGACAATCAGCCGGTTCACCAGTACGGCAATTTGGAAATCGACATGAACCGATATGAGGTTCGAAAGGAAGGCATTGCCCTGGAGTTGACATTGCGGGAGTTCGAGCTATTAAAATATTTGGCGGAGCGGGAGAACAAGGTGTTTTCACGAGAACAACTTCTGGAAGAAGTGTGGGGATACGAGTACTACGGGGATATCCGCACCGTGGACGTGACCGTGAGAAGACTGCGGGAAAAGCTGGAGGATGATTCTGCCAATCCCAAATACATTATGACAAAAAGAGGCATTGGCTACTATTTTGGCGGTATGTAATTATTGGTAGGAGATCCCCTCTCATGAGAGATAAGGTACGAAGCATACGTTTACGGATTGTGTTAATTTACTGTTTGTTGGTGTTTATTGCAACCACCATCATCGGTGTGTTTATCATGTCCGAAACGGAGGACTATTTGAGAGGTGCGGTACGAGAAAATATGAGCAATGCCGTGACCCAGGGAACTCTTTTGACTTCCATGAGAGACTATGAAGATTTGAACCTTCATCGGGAAGAAATTCAGGCCATCGTGGAAGCCTGGGGTAGCACCTTGAAGGAAGAAATATTTGTGGTGGATCCCAATTTTAATATTGTGGCAGCCACCAATTATCACAGTGGCGCCAGCGCCTTGGGGCTATTGGATGAGGGGTTGATTCTCAAAGGGCTTTCGGGGGAAGAAGGAGAAAGTGAAACGGCTCTCACTACTTCTGCCGGTACCCTTCCCGTTATGAATATGGTTTTCCCGGTGGATAATCATAGGGTGTTGGGTGTGGTATATATACGGGCCGACCTTAGCTCCATCGATGATTCCATCCAGAATTCCCAGGAGATATTCTTAAAGGCCATGGCCATTGCCCTGCTGGTAACCGTAATGCTGGGCTTCTTAATTTCCAGAAGTATTACAGAACCCATCAATCATGTGACGGAAAAGGCCCAACGAATGGCCCAGGGAGATTTTAGCCAGGAAGTCAGTGTGAAGTCCGGGGATGAAATTGGCCAATTGGCGCAAATGTTTAATTTATTGCGGCTGGAATTGAATAAGACCCTATCCCAAATCAATAGCGAAAAAAACAAGCTGGAAACTGTGCTTCGCCATATGGCAGACGGTTTGATTGCCGTAGATCTGGAGGGACGGATTATTCATGCCAACCAGGCGGCGATGGATATATTAAAAACCACACCGGAACAGGTGGCATCTACGGATTACGATAGTCTGATCGAGGGAATCTTCTACGGGGACATGAACTTGAAAGACCTTCGGGAAAAGGCCCAGGATGGACCCCGGGCGGAGTCCTTTGAAACGGGAGGGTTCATTTACACCATTCGTTACGACAAGTTTCGAGATGAGTTAAACCGGGAAGCCGGCATGATTCTTATCATTCAAGACATCACGCAGCGCCATAAGCTGGAAAACATGCAAATGGATTTCGTGGCCAATGTAAGCCATGAATTGAAAACACCTTTGACCACCATCAAGAGCTATACGGAAACCATGCTGGATAGTTGTCCGGAGGACCCGGAGCTT
>SACF01000093.1 GCA_009928665.1 Alphaproteobacteria bacterium
AAGCTTTATGCTTGCAACGCGGCAGTACATGCAGCCAACGTAGCCATGAAGATTTACGGATCCTATGGATACTCCACGGAATATCCTTGTGGCCGATGGCTGAGAGATGCCAAGCAGTTTGAAACCCTGGAGGGTACCTCCAATATTCATACTACCATCGTTGCCGGCATTGAGCTGGGATATCAACCCAATAGATAGTGGAATTGCGATTTTCTAGGAAAGGAGTCATAAAATGATTGATCGAAAATACCCGCTGCACCCTTACTTTCAAGAAATGCCATCCATCGGTTCGGAGCTTCCTCGCACATTGAAGAAGAACATCGAAGAGCTGAAGGAACAGGAAGAGATTGTTGCCAAAGAGGTCCAGCGCGTGAAAGAGGCAGGAAAATCCACGGAGAAAATGAACGAAAAAGGGGAATGGACTGCCTGGCAGAGACTGGAGTATCTGGTGGAACCCGGTACATGGTGTCCTCTGCATACGATTTATGATCCAAATTTCAACGAAGAGGGAAACACCGGCGTAATTGACGGGTTGGGAAAGATCAATGGCCGTTGGGCCATCATTATCGCTTCCAATAATAAGGTGATGGCAGGTGCTTGGTTATCCGGTCAGGCAGACAATGTTCTTCGGGTGACCGATATTGCCAAGAGAATGCATTTGCCCTTGGTTTGGGTGCTTAACTGCAGTGGCGCCAAGCTGATGGAGCAAGAGAAATGCTTCCCCAATCGTAGAGGAAGCGGTACGCCCTTCTTCCGCCATGCGGAATTGCAAAAATTGGGCATTCCGATTATCGTTGGCATCTATGGAACCAACCCGGCAGGGGGAGGTTACCATGCCATAAGCCCTACGGTTCTCATCGGACATGAAAAATGCAACATGGCAGTAGGCGGGGCCGGTATTGTGAGCGGAATGGCGCCAAAAGGATATATCGATGAAGAAGTAGCCCAGGCTTTGATTGAAAATACTAAGAAATTTAAAGCGACGCCTCCCGGAAGAGTGGAAATCCATCACAATGGAACCGGCTTCATCCGGGACGTTTGCGAAACCGAAGAAGAAGTATTGGACGATATCAAACAATATATGGGAACTTTGCCAGCCTATGATCCACAGTTTTTCCGTGTAGCAGAGCCGGCAGAGCCCAAGTTCCCTGCGGAAGACCTCTATAGCATCGTTCCTTTGAATCCCAAGAGAATCTATCCCATGGAGGAAGTGCTGGCAAGACTCTTTGACAGTAGCGAACACATGGAATTCAAACCGGAGTTTGGTCCGGAAATGTACTGCGGGCTGGCCAAAGTGGACGGATTCCTCTGCGGATTTATCGCCAACCGCCAGGGAGGCTTGGGCAACGATTATCCCAAGTATGCAGACTATGATGGCATTGGCGGGAAACTTTACCGGGAAGGCTTAATTAAAATGAACGAATTCGTTACGCTGTGCGGTAGAGACAGAGTGCCCATCATTTGGGTGCAAGATGCTACGGGAATCGATGTAGGGGATACTGCCGAACAAGCAGAGATGCTGGGGCTGGGAATGTCTTTGATCTATTCCATTGAGCAGTCAGACAACCCCATGATGACCATCGTGTTGAGAAAGGGAACTGCCGCCGCCCATTACGTGCTGGGAGGACCTCAGGCCAACAACAATAACGCATTTACCCTGGGAACAGCAGCAACAGAGATTTATGTCATGCACGGGGAAACGGCAGCCGCTGCCACTTATGCCAGAAGATTGGTGAAAGATCAGGATGAGGGGAAACCATTGGACGCGACCATCGCCAAGATGAACGATATTATTCAGATGTACAATGAGAAATCTCGGCCGGCGTATTGCGCAAAGAGTGGATTTGTGGATGAAATCGTAGAATTTCCGCAGCTTCGAAATTACTGCAAGGCCTTCGTGGGTTCCTATTATCAAAATCCCACGACCATTTGTGCCACCCATCAGATGATATTGCCCCGCATCATCAAAGGGTAATTTGACGAGAAATTATCAGCCATCCTTAGTTTCAATAGGTGAAAAGGTCGACTGGGACTGGGTCGACCTTTTCGCTTTACAATAACAACCCCTGCTTCTATACTATATGTAAGAACAAAGGGTTTTCTAAATAGAAAGGAACCGTTTATGCCGAATTCCCACTTGCTAACCTCCAAGCATCTCACCGTTGAACTGATGATGAATAAGAACTTCAAATCCTTGCACCAGGATGATTCCTTGCGCAAGGTGGTGGAGTATTATCAGGAATACCGTATCACAACACTTCCGGTGGTAGATTCGGAAGATAATTTAGTGGGAGTTTTTCCAAGGAAAAGGCTGTTCAGAGCCCTTTTGGAAGGAGCCACGCTGGAGGAGAAGGTCAAGAACTATATGGTGGATCGGCCGGTTTTTGTAACCACGGACCGCACCTATGACGAGTACTCTCTGGTGGTGAGAGTCACCAAAAGCCGGGTGGACAGCGTGGTGGTCTTGAATCAGCAGGGCAAAGTTGCGGGCATGATTGGAACGGCGGAATATTTAAGGGCCAG
Organism: Alphaproteobacteria bacterium; assembly: GCA_009928665.1. Taxonomy (GTDB): domain Bacteria; phylum Bacteroidota; class Bacteroidia; order Bacteroidales; family FEN-979; genus CAIVAT01. The sequence goes on from SACF01000093.1 coordinate 2,524, forward strand.
TTTGGATGTGATTCTTTCTGCTTCCGTTATGTTGGAGTCCCTGTTTACAGTGAATTATGAAGGCATCGTCATTACAGATGCTTCGGGACGGATACTGAGAATGAACCCCGTGGCAGAAGCCATGGTGGGACAATCCCAGTCCAAAATGATCGGGCAAACTTTGAAAGACATGGTTCCCGATTTGGAAATTTCCAATGAAAAAGTGTTGGGACAACGTAAAACCATCGGCCAGCTGCCGGTAATCGTGAATCAACTTCCCATCGTAGAGAATGATAAAATCATTGGGCGGAGCTTCGCATTTCTGGACATATCCGATATGGAAAAAATGGCCCGGGAATTGGAAATGGTAAAGAATCTGCAGAACACAGTATCCGGGGTATTAAATGCGGCTTCCGACGGTGTTTTCGTTTCCGATACGGAGGGAACGATTAAATATGTCAATGAACGAGCCTGCCAACTAGTTTCTCAGGAATGCGACAAAATCATTGGCACCAACATCAAGAATATGTTTCAAAACGAAAAGTTTCATCAGATTATCGAGTCGGGGATTCCGGAAGTGGATTCCTATGATATTTACGGCAAGCAGTTTATTGTTTCTCATGTCCCTTTCAAAAACACTGGAGAGGACGAAGAAGAAATAACGGGCATGGTAAGTACGGCCTACTTGAACGACAACATGATTACCGAGGAAATCGCCAGGAAATGGTTGTATTTGAACCAACAGCTTCAATACTACAAAGACGAATTGGAAAAGCGGGCCGGGGGGGTAAGTCGATTTGACCAAATGGTATCCTACAACCCGGTATTTCAGGAGATTAAAAAAGAAGCCCGATTTATTGCAAGAAGCACTTCCACGGTGTTGCTCACCGGTGAAAGCGGCGTGGGCAAGGATATGTTTGCCCGCGGTCTTCATGAAGCCAGTTCCCGGGCGAAGGGTCCTTTCATTAAAGTGAACTGTGTGTCTATTCCGGAATCACTGTTCGAATCGGAGCTCTTTGGATATGCCCCCGGCTCCTTCACCGGTGCTTTAAAAAGCGGCAAGTCGGGCTATTTTGAACGGGCCAACAATGGGACTATCTTTTTGGATGAAATCGGAGATATGCCCTTGTCCATTCAAGTAAAACTGTTGCAAGTTCTCCAGGAAAAGGAATTTACCCGAGTGGGAGGAACGGAAAAGCAGCAGGTGGACGTGAGGATTATTGCCGCCACCAACCGTGATTTGCGAGAGGCCATTTCCAACAAAACATTTCGTGAGGACTTGTTTTATCGGTTGAATGTTATCGAGTTTCATCTTCCTCCCTTGAGAAATCGGCCGGAAGATGTGATTCCCTTGGCCCAGGCGTTTGTGGAAAAATACAATGATATTTTGGGTTCCAGAGTAACGGGGATTCAAGAATCCGCCCAGATGGCGTTACAGCAGTATGATTGGCCAGGCAACATCAGGGAGTTGGAAAATGCCATCGAGCGAGCGGCTAATTACGTATGGGAAGGAGAAATTGGTATCGACAATTTGCCTTCTCAAATTCGAAAGGGTCCCGTTTCGACGCAGGAGAGAATGCCCTCCTATCAAGGGGCCATGATGGATGCGGAAAGAACCTTATTGCTAAAAACCCTGGAAAAGACCGGGGGAAACAAAAGTGCGGCTGCAAGGCTTCTCAACATGAGTCGGTCCACTTTTTATGAAAAACTGGCCAAATACGATATTAAATAGGAAATGAAACATACTGAATGATAGACACGTACTTTATAATAGAAATGTAAGGAACCATAG
>SACF01000061.1 GCA_009928665.1 Alphaproteobacteria bacterium
GTAGTTTTAACTGTCTCTGATAATTTATAAATCAGAAAACAGAATTCGTCAGTTGTACATCGTAAATCAACAGATAAAATGCGTGTTTTAATGTTTGGGTGGGAGTTCCCGCCTCATATTACGGGTGGATTGGGAACGGCATGTTTCGGACTTACCAAAGGTCTGGTCAAACATGGTATCGGGGTGACCTTCGTCGTACCCAAAGCATTCGGAGATGAAACCAAAGAGGGGTTCCGGTTGGTTAACGCCAGCGATATTGTTCTTGACATGGAACAGCATGAAACCCGACTCTTTCTGGAGAAAATCCAATATATGGAGATTGGCTCCAACCTCGTTCCCTATCTTGATCCTGAAGAGTTTGAGATTGCGGTTACTGCACAAAAACTGGAAGAAAGCTCAGAACACAAAATATTCTCCAAACAATACACTTTTTCCGGGAAATATGGGCCTAACCTCATGGAGGAGGTTTCCCGTTATGCACTTGTCGCGACTTCACTTGCATCTACCAGCGATTTCGATGTGATTCACGCCCACGATTGGTTGACCTATCCTGCCGGCATCGCTGCCAAGAAAATATCCGGAAAACCCCTGGTGGTTCATGTTCATGCCACTGAATTCGACCGCTCGGGAGAGAATGTCAACCAACCGGTATATGATATTGAACGGCAAGGCATGACCGAAGCAGATGAGGTGATCACCGTGAGCAATCTGACCCGGCAGATCGTGATCGATCGTTATGGAATCCCCGCCGAAAAGGTGTTTACAGTGCACAATGCCGTCGAACCTGTCGACCGCCCGGAACTTGAAGGTGTTACGAAACATGTAAAAGAAAAAGTGGTTACCTTCCTGGGAAGGGTCACCTTCCAGAAAGGTCCGGATTACTTTGTCGAAGCTGCCTATAAAGTGTTGAAACGGGATTCCAACGTCAGGTTCGTCATGGCTGGCTCGGGTGACCTTCTCAACCGGATGATCCGCAGGGTGGCCCAGTTAAAAATTGCAACCAAGTTTCATTTTACAGGATTTCTTTCAGGTTCGGAAGTCGATACCATGTTTGCGATGAGCGATGTCTATGTGATGCCTTCGGTTTCAGAACCTTTTGGTATTTCTCCCCTGGAAGCCATGCGATCAAATGTACCTGTAGTGATATCCAAACAGTCGGGAGTAGCTGAAGTTCTTCAACATGCCCTAAAGGTGGATTTCTGGGATATCGATGCTTTGGCCGATGCTATCTACGGCATTCTCCATTATGACGGACTACGGAAAATGTTCATCCGTTATGGGAAGAGCGAAGTCGATAACCTTCTATGGGAGAATGCCGCTGTCAATATTATTGATGTTTATAACAAAGCTGTTTATAAGTGAATTTATGAGATCGATCTGCCTTTATTTTCAAGTACATCAGCCCTTCCGGCTCAGGACTTACCGGTTCTTCAACATTGGTCACGACCATCACTATTATGATGATTACCAGAACAGGCATATCATTCGTCGGGTCGCTGAAAAGTCGTATCTGCCTGCCAACAAACTGATGCTCGAATTGATCAGGGAGTACGGGAGTGCCTTTCAGATAAGCTATTCCATTTCGGGAACTGCCTTAGAACAACTCCAGACTTATGTGCCCGCCGTGATTGAAAGCTTTCAGGAACTGGCAAGTACCGGACAGGTTGAATTCATTGCCGAGACTTATGCCCACTCCCTCTCTTCCTTAAAAAATAAAGATGAATTCATCAGGCAGGTTGATAAGCATACCTCGACCATCCGGGAGCTTTTCGGAAAAAAACCGCTGACTTTCCGGAATACCGAGCTGATTTACTCCGACCAGATTGGTGAAATGGTCGCGGAAATGGGATTCCATACGATGCTGACCGAAGGTGCAAAACACATCCTGGGCTGGAAAAGCCCCAATTATATCTATTGCAACAACCTCAATCCAAAACTGAAAGTTTTACTCCGGAACTTCCCCCTCAGCGATGACCTTACTTTTCGGTTTTCAAATCAGGATTGGTCGGAATGGCCCCTCACCACTGAAAAATTCGTCAATTGGCTGAAATCCATCGAAAAACAGGAAGAAGTGGTAAACCTGTTCATCGATTATGAAACCATCGGAGAACACCAATGGGAGGAGACAGGTATTTTTGATTTCTTTAGGCACCTTCCTTCGACTGTTTTTTCAACTTCCGATTTTGCCTTTAAAACACCAGACACACTGTATCATGAACTACAACCCGTCTCAGCCATCTCCGTGATGCATCCGATATCATGGGCTGATGAGGAACGGGATCTTACCGCCTGGCTGGGAAATGAAATGCAGGATGAGGCATTTGCGAAACTTTATTCCTATGAATCGAAAGTCAGAGGCTGCGATGACCCTTCAATCCAACGAGATTGGATTTACCTGCAAACAAGTAACCATTTCTATTATATGTGCACCAAGTGGTTTTCGGCAGGGGAGGTACATAAGTACTTCAATCCCTACGGATCTCCTTACGAGGCTTTTATCAACTACATGAATGTACTCTCCGATTTCATGATCAGGGTCGACGATTATTACCTCCAGAAAGATTCCGAAAAGGGACCCTCCATTGATCAGACCCCAGTATCTGTTGAAAAGAAGCCACGATCGGTGAAAAAGTCCAAGAAAGAAAAGGCAACTGAAATAAAGACAGCCACCACCAGAAAGGCCAAAACGAAAGTATCAAAACCTGGCCCAACGACCTCCAACAAGAAAAAAAGCGGAAAATCTGAGAAAAAAACCGATGCCGTGGTAACCGGGAAAGCTCCAAAACAGGTAAGAAAGAAATAAGTTGGTTTAATGTTGATATTATGAAGGACAAGGTATTTGAAACTCCTGATTACATCTTTGAAACGAGCTGGGAGGTTTGTAATAAAGTCGGCGGAATTTACACCACCATTGCAACCAAAGCCCAGATCCTTTCTGAGGATTTCAAGGACAACTACATCCTTATCGGACCTGATGTCTGGAAGGAAACCCATCAGAATCCGGAATTTCAGGAGGATAAATTTCTCTATAAATCATGGAGGCAGGTGGCTGAAACTGAAGGACTTCGCATAAAAGTCGGCCGATGGAATATTCCCGGAAAGCCGGTCGTGATCCTGGTTGATTTCACGCCCTATTTCTCCGAAAAAGATAAAATCTTTGCCCACTTCTGGGAACAATATAAACTCGACTCCTTATCGGGAGGCTGGGATTATGTTGAACCCGCCTTTTTTGGATATGCGGTCGGAAAAGTCATTGAAAGCTTTTACAATTTCAACCTCTCACATCACGATAAAATCGTTGCTGTTTGTCATGAATGGCTTACGGGTACCGGTATCCTGTATCTTAAAGAAATGGTTCCTCAGGTTGGGACTGTGTTCACGGCACATGCTACCGTGGTGGGCCGTTCTATTGCCGCCAACGAACTCCCGCTCTATAAAAACCTTGAAAATTATAACGGTGATGCCATGGCCCGACAGTTCGGTGTGACTTCAAAATTTTCACTCGAACGGCTATCGGCTCAGGAAGCCGATTGCTTTACCACTCCCGGTCAAAACACCAACAATGAGGCAAAACAATTCCTGGGGATTGAGGCTGATTTGCTGACACCTGAAGGCTTCGACGACTCATGGGTTCCTCCCCGCGAGGTTTTCAATACAAAAAGAGAAACTTCGCGAAATAAAATCATGGAGGTGGCGGCCGGATTGATGGGAATGGAATTCCCCAAAAATACCATCCTGATCCTTAACAGCGGCAGATTTGAAATACGGAACAAGGGATATGAGCTGTTTATCGATGCACTGGGTTTACTCAATTCCCAATCGAAACTTTCTCAGCCTATTATTGCAGTTGTAGCCATTCCCGGAGGGCCAACCGCGCCTAAGAAAGATCTCATCAATCGCATCAATCAAAAGGATTTTTCGCAAATACGCCAGGAAGAATATTGCACCCATACCATCCTGGAACCGGAAAATGATCAGATTCTGAAACGGATCAAGGCCAGGGGATTGATGAACCGGCCCGAAGATAAAGTGAAGGTGATCTATATTCCTACTTATCTGACAGGTACCGACGGAATCTTTGACCTTAACTATTACGACCTGCTTATCGGATTTGACGGGACAGTTTTCCCATCCTATTACGAACCGTGGGGCTATTCATCACTTGAAAGCCTGTCATACCACATTCCCACAATTACCACATCGTTAACCGGTTTCGGACAATGGATCAAAGCAATGTTCCCGGGTCTGAAGGATTGTACTGCAGTGATCGACCGGAATGACGACAACGACAGCGAGGTTGTTGAAAATATTGTCAGACATATTATCAGTTGTGCTTCCAAAACGGAAAAAGAGATCATAAAAGCCAAGATTAAAGCCTATGAAATATCACGATCGGCTTTATGGAAAAACCTGATTGTAAATTACAGGGAAGCATTCTCCAATGCACTGGATAAAAGTCTGTCACGTGCTGAACTTTATGCAGGGAAGCAATCTCAGGTACAGGCCAGGGCATTAAAAACTGCAACAGAACTGAAACCGGAATGGAAAAAAGTTCTTATACAGCAAAAACTTCCCGATAACCTTGCCAGCATTGAACGGATTGCGAAGAATCTATGGTGGTCGTGGAATTACGATGGTTCCGAATTGTTCGAATTGATCAATAAGGATCGGTGGTATGAATTCAACTTTAACCCCATTGCCCTGATTGAGTCGTTATCGTTCCTGGAACTTCAGGAACTAAGCGCCAATGAGAAATTTGTCAGTAAACTGAACAAGGTGACGGCCAATTTCGATGCCTATATGGCAAAAGTGGCGGATAAATCAGCGGATACCATCGCCTACTTCAGCATGGAATATGGCTTGCACGACACTGTTAAAATCTTCTCCGGTGGTCTTGGAATGCTTGCCGGCGACTATCTCAAAGAAGCCAGCGACTCCAATATCAACATCGTCGGGATCGGCCTGCTGTACCGTTACGGATATTTTACCCAGAGTTTGTCAATTTTTGGAGATCAGATCGCGATTTACACCCCTCAGAAATTTACCCATTTGCCACTGATCCCGATCAGGGATGCACAGGGAAACTGGCTGAAGATCACATTTGCCTTCCCGGGGAGAACCATGTATGCCAAGGTTTGGCGCTGTGATGTGGGACGGGTACCTCTGTACCTTATGGATACGGATATTGAGGAAAACTCGGAGGTCGACCGCGCAATAACCCATCAACTTTATGGCGGTGACCTCGAAAACAGACTGCGTCAGGAATTGCTACTTGGTATCGGAGGGATCAGGTTGCTCGACGCGATCAACATCAAACCCGACCTGTTCCATAGCAATGAAGGCCACTCCGCTTTTATTGGCCTTGAAAGGTTGCGCAAACTGATCCAGAATGAAAAACTAACCTTCCAACAATCCATGGAGGTGATCAGATCGTCAACCTTGTTTACCACCCATACACCCGTCCCTGCCGGCCACGATACCTTCCCGGAAGACCTCCTTCGTCAGTATCTTTCCCACTATCCGGATCAAATCAACATGAAGTGGGAACAGTTCGTAAACCTGGGCAGAATGGTCGATAATGATGCCAATGAAAAATTCTCCATGAGTGTCTTTGCGGCCAAATTCTCACAGGAGATTAATGGCGTCAGCAAAATACATGGCAGAGTGACCCGGGATATGTTTGCCAAATTGTACCAGGGGTATTATCCCGAAGAATTGCATATCGGATATGTTACCAATGGCGTTCATCTTCCCACCTGGACCGCCAAATCCTGGCTTCAGCTCTATAAAAAGGAATTCGGTGACGGATTTTTCGAAGATCAGTCGAACCCCAACTATTGGAAAAAAATCCATGATGTTGACGATGAGACGATCTGGAAGACTAAAATGAAGCAAAAAGATCAGATGTCGGAGTTTTTGCTGCAACACCTGTACGCAGACATGACCCGCAGGCATGAGAATCCAAAGCTGATTTTTAAAATCAGGGAAAGCAGAAATCCCAAAGCCCTGACTATCGGATTTGCCAGAAGATTCGCCACCTATAAAAGAGCCCATCTGCTTTTCAGCAATCTCGACAGACTTTCACGGATTGTGAACAATAAGGATAAGCCGGTTCAATTCATGTTTGCCGGTAAAGCCCACCCGAATGATAAAGCCGGCCAGGATTTGATAAAACGAATTTATGAGATTTCCCATCTGCCGGAGTTTCTCGGGAAGATTTTCTTCTTCGAGAATTACGACATGCGTCTCGCCAAGTATCTGATCAAAGGAGTGGATATATGGCTCAATACTCCTACACGACCTTTAGAAGCTTCAGGAACGAGTGGCGAAAAGGCAGTCATGAACGGAGTTGTGAATTTCAGCGTCCTCGACGGATGGTGGGCCGAAGGTTATAGACCTAACGCCGGATGGGCGCTTCAGGAAGAGGCAACCTACGATAATCCGCAGTTTCAGGATGAGCTGGACGCAGAAACTATTTATTCCATACTCGAAGAAGAGATCATTCCGATTTACTATGATGTGAATGAAAAAAATATTCCGGTAAAATGGGTCTCCTATATTAAAAACACGATTTCCGAGATTGCACCCCATTTCACCATGAAACGTCAGCTTGATGATTACATCCGCCAGTACTACCATCCGATGCTGAAAAGAACACGGATCCTGACCGGTAAAAATTACGAAATGGCCCGTCATATAGCTTCCTGGAAAAGAAAGGTAATCCGGGGATGGGAAAGCATTGAGGTGATATCGATGAAAGTTCCTGATTCGAACCAGAAACCGCTGCAATTGGGCGAATCGTTTAAAGCGGAAATCATCCTTGACCTGAATGAATTATCAGGAACGGATATCGGGATCGAAGTGCTCTTCGGAAAAAAAATTAACGACGAAGTAAAGGAACCATCTTTCAAAGAAGAGATGACCCTGGTGAAATCGGAAAAGAATATCGTTTCGTTCGTTTGCGATATACCTATCAACCAGGCCGGTGTCTATGACTTTGTATTCCGCCTTTTCCCCAGAAGCCCCTTACTTCCCCACCGTCAGGATTTTAACCTCGTCAAGTGGATCTGATCTTATCAACCTATTGTTTAATATAAATGGACCTTTTTAGAAAATGAAGTTATTAGAAGGAAAAACCGCATTGATTACAGGCGCCAACCGGGGTATTGGCAGATCAATTGCATTGAAATTCGCGACCCATGGAGCTAATGTTGCATTTTCAGATATCAGGCTTACAGCCGATACTGTTTCCCTTGAAAATGAAATAGCTGCCCTGGGCCTGAAAACAAAAGGATATGCCTCTGACGCCAGTTCATTTACCGAAAGTGAACAACTCATCAATAACGTGATGGATGACTTTCAAGCCATCGACATACTGGTGAACAATGCCGGGATTACCCGGGACAACCTTTTGCTCAGAATGACAGAACAGGATTGGGACAGGATTATCAATGTTAACCTGAAATCGGTCTTTAACCTGACAAAGGCAATCCAGAAAGTCATGATAAGGCAACGATTTGGTTCCATCATCAACATGAGCTCTATTGTCGGAATTGAAGGAAACAGCGGCCAGTCAAACTATGCCGCTTCCAAAGCAGGCATCATCGGTTTTACAAAGTCGATTGCCCAGGAATTGGGCTCACGGAATATCCGGTGCAACGCGATTGCACCAGGTTTTATTGAAACTGAAATGACCGCTGGACTTTCACAGGAATTCCGTGATAAATGGGTCGTCGATATCGCATTGAGACGCGCAGGAACACCGGATGATGTTGCCAACCTTGCCCTGTTTCTTGCTTCCGACCTGAGCTCATACATTACCGGTCAGGCCATTACGGTTTGTGGCGGACTCCATACCTAAAAACCAGTTCTGTTTTGTTTGTCATAACTGAGTACCCTGCAGGTTTCATACTGCTTTGTATTATCCTTGGAGCCGGATACGCCGCCATTTTATATTTTAAAGATCTGCGAAAACGGTCAAAACCATTACTCAACTGGAGTCTTGCTATTCTTAGATTACTTTCCGTATTCCTGATTTCTTTCCTTCTGCTTTCTCCCTTATTAAAGAGAACTGACCGCATTCTTGAAAAACCATCTGTGATCATCGGAATCGATAACTCTGAATCCATGGTCCTTACCAGCGATTCCTCCTTTTGTATCAAACACCTGCCGGGAATACTCGATACCCTGATCCAAAATCTTGAGGATAAGTTTAATGTTAAAGTTTATAGTTTCGGTAACCGTGTCTCCACTGGGTTCAAACCGGTTTTCAAGGATCCGGAAACAGATCTTTCACTTTTTTTGGATGAATTTATCAATCGTTACTCCAACCTGAATGCAGCAGCAGTCGTTCTGATCACCGACGGCATTTATAATAAAGGAACAGATCCCTTTTACACAGCCCGTAAGATTACCTTCCCAATTTATACTGCAGGGATCGGAGATACCACAGTAAAAACTGACGGAGTGGTCAGGAACGTCAGGGTCAATAAAGTGGTTTACAAAAATGATCAGTTCACTGCAGAGGCAGTGATTGACCTGATCGGCTACCAGGGAACCTCTGTAAAACTGCGTTTAACCCAGGGATCGAAAATACTCGAGGTGCGTGAAACTACAGCGCCATCTGCAAATACAACCCGAAAAATTCCATTTACAATTGAAGCCAAAGAGAAAGGGTTCTACAAATATTCCGTCATTCTCGATAATCTGCCACTTGATGAAAACAAAGATAATAACCGGTACGATTTTTATGTAGAGGTTCGCGAAGCGCGTAAACAGATAGCCATTGTTTCGACAATGTCGCATCCTGATATCAATGCAATGAAAAGCGCCCTTGAAGGAACTTCCAATTATGAAATCAGCACGTTGAGTCCGGCTGAGTACCACTCCTCGGGAAAACAATATGATCTTGTCATTCTTTACCAGCTTCCGTCGATCACCGGGATAAACGAACTCAGCGACCTAACTGCATCCGCCGTTCCACTGTTATGCATCCTCGGAACACAGACGGATATTAATGGATTTAACAAACTAAACATTGGTTTCCTGATTAATGGATTTAAAAACTCTTTTTCTGATGCCACTCCGGTTATCAATGAAAATTTTTCGTTATTTACTCTGAATCAAAATGATTTTCAGGTATTTGCCAATTATCCTCCTTTGCTTTCTCCTTTCGGATTATATCAAAACAGCCCTGCTGCCGAGGTTCTCTTTTACCAGAAAATCTCCGGCATTTCCACCGGAACACCTTTAATTCTGATAAGCAGGACTCCCGTTCGGAAGGCAGGTATCATTGCGGGGGAGAACTTCTGGAGGTGGAGAATTTCATCCTATTCGCAAACCAGGAGCCATGAACCGTTTGATATACTCTTCGAAAAAATGGTAAATTACCTGACAGTTAAAAAGGAACAGGAGCTTTTTAAAGTGTCGGTTAAGAACAGGATCCGGGAGACAGAACCTGTCGAAATGGAAGCTGAGGTGCGGAATGCCTCCAATGAACTCATAAACGATATGGATGTTGAACTAAATATAATGGATTCGGCAAACCATTCGTATCCCTTCGTCTTTGGTAAAACCCAAAAGGGTTATTATCTGAATGCCGGCATCTTTCCCCCCGGAACCTACAAGTACAGCGCTGGTGTGAAAGTGGGCCCCGATTTCCGGAGATCTTTCGGAGAATTTATCGTTGCTCGCAACAGCCTTGAACGGATGGATCTGGTTGCGAACCACAACCTTCTCAGTCGGATATCCGAAGCCCATGACGCTGAAATGGTTACTAAATTTGAAATAGCATCACTGGCTGATACAATTAAAAACAGGCCGGAACTCAGAACAGTGTTTTATAACGAGATACGGATGAAAGACTTACTTGGGAACCCCTTGCTCTTTATAGTTATTTTGGCATTGCTTACCCTTGAATGGATTCTTAGAAAAAGAGACGGAAGGTAACTTTCCCGGCTCCTTAGAGGTCTTTTTTTGCCATAATCCACCAAACGATTCCCACCATCAACGCAGCGTACAACAAGGCAATCAGGCAAGAGCCCGCCGTAACCGAATCCTGTAAATTCACTCCCATAATCTGCTTTAATACCGGTATAGCCGGGTACTCGGTAATCCTGAGTATGGAGTTTACAGGCAGATAGGTCGAAATGCCGTTTTTAAAAACAAGCGGACTCTTCAGAAAATAATAAACAATCGGTTCAACAATAAAGACATAAAGGGTAAATAAAGCAATGGATAATCCCGTATTCCTGATAAGAAATCCAAAAAAGAATGCAAAAATTAAAAATGTGAGCATTGTAAAAAAGAATCCGGGAATAAACGAAATTTTATCAAAGATCATTCCGGCATCGGGATTGGCCGTGTGTGAAAAGCCAAGGACCAGAATCCCAAAGAAAAGAAGTACTGTAATGATAAGTGAAATAAGTACAATAAGAAGCAGTTTCGAGATTAGAATCTCTGATTTATTCAACCCGTTGATCACGTTCTGGCGTATGGTTCTATAAGTAAACTCATTGGTTATCAGAATAATGATAATTATGGCCGGAAATATCAGGACATATCGGAAGGTGGCAAAATAAGTGATGTTTTGCCAGATCCATGGAAAAAAATAGATGGTTACATGAGGGATCGGTATCGGCAAATGCCTGTTCATATCATTAACAATGCTGTTAATCATGAATTCAGCCATCAGTATTCCGAGAATGAGAAAAAGAAAATAGAGACCTATCAGGATCCAGAAAACCTTGTAGGTCATTATCTTTTTGAATTCGATTTTAAGGAGTCTGATCATTTTTTTCTTCTAAAAGTTCAAGGAAGTGTTGTTCAAGACTGCGTTTTCGTTCCGACAGATGGGTCAGGGTAATTCCGTCACGAAAACAACCGTTGTTGATATCTGCCGGGGTAATTCTCGCTTTGAAAAAAGCCTGGAATATCCCGTTTTTCTTTTCAACCGATTCAATATCAGTATGAGTACGCAACCATTTTTCAAGGGCAACCGGATCTGATGCACCAAGCTCAAAACAATCGGAAACCGAAAGCACTTCACTCACTTTGCCATCGAAAAGCTTGGTCCCCTTGTTGAGAACGGCTACATGGGAGCACACCTTTTGGACTTCGTCGAGAAGGTGCGATGCTATAATGATGGTCGTCCCTTGTGAAGCTACCTGCAGTATAATTTCCCGGATGTGCGCAATGCCCTGTGGATCCAGCCCGTTGGTCGGCTCGTCAAGGATCAGAACTTCAGGATTCCCAAGTAGGGCAGAAGCGACTGCAAGCCTTTGCTTCATCCCAAATGAAAAAGTTCTGAACCTGGTATTCCTTCTCTCATACAACCCTGTAACCTTAAGAACCCTGTCAATGTCATCGTAATCCATCTCTTTGATGTCGGCAACGATTTTCAGGTTAAGGGCTGCCGTGAGATAGGGAAAGAAATTCGGACTTTCGATTACGCTGCCGATGCGTTTCCGGCTCTCCTTGCCGGGGTGTTCTCCGAACCATTGAAAGGTGCCTGAATCAGCGCGCACCAGTTCAAGAACAATGCTCAGGGTAGTGGTTTTTCCACTCCCGTTGGGACCTAAAATACCGAAAACCTGCCCGGGTTGAACCTCAAGCGACAGGTCGTTTACAGCATGGATCTTTCCGTAATGTTTAGAGATTCGACTGATCGATAGTACGTTTGTCAAAATTTTCGGTGTTTTAATGTGTTTCAGGTTTCTTTGACGCATCCGGCAGGGTCACGTTACAAGTTCCCATCCTGAATGGTTCTTCTGATAACAGAAATATTGCGGGTACCTTATGAATGTTCAATCCAGCTCCTTTCCATTCCCGGATTTTTCGGGATTGGATGAATTCATCGGGTCCGGTCATTCCTGCAGCAACACAAAGCAAAGTTTCAGGGCGACAGGTTTGAAGAAGCGTTTCGACAACCTGGTGGTTCCGGTACGGAGTTTCAATGAAGATCTGGGTCTGATTGCCTTTTCTGATCTCTTTTTCTATTTCCCTGATCTTTCTGATGCGCTGCTGTTTTTCTTTGGGAAGATATCCATGAAAAACGAAATTCTGACCGTTAAATCCTGAGGCCATCAATGCCAGCAGGATAGAGGAGGGGCCTGTGAGAGGAATAATCCGGATACCCTGACGGTGAGCAGCCTTCACAATCACCGACCCGGGATCGGCAACACATGGAACACCGGCTTCAGAAAGCAATCCGACATCGTACCCGTCAATGGCGTAACGGATCAGTTGCTCCGCTTCGGCATCATCTGAATGCTCGTTGAAGACCAACAAGTACAGATCGTCTATTCTCTTGGTTTGTCCCACGCTGATCAGAAACCTTCGGGCCGTCCGTTCTTCCTCAACAATAAAATGAGTAAGATTTCTGATGATCTTCAGGGTTCCCTCAGGCAGCACTTCTTCCACATCGCTTTGAGCGATCAGTGCCGGGATTAGATATAGACGTCCTTTATTCATGGCTCATCCAGGGCAGATCAGAGAGATCGACATTTCCTCCCGAAATAATGATCCCGGTTTTCCGGGATGTAACATCGATTTTACCTTCCATTATCGCAGCAAAAGGAACTGCCGACGAGGGTTCAATCAATATCTTCATTCTTTCCCACAGGTATCTCATGGCTGTGACAATACTTTTTTCAGAAACAGTTACAATTGAAGTAACATGCTCAAGAATGATGGGAAATGTGAGCGAACCGAGCGAAGTTCTCAAGCCGTCGGCAATCGTCTCCGGATTGACCGAAGGATGGAACTGTCGGCTGTTATACGATAGAAAAGCATCGTTGGCCTGGTCCGGTTCAGCAGCAATCACACTGGTTCCAGAACTGAAATAATGAACTGCAAGCGCGGTTCCGGAAAGCAATCCGCCTCCTCCCACAGGAGCGATGACCAACTCAAGGTCAGGAACTTCCTCGATCAGTTCCAATGCTGCAGTGGATTGTCCTGCAATAATTCTGTAATCGTTGTAAGGATGGATCTCCGTGGCACCGGTGTCGCGTAATACGGTGTCAAGAGTCGTTTCCCTGGCCCGGAGGGTAGGTTCGCAAAAGGTAATTTTGCCGCCGTATTCTTTGACCGCATCCACCTTGATTCTCGATGAATTGGAAGGCATCACGATAAAGGCATCGGTACCCACGATCGAAGCTGCCCACGACAGCGCCTGTGCATGATTTCCCGAAGAATGGGTGGCTACTCCCTTCCGGATCCGGTCCGGCGCCATCGACAACAACGCATGCATGGCCCCTCTGGCTTTGAAAGCGCCTACTTTCTGGAAATTTTCACACTTAAAATAAATTTGCGATTGATATGTCTTATCAATGGTCGAACAGGTTAACACCGGAGTGCGGTTAATATAAGGCCTGATCCGGTCGGCGGCGCGAAGAATTGCTTCAGCATCGGGCAATAGAAGTAAGGTATCAGCAGGCCCCATGTTATTTCAATTCCAGATTGTTTACTATCGCTTCGCACGCCAGATCAAGTTCCCTGTAAACCGCCTCAAATGCAGAAAAATTATGGTACCAGGGATCTTTCACTTCACGGTTTTGACCGGGATAAACCACATTGAGAAGATATTCGACTTTCCTTCTGTTGTCATCATTCCCGCCAAGACGTAATGCCTGAGAATAATGTGACTGGTCCATTACATAAATCTGATCGAAGTTGACAAAGTCAGCAGCGGTAAACAACCTGGCACGGTGTTTTGAAATATCGGTTCCCATTTGAGCTGCTGCACGGATGGCACGGGGATCGGGTGTATCACTGACATGATAGGACTCAAATCCACAGGAATCAACCTCGATATTAAGATTTCGCTCCATGGCTTTCCTCCTCAAAATACCTTCTGCCATCGGCGAGCGGCAGATGTTTCCTGTACAGACGAAAAGAATTTTAATCAAAGCCAGGGGAGATTCTGTTATAATTTGATCCGCTTGTCAAGCTCCTCGACAAACTGCCGGAACTGCTTATCAGTTTCGACAAGATTGTTAACCGTGCGGCAGGCATGCAAAACGGTTGCGTGGTCCTTATTTCCGCAATGCAATCCGATACTGGCAAGAGAGGCTTTGGTGTGCTTTTTCGAAAAATACATCGAAAGCTGACGGGCCTGAACGATCTCTCTTTTCCGGGTCTTTGAATGGATCATCTCAACAGGTATGTTGAAATAATCGCAAACGACCTTCTGAATATAATCAATGGAGATCTCGCGGGAGGTGTTTTTAACGAATTTGTCGATCATCTGTTTGGCCAGATCAAGCGTGATGATCTTTTTATTCAGCGAGGATTGTGCCAACAAAGAAATGAGCGCACCTTCCAGCTCACGGATGTTTGTATTGATGTTATATGCCAGATATTCCACGACCTCGCCCGGAATCTGGATCCCATCATTGTAAAGCTTTTTATGCAGGATGGCTATTCGTGTCTCCAGATCAGGTACCTGAAGGTCGGCCGACAATCCCCATTTAAAACGTGATAACAACCTGGGCTCAATTCCCTTCATCTCCACGGGCGGTTTATCACTGGTCAGAATGATCTGATTACTTTTTTGATGCAAATGATTGAAAATGTGAAAGAAAACATCCTGAGTCTTCTCCTTCCCGGCAAGATTATGAATATCATCAAGAATCAGAACATCAATCATCTGATAAAAATGAATAAAATCATTCTGGTTGTTGTTCCTGACCGAATCAATAAACTGATTTGTGAATTGATCGGTGGTAACATAAAGCACGGTTTTCTCGGGAGCATTATTCTTGACCTGCAACCCAATAGCATGGGAAAGGTGCGTCTTTCCAAGCCCGGTCTGACTGTATATCAAAAGGGGATTGAAGGCAGTCTTGCCCGGATTGCTGGCAACTGCAAAACCTGCCGATCGGGCCAGACGGTTACAATCACCCTCAATAAAATTCTCAAAAGAGTAACTTTCAATCAATTGAGAATTCACCTTGATCTTTTTCAATCCGGGAATAATGAACGGATTGGGAATTTCTTTTGAGCTACCCCTGTTTAAATCAATTGGCATAGATACCGGTGGATTAATAGTAGCTTTCTTTTCTCCAGTTGGTACTTTAATGGTATAGGGACCGGGATCGTGGTCTGAATTATCTACAATGATACTGTATTCAAGCCTTCCCTCAACACCAAGTTCCTTTTTTATGGTTTTCTTTAATAATCCGATATAATGTTCCTCAAGCCATTCATAAAAGAACTGACTTGGGACCTGAATCGTCAAAACACTATCTTTTAACCTAATAGCATTTATGGGCAAGAACCAGGTCTTGAAACTTTGATACGGTATGTTATCTTTGATGACTTTGAGGCAATTTTCCCAAACTTCAACAGCTTCTTTTTCCATTAATGCAGGCAACCTTGAGAGATTCGTGGTAAGATAATTTTGTTCGCTAATTATCAAGTATTTAGAAGTTGATTTGAAATCAAAATTCTAAGATGAACGGTCATTTTGAATAATTAACAAAATTTGGAAAAAAAAGTTTATAAAAAAAATTTTTCAAGCTTGATTTATTAAAATAAAAATATAAAATACGACTGCTTTTCAGACCTTGTCAGGATACCTTCCAGAGGTATCAAACAAGACTTCAACAGGTTGAACATGTTGGTTTGAACCTAACATGTCCTTATTTAAAAACCGTCTAAATTTCAAGTGTATTAACTTTCAAACAGTTAGAAAAATCAGGCAATTCCGCAATATTTACTCAGATTGAATATAAGTTATTCCGGCCAACAGATAACTCAGGTTACCTTAATGTAACACCTCTTATCCGTTGCATTTTCGATTCCACGAAACTAACCTGCCTCTTTCGGATCTGGAACCGGATCTCATACTGATCACCTGCCGTCTGCCCTATGATCTTGCATCCCGACTCTTTGATAATCCGCATCACCTCATTCATCAGTGGGTATTCAAATTGCACGGAATATTCCTTCATCATCACGGATTCAACAATGACGGCTTTTTCCAGTGCCTCCTTCGCGGCAGTCCGGTAAGCATGTATCAGTCCGGGAATCCCAAGTTTGGTGCCTCCGAAATACCGGGTCACGACAACCAGTACATCATACAGCTCCTTCGAAAGGATTTGCCCGTAAATGGGTTTCCCCGCTGATCCTGAAGGTTCTCCATCGTCCTGAATACGGTAAATGAAGTTCTCATATCCAATCCGGTAGGCATAACAGTGGTGGTTCGCATCGTAATAATTCTTTCGGATTCGATCCAGCGCTGATTTTGCTTCTTCTTCAGAGAAAACCGGTAAGGCATTGGCAATGAATTTGCTGGCTTTATCCCGGTATGTTCCTTCGGATTTGCCCGAAATGGTAAGATACCAATCCCTTTTCTCCTCTTCCATGTCAGCTAAATTACTTTTAATTTTGCTTCCTGTGATGAAACTTCAAGGGATAACGGTCCAAAATCTGACGGGTACTTTTATCGATACCCTGAAACAGATTTATCCCGATCGGGAAATCCGTCAGATTCTTTTCATCCTATTCGATGAGTACCTGGGATTAACCCGGAGTGAGGTTCTTCTTGATCCGGATCGGATTATTACGGAACAGGTGGCAGGAAATTTCATAACGACACTCAAAAAACTGGCCTCAGGGAAACCGCTTCAATACATTCTGAAAAAAGCGTGGTTCGGTGACCTGACCTTGTACGTAGATGAACAGGTATTGATTCCGCGTCCCGAAACCGAAGAGCTGTGCTGTTTGATCATCCGGGATTTAAAAAAAATAAAGAAAGCACCTTTGAACATTCTGGATATTGGTACAGGATCGGGGTGCATTGCCATTTCACTTAAAAGGGCATTTCCCGATCTTCATGTGACCGCTATGGATAATTCCACGCCATCACTGAAGATTGCAGGTATCAACGCACAAAACTGTAATACCGGGATATCATTTCTTTTAGATGATATCTTAAAGCCCCACTCATTAAAAGATCCGGAGCAATATGATCTGATGGTAAGCAACCCACCCTATGTTACCGATTCAGATAAAAAAAAGATGCATCATAATGTGATTGATCATGAACCCGCGACGGCCTTGTTTGTTTCCGATGAAGATCCCTTGTTGTTTTATAAAGCAATAATCCGGTACACCCATCAGAAATTAAAACCTGGTGGCAAATTATACCTGGAGATCAATGAAAGGTTCGGAAATGAAACGTCTGATCTTCTGAAGTACTCCGGATTCGAATTAGTTGAGGTAATCCCGGATTTGAATGGTAAAGACCGCTTTGTTACCGCGGTTTTAAAATCTCGGAAAGCTCCGCGTTCGAAACAAAGATTGTGATCGTACCAAATGAATGGGGTGCTATTTCGTATGGATTGTAAACAAATCCAATCCCCTGTGAGCTAAGATAAAAATTTTCTGAAGGTTTGATCAGATCTGTGAAGTACCCGCGATCTGTGAGCTTCACAGTCTCCTTTAACCCGGTTGTTTGGCGTAGTTTAGCAGTAAGAATACCGGTTAATTTACTCTCAGAACCCGGAAAAAACAGATCCCGAACGCTGATGATTTTTCCGTTCTTCAGATCAAAAGTCTTGTACAAGCTGGTTTCCAGTCCATGTGCGCCTCCCGTAAATTCATAAGTCATAACCATGTACGACAGCACGTGGAGCTCATTGTACAGAATGAATCCTGACTTAATCAACTCCCAATTCAGGCTGGGACCTGACTGTTCATTCAATAAAGGTTCATTCGTCTGAAAATATTCGTTGAAAAATGCATCTTTAATGGTATTCACCAATTGCTGTGGATCTTTTTCTTCTGGCTGTCCCTCTTGAAACAGGCTAAGAATGGTATCAGTAACAGAACCAGGAACAGCAGCATTCAATCGGCGATCTGGAATTATAACTGTTAGCCGAAAATGGGCCGAAGGTTCACTTTTTTCTTTAAGGAGTGGCCGCTTTTCATTCAGCGTCAGAACCTTAAAATTCATAGTTCCTGCAGGATAGCTCTCTTCAAGCCGGAAATTCATTTTGGTGGATTGCAATCCGGCATTTATCCATACCCCCGACATCTGGTGGTTATTAACCAAGGTTCCGCTCAGCACCGGTCCGCGATCGTTACCCCATTCCCTGATCCGGAATTTTCCTTTAGCATCGACTTTTCCATATACCTGCCTTACGGACCCATCAATATTATAGTATCTGACATTTTTAGTGGCATCGGCAAGATGATAACTGGCAGTGCCAAAAAGGGTATCTCCGACTTTGACAAGATTCATTGTCAGTTCGAGTTCTGAACCGATGGTTCCTGTAAGATGCATGAATGAAGCTGTTTCCTGTTTTCTCTGGGCAAGACTGTAGAAAGATATAAACAAGAATATAGTCAGGTAAATGGTCCCGGTTCTCATTGCGGAGATGTTAATTTTTACATTCAAAAATGGTGGTGCCCAATCTGATCATGGTACTCCCTGCACGGATCGCAATCTTATAATCGCCCGACATCCCCATCGAAATGTCTTTGAATACCGGATCCAAACTAAAGAATTGGTTTTTCAGAGTCTGAAAATGATCGTGAAGAGTTTTAAACTCATTAAAAATCAAGTCCTCATCCTCTGAAAACGAAGCCATCCCCATCGTACCGGTCACCCTGATGTTTTGGAGGAGTTGGAACTGGTCGGATGACAGAATCCTGATCGCCTCCTCAAGGTTCAAACCATATTTCGACTCCTCGGTGGCAATGTGAAACTCCAGCATGCAATCAATGACCCTGTTATTTCTGATTCCATAATGATTGATTTCGTTCAGTAACGATAAGCTGTCAACACTGTGGATCAGGTTTATAAAAGGAGCAATGAATTTAACTTTGTTGGATTGGAGATGGCCGATATGATGCCACAAGATATCAGCAGGCAAATGGTCTTTTTTGGACATCAATTCCTGTACCCTGTTTTCGCCAAAATGCCGTTGACCCGCATGATAAGCTTCCATGATACGATCACAGGATTGGTTCTTTGAAACCGCAACGAGGGTGACGTGTTGTGGGATCGTGTTCTTCAGCTCAGCAATACGTTTTTCGATGGTCACAGTTTTATTCCATTTACCGGGACAAAAATACGGATTTGTCGGTTTTCAGCGGAACTGTAACTTTGTATTTTTTTCATGAAAAGGATTCTCTCATCTTTCCTCAGGCAAATAGTGTTCTGGCTGCTGTTCTTCGGCTTCACCCGACTTGTTTTCCTGATCTATAACATTCCACTGCTCCTTGCTGAGAAAATTGGCTTTATCGAAACCATTAAAGGTTTCTGGTTTGCTTTAAAACTGGATCTTGCGACAACCTGTTATATTATGGTTATTCCTTTTCTCATCCTTGCAGTGCAATCATTCCTGAAAAAAAAATGGTTATCCGCGATCAATCGGTGGTACACCTACATCATTATAATGTTATACTCCCTGGCTACAGCTGCAGAACTGGGCATCTACCCCGAATGGAAGACCAAGCTTACTTACAAAGCTCTGAAATACCTGCAACATCCTTCTGAAATTTATAATTCGGCCGAAACAGGAACTTTTTTTCTCCTGTTGTCGATTTTTCTCGTTCTAAGCGCCGCTGGGATTCTCCTTTTTAAAAAATTCTTTGCACCCTCTTATGGCGAATCAAAACGAAAACTGCTGTTTAATTTCCTTTTCGTTCTGACGGTTCCCGTCTTGCTTTTTCTTGGAATGCGTGGTGGCATCCAGCAGATTCCGATCAACCAAAGCGAATCGTATTACTCCGATCACAATATTCTGAATATTGCAGCAGTAAACACAGCCTTTAATCTTTATATCAGTGTCTTCGAAAATCTGGAAAACTTCAATAACAATCCTTATCTCTTTATGGATGACGAACAAGCTTCACGGATTATGAAGAAAATTTATCAGACACCCTGCGATTCGACCAAACTCATCTTAAAGACCGTTCGACCCAATATCGTCCTGCTTATCCTTGAAAGCTGGTCGGCCGATCTCATACAAAGTCTTGGGGGTGAACCCGGGATTACGCCGGAATTCAGAAAACTTGAACGGGAAGGTATATTATTCACCAATGTATACGCATCAGGGTCGCGGTCTGAACAAGGCCTTGCCTCAATTTTGTCAGGATTTCCTGCCCATCCGGTAAGTTCCATTACCGTGCAACCCGATAAATTCATTAAACTGCCTTCGATGGCAAAAATCCTGGAACAATCAGGCTATTCTACGGCATTCTATTTTGGAGGTCAGCTCATCTATGGTAATATTAAAAGCTATATTATTTTCAATGGCTTCGATAAAATCATGGAGGTTTCCGATTTCCCCGGGTCAACGCCGCGGGGTAAGTTAGGAATCCACGACCAATTTACACTTGGTTATTTGGTTGAAGATGCCGGGAAACTGAAGGAACCCTTCTTTACCTCGCTCTTTACCCTGAGTACCCATTCACCATGGGACCAGCCCTTTGAAAAACCATTAAAATGGGGAGATAATGAACAGGAGTACATCAATGGTGCATACTATACCGACCATTGCCTGGGTCAGTTTTTCAAAAAGGCCCGTACAAAACCCTGGTACGACAATACGCTATTCATTATCGTAGCAGATCATAGTCACAACTCCTACCGGAACTGGCACCCTCAATCGAGAGAATATCATCTGATTCCGATGCTTTTTTGTGGCAATGTTATCCGGGATCAATTCAAAGGAACCCGTGAGCAGAAGCTCGGAAATCAGCATGATATTGCAGCAACCCTCCTGAGGCAACTGAATTTACAAACTTCGGCCTTTATTTATAGTAAAAATCTGTTGAATCCTTGCAGTCCCGACTTCGCCTATTATTCAACGGATGATGGAGTGGGTTGGGTCAGACCACCATTCTACTTCACGTTTGACAAAACCAGTTCCTACAATTACTGGTGGAATTCGCCGGCATTACCTGACTCGATAAGGAAAGAAGGTGAGGCTTATCTTCAGACAGTTTTTGAAGATTATATGCACGAGTAAACTACCACCACCTGAGGTGGTGGCTTTAAAACAAACAACCCTCTAAAAGAGGGTAAAATCGGAACGGTCACGTTCCATCTTACGTTCTTCCTCT
>SACF01000094.1 GCA_009928665.1 Alphaproteobacteria bacterium
ATCTAGAAGAATGGATGAATCAATCCGGTATTCGAAGCCAAGGACCATTCACTGTTTCTGTATTCACGTTAAAGGAGGAGACGATCTCTTCCGAGACCCATGAAATTCAAAGGGTACGGGAAACCATCATAAAAAATTTCCTGATTTCAAATCTTAGAAATAAACAGATTGTTTGTGCCAGTGACGGGGAACACTACATCTGCCTCGGAAATCGCAATTCCAATGCTTTAAGAGATCTTCTCGTCAAATTGGGAGAAGAATTGATGCAACAATACAACATCTCCCTTCTAGGTACCATTGGAAGCACCTATCACGATTTACTTGATATACCCAAATCTTACCGTGAAGCCGTTCTCATTCAACGCCACTTTGCCAATGAAAAGACAGGAGTTTATTGCTTCGAAAATATTGTTTTAGAGCTGGTATTTCATCAAATACCGGATATCTACAAAAAAAATATTTCGGAACAAGTTTTCCGAAATTGCTCAAAAGAAGATATAGAAGAATACAGGGAATTCATTACTTCCTATATAGAATGTAACGGTTCCCTGAAGAAAATATCCGAGCAAAATTATATTCATAAAAACACCGTTCAGTACAAGCTCAATAAAATCACCCGCCTAACCGGACTGGATCCTCGAAACTATAAGGACTTGTTTTTGTTGTATCTGGCTTCTTTGGTTTCTTGAGCCCCCAACAAATCTGTACGAATGACAGCCGTTCACATGGCCGTTTTCCTCTAAATCAGTCCCGACTTTTTCATCAAGCGCTGTACCATCATGGCCACTTCCCCACGAGTCACCGGGGCATTCGGCGACAAGATGTTTTCGGATGTTCCCGTTATTACTCCGGACTTCAGGCAAACCGATACGCTTTCTTTCGCATAGTTGGAAACCCGATGCCCATCTTTAAATTCAGATATTAAGCCTTTTATTTCATTATCCGTAAGTGAGGCCGCCATTCCGGTTAGATTCATGGCCCGGGCAATAATGGCCATGGCTTGTTGACGGGTAATGGTGTCCAATGGGCCAAATCGCTCCGCAGTATACCCGGTAATTAGCCCATATTCTACAGCAGCACTCACATATCCATGAAACCAATCCACATCTCTTACATCCTTAAACCCACTCTCTTTGGAACCGGGTGCAACACCCAGTGCATTTACAACAATGGTGGCGAACTCTCCTCGTGTAATGCTTCTGTTGGGTTGGTAAACACCATCTCTCACGCCCTTTACAATCATCCGGGAACCCATATTGTTTATGGCATCCTTTGCCCAATGATTTTCCACGTCCAAAAATTGAACGCTATGATGTATGACCGTATATGTACTATTGGTCAGACTATTGATCCTTGCGTAATACTTCCCGTTCTTTTCTTCGATCATCGTAGGCACATGGCGCAACGTTCCATCCGGATCCGTCACGATGGCAGTTGTAATTGTAAAGGGATCCACACCTTCGGGAATGGCAATGGTCCTTTCCACATAGGCGCTAAAATTGCGGATATCAAAGCCCTTTCCATTATATTCACAACGGATAGTAAAATTTACTGGCGGCACCACTATGGCGAACCCGCCGTTTTCGGCTGCGTTTGATATGATCTCAAAGGTGTCTTCACTTGGCTCGGAAATACTGATTGTAAATTGAATATCTTCCAATTCTACATTTTCCCCGAACTGGTTCAATATGCCCGAGGTGTTGATTTCTGAGACTGGCAAAGAATAGGATGCTCTTTGGGTCTCTATCACCAGGGTAGCTCCCTTTTCATTCATGACATTCGCCACGTCGCCGGTAAATACACCGGACACTACGTCAGCCTGGGTGTTCATGGATAAAATCAAAACCGGATTGGCACCCGCGGAGTCTAATATCCTATCTACGTTTTCGCTATCCAGAGTAATGGATGTAACACTCCTCCCCTCCGAATTGGTCCAATTCATGGTGTTCCCAACGGTTTCCTCTACTCCATTGATGAAAATCTGTCCAGTCCCGATTATGGAAGAATCGCCTCTCCCGGGAGCCCGGGTTGTAGTCGCTGCCGTAGATGTATACGCCATCACGTTTCCCGCTTCGTCCCTGACCAACACATTGAAATAGTATTTTGTACTAGCCCTGAGCCCAGTGACGGCCCCGGTGGTTATATTTCTGGTCCAATCTCCAGCTATCGCCCCATTGCTCACCGCATCGCCAACGGTGGAAATGTTGTCCTCCTGGGAATATACCATTCCGTATTCAAGATTGGCCTCTGTGGTCTTTTGGTCCGTTGCCGTCGACCAGGTCAACCGCACGGAATTTGATGTGGCATCACTGGCCATAACAGCTCCCGATGTAACCAATGTGGGCGGAATCTGATCCTGTAGTGCGATAGCTCCCGTTGTCTCATTGGCAACCATAGCATTGCCCCGTTCATCGAAAACGGAGACACCATCAAAGGGGCCCATCTCGATAGTCTCCAAACCGGATGGGGTTCCGGTGATATCGATAAATGCACGGACTATGGTTTCTCCTCCTCGGAGAGAAAAGGCCATACCTTCCACGTCGTTATCATTCTTTTTTAGAGAACGAATCGCAACCGCTGTGGCCTCTCCCCCGTTTCTATCAAATATTAACGCAAGTTTATCCGCCGTCAACGCACTCACTCCTTCACCAAAAATTCCTTTGGAAAAGGTGATATCTACATATCGATTCTCCACATCCATTGTGGCAGATAAGATTTCCGGGAGAACAGCATCCACACAAATCTCCGAAGTGTCTCCAATGCTATTCAGTAGAAGCAGCGCATGATTACCGGCCACATCTTGAATGGAGGAGCTATTCAAAACAATATCTTCTCCTATTGTAATACCGTCACCATCCCAATCCCCCGGCTGGGTGGTATATCGAAAGGTCAACACACTGGTTCCACTTCCACTTATATAGCTCGCATTCACGATGCCCGCCGACGAAATACCCAAAGACAAACTCGGAGTACCGTTTTCCAAATCCACCACCACATTCTCATGGAAGATGACTACAAAATCCAGATTCTGACCGGAAGGATAGGTAGCGGCCGCTGGAACCGAAACCCCCAGCACCCTAGGTGATGTGGTGTCTACCAGAATTCCCGCCGTGTCTTCCACATTGATTAGCTCCAGGTTCGCATCGTTCCCTGCCGTATCTCTTATGATCCCATCATTCAAAGAAATCCCATCCGAAGTAATTTCTATTCCGTTGAGATCTTGGTCTCCGGGAGACACGGTATATCGAAATACCAACGAAGAGGTCCCGCTACCGCTTGTATAACTTGCATGCACCATACCCCCGGTTTCCAGCTCTATCTGGATATATGGGGTTCCGTTGGTCACGAAAACGTTTTCACTAAAGTCTATGGCAAAGTCAATATTCCGGCCTGCTTTGTAGGACGCCGCCGGTGGCACACTGACAGAATCAACACTGGGCACCACGTAATCTACAGTTAATGTTGGATTATCGATTACACTATCGGATGTATTCCCCATAAAATCAGAAAGCTCTACGGTCACAATACCCCCTGCCGTGACTTGTGATTGAAGGGCTGCCGCAGAATCCAGTCCCAAATCGAACACCACTTCAGTATCCCCTGCGGAGATAGCCGTATCCGTTGCCTGCGCAATACCGTTCACGTATAGGATGGCTTTGCCGTCAACCGCTTCTCCGGAGACAATGGAAGCCCTTGCTTGCATGTTAGTATTGGTTCCATTTAATGTGTCGGATACGATGGTGCCACCCACCGGCGTAATTCTTATATCCGTTGGAGGGGGAGGAGCCGTGGTATCCAGGTCAATTTGCCGCCTGGTTCCAGTTGGTCCAATGTTTCCCGCTTCGTCGATGATCCGAGGAGTCAGCAATTTTGCTCCATCGATTCCCAATCTGCCGGAAGGAATGGTGAAAGTACAACTACCGGCAGCAATCTCGGCACTGGTCAAGACATGGGTTACCGGTGTGGAAAAGGAATCATAGTTCAAGAGCAGCTCCACCGAATCATTTGCCAATGCCCCACTGGCACCTAAAGATACGACTACTTCTACACCAGCCGCTTCTGCTTGTGCATTAATTAAATTTCCGGCAGGGACTGTTACGCCTCCCGGGGCATCCGGCGGGGTGATGTCCAATTGCCTCACATTAAACGTG
>SACF01000018.1 GCA_009928665.1 Alphaproteobacteria bacterium
AAATGATAAAACAAAACATTGAATTTAATCCAGTACCAATTGAAACTTATAACCAGCTATTCAAAGAACGAAAATTAAAATATATTAAAAATCAAGCTTTTATGTTGGGATTTCAACTAGTCCCTTCGTAGTTGTTTCTTAAGAGCGAATAGGGAAAAAATATTAATTCAAAATTCAAATTAGTGATTAGTGATCAGAGATTAGCGAATAGCAAATGGAGTGTAATATTTTCCATTTTCCGTTTTCCGTTTTCCGTTTTCAATTGTCCATTATCAATTGTCCATTGTCCATTGTCATTCACTCACTCACTCAATCATTCAGTCAATCAGTCATTCAATCAATAAGTTAAGATATGGGTCCTTTAGCAGTAAATGATATCATTTCACCAAACACCAACTATTTCCTGGCTTTCGTCATCGGAATCGGTTTTGGATTTGTTCTTGAACAGTGCGGGTTTTCGTCCAGCCGCAAACTTGCCGGACTTTTTTACGGCTACGATACCGTCGTGTTAAAAGTCTTCTTCACTGGAGGGGTAACCGCCATGCTCGGACTGCTCTTTTTCAGTCTGTTCGGATGGGTCGATCTGAACCTGGTCTATGTGAATCCCACTTTCCTCACTTCTGCCATCATCGGGGGGCTGATCATGGGCGTCGGATTTATCATGGGCGGCTTTTGTCCGGGGACAAGCTTCTGCGGAGCGGCCATCGGAAAGATCGACGCCATGCTCTTTGTAGTGGGTCTGTTTATCGGGGTTTACCTGTTTGCCTTCGGTTACCCGCTCTTTGAGACCATGTACAAAGCGCTGCCCATGGGCAACCTGAAAATATCAACCGCCCTGAATATCAGCGATGGCATCTTTGCCCTGCTCCTCGTGGTGATGGCCCTGGCAATGTTTTATGTGGCAGAATGGGTTGAGAAGAAGTTCCCGAGAGAAGAGTATTAAGAATGAAAAATGCAAAATGAAAAATGCAAAATAGGGATTAGATATTAGCGAATAGCGAATAGGGAATAGCGAATAGCGAATAGGGAAAAAGAAATTTAAAATTCAAATGTCAAAATTAAAATATGAACACATGAAGCCGTTACATTTTCTGACGTTGGTACTGCTGATTCTGGCGGTGATAATTGCATTGGTTCCACAGAATACGACCCGGCCGTACAAGCTGACTGCCGAACAGTTGTTGGCGGAGATCCGCACGGGGACGCAGTTCATCTCACCGGATGAGGTGGCTGATCAAATCATTAAAAAAGATCCGTCGGTTCAACTGATCGATGTGCGCAATCCCCGCGAATTCGACCAATACAGCCTCCCGGGGGCGATCAACATCCCGTTGCAGGATATTTTATCGGAACAGAATACCGACCTCCTGAACCAGTCGACCAAAATGAATATTTTTTATTCCAACGGATCCACCGAAGCCAATGAAGCATGGCTGCTGACGCGTCAACTCGGTTACCAGAACAATTATGTGCTGCAGGGCGGACTGAATTACTGGCTTGAGACGGTACTTAACCCGGCACAACCGGGAAATAACAGCCCCAACGATGAAATCGCCCGGTACGATTTCCGCAAGGCTGCTTCCATGGCGCTTGGCGGCGGCGGAGCTGCAGCCGTAACTACTGCAGCTGCTCCTTCCGATTCAAAAACTGCTAAACCGGCAGTAGTTCCGGTAAAGAAAAAGAAGAAGGCTGCCGGCGGATGCTGAAATAAGTGCATGCCGAAATCATTTTTATTCCAGGTCTTCCCGCGTATTGATATTTCTGAACAGCTCAAGGGTGGTATGCTCTTCATCAGCCTCAAAGGTCAGAAACCGGGTTGGCGCTTCCCGGATCAGGTCCAGCGGACTGTATTTCCCCGATTTCAGATTCGCTTCGATTAAAGGAAGGAGTGATTGATGGTAAAACCCGCACAAGGGTTCAACAAATCCATGATGCGCCGGAACCACAATCTGAAATTCATCGTTCAGCAAGGGCCATAATCGTCGGATCAGGTCGAGTGAAACACCGGGCATGTCACAGGAAAGTACCAAGTTCCAAAGGTACGGCGAAGCCGTGAGCCCGGCGTGAATTCCGGCCAGGGGCGCTTTGACCGGGTGGATATCCGGAATTACCCGGAACCCCAGGTGGTCCAGGTCATGGCCGTTGGCCGAGATGAAGGTAACGGTCGTTACAATCGCCGCCAAATCCAGGGGGTATTGAATGAGCGGTTTTCCCCGGTAAAGCGTCAGCGCTTTGGGCGACCCCATCCGCTGACTGCGTCCTCCCGCTAAGATGATTGCCGAAAATCCCTCACCCATATTTTGAGTTCAATACCCTGATGGAATACCTGCGTTAGCCCTTTACTGTTTATTTGACTGAACAAGGATTTGAGTGCAGAAACACAGTATAAAAATACAAATTAATCATCCGTTGCCGGAAATTATACTTAATTGTTTTAATTTTATTGCAATAAACTGATAGCGATATGAAAAAATCACTGATTCCGGGCCTGATCCTGCCGGCCCTGCTGCTGTTGTTTGTTATGAACGGGTGTAAAAAGAAATCAGACGACCCGGTTCCGGCTCCGACCACGGTTACCGACGCGGATGGGAACCTTTACCATACGCTTACGCTCGGAACCCAGACCTGGATGGTCGAAAATCTGAAAGTGACCCATTACCGCAACGGTGATCCCATCCCGGTGATCGTGGAGGATACAGCCTGGAGCGAGCTGACAACCGGCGCGCGGTGTGCCTACGAGCATGATACGGCATTGGGATCGGTTTACGGTCAGTTTTACAACTGGTTTGCCGTGACCGATCTGCGACAAATTTGTCCCGCGGGATGGCATGTGGCTACCGATCAGGAATGGCAAACGCTGATTGAACACCTGGGAGGAGAAGCTGTGGCCGGAGGGAAGATGAAAGAACGGGATACCCTGCATTGGTTAAGTCCGAACACAGGGGCCACCAACGAAAGCGGATTCACGGCGTTGCCTGCCGGGGCCCGCAGTTTCGACGGCATGTTCTACCTGATGCAATCCCACGCGTTCTTTTGGTCATCGACCGGTACCACGGGCAATATGGCCTGGTTCCGCTATCTTGAAGACCTGGATGCCTATATCGGGCGCACCGCCGACGTGACGACCAGCGGTTTCAGTGTAAGGTGTGTGCGTGATTGATACCGAAAATCTGGCATAGAGAGTCTGTTTAAAATTTACGATTGAACAAGATTTACGATTTACGAATGGAACGAATACTACGTTTAAACAAACCGGCACATGAAGAAATCAGGTAAGGGCAGTATTACCGGTATCCTCCTGACGGCTGGCCTGGTTATCGTGTTGTGTTTGCAATCCGGTTGCAGGAGCTGTAAAAAAGAGGTCCGGGAAACAGTCGGCTCGGTCGCGCCAATGCTGGTGACCGATGAAGTACGCGATATCGACAGCAATGTATATCACACGATAAAAATCGGGAAACAGACCTGGTTGCGTGAGAACCTGAAGTCAACCCGTTTCAGTAACGGTGATCCGATCCCTGAAGTCGGTGACGGGAGGAAAGGGAGTAAAAGGGGAGAGGCAGCCTATTGTAATTACGAAAACGATGCGATCTTCGCCGTGACTTACGGGCGACTGTACAACTGGCATGCAGTGGATGACAGCCGGGGAATCTGCCCGGCAGGTTACCACGTTCCAACCGACGGGGAGTGGTTTGAACTTACTGCATCACTTGGCGGAGAAGGAGTTGCCGGAGGAAAACTGAAAGAAGAGGGTACCACCCACTGGAGCGAGCCAAACACGGGAGGAACCAATGAAAGCGGGTTTACTGCTTTACCGGGTGGTTACCGGGGCGACCGGGGGTCCTTTCAGATCCTCGACGATTATTGCTTCTTCTGGACCTCCACGACCTGCGATGCAGCCAGCGCCTGGTCAAGGTTTTTACAAAACGATGACGACGCCGTTTACCGCATCGAGAATTTCAAGACCTTTGGCTTTTCAGTCCGTTGCCTGAAAGACCGGTAAACCGGCAGCCCCGCCCCATCCGCGGTATTACGCATTTGCAATTCAAAAATAAAATCCCTTTCAGGATTGCTTTTTAAAGTTCCGCGACCGCCTTTTCCAGGATATTCGTGACTTCATGGGCCAGTTCACCCAGAGCGGGATTCCGGATCGCCATCATGGATGCAAGCGGATTAAAGGCAGCCACCTCAGTGGTTCCGTTTCCTTTGTCGATAACCAGGATATTGCACGGAAGCATGGTTCCGATCTTTTCCTCAGCCTGTATCGCCTTGTAAGCAAAGCCCGGGTTACACATTCCCAATATTTTGTAAGGCTTTAAATCAACCCCGAGCTTTTCATGGAGTTTTTGTTTCATGTCAATCTCGGTGATGAGTCCGAATCCCTTTTCTTTCAGGGTGGAGAGAATACGCGATTCGGCTTCGGCCATCCCGCAATTCAGTATTTTGGTGAAATAATAGTCCATAATCATTTGTATTTTAACATATTAATTTTTCTGATCAGAAAATCCTTTGATTTTACTCCGACGATACGGTCAACTTCCTTTCCATTTCTGAAGATCAGCATGGTAGGAATGTTCCTTACTGAAAACCTGTTTGCGATTGACTGATGCTGCTCAATATTGACTTTACAAATCCTGACGGAGGAATCGACCTCTTCGGCGACTTCATTCAGAACGGGCGTCATCATCCGGCAGGGCATGCACCACGAGGCCCAGAAATCAACCAACGCGATCCCGTTGCCGACCTGATGGTTGAAATTTTTATCATCAAGGTTTCTGATCTTTTCACTTTCGGGGCCCATTGGCATTTTTTTCATCTTCCACCACGAATAGAAGACATAACTAAAAAATGGCACCAACAGTCCTCCGGTTATATACCAGATTGTTTCCATAAGATTAATGATTTTATTGAATGATCACGATTTCGTAAGTTACCTCCATCGTTTTCCGGTAAACGGCCGAGACTCCGCAATAACGTTCCTGCGACAGGTCAATAGCCTTTTTCAGTTGTTCGATGGGAAGGTCCTTACCTTTGAATTCATAAGTGATATGCATCCGGTTGTAGTGTTTGGGATGCTCTTCCGTCACGTCGCCGTCGACCCTGATATTCAACCCGTCAAGGTCGATCCGCATTTTTTTCAGGATGGAAACTACATCCATCCCGGTACACCCGGCCAATGCGGCCAGCATCAGTTCCTTGGGCCGGGCGCCCTGATCCGCGCCTCCGGCCGCCGTGGCTGCATCCATCAGAACCGGATGCCCGCTTACAGTTGCTTCAAAAAGCATGTTACCCCTCCACGAGGTCTCCACTGAATGTTTCATAAAATGTGCTTTTTCCCTGAAATCAGGCAGAATTATTTTTTCTTACAGGTGTTGATCCCAAAGGGAAGATAAAGCGGACAGGATCCGATCAGGCTGGTGAGAATGAAGACCGCGGCCAGAATCAGTAAAATGATGCCTGCCACGCCCGTTACGACTTTGGTGAAAAACAAAACTGCAAATAATACTGCGATCACAATTCGGATGATCTTATCTGTTGTACCCATATTCTTTTTCATATTTCAGATTTTTTAAGGTTAATACGGCTGCAAAGATAAAAAGAATAGTGATACTAAAGCGATTTATTCGAAAATTATTTTTCCGGTTGAAAAAATATTGCCTGATGCCTGTACCTGGTAATGGTACAATCCGCGCGGCATGCCGGAAGTGTTGATTCTGAGGAATGAATCGGACTGATTAACCGGATAGGTTTTAACCGTCCTGCCGGTCCAGTCGGTGAGGGTGATCACTGCTTCGGAGGTGCCTTCGGGGATGCTGAAAGGGATGGTTACGGTCGACCGGGAGGGGTTGGGGAATGGTTCTTGTCTGACCTGTGGATCCGGGGTTGATTCTACCGATACCAGTTGTCCGGGGATGGAATAAACCTGGGTATTTACTGTGTAAGGGCTTACGGAATAATCATAAACATAGACCAGGAATTTCAGGTTTCCTCCGGAGGTCGTCGCAACTTCCGAATATCCCCCGCCCTGGACCGTAAGCAGAACCGATCCATCTTCGTTAATCACTTTGGTGGCATAGGTATAGTATTGCAGCGTTGTGTTATAGTTGTAATAAACATAAACCAGCTCCACCTTGGAGTCGAGATTGAAAAGGGTTTCTGAAACGTACCGGATATCGTACAGGTACCATCCGGTGGGAATCGTCAGATCGAGGGTTTTCCATAGGGAATGATCCGTGTTATAAATCTTGCATTTGTTGTTGGTCCAGTCCATCATGTAATACTTATCCCCGGAAATAGCCAACCTGGTCAAGGCTGCCGACCCCGGGTAGTTATTTTCGAATACAATTTGTGACTGACCTGCGAAAGTTGCCAGTATAATTACAAAACTCAGAAATACTTTTTTCATGTGCTGATTGAATTAAAGATTCAGAATTACCGGATATCGGTCGCAAAAGTAGCGTTGTATCCCCATTTTACTGTTACGATATATTCAAATTTTTGTATAAGATTTTAAGAATGGGCAGTTCTTGCCATATCAGGAGAAGCTGTTAAGGGTTTTAAATTCCGTAACTGTGCTGAATGGTTTACAGTGTCGGAAGAATGTTCTTGAGTGAGGTGAACAAACCGGTCTTCGACAGGGGTTTGGCAAGGTAGTCGTCGCACCCGACCGCCAGACAGTGATTTCGTTCTTCGGTCATGGCGTAAGCTGTCTGGGCTATGACTTTCACCGGGTACTGTTTATTCCTGATCTCCGCGATACATTCGTAGCCGGTCATTAAAGGCATGTTGATATCGAGCAGGATCAGGTCGGCCATGCGGTCTTTTAACATCTCCATGAGGATTTTCCCGTTGGTGGCACGCTTTAGCTCAGCGCCGGTTCCTTTCAGCGTTACGGTCAGGAACAGCCAGGTATCGTCGTCATCTTCGGCGACAATGATGTACTTTCCCCGGAGATCGGGTTGCTCGGAAGCAGTTTTTACCGGCGCCGGAGTGGTAATGGTTTTCACCGGAAGGTACGGGATGGTGAATGAAAATGTGGTTCCCTTTCCCGGTTCGGAAGCCACCGATATCGCTCCCCCCAGTAATTCCACCAGCGCCTTGGAGATGCTGAGTCCCAGTCCGGCTCCTTCGCGGTATTCCTGCTCCTCAACCTGGCGGAACCGTTCAAAGATGATCCGGAGTTTGTCGGCCGGTATGCCTTTCCCGGTGTCGCTGACATAGAATTCGAGAACCTCCCGGCCATCCTTCTTGAGCAGATGAACGCCCAGGGTGATCGTTCCTTTGCTGGTGTACTTGATTGCGTTGGTGATGAGGTTGTCGAGGACCTGCTGCAACCGTATGGCATCGGTCTCCGTGATCAGATTATGCTCCGACCCGTCGGATTCGGTTATCAACAGGAGTCCGGGTTTCTTTTTGAGGAGCTCCGATTCCCGGAAAGCCTCAACCGTAGTCTGCAGTATCTTTCCAATGTTACATACCGTCGGCGTGATCCTGACCTGTTTTGAGTCGAGTTTTGAAAGATCGATGATGTCGTTGATGATGTGCATCAACCGTTCGCCTGCATTCCGGATGATGCTGGTGAAATGAGCCTGTTCGTCCGGAGTGTTTTCGGGTTGCCCCAGCAGGTCTGAAAACCCGAGTATAGCATTCATCGGAGTCCTGATTTCGTGGCTCATATTTGCCAGGAATGCCGATTTCAGCCGGTCGGATTCCTGCGCCTGTTCGAGGGCGATCTGCAACTCCTCCTCCATTATTTTCCGGTCGGTGATATCGGCTACCGACACAATCCCGGCCGGTTTCCCTAAATAGGAGAGGCTGCTGGCTGTGAGATGAATCCACCGTTGTGACCCGTTACGGGTTCTGATTTTCAGTTCGTAATCTCCTGTAAATTGATCCCCCTGCAGGCGTCTTCTTCCTTTGTCGCGGATCATATCACGGTACTCCTCGGTGATGAATTCCCAGAACTTCATCCGGTACAATTCCGCGGCCGGGTAACCGCTGATCTGTTCCCCGGCAGGGTTGGTATAGACCCAGTGGTCGTCCTGGTAGATCATGATGGCATTGGGCGAGCATTCAGCCAGGGTCCTGAATTTTTCCTCACTCTCTCTGATGGTCAGTTCTGCGGCTTTCCGCTCCTGAATATCCCGGAAAAATGATTGGTAGGTGCTGTCGGGCATGGCCCGTGAACTCATTTCTACCGGAAGAAGACTACCATCTTTTCTGACAATCTCACGTTCAACCTGAAGGGTCTCGCTCCGGCTCAACTGTCGATATTGAAGCGGCTTCTCCGCTAACTGGCCAGGATCGAAGAGACCCTTCATATTCATTTGATAAAGTTCCTCTTTGGAATAACCCGTCAGTTCTGAAGCTTTGTCGTTAACCAGGATGAAATTTCCCGAATTGTCACCCTGAAAAAAGGCATCAGGGGCCAGGTCAAGCAGAATTCTTGTCCGTTCCTCATTAAGGATCAGTTCTTTTTCAATTTTTTTCCGCTCCGTGATATCTGAAAACAATGTCGCAAATCCATCACTTTCCCAGGGTGATATGGAGATGGAAAAGTACCGGTCCATCGGTGCATAATAGGTCTCAAACTGGTTTGAAACCTGGTTCCTGACTACAGCGGAGTACATTTCAAAATAGGGCGGAGTTTCCGTATTATAAACTTCGGTGGCAAGTTTTCCTAAAACTTCTTCCCTGTTCAGCTTGATGATTGATTCATACCTCCGGTTGATCCCGACGATCCGGTAATTCACCGGAGTTCCGTGTTCGTTGTAAACCATTTTGTGAAGGCAAACACCCTCGGCCATGTTGTCGTAAAGATTCCGTAACCGGTTCTCGCTGGCCCTGACCGCCTCGTTGGCCGCCTTCAATTCGGTAATGTCCCGGAATACCCCAATAAGTCGTTTGGTCGCACTGTTATACTTGGAGTTAACCTCAAGCACCCTGTTATTAATCTCAACACAGAACGGCCTGATCTCTTTTCCCTTTATGATGTCGGAGAGCAGCGGTACGATGATTTTTTTCTGATTGCCCGAAAGCAGCCGGCTTGTAATGGGAATGATGTTTTTACCCAACAGTTCTTTCCGGTTAACGCCGATCATATTTTCCAGCGCGCGATTCACCGCAATAATTTTCCCGGTGAGGGTGGTATACCCAATTCCGTCACCCATGGTTTCGAAGATGTCTTCAAAATAGGGCTGATTCTGATGAAAATGCCTTTCGCTAAGGATGATCTGAAGGTAGGCTAAAATGTGTTCACGGAGCTCTTTATTGGACAAGGGGAGTGTGATAAATCCGTCGGCATTGTTCTCCAAACCGTTGTACTGGTCGGCCTGTTCGGTCTTTAATGCCGAAATTAGCACCACAAGAGCCTCTCCCGTGAGCGGATCATCTTTCAGATGGCGGCATACTTCAAAGCCATCCATTACGGGCATCATAATATCCAGCAGGATGAGATCGGGGTGAATGGAACGGGCTAATTTAATCCCCGATTTCCCATTGTTTGCTTCATAGATCAGACAATCATCTTTTTCAAGAATTACTTTAATCAACCTGGCCAGATCAGGATAATCATCGATCACCAGGATTTTTACCGGTTCCTTTTGATCCCTCATAAACTGGAAAGCGTCTGAATTTGACGCTACGAATCAAATTTACGTACAAATTTTGAAATGACAAACCAGGATCCCACGATCAGAACGGGCCAGGCGATAAGCCAGAGTATCTGCGTTATCATTGTATTTGATTTAATATTTGTGTGATTCACCTTTTAATTCTTCAAGATCGATCTTGCGGTTGTCGATCGAACGCCAGGCATACCAGATGTAGGCTATAACAAACGGAACCAGCAACGAAACATAACTCATGGCCACCAGGGTATAGTGGCTGGAGGAGCTGTTTTCGATGGTCAGCGAGCTCTGCAGGTCGGCTGTCGAAGGGTAATACGCCGTATGGTTAAACCCGGCCAGCAGGAAGAGGGAGAAAACCGTAAGTACCGTACCGATGCCGGTTGCCCAGATCCCTTTCGTATGACATTTGACAAAACAGGTTATGGCCCGGAAAATTCCGAGCAGTACCATGACCACACCCAGCAGGAAAAGGACTGCAACCATGGGCATCCCGATCAGGTTGTGGAGGTATTTATAGGGTTCCATGGTTATTTCGCCGGTTTGCGGGTTCACGGCAAAGCCGTCGCGCAGGAGCAGCCAGATGGCAAAGATCAGGAAGAAGACTACAAAGGGGATGGCATTGTAAAGCAGTTGTTTTTTTACCCGTTCCATGATGGCCGCGTTGTTCAGCCGGTTCATGAAATAGAGCAGGGCCAGCACGCGGGCTAAGAAGAAAACGGTAAGGCCGAGCGCGAGGTTATGCAGATTCAATGCCGCTTCGAGTCCGTAAGCGGGTCCGACCCATTCGGAAATTACCGGCATTTTGACTCCGGTCACGTTGGTCAGGTTCATTTTGTTTACCATGAATTCCGATCCGGTGAAAAAGGTAGCCACGGCGGTGCCGATGAGTACGGTTCCAAGTAGTCCGTTGATGAACAGAAGGGTCTCGTAGGTTCGGTGACCAAAGAAGTTGTTGGGTTTCGACCGGTATTCGTAGGAAATGGCTTGTACGACGAAGGCGATCAGGATCAGCATCCAGACCCAGTAAGCTCCTCCGAAACTGGTCGAATAGAAGAGGG
The DNA here is from genome assembly GCA_009928665.1 of Alphaproteobacteria bacterium. Taxonomy (GTDB): domain Bacteria; phylum Bacteroidota; class Bacteroidia; order Bacteroidales; family FEN-979; genus CAIVAT01. The sequence continues at coordinate 10,685 of SACF01000018.1, forward strand.
GGAAAGAGGCGAAAAATGCGCCCCCGAAAGTGACCAGTGTGGTGAAGGTGAACTCCCATTTGCGGCCGAGGAGGTTGACCAGCAAAGTGCGCTCATCTTCGGTCTTTCCCAGGGTGTAGATCATGGTTTGTCCGCCCTGAACGAACATCAGGAACACGAGTAGCGCACCCAGCAGGGAAACAATGATCCACCAGTATTGTTGCAGCGTCAGTTGTGAAAATGTCTCAAACATGGCTCAGGATTTAAACGGTTAATGACTTTCTGAATTGATCGGTGCGGGCCCTTTTTTGATCTGGGTGATCATGATCCCGATCTCGGCAATCAACAATCCGGTAAATAAAACGGCGAACATCCAGAAGGTGATTTGCACCGATGCCGGTTTGATCTGCGAAACCGCTGCAATGGTGGGCATGATATCCTGGATCACCCAGGGTTGACGGCCTACTTCAGCTACGACCCAGCCCAACATCGAAGCAAGATAGGCCAACGGGATGGTCCACAATGCGGTGTAAAGAATAAATCGTTTCGTTTCGATCCTTTTTTTAAGGGTCAGCCACAGTACGACCAGCAACAATGCCAGAAAATGAAAACCCAGTCCGACCATGATCCGGAAGGAGTAGAAAGAGGTGGGAATGCTCGGGATCAGTTCATGGACATCGCGGCCGGCATAATATCCATATCCGAAATGGGGATAATTATCTTCAAACTGCGCCAGTGAAACGTGTGCCAGACTGTCGTTACCACTTTTCTTTGCTTCACGGTACGCGGCCAGCGCCCGGATCGCGATGGCGCCTTTCTCACTCCGCTCGGTGTATGATGGGATATTGTGCTGCGGATTTCCGTGAACCAGGTCCCTGATCCCCGGTACATATGCATTGGCATCGAGAAATGCCATGTAGGAAAGCATATCGGGTATTTCGATTTTGAAGGCAAAGTTCTCCTTTTTATGTTCAGCCTGCGATGGGTCACGCTGCAGCAGGCCGATTGCTGTGAGGGGCGCATTTTGCCGGCCCTCGTAAAGGTTTTCCATCGCGGCGAACTTCATGGGCTGGTATTTGGCTACGGTTCTGGCAGATCCGTCGCCGGTGAGGATCACGAAAAGAATCGAGAGAACACCAAATGCCGAGGCAACCAGGATGCTCCGTTGGGCGAAAAGTTGTTCCCGTTTCTTCAGAAGATACCAGGCGCTTATGCCAACCACAAAGATGGCTGCCAGAACATAGCCCTGTGAAACGGTATGCAGGAATTTATTGATGGCTACCGGCGAGAAGAGCACTTCCCAGAAATTGACCATCTCGTTGCGGACGGTATCGGGGTTGAATCGCATTCCGGCTGGGTGCTGCATCCAGCCATTGGCAACCAGGATCCAGAGCGCCGAGAGATTTGAGCCGATGGCGACCAGCCAGGTGGAGGCCAGGTGGAACCGCTTCCCGACTTTATTCCAGCCGAAAAACATCACGGCAATGAAGGTACTTTCCATGAAGAAGGCCATGATCCCTTCGATGGCGAGCGGGGCGCCGAAAATGTCGCCGACAAACCAAGAATAGTTCGACCAGTTGGTCCCGAACTGGAATTCCAGGATTATTCCGGTAGCCACGCCGATGGCAAAGTTGATCCCGAAAAGGGTCATCCAGAATTTGGTGATGCGCTTCCATTCGGGATTACCCGTTCGAACATAAAGAGTTTCCATAAAGGCGATGATGAACGAAAGGCCCAGGGTAAGCGGTACAAAGATCCAGTGGTACATGGCGGTGAGGGCAAACTGCGCCCGCGACCAGTCAACCAGCGAAAAATCAATATGTTCCATAAATTTCAGGTTTGTTAAAACAATGTATGGATATTGCGTAAAGAATGAGTAAATTGTTCGAAATCAGGTGAACTCGTGGAAATTGCATCCGGAAATAATAAAAATCTGATCACAAATATAAACATTTGAAGATATAATGAAAATATTATGATCATATTCTGTCGGGATATCTGACAGGGGGAGATTAAATGGTTTTATTAGCCACAGAATCATCAAATATCATATGGATGACTTTAATTTAATCTCTTCGGGTAAATTCCCCGCCCCTTGGGGCAGAACCAGGGTCCAGGGCTTGCCCTGGGGTTCATACCAATTGATTATTATTAAAATTGTTACGATTCTGAAAAGCCGGAATAAGGGAGAAGAGTAGCCAGCCGGCCTGCCGGATCCACGGCAGTAAATATAAAACTCCCTGAAACAGCCTTTTCAGACTCTGGATTTTGTGAATTTATAATCCATACTTCTGTTAAAACCGTCAGGTGAAAGCGTGTGCATCGTACTATTTCTGCAGAAATATTCAGCGTCATCCCCACTCTGATCGGTTTGATAAATTTTACATCTTTTATTCGTGCTGTAACCAGTGATTGACCGGTAAACGATTTTGCGGTAAGGTAGGCGGTTTCATCCATCCATTTCAGCGCATTACCACCAAACAACATTTCCTGATCATTCAGATGTTTTGGTAAAACCAGTCGTGACTGGCTTAAAAGATACGATTCTTTCAAGGGGCAATATTTAGTTTTTAAGAATTGGTGTTTACTCCGAATTTTCATCCCTTTGTTTATGCTTTCTTACGAAGCGAAGGGTTAGCCATTTTAAAGATATACAGGATTAACCATCCGAGGAAACCACCGATCAGCATTCCCGCCAGCACATCGCTGGGATAGTGAACTCCCAGGGCGATCCGTGAATAACCGACCAGTAAGGCCCAGGTGACAGCCGTGATGGTAACAGACTTTCGTCTGAAACACAGCGAAAGGGTTACGGCAAGGGCAAAAGCCTCCATCGAATGGCCAGATGGGAATGAAGATTCACCGCCGTCCGATCGTTTTTCGATATGTTGATGGGTATAAAAGGGTCTTTCACGGTAGATCAATGACTTCATTACAGGGCTGACGACTGCTACCGCTATCAGAACGATTGCAAGGATCAGGGAATAATACCGGAGCAGGGATTGTTTTCTGATGAAAGAGAAAATGAAGACCATGATTACGACTGCGATACTGACGTAAGTGGTGACCGAGGAGATGAATTGCAAAAACGGGATGGAACCGGGAATATAATGATGGTTAAACCAGGATAGTAGCGCCGTATCAATCGCTGTAAAGCTATTCATGAAGAGAATGACCTGAAAAACAAAACTATTTGTGGAGTCGTGCCGCAAAAATAGGGTTTATATCCGTTATTTATTACATAAAATTTTATTATGAACAAATGTTCACTAAATTTGCAAAAAATGAAATTCTCGCAGGTATGCCACATTTAAATGGAACGGGGCCTGAAGGAAAAGGATCGCAATCAGGCCGCAGCCTTGGTCTTTGTGCTAAGGCTTCCCGGGAAGAGTCCCTGAAGAAATTGGGAAAAGGAATGGGAAAAAGACGAAAGTCGAAAGGCGGAACCGGTCAGGGTCGAAGGTTGAAAAGTACCGATCAAATAAAAAACGAAAAAAATGGATAAACTCTTTGAAAAATTGCCCCTGGATGGGGTTAAAAACATTATAGCTGTCGCTTCGGGAAAGGGCGGAGTCGGAAAATCGACCGTGGCGGCCAATCTGGCTGTTGCGCTGGCGCGAAACGGATTCAGGACCGCATTGGTCGATGCCGATTTGTACGGACCGTCGATTCCCCGGATGTTTGGCATCGAATCGATGCGTCCGGAAATGACGGCTCGGGGAGAAAAAGAGTTGATGCTTCCGATTGAAAAGTTTGGTGTCAGCATCATGTCGATCGGTTTTTTTGTCGCACCGAATCAATCGTTGATCTGGCGTGGCCCGATGGCATCTTCGGCCATGACCCAGCTTTTCGAAGAAACCTTTTGGGATGGCATAGATTATATGATTCTTGATTTTCCTCCGGGCACCGGCGATATTCAGTTGACGGCCGTTCAAAAATTAAATCTTACAGGAGTCATTATTGTGACTACTCCGCAGGGTATTGCCCTGAACGACGTCCGGAAAGCGGCTTCCATGTTCAATAACCCCGATATTAAAGTGCCTATCCTGGGAGTTATCGAAAACATGTCATGGTTTACACCGGCAAACCATCCCGAAGAGCGGTATTTTATTTTTGGTTCCGGCGGAGGCGAAACAATTGCCGAAGAATATCAGACAAAATTGTTGGGAAAAATTCCTCTGGTATCTGAAGTCGGAGAAGCGGCCGAAAAAGGAAAAAGTATTTTCAGTCAGCCGAATAAAGTTGTGGTGGAGGAATTTGAAAAGATTGCCAAATCGATTCTTCAAATGGTGTAATCTGACGGCCTCGAAATCGGACACCCTGAACCGCCTGATTATCTTAAAACCACTTTATTTTCAAATCATTCGTGATTATACGGATGTGGTTTCTTAATCAGTTGAACCCTGAACAGGAGCTTTGGGAAACCTGACTCCGGCATTTTTTGAGATCACCCGGCCCCCGGCATCTTTTTCATCACAACGGCTTGCAACCACCATCCATGAGAAAGGAACATCTGAAGTTCCCTTCATCAGCTCTTTCACATCAAATCCCTCGGCCGACTTTTTCGTGACGTAAACACCTTTGCAGTCGCCTTCCATTTGTATAAATACCTTCATCGGATGATGCTCATCTACAACAATGTTATTGGTAAAAACAGGATCGAGCGTAATATGACAACTACCGCCGTTCAACTTGCCGGTGCCATGATCAGATAATAAAATTTCAGGTGATTCAGAACAAAACATCGATACTTTTTCACCCGACGGTGTTGAAGCAATTGTCGCAACGCTACCCGTACCGGTGATCTTGTAGCTGGTTCCGGAGAAAACAGCGCCAACCCAGGCATAAGCAGTTCCCGATGAAAAATATCCACCTGAGCGGTCACCGGAAGTTTTCAGGTTAGATCCAAGAATAGCGGGATAGGTGCTTGAATTTTCGGCATAAATGGCATTGGTGCCCTCCGTGGCGTTGTTCTTTACATACAGGGTACTGTAAAGGTTGCTTGAATTTGAAGCGTAAATGGAATTACCGCTGGTTGCAACTGCTGCCAGGGTAGTGAAAGAACCATTATTGGAGGCATAGATGGTAGCTTTGGAACTGCTGTTATTTTGGGCAAATAGTGTATTTCCGATACCCGAATTCAAACCAAGCGTAGGCCCGTCGGCATTGTTTTGAGCCCAGATGGTATACCTTTCCGAGCTTTCATTTTCAGCAAACAGCGCATTTCCCCCGGAGGCGATGGCTGCGATCGTGGTGAATGAGCCATTGTTTTTTGCATATACCGTGCTGTTGTCATTGCTCGAATTCTCAGCGTAGATTCCGTTTCCGGTTGTACAGTTCAAACCAAAAACCGGACCTGTTGATTTGTTTCTCGCCCAGATTGTATGATTGACCGGACTTGAATTCTCAGTATACAGCGCATGACCTGTTTGAGCCAGTGCGGCAAATGCAGTGAAAGACCCACGATTGGTGGCGAAAATCGTACTGTTGGAATCGCTGTTGTTCTCCGCGTACAAACCAAACCCCTTTGAACCGGATAAACCCATAACAGGACCGGTTGAATCATTCTCCGCCCAAATAGTGTAGTAAGCCGGGCTGGCATTTATTGCATACAGCGCGTTGCCTCCGGATGACTGATCGTAAATTCCTGTCGAGGTTCCTGCGTTGTGTAACCACACGGTGGCATGGGTCGAACTGGCGTTAGAGGCGATAATTGCGTTGCCAGAAATAGCTTCAGCCGAAATAACGGTTGATATATTGAAGGGATTAAAATGGATAAATCTTGCCGCCGGCCCCATTCCTGAGGTCTGAACCCTCATTGCCTCAATAGGATTTATATCGTTCGCTATGGAAAAGGATCCAACGCCTGCACTGCCTGTATTGGTAATGTCGAGTAACGTCGTCGTGGAAGAATAGGTTCCTGCATGCGGCAGAGCGAGCATGACTGTCCATTCGGGTGATGAGGGCGTTCCTTTATTAAGGTAATACTGGCTGGTAGAGGTACAAAAAACCGTCAATCCATGAGCCGGCAATACAATGGCATGCATCTCGGAATAACTCATCCGGGGTACAAGCAGCCCTCTGGAGTTGGATTTCACATCGAGCATAGCAGAGAGATCGGGTGGTGACTGGTCGTCATTTATAGCAACCTGGGCATATTGACGTAAGGTCATTAATGAAAATGAAAGAAAGAAAACAGAAGAAAATAAAATGGATTTCATAGCGCTTTATATTTATGTTAATAAACACAATATTCCTTACCTGTTGCTAAAGATAAGCAATAAAGTAAGGAAAACTATAATATTCCATTAAATTTTGGGATCCTCCGAATTTTTTTATGTCATCGGGTTAAATTCCCCGCTTCTCCGTGGCGGAAACCGGGTCCAGGGCTTTCCCTGGGGTTAATACCAATTTATTTTTCCCCCGCTCTTTTATGAAAGACCAGTTTTCTGATGTCGGGCATGATGTACCAGAGATACAGGATAAGTGAAACCAGCAGGAGCGCTTTCCCTACAATGCAATAAGGACCGCAGAAATACGAATTACCGAATCCGAAAAGACAGGAAGCACAACCCAGAAGGACCATCAGCAGGTAATCAACCAATAAAAGCAACGGAAGACCAAAACAAAGTTTAACAAACAAATTAATCTTCATCTTTTTTTTTGACAAATATAATGAACATATGTTCAAATTATTTTATATTTGAAAAATAATAATCTTTGTTTTGTAGATTAGAAAAATTCTTTAATTTTGCAAATTCTTATATAATAATTATTCTTAATTAATTTTAAATTGGTCAAGACATCGCATATTACCGGAATGTTATCGGGGAACGGCCTGAGAGTGACTCCCCAGCGAATTGCGATTTTGGAAACCTTAATGGCGCTCCAAAAACATCCGACGGCTGACAATATCATTGAATACCTGAAGAAAAATCATCCGAATATTGCCACCGGAACGATTTATAATACTCTTGAAACCTTTGTGAAGAAAGGGATTATCGCTAAGGTGAAAACCGACCGGGATGTGATGCGATATGATGCGGTTACAAAGAACCACCATCATCTGTATTGCTTTAAATCAGACAGGATTGAGGATTATAACGATCCGGGGCTACAGCAGATTCTCGAAGAATATTTCAGGGATCATGAGATACCCGGTTTCAGGATCGAGGATATCAAATTACAGATTATCGGTGAATTTTCACCCGGCTTTAAATTGATAGGAACAACCTCGTAAAAAAAATATCATTTATAATTCATTATAACCACATCAAAAAAATCGACAAATATGGAAGAAAAACAAATTGTTGCCATGCCCAGGATCGGAGATCCGGCACCGGCGTTTACCGCAGTGACCACACAGGGTCAAATTAATTTCCCGGCCGATTATACCGGGAAATGGGTAATTCTTTTCAGTCACCCGGCCGATTTCACGCCGGTGTGCACATCTGAATTCATGACTTTTGCATCCATGCAAAACGAATTCAAGGCATTGAATTGTGAACTGGTAGGGTTATCGGTTGACGGGCTGTACAGCCATATTGCATGGCTGAGGACCATCAAGGAAAAGATCGAGTACAAAGGAATGAAGAACGTGGAGGTGACATTCCCGTTGATTGAGGATATTACTATGGAAGTGGCCAAAAAGTACGGAATGATCCAGCCGGGCGAAAGCAATACCAAGGCAGTCAGGGCTGTGTTCTTTATCGACCCAAAGGGGATCGTCCGGGCCATGATTTACTATCCTTTATCCATGGGAAGGAATTTTGATGAGTTAAAACGGGCGGTGATTGCCATGCAGACTGCCGATAAATTCCAGATTGCCACTCCGGCCGACTGGCGCCCAGGCGATGATGTGATCGTTCCGACGGCAGGCTCCTGCGGCACCGCCAAAGACCGTATGGATGGTAAGGATCCCGATGTTACCTGTTACGACTGGTTCTTTTGCACGAAAAAACTGCCAAAAGAAAAAGTGATCTCCTAACCGGGGAATTGTATATTTTTGAGCATGGAATCAAAAATATAAAGTCTTGAAGAAGATCTTTTTGATGATCGCAGCCGGTTACAAGCAGGAGGATTTACGCGGAGGGATTATCCTGGCGCAGAAGGATAAGTTCTTTAACTTCACAAAAGGTAAGATAGTCACGTTGGACTATTAAACCCGTCAGTTTCATTTCATGACTCAGTACCTGCCCCGAAAAGGTCACTCCCGAAACGCCACGGCCGATCTGCTGAAAGGATTGGCCGTTCTTTTTATGATCCAGGTGCACGTGATGGAGCAGTTCGGATCCACCGATTCTTATGGCAGCCTGATCGGAAATATCTCACTCTTTCTGGGAGGACCCTTTTGTGCCCCGGTGTTTCTGGCGGTGATGGGTTACTTCCTGGTAACCGATCGCCATACGTTCAATTATTTTTTGAAACGGGGGATCTATTTATTCGTAGGGGGCGTGGCGTTGAATGCAGCCAGGTCGGCTCACCTGTTGATACAGATCTTTGCAGGTAAGGTGAACCTCGCTCCCCCCGATTACATTTTCGGAGCCGATATCCTGACCCTGGCCGGACTGAGCCTGATCATCGTCGGACTTCTCAGGATGGTATTACGGCAAGCCGCATTCGCCTGGTTGATCACCGCGCTGTTGGTGGCCCTGGTCGGACCTTACCTTCCCGGTTTGACTGACTCCCTTCCGGTTTCACCTTATCTCACGGCATTTTTCTGGAATACCGGTGCGTGGAGCTATTTCCCGGTATTCCCATGGTTGGGGTATGTACTGATCGGGTACACCTTCAGGTTGCTCATGAAACAACCATATTTTCAGGAGTTCATTGCAAAGGAGTATTTCCGGTATTTCATCATGGGTATTTGGGTGATGATCATGATCACGATCCCCTGGGCTTCCGGCATTACCCGACATCTGACCGGAACAGGGGGTTATTACCATCACGGAATCTTGTTTTTCGGATGGGCGCTCCTCTTTATGGCCGGATATCTATGGTTTGCTGAATGGCTTCAGAAAAATCAGGGTGAACAATCATTCCTCCGTATGGTCAGATGGTTCGGGCAACATGTTACTTTGGTATATGTCATCCAGTGGTTGATCATCGGGAACCTTGCGCCGGTTTTTTACCAGTCGCAGAATGTTTTCCAGATGGTTCTTTGGTTTGGTTCCATCACGGCAGTCACAGCGCTTCTTTCGCTTGCCTGTTTAAAAATCCGCAGATTTTTTCAAGGGCCTCATCCCGGGTAGACTCGTTTACGCCAATCACCAAAGGCTCTTCAATCTGCCAGTGGGTGATCACCCTGTCGACAATCCCGGTTCTGACACAAAGCGCCAGGTGAACCTCGGCTTTTTCAATCAAGTGTCGGAGTGAAGTTGCCCATCCGTGGCCGGCAATCTCCCAGGGACCGATTTCATCGATGAAAACAACATCGTATTCCTTAACCTTGTCAGGTGAAAGAATTTCTTTGCCTTTTTTAATTGCTGCAGGGTTGAAATAGTACCTTCCGGTGTGTTCCATTTCCGGGTCAGGTTCGGTCTGTGCGAGGGGCATTACGGTACCGCCGTCAATATCGAGCAGGTCATAACCTCTCTTTCTCCCGGATTCAGGTCGTGTGGTTTTTCCCCCATCACCGTAACCAGGTACAGCCGGCGTAGCGTGTAAGGTTGTTTCATTTTCAAAGCTGCAATCGGAGAAATCACCGGGCGGTACGGATGTGTTACCGGCAAATCTTGCCGGGGCAAGGATTCCCCCGGTCCGGAGCCCGACCGATTTCAGATTTTCGGTTAACCATAAAGCCAGGGTTGTTTTTCCGGAACCCGGGTTCCCTGTGATGATGATCACTTTTTTTGTTCCGGCATTTTTCTTCCGATACCCGGCAAGCCAGAGATCAGCGTGATCGATGAACTTTCTGAGTGAAAGCAAAGGATTTCTTCGGATCTCCTTCCATGCAGGCAGGCCAGCCAAAGCAAAGGGGAGGGTGGCAAACGCAACTTCAAGCGCCAGCGGCAACTGCCAGAACCAGGTTTGAAGAAAAAACCGGCGGATAACCGGATTGCTCAGTTCCTTTGCCAGCGCTGAAAAGCCAATCATCATAACGGCTGCCCTGAAATTCATCTCCAGTCCGGTAATGAAACCATCTTTCCAGGTCAATCCCACGCTGTTCAATTTGGTTACCAGAAACCCCGAAAGCATGGTGATGACTACGAAGAGGATCCAGAATTTGGGTTTTAACAGTTTGTTGACGGCGCCACGGTACCGTATCAACCAAACAAGCAACAGGAATGTTCCCGCAATGAAACCCGTGACCGGCCATGGAGAATTGAGCAGGAACAAAACCGTTACCATGCCCGCCACAGTCAAACCCAGGAACAGGAAGGAGTATCTGAAAGCGGGTGCATCAGCCGGTTTCGTTGATGGTTCCATCATCCCCTGACCGGTTGACTCCACGGGAAGTATCGCTCCGGCAGGCTTTTTCCCGATCAGGATGCCCATGACTGCGGCCAGCGCTCCTGTCAGAAGGTATATCGACCATAGCAACAGGATGGGTGTCCATGGATCCAGTGTGCCGAGACCAAGTTGATTTCCGGCATAGAGGACCATGGAGGTATACAGATCGATCATGTTGAATCCATAATAAATTAACAGGTTGATGATCTTATGTACCAGGTTCCACGACATGGCCAGCATTCCCCCGACAATAAATCCGGGGTAACTCCGACCTGAAATCCTCACCGGAATCTCAAGTAACAATGATTCGAGTAAAATGGCGACCATGGGTCCGAAAATCACGGCGCTTGGCGATACCGATTTCATCACGGCACAGATCAGACCTGCGCGCCAGATCAGTCCCTTCTCCTTCCAGCGCATGCTCATCGAAACGAGCACCATGATCCCGATCCCGGTCAGCAGGATGCTGCTGAAAGGTACCCGCAGGTTATGGAGAAAGCTGCCCAGGATGATTTCCGATGAGGCCCAGAGTGATCCGGTTACAGCTGCCTTCATCCAAACCATTCCGACGGATACGCTGTTATTTTCCATGAGTCTTATCCAAGTAAGGGAATATCGTTGTAAGTTTGCGTGCAAACGGCAGTGAGCATCGTATAAACCGGCCCGCTGACCTTTGCCCGACCGGTACAACTGTATGCATTGATCCTGCTTTCGAATATCAGGATTAAAAGTAAAGAAAAATTCTACTGCAGGAAAATTATCAATTTGTTTTCTAAATGAACATATGTTCAAATAAATTAATTAAATTTGCCGATTATGCCGCGACCCAAAAGAAAACGTATGGTGAACCGTCCTCCGATCATGGAGGGATTCAAACCATTTGGAATTCCAATGACCGAACTTGAACCCGTGATTCTCTTTTATGAGGAACTTGAGGTGATCAGGTTACTTGATTATGATAGAATGACCCAGGTGGAAGCTGCACGAAGCATGCTGGTTTCCCGTCCCACGCTGACCCGTATCTATGAAAAGGCCCGGCGTAGTATTGCAGCGGCCCTGGTTGAAGGGAAAGCCATATTCATTGAGGGCGGCGATTATCATACCAACGAATTCTGGTACCGGTGTGAATCCTGTTTTCAATTGATCATTGGCGATACCGTTCAGGACCGGTGCAAATATTGTAATTCAAAAGATATACGCTTACTTACGCGTGCCCCGGCGCGAAAAGAAACGGAGCAAATGCAGGAAAAGGGAGGATTCTGTATCTGTCCGGACTGTAACATCCGGATACCTCACGAAGAAGGGGTTCCCTGCAGAGAACGGGTATGTCAGGATTGCGGTAAGAGGATGATGCGGGAAAACAGTTATCACCACCAATTATATCTAAAAAAGAAAGGAAAGAAAGATGAAAGTAGCAGTTCCCAGTGAGGATGGAGTATTTTTATCACAGCATTTCGGAAGGACTCCGGGATTTGCAATTTTTGAAGTTGCCGACGGCAACATCGTCAAACGGGAGTATCGTACCAATACCTTTACGGGTCATGTTACGGAACAGCATCACGGAATGGGAGATCACGAAGAACATGATGCGGATCATGCCGTGAGAACGCACGGACGGATTCTCGCTGCACTTGGCGATTGCGACGTTGTGATTGCCGGCGGTATGGGACGAAGGTTGTTTGAGGATTTTTCGGAGCATGGTAAACGCATTTATATTACGACCCAGATCGAGGTAAAAAAAGCGGTTGAACTATTCCTCGCCGACGAGCTCTCGAGCGATAAACCGGCTTGCAGGGGGCATCAATAGAGAATGGACAATGGACAATTGACAATGGACAATTGACAATGGAAAATTGAAGGAGGCAGGTGGTTCTTTTCAGTATTTTGCAGGTAGCTTTGTTACAGGTTGGATCGTAAAGACATCTGCCCCATTTTCTTTGACGACCTGCATGGCCGGTTGTTTCTGCATGATGTCGCCACCCCACTGATTGAAATCAAATAGGTGGGGCCCTTCGAACCACCTTTCGATATTCATAGCAAGTCGAAACACCAGTGAATCCCGGTCGTTCAGGGTAAAGGATGATCCGGGAAGACTGACTTTAAAATAATTCTGCACGAAAGCATAGATGGAATCCGTGTTATAGCCGGTTCCATGATAAAGCTGCCCGATACCAAGGTGGAGGTTGAAAGGCATCAGCAATCCGGTGGTATCCATCCATTTCCCGTTGATCATCATGTAATGGTAGCCCCCGCCCAGTACCGATGGCCAGGCCATGTTCACTTCCGGGGGGTTGACAAACATAAAAGATTTGTTCTTCTCTTCCGTAATGCCAAAAATAAAACTGATGGAATCGTAAATACCGGGTTCAATTTTATCCAAAAAAGGATGGACCAGGGTGGAAGGAATGGCATCGTCGATGTAAAAAATATCCTGCCAGTCTTTGATCATACGGTTTCCCCCGTCGTTGCGGTAAAGCGTAATATCCGAAATAAAATACATGACATCTGTGACAAGGTACTGGTTCCCGGCGGCATTCGTGTAAAGGAGCTGGTTTTTCACAACCGGCTTGCCATCGATCACATGGTCGAACCTGAAGGTGATCCTTCCATAAGGTTGATCGGCCGGGTCTTCCTCACTTTTTTTACATGAAGCGATGAAGATCGTGACGACCAGGAGGGCCAGCAGATATCGGTGAATTCGGAGAAGGCTCAATGTGGATGATTCAAAATTCAAATTAGGGATTAGAGATCAGCGATTAGCGAATAGGGTATGGGATTTCTTATTTTCCGTTTTCCGTTTTCCATTGTCAATTGTCCATTATCAATTGTCCATTATCCATTGTCAATTGTTTTAAAACCTAAAGATAGCATTCACATAAAAGACCCTTCCCGGTTCGTAGAGGGGGTTTGTGCTGCCGATCATCCGCCGGTTGAGGTGTTCGTAGTAAGGGGTGTCGAAGAGGTTTTCGATGCCTCCCGTCACGGAGATGAATTTCCAGGGGCTGTACCTTAGCGCGATGGCAGCCGTGACGAACCCGGGGGTTGTTTGTTCACCATAGGACTCCGAAACCTTCATTTGAGCGTTAACCAGCCTTACTGTGACCGATGGAATCAGTTTGTTTTTAAAGAAGCGATATCCACCCTGGATGGTTCCTTCCAGCGGGGGGATCTCCGGCAGGGGATCGTTATGTACCGACACCTGGTCGACCACCTGGCCGCCCGAAACAATGTAATGAATGGCATCAGGCTGCACTCCCCAGGTTGCGGCAGCGTTCAGTGTACAAAACCATTGCTTCGACGCCGGTGATTGCCAGGTAACCTCAAATCCGGTAAGAAAAACGGCATCCGCGTTATAAAATTGCTTAACACCCGGCGCTCCCTGGGTGGAGGGCTTGATAACTGACGGAGGCAAGACTTTCCCCGTGATATAGTTGGTAATCAATGAAAAGAATCCACCGACCGAGAAGACCCCGATTTCCGGGTGGCGCCAATCGGCAGAAAGATCGGCTTGCCAGTTGTGTTCAGGCTTCAGTTGCGGATTTCCGAGATAATCGTAGGAATCGAACTGCACCGGCATCAGTTTGATGAATCGTTCCAACAGCGAAGGGCTGCGTGTACCCAGGCCCAGGGCTCCGTTCAGGTAGAACCCATGCGGTAACCGAATCCTGGCTCCCAACCCGAAACTTACATTAAAGAAGGCAGAAGCTGTTTTGTCGAAATAGGTATTGCCATCTTTCACGAGCCGAAAGGTGTCCTGCGAATGGGCCTGGTTGTAGTCGAGCCGGAGGGCTGCCGTTAACTCGGTGTTTTTTAATGGAACCATGTATTCCCCGAAAAGTCCCGCGTTCCGGTAACCGGCATCGTTCCATACATTGGTGTGTTTGACCGAGATGAACGTGTCGCCCTCCATGATCATCTTCATAGTCATCACCTTTTCACCGTTTTTCCAAACATCTTCGTAGTCGAATCCTGCCAGGATCACATGATCCCCGAATTTCAATCCAGCGGTCAATTTTCCTCCTCCGTTCCTTGCGTCGACCGTGGTAACTGCCTGCATAGTGGCTGCCGAAGGCCGGTTCAGGTTGTCCATAACATGGTGTACCGGGCTGAAATATGCCTGGAATTGCAAGCTTTCCCATGATTTCCCTATCTTTTCGGAAGTGAAGTTCAGGGAGGCGATATGGGTCTGATCGAGTCGTTCATCCATCGGCAGAGCCGGGAAAAGAACATTTTTACCCTGGTCGTACATGTAGTTGCCGATCAGCGTATTTTTTGTTCCTATTGAAAAACCCAACCCGGCCGAGCCATACAATTTTTGAAATGAGGAGTTGTACAGTTCCTTATTCCCGGCTGTGTAGCTGCCGTATCCTTTGAATCCGCCGCCGGCGTTGAAAAAGACCTTCTGATTTCCGCCTTCAAGGTAAAGGTGTTCGCGCTGGCCATTCCAGTTGGTCTCAAAACCATACAAGACCTTTCCGTGGATCGACGGGGTTTCCCAGGGATGTGGCCGGACAGTCTGCAGGTTGATCAAGGCTCCCATCACAGGCCCGTATTTCAGGATGTAGGGCCCCTTGACAACCTCGATTTGGTCGATGTTCTCACTTTCAACATGCGATGCCACGGGATCCATCCTGTTGGGACAGCCTCCCTCGATCTTCACACCGTTATTCAGCAACACCGACACCTGGTTATATTTAAAGCCCCTGACAACCGGGTCGATCGATACACCTCCCTTGCGGATACCTGCCACATTGGGTTCCTGACGAAGAAAATCGCCGATATCGCGAACGGGCGCGTATTCAATCCTGGGCGCCCTGATCAGGATTTCCCGGAAGCCTTTCTTGTTTACCCCAATAATTTCTACCTCCTGCAGCATCAAAGTGTCCTGGTTCATCTGGGCAAAAACGGTGTTCACCACAAATTGACTCAGCGACAGCATGATCATTACAATCCGTTTCATGATGCGGGGATAAGGGTATCTGAAATGTTGGTAGAGAACCATTGTTCCTTTAATTTATTTTTTTCCGGAGATGCAATATGTCGAAAAGAGGTTCACTTAACCGGAGAGGGATCTGTAAAAAATTTCCGTTTCAATTCCAAAGCCAATGCCATTACAAAGTTAACAAATCGATTAATTTCCTGTCGTTGTCCGTCATATAAGCTACATTATTAAACTCCGGTAAATCTTCTTACATAGTACTCTTCACCGTTGTAAGAAATCTGTTTAATTAATTTTTTACAAATTAGCATTTTCAGCATTTCGGCTGAACCGTCCGATCGGGTCATTAATTCGTTGACAGCCCCGGCCCGCAATGGGTGAACGGACGTGATACTGAGTAAATCCTCCCTGAAGCTGCCTGTTGATGTGAATGCATTTCCTTCGTATCCGATAAGTAATTCAGCCGACAGACCAATTCGCGAAAAAGCGTTATAGGCCTGCGTTACTGATTGTTCATCGGCAGGAAAGGTATTGCTGAATGCCGGTGGCCTAGTTGGGATCGCGATATAGGCCTTTTGGGGGTTGATATCTTTAATGAAGTCTGCAAGTTGCAGAAATGCTGAGACATTATCATTTTTCCCTTTTATTAGCATAGTCTCGGTAACCAACGTTCCCGTGTAGTCTTTCGAGAATTCCATTATCGAACGAAGTATTTGCTCCAGATTTAGGCCTTTATGGGGTCTGTTAATTTGTCGCCAAACAGTAGGATTAACACTATCAATTTTTATTGAGATGTAATCAGCCCCCATTAAGTCGTCTTTCACAGAATTGAAATGTAACAAGGATCCATTGGTAATAATAGCTACCGGAAAGCCAAATTGTTTTATTTTTTTTATCAGAAGCCCCAAATTAATATCCAGAGTGGGTTCACCGTCAGGTACGAAGGTGATATAGTTTGGATATTCCTGTGCTAATAGTTTATTTAATCTTTTTTTTATTTGCAGAATGATAAACTCAGTTGAAAAAAACGGTTGTCTTTGTATTTGAATTTCGATTGCTTTTCCTATCTGGCAATAGCTGCAGGAGTAAGAACAAACCTTATGTGGGATATGGTTCACGCCCAAACTTCTACCCAATCGGCGCGAAGGCACCGGTCCAAAAACCAATTGATGGCTCGTTTTTTTAGATCTCTGTGAGTTCGCCATGTTTATACTTTTCATAAGCTTGCCTCAGGCTCATGCCCTGGGCGTTGACAAAAATCTTCATTGCCATATGTTTCAATGCCTTTGAGGCGTTATCACCCGGACCATTTCCGGTAATAAGGACGTTCGGGTGAAGTTCAAAGATTTTCTGCGCTGTGGCTGTTCCCGCGCCATGAGCTTCGTTCTGAATCACAGTATTGTCAACATCGCGCAATTCTTCATTCTCTTCATTGTAAAGTACAATGTGAGCAGTTCTGCCAAATCGCGGATCGATCAATGAATTCCACGTAGCACCGGTTGATGTAAAAGCAATTGTCATAATAATGAGTTTAAGGATTTTATTTTTTCTTTTATGCCGGACCAGATATCTCTCACTGTTGATTTTAAATAAGTTGGCATTTCAACGATTGTTTTTCCTTCAATCATGGCCATTGTAAATGTGTTGTCGTAAGGGATATCAGCCAGGTGATCGATATTTTTTGCCGCCAGGAAATTTCGGATATCTTGTGTAACCTTTTCGTTGAGATCAGATTTGTTGATGATACATCCGGCCCTGATTCTAAATTTTTCCATTACAAGAACCATCCGCTCCAGATCATGCAAAGCTGACATGGTAGGCTCGGTTACAAGCAAAACATAGTCTGCTCCGGCCAATGAAGCCACCACCGGACAACCGATCCCGGGTGAACCATCCACAATGAT
The DNA here is from genome assembly GCA_009928665.1 of Alphaproteobacteria bacterium. Classification (GTDB taxonomy): domain Bacteria; phylum Bacteroidota; class Bacteroidia; order Bacteroidales; family FEN-979; genus CAIVAT01. Next base: position 27,959 of record SACF01000018.1, read on the forward strand.
ATATTCTTTCTGCAATGTGATTGCCAAATTCCTCGCATCGCTTTTAACTTTGGTGACTAATTTCCCCGAATTCTCCGAACCAATGCCGAGCCGGGCATGGACCATCATATTCCCGGCTCTGGTATTGGAAATGAATACCATTCCCGATTTTCGCTTATGCATGGCAATGGCCCGGACCCGGCAAACTTTCTCGCAGTATCCGCATCCGTCACAATTCAGTTCAATGATTTTGTATTTGCCTTTATCATTGACAATAGCCTGAAAGCGACAGATCTCTGCACATCTGCCACATTGAATACATACATCCTGGTTTATGACAGCAAGTACCCCACTAAAAAAATCGGATGATTTCAGATAATCGGGTTTCAGAATGAGGTGCAAGTTGGCAGCGTCGACATCGCAGTCGGCAATCACTGCTTTATCACCGGCCAAAACAGCCAGCGTGGCTGCCAGCGATGTCTTGCCTGTGCCACCTTTGCCCGAAAGAATGACAATTTCATTCATGTTTCCCGATTATCTTCCCCACCGATATAATTATTTGTTGTATGACTGAAACCAGGTTCGGGTCAGTATCATGATACAAAACTCCTCGGGAATAACATTCTGCAATTTTTCGGTCATACGGTATTCTTCCAATCACGGCAATCTGCTCTTGCAGGCAATAATTAAGCACATCTTCGTTGCCTGTTCCTTCGCGATTGATTACAACACCAAATGGTTTTTCAAGTTGTTTAATGGTTTCGACGGCAAGTGTCAGATCGTTTAATCCGAACGGGGTTGGTTCAGTGACCAGCAAGACAAAATCACATTCCTTTACTGAATTTACCATTGGACAAGAGGTTCCGGGAGGGCAGTCGAAGATCTGAACCGGGATGTTATGGGAATATTCATCAACAAAAGCATGTGTTTGCCGGATCAGGGGAACAGATTGTTCTTCCCCTATTTCGAGGCGACTTTCAATGACCGTGAGCGAATTTTTCAGAACGATCTTTATTGTACCCAATGGATGTGTAGTCATGGTTAACGCTCCTGCAGGACAAAGTTCCGAACATGCATGACAACTATGGCAAAGTTCATTGAATACCGTGATATGGTCGCCTAAGCTGATGACCGCATGATAGTTGCAATTTTTTGTGCAGGCTCCGCAATGAGTGCATCTACCTTCATCCCAGGCAGGAATCATTTTATATTGATGAATAACATCTGTTGTTGTTCCTTGAAAGAATAATAAATCATTGGGTTCTTCCACATCCAAATCAACCAGCAAAATCTTTTGAGTCTCGCTCAAAAGCGCGGCCATGGTGGTTGCCAGGAATGTTTTTCCGGTACCTCCTTTCCCGCTTGCGATGGCAATTTTAAGAGGACCAGGGTCAGTCATATGCGAGCCTTGTTTGCTGGTTGGCAAGGGTTGGGCCAATGGCTTCCAGGAGAAATTGTGAATTCCACGTTTGAAGCGCCTGATGTGTCAGAAAATACTTTTGGGGGATCGGATGGGTTCCGAAGATCACTTTCATCCCGTACTTTTCAGTGATAAACTTTTCGAAATAATCCATATATGGACAAGGAGGGTAACCGACCAGGAATCCGGTAGCAAAGTGAACATGGGTTACGCCGTTTTTCTTCATCTCCTCAGGGGTGTATTCGATATTACCGCCCGGACAGCCGCCACAGGTGGTGAAAGCAGCTATCTCTGCTTCCTGATCTTTATACATTTCAAACGCCCCTTCACGGTTTTGAAGCGATCTGAAACATTTTCCACCAGCACACGTTTGGTAACGGCCGCATATGATGATTCCGATTTTGATTTTTTCCATAACGATAGGTATTGTCACATTGTAGGCATTTACGACATTTGAATGTTTGTTTTTTTTGGAGAAACATGATTCATCGTTAAAAGATCATTTTAAAATAATGATCAGGTATATGATTAGGATTCCAAGGCTGATCAAAATAAACTGTGTTAATGAGTCTTTTATGGAGGTTTTACGGTGCATTTCAGGAATCAGGTCGGCCAGTGCGATATAGAGAAAGCTGGATGCAGAAAAAGCCAGTGCGTAAGGTATTATTGGTTTAAGCGCATCCAGGGTAAAAAATGCCGCAATGCCAAAGAAAATGGCAGTTACGCCGCTTAATACATTGAACCAGATTGCTTTTCTGCGTGAAAATCCACTTCTTAGCAAAATTCCAAAATCGCCCAGTTCCTGAGGTATTTCGTGCAGAATTACCGAAATTGTTACGAAAATTCCGACTTCAGTCGATGTAAGAAATGAAGCGGCAATTACGATCCCATCAATGGCGTTATGAAATGCATCACCGATCAGGATGATGGGAGCTGCGGCATGCATATGTCTTTCACACTCTTTATTCTGGCAGCTTCGCCATAAGATCATTTTTTCGAGCAAAAAGAAGAAGAGAATCCCTGCCAGAATAAAAGATAAGATCAATACTGGGTTAGTCATATTAACCGCTTTTGGAATCATGCCCAGAAATACGGATCCCAACAGCGTCCCTCCCGAAAGGTACATCAGATAAGTTGAAATAGTTTGAAGGGGCTTATTGTTCAGAAATAGCAATAAACCGGCAAGCATAATACTTCCTATACTACCCAGAAAAAGGGCAATCAATAGATAAACAAAATTCATTTACAAATCTGATTTAACAGCCGCCTCTGAACCGATTTTGACGACCCATTCCGAAACCACATCGGCCTCTCCAAAATCCAAATCCCCTGCCTCGCCCGTATCCTTTGTTACGTCCCCATGGCATTTCTTCATTGAGGGTGTTTTCAGACCTGGTATTTTCATCATTTACATTTTCAGATTGTGGCTGATCCTTACGATTTGCTCCAAAATTGGTACATCTTCCCATCCCACGTCCACTCATCGGCCCTTGCCCCATCGGCCCGTTGTGATTTAAACCTGGCATAATTACCTCCTTGTTATTGGTTAGACATTGCAATTCATGAATCTCTTTTTAACCAAGATCCATTATTTGATATTGCAAAGATAATGAACATATGTTCATTATCTTTCATTTAGTAAAAAAATTACAGGAAGGGTTAATTCCGGTTTTGAGCAGGAAATTTGATTCCGGGACCTTACTTGATGAATTTCCCCGTCAGGATCCCGGCAGAACTCTTAACAACCACCGCGTAGATCCCGGCTTTCAGATGCCCTACTCCGATTTTAACCGAACCTGACTGAACCGAGGGTCCACCAAGGTTCATCAGGGTCCGGCCGTTGATATCGGTGATGGTTATCGCCTCAATTGATGTGGGATCGCTGAAGTTCAGGGTCAGCATATCGGTAACCGGGTTTGGAAATAGTGACAACCGTGCGACAGGCTGGCTGCCGGTTTCACCAATTGCAAGCGGGAACTTCCGGTAATCGACCGCTACCGCGTCGGTGCTGATGCCCGTCGAATAGGTATCCAGCGAATCGCCCGCGAGGGTGGTGACCCTGCAGAAACCGGACGTTACATAGTCGCCGATATTCACGTGCAGGGTGTTGTTGATCGTGTCGACACAGGAAGAGAGAATATAGGTGAAAAGGGCCGATCCCGGGTCGGGAACCACAACCGTATCGGCAATATTCATAGTGTTGAGATTAAAGGCGCCGATACCTTCATTGAAAACGGCGTAGAGGATGGAATCTTTTATGCCTGTCGCGTTACCGATCTTCACCCCGAGCATTATGTTGGAAAAACTTCCCGTCGCCGGATCGTAAACTGAGATGCTGCCGATAGCCGGCATTCCGTATGGAGTTTTATTGACCGACCAGATCCTGTCCTTGTACAGAAAAAGGTTGTTGATGCCGATTGCTTCAGCGCCCAGATCAATTTCCCGGTCGAGGGTCCAGGTGCCGGGGTCAATAACCGCGATTTTTCCGACGGTACCCATCCACCCCCCGTTGACGGCGACATAAACCGTGTCGGCAGTGCAGGCAATACCGCCGCAATCGCCCGAAATACCCTCTACGCTTGCAACCAGGCTCAGGTCGGCCGTGTCGAGAATATCCACGAAATGACTGATCAGAGGATACTGCTTGGATACAATGAGGCGGTTATGGAACAGGGCCAGTTTGCTGAGACCTGAGTTGGCAATGGCCGCCACCCGTGAAAAATCGTTCAGGTTATATTTTATAATGGAATCCTGGGCATTAACATACGCAATCCCGTTATTGATCAGAATATCCTGGGCCGATTGGGTGAAGATCGTATTGAAGGTTGTTACCGACGAGTTGACAGGATTGTAGGCCTGTACATTGACAAAATCATTGAATGGAGGCGAATATTCAAATTTCCCGCTGTTGGCGGTGATGGTTTGTTTGGCCCAGGTGTTCGATTGCTGGGCCGGCAGGTTTGAAAGAGTTCCGATCAGGATGAAGACCATCAGGAAGAGCGTGAGAGATTTTTTCATTGTTCTTGCGTTTTAATGTTTGTCAAGTTGATTCATCAGGTGATTATAAAACTAAACTGTTGCATTCCGGGAAAAGAGGCAGCATCGCCCCCTGGGTCGGTCCGGACCCGGTGGCAGGATTCCGATAATTGCCCTGAAAGAGACGATTCCTGCACAAAAAAGGAGGATTCTGAAAAGCCCTGGTAACAGAAAATACAGACATAGATTTCACTTTCATTGCAACCTGTTATGGTCCTTACCCCGCGGACATAAATAGAGGAAACTGGCAGGTCTTCTGGCTTGTTCTGTTTTCCGGGACCTTCCCGTCGTTTACCGACAGTGGCAGTGAAGAGTGGAAAACATGGTTAGAACTTACAGCTGCGGGAACAGCTCCGGCTTTGCACCGGATTCCCTTTTCACGACACGGCAACGGAAGTATCCGGGTCGCACCAGGTTCTTTTCGCCAACAAAGCTACAATTTTTTTTAATCGGGACAAACCGGAATTATTTATCCTGGATTAATGATCCTTACCGGGTGGCCGCTAAACACAACAAATGTCAAATCTTAAATGGGAATCGTAACAGCTTGTTTTGTTGTGCTTTAGCGGTATGTTGGCGTCAGTTTATCTGAGGGTCTTATGATCTTGTCGTTTATTCGATAATAATACGCTTGTTCACAACTGAGCCATCGTGGAATGTTACATTTATGATATATAATCCGGGAGATAGCATGCTCACATCTAAAACAACGGTTGAAGTATGAAAGGTCTTTTTAGGAATCACACACCGTCCGTCGCTTGAGAATAAAGAGAGTAAAACATTTTTACAATTTCCACTTTTGATATTTACATTTAGAGAATTGTCAGCTGGATTAGGTGTAATCAAGATTCTGTTGTCATCGGATTCCTTCTCATTTGTCCCGGTCCAAATGTATTCGCAAATCGTATCTGAGCCTGTAACACTATACATTGGGAAATTATCATCTTTGTAACACCTAAAGTAACCGTTTGTTTGCACATCAGCAATACATTCGACACTATAATCAGGAAAAAGATATTCATTATTGATACATCCGATGCGCTCGACAATAGTTGCATCATACCATCCCACACAGGATTCCGGAGTTCTGCTGACATTAAACGTTCGCAGGGTTTCGCCATTTATAAAAGCTAATCCCGTGCTATTAACGATAACCCGGCCAGTATCCTCAAATATATCCCCATACCAGCAAACGGTCCATGTATCGCCAGGCTCCGCGCTGAAATCATACAATGTATAGAATTTTCCATTTCTATATGTATAGACTTTGTCATTATCTGAATAGGTATACACATGGCCTATTGATCCTTCAGATATTCCTGGAGAAGGATACAATTGATAGTTTACTTCCCACTGATCAAGTATTTTACAATTTTTTCCCAGAAGTATAGTATCCCCAATCTGGCTAATCTTAATATAGCCATAGTTTAAACCCGGGTTAGCACGATCGAAACCATAATGCCATTCAGCCCCATCAGGAATCCAGGGTTGTTGACCAGAAACAATGGCGCTAAAGGTTAAAAGACAAAGAATCAGGTTAATTATTTTCATAAGCCATGATAAAATTTGTGTGAGGAATATCAGTGAATGTCATCAAAGGAATATACCTTCCGGGTCGGGTTACGATTTGTTTTCAGTTTTTAAAACCACGAAGGCGCAGATGAGCAGGTAAACCATCGCCACCAGGAGCAGCGCCAATCCTCCCGCCTGTCCCGTAGCATCCGAAACGATGCCCATCAGTGGAGGCATCACCGCGCCACCGGCAACGCCCATGATCATCAGCCCTGAAATTTCGTTGCCCCGTTCCGGTTTCCGCTGTAAGGCGGCCGAAAATATAATCGAGAAGACATTGGCAACGGCAAAACCCAGTACGAAAATCAACACGAGGATGGCCCAGGCGGCTCCCATCATCAGCATCAGGATCATCCCGATAATAGCGGCAATCATGCTGACGATCAGGAAATTTCGGCCCGATATCCTGACGAGGAGGATGGCTCCGATAAAGGCCCCTGTGGTACGGGCAATGAAATAAAGACTCGTGCCCAATCCTGCCTGTTCGAGCAGCATTCCGGTACGCTCCATCAGGAATTTCGGGATGGTGATATTGAGTCCTACGTCAATGCCCACGACAAAAAGGATCCCCAGGAACAACATCAGGATGGTACGGTCCTTCAGCAAAGCAAAACAACTGCCAAACGAGGAATTTTTGCCTTCGACCGGCTGTTCATCAATGGAGGTAAAATATAGCCAGAGGGTCGAAATGAGGGTGATGCCGGCAAAAATCGGGAAGAGCATTTTCCAGTTACCCAGCGAAGAAGCTGCAAATCCGGCAATGACCGGCCCAAGGAAAGAGGCGATGGCCTTGATGAACTGTCCCCAGGTGAGGCTGCTGGTCAGCCGGTCGCCGCGGACCACATTCTGGAGCAATGGGTTGAGGGAGACTTGCAGAATGGTATTGCCGATGCCCAGGAGTGCGAAGGCGATCATGATGACGGTGAACTGATAGGCGATCAACGGGATCAGCATGGCTACGAAGGTTATCACCATGCTCAACGCCACGGTCTTTTTCCTTCCGATCGAATTCATGAGGAGGCCGGTTGGTACCGAGAACACAGCAAACCAGAGAAAGACCATCATGGGCAACAGGTTTGCCACCGTGTCGTTCAGGTTGAAATCCATTTTAACATAGTTGGTGGCGATCCCGACCACATCGACAAATCCCATGATGAAGAAGCCGAACAGCACGGGAAAGAGCTTACTGAGAGAGGTTTCTTTTTTCATAATTGCTTGATCTTGTTAAGTGAAGGAAACATCCCCAAAGTGAACCGTATAACTGGTACAGTCATTGGGTATGACAGAACTGATTCTCGGACCACAAAGATAAAAATATCGCGGAACCTCTGAAGATTTAACTTGACAGATGATATTTCATTTCATTCCGTTCCTCCCATTTTACCGGTTACAATACATTTTCAAATGAGTGAAGAATGGATGAAAGTTTTGAAAACGCTCTTCAGTTTTGCATTTAAGTCTTTGTTTTATACTTTTGTTACAACCGGGTGGTATGCTCAGGTAAGAAATCCATCGGTTGAAGATGGGTTAATTTATATGGAAAATATGGAAACTAATATTGAGGTTAAAAAGCTTGGCTTGCTTGGTTCTTTTGCTATTTATATCCCTGCATCCATATTAATGTTCTGTCTGACAAAGTATTTAATTCCCTATTTGAGTAATTTAACAGGACAAGAAATGATACTTTTCTGGTTCATTGTTGCGGGTTTAGGTATTTTTACGCCGTTGATAATAACTGCATTATTGATCCTGAAATCAGAAGGATATAAATTAACCAAACAAACATGTATTGAGCGGCTCAGATTTCGGGAAATCACAAGATCGGATATGATTTGGTGTTTTGTTGGATTAGTCCTTGTTGGCATTTTTAGTATGATCATAATGAAAGGTTTGGAATTTATAATAGGAAAATTTGACCATTCTCCGGCATTTATGACTTTTGACCCCTTGACAAAAGGCAGATATTGGCTGCTTTTAGTTTGGTTTCCCTATTGGATATTGAATATACTTGGAGAAGAATTTTTGTGGCGGGGAGTAATGCTGCCAAGACAAGAAAAAGCATTTGGGAAACCTGCCTGGCTAATTCATGGATTTGGTTGGGGATTATTTCATTATGCTTTTGGGTGGCAGTTGCTAATCACATTGATACCACTGATATTTATTCAATCGTTCATTGTTCAAAAGACCAGGAATTCGTGGATTGGAGTAATCATGCATGGAGGATTAAATGGACCAAGTTTTATTGCAATTTGCTTTGGGCTGATTTGATAGTAACAGAAGGATAGAAAGCAGCGCACACTTTCAAATGTTCCATGCACACAACCGATATAATGAAGATCGACACAGAACCCGATTAAACAAGAACCTATGGAAAATAATTCCGACGAACAGATCGATACCCTCTTGCACAAGCAACGCGCTTTTTTTGCAACCCATCAGACCCGGAGCCTGAAATTCAGAAAGGAGAACCTTTTGAAATTCAGGAATGCGGTCATAAAATTTGAAAAGCAAATCACGGATGCCCTGTTCACCGACCTTCACAAGTCGTACGAGGAGGCTTATCTCACAGAAATCAGCATCGTGAAAGGAGAGTTGGAGAACCACCTCAAAAACCTGAAGCAATGGGCCGATCCGGAAAAGGTAAGCACACCGTTGCACCTATTGCCCTCTTCCTGCCGGATTTACCATGAACCACTGGGTGTTGCGCTGATCATCGCACCGTGGAACTACCCGTTTCAGCTCCTGATGAATCCGCTGATCGGCGCGATCTCTTCAGGTTGCTGTGCCATCCTCAAACCGTCGCCCTACACCCCGAATGTGGCCGCCGTCATGGAAACCATGATCCGGGAGACCTTCTCCGAAAACCACATCGGTCTTGTTCAGGGTGGTCGTCGGGTGAATGAAGCCTTGCTTGCACGGCGTTTCGATGTGATCTTCTTCACGGGAAGCCCGTCGCTCGGGAAAGTGGTGATGAAAGCAGCCTCCGAAAATCTCACCCCGGTGATCCTCGAGTTAGGAGGGAAAAGTCCCTGTATCGTCGATAAACTGGCCAACCTGGATGTGGCCGCCCGCCGGATTGCCTGGGGCAAAATGATCAATGCCGGTCAGACCTGCATCGCCCCCGATTACATTTTTGCCCACGTATCGGTGAAAGAGGAATTGATCAGCAAACTGGCGCAAAGCATCGAAACCATGTATGGAACAGATTTAAAGGCCAGCAGGTTTTTCCCGAGGATTGTCAACCAACAGGCATTCACCCGTCTGACAGGCTACTTGCAGGAAGGAAGGATACGGTACGGCGGACAATCCGATGAAAAGGAACGCTTCATCTCACCGACGATTCTCGACGAAGTTAAACCGGATGCCGCGGTCATGCAAGATGAGATCTTCGGCCCGATCCTGCCCATCCTGACTTTCAACGAAATCCGCGAGGTTACCGACTTTATCAATGCCCGCGAGAAGCCACTGGCCTGGTACTATTTCGGACCGGATCACACGGGACGGGAGCTTCTCGGTCAAACAACTTCGGGCGGAGGCTGTATCAACGACACGCTGATGCACATTGCCACCGACCGCCTTCCTTTTGGCGGCGTCGGGAACAGCGGTATGGGGAAGTACCACGGGTTCGACAGCTTCCTCGCCTTCAGCAACCGGCGATCGGTGGTGTCGACACCTACCTGGATCGACCTGCCGGTGAAATACGCACCCTTCAGGTTTTTCAATTATATCAAAAGAATCCTGTAACCGTCAGACTTCGTTCAACCCTCAATCCTCAATTTCAGGAGGAACCGAATCGGCAGGGAAGGAGGGATCGGTTTTCTTCAGCAACAACTTCGCCGGCCCCCGCAGTTCCACATCCGGGATCAGCTTTTCGGCATCAGCAGTCGTGATCCACCCTTTTAGCAGCATCTTTTCAGAAACCAGACGGTAGTATCCTGCATTGGACTCGCGCAGGTGACCGCGGTCGTCGAACGACCACCGGAAGGATTTGGGTCGCGGAATGATCGATGCGAGAAAGATGGCCTCGGCCAGGGTCAGCTTTGATGCATCTTTGTTAAAATAGAAGCGGGATGCTTCCTGGGCGCCATAGATCAGCGGACCCCATTCGATGATGTTCAGATAGACTTCAAACATCCGGTCCTTGGTTGCCAGCCCCTGGTTCTCGATCAGCCAGACGATCAGCGCCTCTTCGAGTTTGCGGGCAACTGTCTTGTTCCTGCTCAGGTAGACATTCTTGACCAGTTGCATGCTGATGGTGCTGCCCCCGCGGGCAAACCGGCGTTCCTTGATGTTGGTCACGATCGATTCGCGAAAGGCGTCGGGCAGAAATCCCCGGTGCCCGTAAAATCCACCATCCTCCGAGGTCATGACGGCCGACCGGAGGTAGGGGGAGATGCGTTCCAGGGACCTGAAGTCGGGATTTTCAGGACCCACCATGAAGGTACGAACCGGTTCCCCATGTTCGTAAGCGGTGTACAGGAAAGGCTCGTTGATTCGCATCAGATTAGATGTGCCGTATGAACTGACACTGAACTGCTGACGGTCGAGAGAAGTATCAAAGTATAAGGAATCGGGATTTGACAAATCCACGTCAAAATCAAGATGCCAGGCCAACTTTCCTTTTACAGCCAACCCGTCGAGCGTGGTGAATAATCCTGCCGGGAAGGATGAAAAGAGATCCTGCGCGGTGAACCAGGGCTTGTGAATGCTCACGGCAATGCGCTTTGACGGATAGGGCCGGTAAAACAGGTATGGATGCAGATCAATCCGGTTAAAGGTGACCCGCGTGGAGCTGTCAACCTCCAGGTGATCCTTTCCGATCAGCAGCCGGTAATCGACCGACAGGCGCTCAAAATGTACCGGTGTGGCAGCAACCTGCCGGTGATCGAGGGTCAGTCCGGTCACTGCCGCGAATCCCGACAGGATCATCTGCTCTTCATCATCGGTATGGCCCTCAATCGCAAATGACAGCGTATCGAAGCTTACCCCGGCCTGCCAGCGATATTCCAGGAAGGGAACCTTATCCGTTGCCGAAGCGCTTACGGAAGTTTTAAGGAAAGTCATGCTGCCGGATTCCGCGGTCGGTGTAACCTTTTCCCTGTAAATCCTGAACTCCGCCTTCCGTTCACGATTGTCGACCATCCCGGCCAGTACCCACCCTGTAACGGTGCTGTCCTCACGGATTCTGATCACGGTCCTGAAAAAGTGATCCCGGAGGTCCAGCCTGTCGATGTTCCAGTCGATCACATGTCTGTTGGATATATATTTCAGATTGAAATTTCGCATCTCGAGCCGGAGCGGAATCTTATCAAACGCGAAATCGAGCATCCGCCGCATATTCCGGGCGTAATCGATCTTTACCCGGGGGGATTCGGATTTCACCGCGATGGTGTCGGCAGGGGCCACTGCAGAATCTGTCGGAACCCCCGCCCTCTTATCGGAGAACAGAAACTGCCAGTTTGAAAGAGCGTCAGCCCCCTCTGTGTACAAAACACGGGTATGGATCAACTCCACATCGTGAATCGACAACCTTCCGGTCATCAGTTTAAGGATGCCGATGGAAGCGTATGCGGTGTCGATGGCGAGCATCGTATCGCCCTGCTCCGGTTTCAAGGTGATCCCGGTGATCCGGACAGATGCCAGTCCGAGAATCCTGACTTTTTTGATCTTCAGGATGGCATGATGCGTCGCATTGAACTGTTTCACGCGGTTTTGCAGATACCATGAGGCAAGCGGCGACCTGAAAAAGAAAACCAGCAGGATGATTAATAAGATGCCCATTCCGGCATGAAGAAACAAGCTTCGGTGACGGTTAACGAATAGAAGCGCTTTGTCGGAATAATTACCCATTTAAAAAACTATTTCATCGTTCCGAAAATCTGTTCCAACGCCCTGGTCCGGTATGCGAAGATCTCTGATAACCGCTTTCGGATGAATAGCCGGTTGGCCCAGGATCCGAGAAATCCCAGAGGAGGCTGGTAGGTGACGATATCTCTCATGATCGTGCCCCCATCGGTACGGTCGACAAAATGTTCATGGTGCCACATCCGGTAAGGTCCGGCTCGCTGTTCATCCACAAAGTAGTTGAATGGCTTCACCTTTGTGATCTCCGTTACCCAGGTGGTTTTTATCCCGGCCACAGGACTTACTTTGTAGGTTATGATCATCCCCTCGTACATGGTCTCCGATCGGTTTCCCGAGGTGATGATAAACCCCATGTATGGCGGGGTGATCCGCCCCAGATTGGCAGGGGAAGCGATAAAATCCCATACCTGTTCAACCGGGGCCGGTATCCTTTGCACCTGCTCGAATTGATAAATACCCATCTTTTTTAAATTAAACCCTAAAGATACGATTTGCCTGAAAACGAAAGGATGGTTTTCAAACCTGTTCCTATTCGGTATATCTTTGTTCAAATTTAAATGGCAATGAAAGAGATTGAAACGATCACCATCGAAGAGCTTTCTGTCATGGCGGAATCGCTGTATGGAGATTTTGTAAAAGCGGTCGTTGATGTCGGGTCGGGCATCCTGGTGGTCGACGCTGAGCTGCATGTCGATGAAGAGGCGTATCTGCTCGGAAAGGGTTCGCTCCAGCAGCATTTATGGGGAATAAATCTTTATCCGTTGAAATATGGAACGGTTGATTTTATTGAATTTGATTCGATGATCAATATTCGCCCCCGGCAGCAAAACAGGTCGCGGAATGTTGAAGATGAAGCAATCCGGAACCTGATCTCGGAGCTGGTTCAGAAAAAAATAAAAGGATGATACCGAAGTCAGACCCGGCAACGAAAGATACCCATGCCATTGACCGCGAGCGCTGGAACAAACTTTCCCTTCTGGAGCAGATGGGGAATATCGGGAGCGAGGTTGGCCGTACCCTGAAAATAAAGCGTCAGGGCGGTGATTTTATGCCTGCCCTGACACGCGCCCTCGATTTGTTCGATGCTACGGCAGCGTTGCTGGCCGCTCAGCGATCGATCCGGCTGAAGGAGGTACTGCGGGCTAAAGATCAATTCCTGCAGGCACTTTATGTCAGCGATGATCCGGGCATTGAGAATTATTTCACACAATTTGCAATAGCCGCAAGAAGAGACCGGTAAAAAGGAAGCAGTGATTTGCCCGGGTGGCCGGGTCAGGAAGATTGTCCGCTCCCCTGCTGTTTCATCTTTTCATAGTAACAACGGCGGCACAAAGGTTCATAGGTGTCGGTGGTGCCGAGCATCACCAAATGGTTATCTTCTACCTTGCGGTGGGTAAACTGGGCGAGATCGCCGCAATTCATGCAGATCGCATGCACTTTCATGACATCTTCAGCCATGGCGATCAGTTCGGGCATCGGCCCAAAGGGTTTTCCAAGGTAATCCATGTCCAAACCGGCCACGATGACCCGGATTCCATGTGCGGCAAGGGTGTTGCAGACGGCCGGTAGCTCGTTGTCGAAGAACTGAGCCTCATCGATACCCACCACATCCACATCGTTGGTAAGAAGCAGGATTTGGGAAGCCGACTCAACCGGGGTGGAGAGAATGGCGTTTTCGTCGTGCGAAACCACATTTACCTCATCGTATCGTTTATCGATCCCCGGTTTGAATATCTCCACTTTTTGCCGGGCGATCCGGGCCCGCTTCAGCCGCCGGATCAGCTCCTCCGTTTTCCCCGAAAACATGGACCCGCAAATGACTTCAATCCATCCGAGCCGGTTGATCTGATTATTTTTTTCGATCTGCATAAAGCAGGATAAAAAATTGTAATTTTATGGCTGATTTGATACAAAAATACAAATTTCCGGGAACCGGAAAGCGAACCTCAGGTTTATTCACATGAACAGTACGATCATCAAAGAGGAGCTGAACTGGCTTATCGAAGCCATTAATGAACAGTTTGAAACCATCAGGAGCTATGATGATAAAATCCCGCAGATTGAATTTGATATCCTGATGGAAAATATCAGAAAATTTTATGAGGACTTGCGACGGCTGCAACACCTCTATGAAATGCACCTGTTGCCCGGTCAAAAATCAATCGCACAACCACAATCCCACGGTACGCAAACTGAATCAATCGTTCCTGCTCCGGAAACGGTTACCCCAACCATGAAAGAACGATCTTCTGTCCCGGTTTCGACCGAAGCAGCAGTCACCCCGCCTGTGACTCCGGTTGTAAGTCTGAACACGAACCCACCCACCGAACCCGCTTCCGCTGCCCCGTTCCGTTCGGGTAAGCCGGTCGAAACACCCCGGAAGGATCAGCCGGTTGTGCCGGCACCGGATACGCTGACGCCACCGGATCCCCATCCCGAAAAAGAAGAGACAGAATCGACCCCCGCCATCCGTGTACGGTTCGATAAACCGGATCCGATGCCCAAAGAACACGCTGCAACGCCTAAAAAGCAATCACGCTCCCGTGAAATGGACCTCTTTGCATCCGAAGAACCAACCTTCAGCATTAAACTCCAGGAAGCAAGGGAGAAATCGTTGGGTCCAAAGGTTCCCTCCGACCGGATCGAGAACCTGAAAAGCGCCATCAACATCAATGAGAAATTCATGTTCATCAACGATCTTTTCGACGGAAACCTGCGCGAATACAACGAAACCATCGAAACGCTGAACGGCTTTAAGTCGCTCGACCAGGCCAACGACTTTCTCGATCTGATGCGAAGGAAAAATTTCTGGGATACCGGTTCCAATGCCTTCAAACGGTTGAAAGAACTCCTCGAGCGAAAATTCTGAACCATCCGCCGCCCCGGTACAAAAATAAAATCCAAGTCAAGGCTTTAGCCATTGGACATGCAGTTTTCGTCGCCACTGCTGACTTCTTTCAGGATCAGTAGCGCCTCTTCCAATGTTGACGCGGTCATCAGCCGCATCCGGCGCTTTTTAAAATCCGGGACTCCACGAAAGTAACCGCTGTACATTTTCCGGATCTCGAGAAGGGTTGCGCGTTCGCCTTTGTAAGGGATCGAGGTGGTCAGATGTTCCAGGATCACGGCAATCCGTTCCTCAACCGTGGGCCCGGGAACAGCAGGAATCCCAGACAAAGCGTTTTGAATCTCTTTGAAAATCCAAGGGTTTCCCGTTGCGGCGCGCCCGATCATTATCCCGTCGACTCCGTAACGATCTTTCATGTTAACAGCTTTCACACCGGAATCGATATCGCCGTTGCCGATGACCGGAATGTGCATCCGGGGATTGTTTTTGACGGCGCCGATCAGGGTCCAGTCGGCCTTCCCTCCGTAAAGCTGTGACCGGGTCCGACCGTGAATGGTGATCGCTTGGATTCCTGCATCCTGCAATTGCTCCGCGATGGTCACGATATCCCGGTGGGATTCGTCCCAACCCAACCGGGTTTTGGCGGTCACAGGAAGCCGGGTTGAATTAACGACCGATGCTGCTATGGCAATCATTTTGGGAATATCCTGCAGAAGCGCTGCACCCCCACCTTTCATCACGATCTTCCGCACCGGACACCCGAAATTCAGGTCGATGAAATCGGGCTCCGCCTCCTGGGCCACTGCCGCGGCTTTCCGCATCGAATCGACGGAGCTGCCAAAGATCTGAATCCCGATGGGACGCTCAGTCGCCCCGAACTGCATTTTGATCCTGCTTTTCAAGGCTTCTCTTATCAACCCCTCGGCCGAAATGAACTCGGTCACAACCACATCGGCCCCGAACCGTTTGCAGATAGTACGGAAGGGCGAATCGGTGACATCCTCCATAGGCGCGAGAATGACCGGAAAATCACCCCAATCCGTTGTGCCGATCCTGATCAATTTATGGTAAATTTGCTGCAAAATTAGCCAAAATCAGGATCAACAATCCATGAAACCACCCCTTCTCAATACCCTGACCCCTTTCCCGAAACTGATTTTTATCATACTGCTGATCATTTCGGCCTATGCCCTGACTTTTCTACTGGGATTGCTTTTGCTTCAGCCCCTGTTCGGACTGTCGGTCACCACTGTGATGGGTTCCCTGACCGACTACGAAAACAGGCAAATGGTCAGAGTTCTCGAATTTTTTCAGGTACTGCAATCGGTCGGACTTTTCGTCCTGCCGCCCATCCTGGCCGGCTATCTCTTCGGATACGGACCGGTTTCCTATCTGAATTTCAATGCCCATGCAAAACCTTCCGTGCTTCTTTTAACCATTATTCTTCTCATCGTTTCACTTCCCCTGGTTCAGTGGATGATATCGCTGAACGAAATGATACGGCTGCCCGAATTCCTCAGGAGCGTTGAATTGTGGATGCAACAGACTGAAGAAGAAGCCGCGAAGCTTACCGAAGCCTTCATGAAAATGGATTCGGCGGGCAGTTTCCTCTTTAATCTTTTGATGATCGCAGTAATTCCGGCGCTTGGTGAAGAGATGATGTTCAGGGGGCTGCTGCAAAGGTTGTTCCGGGAGTGGTTGGGTAACGTACACGTGGCCATCTTCATTTCCGCCTTTTTATTTTCAGCCATGCATTTTCAATTTTACGGATTCATACCCCGTTTGATGCTGGGGCTCGGATTCGGGTACCTTTACTTCTGGAGCGGCTCCATCTGGGTCCCGGTGCTGGCCCATTTTGTCAATAACGGCGCGGCGGTCTTTGCAGCCTGGCTGGCTTCGCTCGGGATCCTTGGCGGAGACTGGGAATCGTTTGGGTCGACAACCAACATTTGGATGATTTTTATGAGTTTCGTTTTTACCGCGGCCATCCTCTTTTTTCTTTACCGGCTCCGGACCCGGAAAATCTCTGAAAGAAGTGTCAGCGATCGGATCGGGACCACAGAATGATCCCGGTGAACCGGAATATTTCCTAAATTGGAGAACTAAAATTTCTATCATATGAGCAACGCTATTACACGCCGGCAAGCCCTGAAAACCATGGGTTTAACGATCGGGGCCACCGCCCTCGGACTGAAAGGTTTTTCACGTAAAGGAACGGATCTGTTTGAATATCCCCTGAACCACCGTGATATCTATCTCCCGGTGGAGAACCCGCTGGGCCGGCCCGTTACGGCCATCACCTGCGGAGCGGGATCAAGGGGCAATGTTTATGGCAATTACGCCGCCAATTTCCCGGATCAGATCCGGATCATCGGAGTTGCCGAACCCATTCCCGTCCGGAACGAACGTTATGCCAAGAAACACAATATCAGCGGGGAAAACCGGTTCACAACCTGGGAAGATGTGTTGAAAAGGCCCAAATTCGCCGATGCAATCATCATCACCATGCCCGATCACCTGCATTATGAACCCTGCATGCAGGCTTTGGCCCTGGGATACGATGTTTTGCTTGAAAAACCCATGGCACAGACCGAAAAGGAGTGCCGCGATATCCTGGTCATGACCAGGAAAACAGGCCGGATTGTTGCAGTTTGCCATGTACTCCGCTATTCGCCTTACTTCATCCGGATGAAAAAGCTGATCGGGGATGGCGCTATCGGTGAGGTGGTCAGTTTTCAACATTTGGAACCCATCGAGCACATTCACATGTCGCACTCCTATGTGCGTGGAAACTGGCACGATTCCAAAGCCACCACCCCGATCATCCTGGCCAAATCATGCCACGATCTCGACATTCTCCGGTGGATGATCGGGAAAAAATGCGATTCCATTTCTGCCATGGGAAACCTGAAATGGTTCTGCAGTGAAAATGCCCCGCAAGGCAGCGCTGCCCGGTGTATGGATGGATGTGCCGTGGAGGCGGATTGTCCCTACTCAGCCCTTCAGATCTATTCCCGGGGGAAAGGATGGACCTACGTGTTCGACCTGCCGGATGACCCGGCACAGCGGGAGGAAGCCATCCTCGGGTATCTTCGTACTACCAATTACGGCCGGTGCGTCTATCGTATGGAGAACGATCAGCCCGATCACTATATTACCAACATCCTGTTCGACGGAGGAATAACGGCCTCCTTCTCGATGGAAGCCTTCACCTCCTACGCGGGACGCCGCACCAGGGTCATGGGATCGATGGGCGACATCACGGGCGATATGACCGAACTCTCGTTGACCGATTTTCGCACCAACAAGACCGTGAAGCTGATTCCGAAAGCCGAAGATGTGGAGAACTACAAGAACAGCGGTCATGGCGGAGGCGACTGGTTCCTGATGCGCGACTTCGTAACGGCCGTGGCAAAACAGGACCCCGGCTGCCTGACCTCCACGATCGACCAGTCGATCGAAAGTCATATCATGGGTTTTGCAGCGGAAAAGAGCAGGGTACTGGGGAGGTCTGTGAAGATAAAACTATGAACTGGAAAACTGTTTACCGGTGCGGTTTTATCTGCAGTCTCCTTTTCATGGCCGGAATCATTCTCGACATTATCGTGGGAAACGTGACGGGAGGGGATGTTTCGGCTTTACCCCGGACCGCGGTGGATCGGTACGCCGAATTCCGGGAAAACCCGATCCTCGGGCTTTACCACCTCGACCTGTTGAATCTCCTCAACCAGATCATTCTGCTTCCGGTCTTTTTTGCATTGTTTGCAGCCCATCGCCGGGTGAACCTACCCGGCGCCGGATTGGCGCTGGTCATTTTTATCACGGGTTCTGCCGTCTTTATCTGCAATAACACGGCGCTTTCGATGCTCGACCTGAGCCGGAAATTCTCACTCGCTGAATCTGATTCCGAAACCCTGATGCTGGCTGCGGCGGGAGAGTCGCTGCTTGCCCGTGGCGCCCATGGAAGCCTTGGCGCCTTCACCGGTTTTTTACTGCCGACGATTGGCAATCTGATTATGGCCCTGGTGATGTTTTCCGGTCGGATTTTTTCCAGAACCACAGCCTGGCTGGGCATTTCGGGAACCATCCTGATGCTTCTGTATATGATCCTCGTGACCTTTATCCCGGCAAGCCAGCGTTTTGCCATGGTGATTGCCATGCCCGGAGGTCTCCTGACGCTGGCATGGATGGTGTGTTACACGATTCGGCTGAACAAGCTGGCTGCCTGGAAGAATTGATCAGAGGTGTCGTTCCCGAACCTTTCCCATTCATCCTTTAACCTGAAAAATCCGGATAATACTTTATAACCCTTTTCAATTTCGGATCAGTGTCTTTCCGGTCGAAAGAATCAGGTCGATGCTCCACTTCACGATGACCAGTGAGCAGATGATCCCGCCGATCGAATCGAGTGCGGGAAGGTCGAATAGCCATCCTCCCGCCAGGGCCAGAATCGCGGCAACACTGGTAAGGCCGTCGGCAAGAACATGCAGGTAGGCTGCACGGATATTTTGATCATGGTATTCATGATCGTGATGCAGAAACCAGGCGCTGAGGAGATTTACAACCAGACCGATGAAGGCTACCACGATCGCATCCTGGTACCGGATGGGTTTCGGAAAAAGAAAACGGGCAACCGATTCCCAGCCGACAAAAACAGCAAAGCCCAGCAGTACCAGGGCGCTTGTGAAACCGGTCAATGCCAGGAACTTGTCCCGGTTAAAACCATACCTGACCGAGTCGGAAAAACGACGGGAGATGATGTACGCGAGCCAGGTCAGTCCCAGGGCAAACACGTGGGATCCCATATGCCAGCCGTCGGCCAGCAATGCCATCGACCGGGTGTAATAGCCAAAGCTGACCTCCACAACCATCGTAAGGGCTGTGAGAATTACAATGACCCGGGTGCGCTTCTCAAAATGACGGGTTCGGTTTTCAGATTCCATAAGAATGGCAAAAATAATTCCTTTTATCTTACACATCGAATGTTTGCACAACTTGTTTGACTCTTTCGGATGGAAAAATTGAAGGGGGGGTCATTACTGCCGTTCTTGCTGATGACCTTATTGATCTCAGGGATTCGGAATGATCCCGGTCGACTTTTTAGGTACCGGTCCGGCAGAATTACTACCTTTGAATGCACTAAATATTCAAATATTATGAAACCGTTCTGTTGCATTGCTTTGCTGATGATGTTGATGGTCCCATCCTCTTTATTTTCACAGCCGATCCGGCCGGTTTATTTTGGGAACAATTGCGTGATCATCCGGCCGGGGACACCACCCGATAAGATTTTCGAAATGGCTGCGAATGTGACCCCGTCGGCCAATCAACTGGAATGGCAGCGCACCGAATTTAACGCATTCATCCATTTCGGTATCAATACCTTCACCGGCCGGGAGTGGGGCGACGGGCACGAAGATCCGGCGCTGTTCAACCCCGTGAAATTTGACGCGCGGCAATGGGTATCCGTAATCCGTGACGCCGGTATGAAAATGGTGATCCTCACGGCAAAGCATCACGACGGATTTTGTCTCTGGCCCTCTGCGTTCACCCGTCACAGTGTGGCGGCAAGCAAGTGGAAAGAAGGAAAGGGAGATGTGGTTGGCGAGGTGGCAGCCGCCTGCCGCGAATACGGGCTGAAATTCGGGTTCTATCTTTCACCGTGGGACCGGCATGAACCCTCCTACGGCAATTCAGAGGCCTACAACGAATTCTTCCGGAACCAGCTCCGCGAACTGCTTACCCGGTACGGTGATATCGCGGAGGTCTGGTTCGATGGCGCCTGCGGGGAGGGAGCCGATGGCCGGAAACAGGTCTACGACTGGAAATCGTGGTACGCTCTTATCCGTGAACTGCAACCCGGTGCGGTGATCGCGGTGATGGGCCCGGATGTGAGATGGGTCGGAACTGAATCGGGATATGGTCGTGAGACCGAGTGGAGCGTGATACCCGATGTGCTTCAGAACACCGATTCAACGGTAATAGAATCAGACCGGTTCCCGGTTGATAAATCGTTTATCCCCGGCGACCGCATGGCGCAGGACCTTGGCAGTCGCGATAAGCTTGCCAAAGCAGGGTCACTGGTCTGGTATCCTTCCGAAACAGATGTTTCAATCAGGCCGGGTTGGTTCTATCATCCGGATGAGAATAAAAAGGTAAAATCTCCCGAGAAACTTGCCGACATTTACTTTCACTCGGTGGGCAGAAACTCTGTGTTGTTGCTGAACATTCCGCCCGGCCCGGAAGGCCTGATCCACAAACGCGACATCAAAAGCCTGAAAGGATTGCGTAAACTGCTCGACGGAACGTTCCGGAACAACCTGATCGCCGGGGCCTCCATCCGCCCGTCGGGCAATGCCATTGAGTACGCTTTTTCCGCTCCCGTAACATTCAACGTGGCCCTGATCCAGGAAGATGTCAAAGTGGGACAGCGCATCGAAAAATTTCATCTTGAAGCCTGGGATGGCAACGGCTGGAGTACCATTGCTGCCGGAACCACCGTCGGTTACAAGCGCCTTCTGCGTTTTCCGAAGGTAAGCGCCCGGAAAATACGGTTCGTGACCGATGAATCGCGCGCCGAACCCGCGATCATGAACATCGGGATTTATCAGTCCGGGATCAAAACAGGGATGGAATAGTAAATTAAGATTTGTATCAAGGTCGAAATTGATTTGATCTCAATCGCATAAGGATCCCCGAACGAATCACCGAAACGGACTTGAATGGTTTTACGGATAGAAGATAAACTGCTTTTTGCATCGGTACGGCTCCATCCAGAACCGGAAGATATCCTGCTGATGGAAAACCTTGCAGAACAGGTGGACGACTGGAATTATTTCACCGGTCAGGCTATCCGTTGCGGTTTCGGACCCCTGCTGTACAAAAATCTGCCCCTGATCCGACAGTACGAGCGGATACCAGAAGCGACAAAGCACGACCTGAACCAGATTTACCTCCGGTCATTGGCCCGGAATATGATAATCTACGAGCATTTTCACCGGGCAGTTAAAGCTTTTACAGAACAGGGAGTTTCGGTGATAGCCCTGAAGGGAATTTACCTGGCCAGCCACCTCTATCCTGATCCCGGCCTGCGACAGATGAGCGATATCGACCTGCTGGTCGACCTGAAAGATGTCGATACCTGCAAAAACATCCTTGTCGGACTGGGATATCAACAGGCTCAGAATTATCTGACATCCAGTGTGGTAAGGAGAATGTTCGGAATGAAGCACCTGCCGGGGTTAGTTCTGAACGGCGTCAGCTTTGAGATTCACTCCCGGTTGCATGCTGCCAACAGAGGATACCGGTTCAATATCGGCGAATTTTATTCGAGATCTGTGCCGGTCATCATCCAGGAAACCCGTTGCAGGGCTTTAGAAACGCACGATCTGGTCCTTCACCTGTGCGTTCATCTTTATGAACACCTTGGTCAGCCCCTCTTCCAACTGTACCGGTTTTGTGATATTTCCGAATTGCTCAAGTTGCACCGGCAGGATTTTGACTGGGATCTCTTTCTGGACCGTTGCAAAACCTATCAGTGCACTTCGCAGGTGACAGGGATCCTGAACCTTGCCCGGGAATTTTTCGGGGCGCCGGTGCCTAACCCTTTACCGGTTCAGAATCCCCGGTCGGGTTACCGAAAAGTAAAGCAGCTTTTTATGAACCGGTTGCTCCAAAGCGCTGACGACCGTTTTCCCCAGGATCTTGCACTTGAGATACGGGGAATTGAGAACGCCAAGGGAATTAAAAGGGAGCTGAAAATCATTTTCGGACTGGTTTTCCCCGGAATATCCTACATGAAGCAACGGTACAGAAAAGAAAATGCTTATGGCGCCTTTCCTTATTATTTCTTAAGGATTTGGAAAGCTGTTTGCTATTTACTCAGGAAAATACCCTGACCCTGCTGCTTTCGAACATCGTGTAATATTTCCCTTGCAACGACATCAGCTGATCATGCGTGCCCGATTCGACCATTGAACCGTGATCCAAAACATAAATATGGTCGGCCCACTGTATGGTCGAGAATCGGTGGCTTATGATGAGGACGGTTTTATCTTTAGCAAGGTTCCTGATATTTTTAAGCAGGTCGGTTTCTGATTCTGAATCCAAAGCGCTTGTGGGTTCATCCAGGATAAGGATCCCTGAATTGCGGTAAAAGGCCCGGGCGATGGCCATTTTTTGCCACTGACCGATACTCAGTTCCTCCCCTTTGTCGAATAAATTGCCGAGCGGTGTGTCGTATCTAAAGGGCAGGTCTTTCAGAACATCATCAATCCCGGCTTTTCGGGCAGCCTCTTTCAGGGATTCCTGATCCTGTCGGGATGATACATTTCCAAGCCGGATATTTTCGGCCGCCGAAAGGTTATAAAGTGCAAAATCCTGGAATACGGCTGTTATCTGTTCCAGCGATGCACCGGGGGAGCAGGCTGCAATATCGGTGTCGTCAAAATAAAGGGATCCTTCCGATGGCGGATAAAAACCGCAGAGCAGTTTTACCAGGGTGGTCTTCCCCGACCCGTTCGGGCCAACGAGGGCAATGGTTTTTCCAAACGGAATGGTCATCGATACCGAATCAAGCGCTTTCCGGTCACTGGAGGGATAACGGAAACCCACTCCATCGAACCGGATCTCTTTCCGGAGCGGTTGAATAGTACAGTCAGATTTTGAGCGTACCGTGGTTGCCGGTAATTGCATGAATTCCAGAAAATCCCTTAAAAACACCGTGTCTTCACTGAGTCCGGCCACTGATTGAAAAAGTGTGGAAAGCACCGAGAATCCCCGCTGGATCACCATAAAGAACAGTACCACACTGCCAACCGAAAGGCTTCCCCGGAGGGCCATGGAAATTACCAGTCCAAACGAGATAAAAATCAAAGCAATGGCAAAACCCTGTGCCATGATCTCTGCGACCGCCCTTCGGCGAAACAATTGATTTCGCTGTTCATCGAGGCGACGCTGGATCTTCTCAAAACGTGACCGGAAATATTCACCCAGGTTAAACAGCCGGAGCTCTTTTGCAAAGGGTCGCCCGGTCAGGATCCGGTGATAATAGTGACCCTCCCGTTCTTCTTTACTGTTGTTCCTCCGGTAATGATAAAAAAGGGTTGTGAACCTGATCCGAACTAAAAAACCCGGTATCAGTGCTATCAGCAACAACCCCAAAAGATACCCCTGGGTCATCAGGATAAAAACAGAGATCACCACGCAGGATATAACCGATTGGATCAGGATAATGCCGGATTGGATCAGCTTCACAGGCCGGAATGCAGCTTCCTGCCCGGCCCGGTGGATCTGATCCTGATGGATGGGGTCTTCGAGAAAAGCCAGCCCGAGCGTGGTGTGTTTTTCATGCAACAACCGGTAGATGTTCCGGGTGACGGATTGTGATAACCGTTCACGGGTTAATCCGCCAAAAATCCCCAACAGGGCGTTGACCAGGAAGGTAAGGCCGGTCAGGATCAGGAGGATCCATAATTTCCGGAGCGCTTCCGGATCCTGCAGCTTCTCGCCTGAAGCAGAAATGGAGTCGATCAGCAATTTTATCAGGTAAATGGTTAAGAACGGCGCCATTCCCTGCAGAACCGAAAGGACTATGCTGGTCAGCACCTGTTTTTTTGAACCCCGGCTCACAAAACGAAGGCTTTCTATGATCCTGCTGAATCCTTCACGGAACTTTTTGACATAGATACCGGACCTAAGAACCAGCTGGAACAATGACGTTGTGAATACAGAAAAGCGGGCGATGAATGATCCTGCAAGGCGGTACCTGACTTTGTCGAGGTCGTGTTCCCTGCCTGCACGGGAGAAGGAAGTGACCTTACCGACATAGCGGCTTGATTCAGACACGGGATCCGGCTTCCGGCAGCAATCACCTTTGGTCCTGAGTAATAATGGCCTCTGATGAGCCTGTTTGTTCTGAAGCCTGTGTGCAACCCATTTTCCGGATGATTTAATGCCGACGATATCTCCCCGGCGAAGCTGTTCGACCGCTTCTTTCCTGATGGTGACAATATCCCCATCCCGCAGCGAAGGATACATGCTGTTGCCGGTAACCCTTATTTTTACTGGTGTTTCGGAATTGAGCAGATCCTCTGTGAAAGAAAACAATTCGCCGGAGATTGGTTCGGTTGGGGTCATCGCTGATTTGGCAGGGACTGATCTTATTATCTGTTCCGGAATTTACAAACTTTTTTCCGGTTGTTTCTTTTCTTTTTCGAGGATATAACCCACAATTTCCGGATCAGGTATGAACCCGGTATCATAAACGGGCAACCTCGCAGTGATCCCGGTCAGAAAATCGATGCGGCGGTGGATATGCTCCTTTTCGTATCCCTGCTGGATGCAGTTTGCCATAATTGCCGCAACCGCCCTGGCCCCGGTTAGTGGTACCAGACTGTTTTCGGGTGCATGACGGATCAGGTGGATGGCATCCAGCGTACCGTGTTCAGGCAACGCGACATACTGCATCGGCGTATTATACATCACGTACCGTTCCGATTCCCGACGGATGATCAGCCGGTCGTCGTTGATGATTCTGCTTCCCGACTGGCGCCACAATCCGGCCATGGTACTTTTCCCGCTTCCCGAAAATCCTGTAAAAAGCCTGCCCGCCCTGCCATCGTGAATACCGGAGGCATGGATCAGAAGGGCATCAAAGGTCAGGGTCAGGTAATAAAACAACAGCGGGCCAAGCGGATATTGAAGCGGAAAGACACTGGTGTCATTATGATCACCGGCATAATGGACCAACCATTTTTTTTTCGGAAGATCCAGGAGGGCAGTTTGCTGGATCCGGCCTGCAAACCGTTGGCTGTAAACCTGCAAACCCAGGATATCTCCCTGTTTGTGAACGGAATAGTAGTTCTGACGGTCATCACGGGCTTCGAACAGAATCCGGTCGCTGGCCGGAAAAGGTTTCGGGATTCCCTTTTTTACTGTCACAACCATATCGGAACTCTCCGGTTCATCCGGGACCAGGAATGGAAGGTATCCCGGTTCCAGCCTGATTGGCCCTGGTCCATCGGATTCCAACCGGATCCTGAATCCTGCAATGGAGAGGGTCAGCGAATTCACCGGGCTGGAGATTTATCCTTGTCCATTAATTGTTGCAACTCATTGAGAAATTCCGAAAGGTCGTTTTGAGCGGTTTCGCGATCAACCTCGAACTCCCAGATTATCGCTTCAACAAGCTTAGCTTCGGTAAGGGTTCCATCGATACGTTCCCAGATAAAACTTCCGACCTCATTCAGGGTGAACAATTCGGTCATGTCGGCAACATGACTGGTGACCGGTACCAATATCATTTCGTTGCCAACCATCCGGGTTGCGAACTGGTTTTTCCTTCGTTGGATTTCGTTCAGGTCCATAAATATTTTTCTTATGATTGTTTGATTTCAACAACGTTATGACATAACCAGAATCATTAATCAGGAGTTAATTGACAGCGTGTTTGTGATATTCCGGGTAAAAGTAAAAAAAAAAGTCCCTTGAAGCGGGACTTTTCCATGTTTCATAAGTTGTTCAGCCTTAAACACGATAGATTTTAAAGGGATTATCGGTATGGTTTTCAGGCAGGGAAGAGGTATCTCCGTCATTGCCAACCGGATTTTCAGGATCCGGGGGCACCGAATCCATCACCATGGATATTTCCCGGTCCAGCCTGATTCGTTCCACCTTTGGTTTTGAATAGGTTCGTCGCAGGATTTCTTTGGTATTTGAGAGATTATTCATGACAAGATTATTTACCGAGAAACAATTTTTTAGTGGTAAGTGTGTGATTGACCTGGATTCGGAAAATGTACAATCCCTTGTCAACATTCAGGTATAATTGCGTGAACCCGGGTTCAAGAGGCCGTTGCAAGATGCGCTGGCCCAGAACGGTAAAGACTTCGAGTGTGCCGGGAAGATCAGCGGGCAGATAGAGATTCACAGTCAGGTCGTTCGCAAATATACGGATACCGTTGTCAGCCGGGGTTGGTTCGGCATTAACAGACGATTTTCCGAAATGGAGCCGGAACCTTTCATCACCGGAAGCAGGAGCCGAATAAAAGGAATAGGTGTTCGAAGCCCTGAGATCAAGTTGTTTTATCCCCATCAGATCTTCGAGGTACACGGAGATAGCCGGATCCAGTTCATCGAGGTTGGTAGCTTCAAAGGTGAAATCTCCTGAAACCTTGGTGAGAAAACCAAGTGGAATTGTCCGGATCTCATTGGGTGCCAGCTCGGGTTGACCGTTGATGGCCACCTCGATATGTTCGGAGGTCAGGGTGGTAATTTGCGGATGGTCGTTATCGGTGCTAAACATCTTCTCGGCATCAAAATCTTCATAAGTCGCCAATGCGGATGGGTAAAATCCCACCAGCATCTCATCGTTTAAGGTGTCGCGACGCACGATCATCCGGAAAACGTTGTTTACGGAAGAGGCTTTGTAAAAGGCCTGGCTGTTGTGAAGCCTGGTGGAGTTGTTGACCTTCAGGGTCCCCTTGTCTGCGTATAAATCCGGAACATGGACCCAATAAGCCTGGAGGGCAGGAATGTACTTTTGCCCCCCGTTCACACCTTCTTTGCTGGTGCCGTTATACGTTGCGTAGGTGCTGTTGGTCCGGTACCAGATGTTGTTTTCGATGTTTGTCTTGGTCCAGCCAGATGCAGCGTCCCAGTCGATGGCCGAAGGGTAAGGATTGCTTACTAAATTAAAGCCATCGTGTGAAAGTCCCGTTGTCCAGTCGAGGTTGTTGTCTGTTCCGATTGTGCCGGTGTTCAAGGATCCTGTAAAAGAAGCGGTCTGTGCACCGTCACTCTTTTTATAAGCATATCCCTGCAGGGGATTGAGTGTGGTGCTTGTGCTTGTGATCGCGGTATATCCGTTCGAGGGTTCCGACCAGTAGAATAATCGTGTTCCCGTGTTGGCAACCGACGACAAAGTCCCGAAGGCAAGGGCCGTGGCCGCTGTCATGGGTGAACCGATGTACCACCAGCGGCTTCCCGTAAGGTAATGCTCAGCTTTTGCCGATCCGGAAATGTAGTTGATGGTACCATTGTCGAGGAATGATCCCTCTGTGGCAATCACCAGCCCTTCGGTAGCGTTCACCTGCGTTGTTCCGTTTACAGTCAGCGCCTTCGAGGAGGCAACCGTCAGTTTGGCCCCCGATTCGATGGTCAGGGTATTGTTGACCGTGAGCAGGCTTTGCTGGTTGGTGACCCCCCCGGTGTTGGAGATGGTAAGGTTATTTACGGTCGTACTGGTACCGGTAACTGTCGCCGCTGTTGTTCCCGACATGGTTATGGTTTCGGTATCTTTGGTGTAAGTCCCGTTATTTTCAAAGTTACCGCTGGAGATGGTTATCAACGAGCTCCCGGAGGCTGTTATATATGCTCCCGAACCGATCGAAATCCCCTGGCCGATAAGTAATTGTGGAACAAAAAACAATATTCCGTATAAAATTAATCTGAAAAAGTGTCTTTCTTGATGAAGGACTTCTGCAAATAGGGCGAAAAAAATTGTTAATCTCTCCATTCGTTGATTATTTGATGTACTCAAGCCGACTCCCATTTCCATTTATAAGTATGTGAATATCAAATCCAAGTAAAAAGGCATTTCCTGTATAAGTATCCGGAGCTATGGGATTACGATAGAGTCTGCACATCAGGATACTGGAGATTTTTTTGCCCGTTCCATCAATATATGGAAACTGTGCAATCTGTGATTTCCATTGCCCATTGGCTGCTTGCGGATCATTGCTGATTGTTGTTGAAGCCGGGTAAGTATCTTCATAATTTGCCCAGGTATATTCAAGGTTCCAGACCACATTCCCAGAAGTTGCATCGCCCGGCGACCAGTGAACATGAGGTCTGATGGCGCTTCCTTCAACCCAGGTGTGAGGCAGTTGTATCTCAAAGAAAATTTCTTGCATCTGACTGCCTCCACCGAAATAATATGACAACAGAGAACTAGAACCCGCAAATCCCGCCAGGCCAGGTTGTGTGTTTCCTGAATACCGGGTATTCAAAGAGACTCGAAAATCATCCCAAAGAGGCGCTATTCCAGTCCCTGTGGAATTTACAATTTGAACCCAATTGGGTGTTGTGGCATCCCCGGCATTATAATAATATCCCGGGGTGACATCGTAAACGGTTCCTGATGATGTTGTCTTCGTATTGTAGATGACTAATCCTGTTGCCGGAGAAGTTATTGGGCCTGCGGTGTTTGATGCGGTAAGTTCAACCCTGGGAGGGAGAAATCCCTTGTGGTCATCATAAACATCTAACATAGCTGATGGATCAGGAGTATGTGCCTCATCACTGATGCCGACATTCTGGGCGGCCAAAAAATGAACTGAACCCAGTAGACCTATCAACATTACTACAATCGTAAACTTTTTCATATACCTCTGAATTTAAATTACATCTGTTAATAATCTTATATTTCATTGTTCACATGGAATATCCATCATAATCATCTGCGTTTTGCAAGAACTTGATACCTACGGATATTTCAAGTAAGAATTGGATTGGCATTATGATCTATTGTTACTTTATTAACATATGCAAATATAACTATATTTTAATCTTTTCGGTTAATTAGTCCATAATTTTCTCTAATTGTGCCAGATCGCAACGAAGCAATACCCGTCCTGATCGCGCGACCTTGGAATTCAATTCTCACCTCCACAAAGAACGGAGGCCAAATCTTTCCGCTCCTTACCGGGAATTCTTTTTTTCCGTACCTTTGCCCCATCAAAAAAATCGACCATGAAAAGAATCGCTTTAACCTTGCTGACCGCAGCCTTCATCTTCAATTTATCCGTAATGTCTCAAACCAAAACCGAACCCAAAGTGACAAAATTTGTAATTCATACCGACTATGGCGACATGACCGGGATTCTGTACAACGAAACCCCGAAACACCGCGACAACTTTGTGAAATTAACCAAATCAGGATTTTTCGACGGACTTCTTTTCCACCGGGTGATTGCCGGATTCATGATCCAGGGAGGCGACCCCGATTCTAAAAATGCAAAACCCGGTCAACGGCTTGGCATGGGTGGTCCCGGCTACACAGTCCCTGCTGAATTCAACACGGCATTCATCCATAAAAAAGGCGCACTTTCGGCTGCCCGCCAGGGTGACCAGGTGAACCCGGCCAAAGCCTCATCCGGCTCCCAGTTTTATATTGTCCAGGGTAAGAAAATGAGCGCTGCCCAATTGGGCGCCAACTATACGGCGGAGCAAAAGAAGATCTATGAGACCATCGGCGGGACCCCGTTCCTCGACAACCAGTACACTGTTTTCGGCGAAATAATCCAGGGTCTTGATGTGATCGATAAGATTGCCGCCGTCGAAAAGGATGCCTCCGACCGGCCTGTCAAAGATGTGAAAATGACCATCCGGATCGTTGAATAATAACGGACCTAAAATGAAATCGAAAATAGACCTTCTGCTGAATGAAATCAACGGGCTCATCGCAAAGAGCCCGGAGGAGGTTGAACAGATACGGCTGAAGTACCTGAGCAAAAAGGGATTGGTATCCGTGCTGTTCGAGGAATTTAAATCTGTTGACCCCGACCGGAAACGTGAAATCGGTTCCCTGTTGAATAACCTGAAAAACGCGGCACAGGATAAAATAAACCAACTCAGGACCGCCTTCGAAAACCTGACGGATGTACAATCTGTACCAGAAGATCTGACCCGTCCCGCCGAACGGCTGGAACCAGGCACGCGCCATCCGTTGTCGATCGTCCGCAACCGGATCATTGAGATCTTCGGGCACATCGGATTCACCGTGGCAGAAGGACCTGAAATTGAAGATGACTGGCATAATTTCACGGCGCTTAATTTTGCACCCGACCACCCGGCCCGCGACATGCAGGATACCTTTTTTATTGCAAAAGATCCCGATATCATGTTGCGGACCCATACCTCCTCGGTCCAGATCCGCACCATGGAATCAACCAAACCACCCATCCGGAAAATTTTCCCCGGAAGGGTTTTTCGCAATGAAGCCATTTCGGCCCGGGCCCATTGCATATTCCATCAGGTAGAGGGACTCTATATCGACCGGAATGTTTCCTTTGCCGACCTGAAACAGACTCTGTTATATTTTGCCACAGAGATGTTCGGCGAAAATACCCGGATCCGTTTGCGACCCTCTTATTTCCCCTTTACCGAACCTTCGGGCGAAATGGATATCAGTTGTAACATCTGCGGCGGCGCCGGATGCAACATCTGTAAATATACCGGATGGGTCGAAATTTTAGGCTGTGGTATGGTCGACCCCAACACCCTGGAAAACTGCGGCATTGACCCCGCCGAATACTCGGGCTACGCCTTCGGGATGGGAATAGAACGCATCACCATGCTCAAGTACCAGATCCGGGACCTGCGCCTGTTCTATGAAAATGATGTACGCTTTCTGAAACAGTTTACAGGAGCACTGTAGAGCGGACCAGGGAGTTAATGAGTTAATGAGTGATTGAGTGATTGAGTGAATGAGTGATTTACTGATTGACTGAATGACTGACTGACTGAATTCCTCTGACCTTTTTTCCGTTTTCCAATTTCCATTTTCAATTGTCCATTTTCAATTTTCAATTGTTCATTGTCCATTGTTCTAGAATTTATTCTTTTTAAAGAGTTTGATCAGCAGCCAGAAACCGAGTATGCCGGCAAGTCCGAATACCACCGTGCCGAACATGTGGGTTTTTTCCCATTGTGAAATGATGGATGCGCCGATGATCAGCGCGGCCAGGACAATGGCCACCGACATCCTGCTGCTTGCGCCGTCGATGTGGTTGATCAGCGGTTCCAGCCCCTTGACCTCAATCTGAGTTTTAAAACGTCCCTCCTTCAGCCGGTAGATGATCTCGTTCAGATCGGAAGGGATATCCTTGATCAGCTTGTAATATTCCTTAATGGAATCAAAGATCTCACGGGCTATCCATTTTGGATTGTATTGACGGGCAACCAGCTCGATGGCATAAGGTTGCATCTCCTTTGCAAAATCAATTTCAGGACATAGGAGAACCGCAACACCCTCGATCGACATCAGCGATTTGACCAACAGGTAAATGTCGGGTGGAATCCGGAGACCGTAATGAACCAGAATGTCGACCGACTCATTCATGATCCTGCTGAAATCCATCTCGTCGATACTCAGGTACTTGTAATGTGCAAGCATATCGCTGATCTTGAATTCAAGGTCCCTGAAGCGGTTGAAATTACGCTTTCCGGAGATCATAACCATCGCTTCGGCCATGGCATGTGCATCGCGGTCAAGATAGCCTAAAACATATTTTCCAAGGAATTGTAAATGTTCCGGACGGAGGGTTCCCATCATTCCGAAATCGATGAAGGAAAGTAAATTGTTCTCCAGTACGAAAATATTTCCCGGATGGGGATCGGCATGAAAAAATCCATGCTTGAAAATCTGGTCAAAACCAAGTCTGACGGCCTTCCGGGCAATAATCTTCGGATCATTTCCCGATTTCAGGAGCATGTCCAGGTCCCGGATCTTGGTGCCGTTGATGAACTCCTCGACCAGGATCCGGCGCGTGGTGTACTGTGAAAAAACCTTAGGCACCCGGATGTCGGGGTCATTTTCAAAGCAGTGGCTGAACCGGATGACGTTGGCTGCCTCATTGTGAAAATCGAGCTCTTTTTTGATGGTCTTACCGAATTCACGAACCACTCCCGACAGATTGATGGCCTCCATCTCCGGGTTATTGTGCTGCATCCGGATCGCGAAAAAATTCATCAGGTGCAGGTCAAGTTCGATTTTTTTATCGATCCCCGGCCGTTGAATCTTAATGCATACCTCTTCGCCGTTCAACAACACAGCCCGGTAAGTCTGGGCGATCGAGGCCGAGGCAAGCCGGTTCCTGTCGAACTCCCGGAAGAGCTCGTCGGTTTTTCGGCCCAGCTCCTTTTCAATCTCCCGGATGGCCTCCTCGTCGGGCATCGGCTGGGCCTCATCCTGAAGTTTTTTAAGCTCGTCGCGAAGTCCTTCCGGAATGATATCGGGCCGGTCGGCAAGAATCTGGCCGAATTTTATGAAGGTGGGTCCCAACTCTTCAATGGCCAACCGGATGCGTTCCCACTGGTTGTATTGTTCGATCTTTCTAAGCCTTTTCTTGGTAACGAAAAACTTTCCGAGACCGGAGGTGGTAACCCATTCACTCAGTCCATACTTGACAATAATGGCAACAATTTCACGAGCCCTGCCGATTTCATTGACCGCAAGACCGATTTTGGAGAATTTCATAAAAGATAAAGATTAAGAATAAGATTTACAGTCAGCGAGCGACCGGATATCACTTCTTAGGTTTCGCCTTTACCGCTTTTACCGGTACCGGTTTTACCTTGGCTTTCGCGGGAGTCCTGGTTGTCGATTCAAGCTTTTTGATCCGTTCTTCCAGTTTTTTGACCTCGTCACGGGTGGGGATGTTCATTTTTTTCAGACTGTTTTTAACCACCTCGTTCAACTCATTCTCAATGTTTTTACGGGTCTCGTCCGATTTTTTTACCAGGTGGTCGAAGAGTTTTTTCGCATCCTCTTTGGTGAGTTTGTTCTCTTTGGCGAGATCTTTGGCGGCCTGAGCAAGCTTTTCTCCGGTCATAAAGGCATAATCCACGCCTTTGTCAATCGATTTCTTTAAATCTTCAAGCATAATTACCTCCTATTTTTTAACAGGTGAATATTTAATTTTTAATTCCTTATTGATTTCTATAAAGTGTAGTTCAAGATCATCAAGTAAGGAAGGATGGTTTTTGATCGTTTCGAAACGGATTTCAAACGCAGTTAAAACGTTGGGAATGGCCCGGATATTTTCGAGCAGCCACTCTTTTTGCTTTTTCTTACAGGGGCCTTCCACCAGCATCAGGTAATCGGTTTGTTTCAGTTCGGGGATCATGACTTTTTCGGGACCCCGGTTGGAGAGCAGGAAGTAGGTGTTGAAGTGGTCTTCATCAGCGTAAAGATAAAAGGAAAATTCCCGGAAATCATCCTTCTTGCTGAAATCCATCCCCAATTGTTTATTTAAAAGGTAAGAGAGTCTGAAATCCTTAAGATGGCACGAAATTCCAAAAAGGGTATAGTGAAGGGAACCGGATTCGGCAGACTGTAAAACCTTTTTCGCCATGATGGGTTATCTGTTAACGTCAAACAAAGATAACCAATCCGGTGTTAAAGGTCAATGCTTTCACCGGTTATTTTTTGCCAGGCCTTTTCTGAGCTGTTCTGTTCGGCTCCTTTGATGGAGTAATCACGGCCGGTGGCTGCCACCGTTCCGTCGATAATAAGTTTAACGATATATTGCTTTTTATATCCCGATCCCACCTCACTGGCAACATTGAACTGGATCTGGTGTTTATCGCGTTGGGCCCATTCGATGATCTTGCTTTTAAAGTTCACCTCCTGTGTGACCAGTTCATCCATGTCGAAATAGCGGCGGATTATACGGTCGAGGAGGACCTTCCTCGTAAAATCGTACCCTTTATCGAGGTATATGGCCCCGATCAGGGCTTCAAAAGCATCACCCCTGAAGGAGCGGAAAGCGCATGCAGAGGTCGTGTCACATTGGATCAACTCATCGATTCCCATGCGTTGCGACAATTTATTTAACACGACCCGGCTGACAATTTTCGACCGCATCTCGGTGAGGAACCCTTCATCGCGGGTAGGGAAAGTTTTGAAGAGATAATCGGCCGCAACGGCGTCAAGAATGGCGTCACCCAGGAATTCAAGGCGTTCATTGTTCACCCTGATTCCGTTCTGGGCCTCCTGGGTGGCCGAGCGGTGAAGCAGGGCCAGATAGTACAACGAGATGTTTCCGGGTCGGTACCCGAAAATACTTTTGATCGCCTGTTTTAACTGTTTATCGGAAAAGTACGCTGCAACGACCGGTTTGATAGGTCTGAACCTCAAAACGTTATGATTGCTTATATTTCGTAAATATGACCGAAGCATTATGTCCCCCGAATCCGAAAGTATTGCTGAGGGCATAATTTACCACCTGGTGCCGGGCTTTCCAGAAAGTGAAATCGAGCGGGGCGATTTCAGGATCATCGGTAAAATGGTTGATCGTGGGCGGAACGATGTCGTTTTTCACAGCCAGCAGGGCGGCAATCGACTCGATCGCTCCCGCTGCGCCCAGCAGGTGACCAGTCATCGATTTGGTAGAGTTGATCATGATTTGACTTGCATGATCGCCAAAAATGTTGACAATAGCCTTGGGTTCGGCGATATCGCCGGCAGGGGTTGAAGTGCCGTGTGTGTTGATGTGGTCGATCCTGTCGGGTGTGAGGCCGGCATCGGCCAGAGCAGTACGCATCGAGAGAATGGCGCCCAGTCCGTCGGGATGCGGAGCAGTCATGTGGTGGGCATCGGCCGACAACCCGCCTCCCACAATTTCCCCGTAAATTTTTGCACCGCGTGAAAGGGCATGACCGAGTTCCTCAAAGATCAGGGCTCCCGCGCCTTCACCGATCACAAAGCCATCCCGGTCTTTATCGAACGGGCGGGAACCCGTAAGTGGATCGTCGTTGCGGGTGGAAATGGCATGCATGGCATTGAATCCTCCAACGCCGGCCTGTGTAATGGCTGCTTCGGAACCCCCGGCAACAAAGGCATCGGCCAATCCCATCCGGATGTAATTAAAAGCGTCGACCAGCGCGTTGGCCGATGAGGCACAGGCTGATACGGTAGCGAAATTCGGACCGCGGAATCCGTGTTTGATGGAAATATGCCCTGCCGTGATGTCTGAAATCATCTTGGGAATGAAAAAGGGATTGAACCTGGGGGTACCGTCACCGGCGACAAACGCAGTGACTTCGTTAAGTAAAGTTTCCAGGCCGCCGATCCCCGATGCCCAGATAACCCCGACCCGGTCGGTGTTCAGCTTCGAGAAATCGAATCCGGCATCCTTTACTGCTTCATCCGCGCAAACAATGCCAAATTGAGAACACCGGTCATATTTCCGAACCTCCTTCCGGTCGAAATAATTCTCCGGAACAAAGTTTTTAACTTCACAGGCAAACTGTGTCTTGAATTTGGAGGCATCGAAACGGGTAATCGGTCCGGCGCCATTCGCCCCGCTGATCAGCCCGTTCCAGAACTCAGAAACGGAATTGCCGATCGGGGTGAGCGCTCCAAGACCAGTAATGACAACTCGTCTTAATTCCACTTTTTTTGATGTTAGGTTGATCGTTAAACGGATAACCCCGCCAGGAGCGGGGTTAATAAATTAAAATCTTTTTGAAAAACATCCAGAAAGGCTGTCCATCATAGAAATGGAGCGCTTACTTGGTGTTGTTTTCGATGTAAGCAATGGCTTCACCAACGGTGCTGATTTTTTCGGCCTGATCATCGGGGATTGCAATGTCAAATTCCTTTTCGAATTCCATGATCAATTCAACCGTATCAAGAGAATCGGCACCAAGATCATTGGTGAAGCTAGCTTCGTTGGTGACTTCACTTTCATCTACGCCAAGCTTATCAACGATGATAGCTTTTACTTTTGCTGCAATGTCAGACATGTTAAATTTCTTTTTTGGTTAAACGGACTGCAAAGAAAAGAATATATTTTATCAGAACAATAAAATTTAAGAATTTTTAACAGTTCAATAGAGACCCTGCTGTATCACTGATCATTAACGATGTTGTTAGGGTGGTTTTCGACTCCGCCGGTGAATCGACCGTCAAATTGATTATGTTTGTCAATTCAAATGATCATCTATGTACCGAATAGCAATATTTGCCTCTGGAAACGGAACCAACGCCCAACACATATCCGAATATTTTAAGGGGAATCAGAATGTCAGGGTCGACCTTATCCTGAGCAACAATCCCGGGGCATACGTTCTGGAGCGCGCCAATGATCTGAAAATTCCGGGAGTCTCCTTTACCCGGAAGGAGTTGTATGAAACAGGCTATGTTCTCGACCTGCTTTCCGTTCAGAACATAACCCATCTGGTTCTGGCAGGTTTTTTATGGCTGATCCCCGAAAAGATCCTGCGACCTTATCGCGGAAGGATCATCAACATCCATCCTGCATTGCTTCCGAAATTCGGAGGGAAAGGCATGTACGGGATGCGGGTCCACGAAGCGGTGATCGCTTCCTGCGACCGGGAATCGGGAATCACCATCCACCATGTCAATGAACGATACGACGAGGGATCGGTACTTTTCCAGGCACGATGCCCGGTCGCTCCGGACGATACCCCCGAAACACTGGCCGGGAAAATCCATCAACTCGAATACCGGCATTTTCCCGCTGTAATCGAACAGGTCATTATGGGTAAAACGGTTGAAGGAAATCCCGAATAAAACTTCTTTTCTAAGTACGAAACCTTTCTGTAACTGAATTTTGCATCTTGCATTTTGCATTCTGAATTATTGTTTCTCTCTGATTCCCAACACACAATTCCCAATGCCTTTTTCTGCATTCTGCATTTCATAAAAGTCTCTTCCTGATCTCCGCGGTCTCCTTTTCATATCCCGGCTTTCCCAGCAGTGCAAACATATTTTTCTTGTACGCTTCAACTCCGGGCTGATCAAATGGATTGACGCCGAGGGCATAACCGCTGAGCGCACACGAAAATTCAAAGAAATATATCAGTCCGCCAAGGGTGTATTCATTCAACTCCGGAATGGATATCCGGATATTGGGCACACCACCATCCACGTGGGCCAGCATGGTGCCCAGCCCGGCCTGGGCGTTCACCTCGCTTAAACGCTTT
This sequence comes from Alphaproteobacteria bacterium, assembly GCA_009928665.1. Lineage (GTDB taxonomy): Bacteria > Bacteroidota > Bacteroidia > Bacteroidales > FEN-979 > CAIVAT01. The sequence continues at coordinate 65,413 of SACF01000018.1, forward strand.
CCTGCCACGAAGTTCAACCCATCAAGATTTTCCGGATCGACCGGGATCGTGAGTTGCTGCGATGGTTTTTCAATGGAGATGACCGTTTCGAACAGGCACCTCATCCCTTCCTGCATGTACTGTCCCATCGAATGAAGGTCGCTGGTAAAGATCACGCCAGCCGGGAATATCCCTTTGTGCTCTTTTCCCTCGCTTTCGCCGAACAACTGTTTCCACCATTCGATGAAGTATTGCAGAGCGGGTTCGTACGCGACGAGGATCTCGACCAACTTTCCGTTGCGATACAAAATATTTCGTACCGCGGCATACATGGCACATGCATTTTGTTCACAATCGGCCGAAGCCAAAGCCTCTCTGCGCATCTCCCGGGCTCCCTCTAGCAACGCCGTGATATCGAAACCCGCTACCGCGATCGGGAGCAACCCTACCGGCGTCAGCACCGAATAGCGTCCGCCAACATCATCCGGGATCACGTAAGTCGTGTATCCTTCAGTGGATGCAAGCGTTTTAAGGGCTCCGCGGGCCACGTCGGTTATGGCAAAGATCCGCTCCCGCGCACCTTCTCTGCCGTATTTTGCCTCCAGGTGGTTCCGGATGAGCCGGAAGGCAATGGCGGGTTCGGTGGTCGTTCCCGACTTGGAAATCACAGCAACGGCATAATCTTTATGATCCAGGAGATCCATCAGATGTGCGTGGTAATCCTCACTGAGGTTTTCACCCGCGAAGATGATGTGCGGATTGTTGCCAGCACCGGTAAGTGGCCGGAAGGGGTCTGACAGGGCTTCAATGACCGCCCGGGAACCCAGGTAGGAACCGCCGATGCCGATGACCACAAACACTTCAGCCATGGTACGGATCTTTTCCGCATCCGACCGGATCCGTGCGACCAGTCCGGCTTCAATCTCCTCAGGCAGATCCATCCAACCCAGAAAATCATTCCCTTTTCCGTTTTTCGACAACAACATCGCGTGGCAGAGGCTGATCTCAGCACCGAAACGCGACAAACATTTTTCCCCGAGAAAAGGACGGACATTGCCGACCTCTATTTTCAACAGTGACATAGATATGAATTTGGTGAACGAATTTACTGAGAAGATTGGTTCAACGCAAAAAAAAAGTGTGTCCCCTTGCGTTGAACACACTTTAAAATCAATAAACAACTTATGAACTATCGTTAGTCACGATACCATGATCATGACTTTAAATGATTCCTGTTATGTGCGACAAAATTAATTCAAACTGAGAAGTGAATTTGTTAAGGATTATTAATTTACGTTAAAAATTGTTAAATCGGAAATGGCTTTTCGATACCTTTGTTCCCATGAACCGCAGGATTATCATCACCACCATCATCCTGATGACTGTCGCCCTGATCGGATTGATGGGAATTCAGATATACTGGATCCAGAGTGCGTCCTCCATCAAGGAGGCCAACTTTCGCCGGAGCGTCAATGAAGCGATGGCCAAGGTGGTCCGGAAGATCGAACGGATGGAACGGCAGAAGGCTATGCTCACCAATCAGAACGAAAGCATGCTGATCTTTAACCGCCATCTGCCCTATGAATCCTTTATCGTTCGGGAGGAAATTGATTCCCTGATCAGGCTCGAACTGAACATCAAAGGGGTGGATACCCGCTACGTTTTCTGTATATACAAACCGGAACTCCGGGAGTTTCTTATTGAACAGTCGACCAAATTCCGGGAGGAGCTTATTGAAAAAGGGACCGCTTTCATCCTCTTCCAGGCGGATATTTACACGAGCCCCGAATACCTGTTGATCTATTTTCCGCATGAAAAGCAATTTCTGCTGACGGAGTTGTGGGGGATGCTGCTGATCTCAATCATCCTCATCATTGTAATCGTTTACTCATTTACCTATACCATCACGACCATTTTCAGGCAGAAGAGGCTTTCGGAGATGAAGAACGATTTTATCAACAACATGACCCATGAATTCCGTACCCCGATTTCGACGATTGGCCTGGCCTGCGAAGCGCTCAGGGACCAGAGTCTGAGAGGCTCCGACGAATCAATTGAAAATTATATCAGCATGATCAGCGAAGAGAACAGCCGCCTGGCTTTAATGTCGGAAAAGATCCTGCAGACTGCCGTGATTGACAAAGGGGAGCTCAAAATACACCGGCAAACGATCGACCTTCATACGATCATCGCCGAGGTGATTAAAAATCTTAAAATCCAGGTAGAGATAAAGGATGGGGAGATCGTGACCCGGCTGAATGCCTCCAGGTCCCAGATCACCGGGGATAAGCTTCATATTACCAACCTGGTCTACAACCTGATCGACAACGCGAACAAGTATTCCCCTAAAAAACCGTTAATAACCGTCAGCACGGAGAATGTTGCGCATGGCATCATGTTGACCATCGAAGATCGCGGCATCGGGATCGGCAAGGCAGAACAAAAAAGGATCTTTGATAAATTGTACCGGGTCCCCACAGGTAACATTCACGAAGTAAGGGGTTTCGGACTGGGATTAAGCTATGTCAAAGCCATTGTTGATGAGCATCGAGGAAAAATCAGCCTGGAAAGCGAAATCGACAGCGGTACCCGGTTTATAATTTTTTTGCCTTTTGACAGTTATGAATAAAGGTGTAACTTCCCTGAAAATTTGCAATGATGGATAAAGTTCAAACCCGCGTGCTGCTTGCAGAAGATGACCGCAACCTGGGAAACCTGCTTCGAAACTATCTGGAAGCCAAGGGTTATTCCACATTCCTTTGCGTCAACGGGGAAGAGGCCACGGAGATGTTTTCCCAGAAAGAGTTTGATTTTTGTATACTTGACATCATGATGCCTGTTAAGGATGGATTTACTGTTGCTTCGGAGATCCGGGCGATCAATAAAAAGATACCCATTCTGTTTCTTACGGCAAAAGCGCTACAGGAGGATAAGCTTAAGGGATTTGAGGCAGGCGCCGACGACTACATCACCAAGCCTTTCAGCATGGAAGAACTTTTGATGCGGATGCAGGCTATTTTGCGGCGGACCGAGGAGGCGCCCAGGGCGGTTCCGCCCGACAACATTTTCAGTCTGGGGGGGTACACATTTGATTACAACAGGCAGGCCCTGATATTCCGGAACAAAGAACAGAAGCTTACTTCGAAGGAGGCGGGATTGTTAAAGCTGCTTTGTGTTCATGCCAATGAAGTCCTGGACCGGAGTACTGCGCTCAAGGAGATCTGGCACGACGACAGTTATTTCAATGCCCGGAGTATGGATGTTTATATTGTAAAGTTGAGGAAATATCTGAAAAGCGATCCGCGGGTGGAGCTTATAAATGTCCATGGAGTAGGTTTCAAGCTGGTGGTTAACATATGAACCGACAATCAAAGCTCTTTCTGGTTCCTACTCCCGTCGGTAATCTCGAGGACATCACGTTGAGGGCGCTCCGGGTTCTGAAGGAGGTTGATTTCGTCCTGGCTGAAGATACCCGTACTTCAGGAAATCTGTTACGCCATTACGGGATCGATCAAAAACTGGTAGCACACCATCAGTTCAATGAACATCAGGCGATTACCGGGATCGTCAGAAGAATTTCCGACGGGGCGACTTGTGCCCTGATATCCGATGCCGGTACCCCTGGCATCAGCGATCCGGGGTTCCTGATTGTTCGCGCCTGCATAGCAGCCGGACTCGAAGTGGAATCGCTTCCGGGTCCCACCGCCTTTGTCCCGGCACTGGTCTCTTCCGGAATTGCCTGCGACCGGTTTGTATTTGAAGGCTTTTTGCCACATAAAAAAGGCCGTCATACCCGGCTTACGATGCTGGCCGGGGAGGAGCGGACCCTGGTTTTCTACGAGTCGCCCCACCGGCTGCTGAAAACCTTAGTGCAATTCGGCGAATATTTTGGCGAAAATCGTTATGGATGTGTTGCACGGGAACTTACCAAAATCCATGAAGAAATTACCCGGGGAACACTCCGGGAACTGGTCTCATCTTATGAAAACCGACCGGTAAAAGGCGAATGCGTCATCATCCTTGCAGGGTATGGGAAGTGATGGCGTCAGCATATCCCTGAATTGCTGCTGAGAATCTCAAAACCGACATAATGTTTCAAGATATCTTCAACAACCTCCACCTTATCAATTTGGGCTCCGAGAGGACCTTTGCTGCACCATTTGAGGAATTGATCCAGGTCTTCATGGGTACCTTCAGCCTCGATATAGACCCTGTCGAACCCTGAATTCCTGACAATCCCATTGATATGGAACATCCTCGCAGTCCGAAGCGCGTTAAAACGGAATCCGACCTGCTGTACCTTCCCGGTTATGGTTATGTTGAGGCGTTTCATTTGAAAGAACAAAAATATACAAATATTTAGCATAATACAACAATTTGTAAAAGAATATTTTTATACTTCATAACGGGAAACAATTTATGTGCGGACGCTTTTCATTTGTCATGGAGGATGAACTGATCCGGGAACGATTCGGAATAAGAGTCAGAACGGCCATTTACAAGGCCCGGTATAACTGTTCGCCAACTCAAAATCTGGCGGTCATTACAAATTTGGCCCCGGATACTTTACAGTTTTTCCGGTGGGGACTGGTGCCCTCCTGGGCGAAGGAGTTGTCGATCGGAAACAAGATGATCAATGCACGGGCCGAGGGAATCGCTGAAAAACCCTCCTTCAGGACCAGTTTCCGCAACCGCCGGTGCCTGGTGCCAGCGACGGGATTTTTTGAATGGCGACGTAACGGGAAAAAAACGCCATACAACGTCCGCCTTAAAAACAGCGCCCCCTTTTGTTTTGCCGGCCTCTGGGATGAATGGACGGCTCCCGACGGGATGCGGATTAATACCTTCTCGATCGTTACCACTACGCCCAACGACCTCATGAAGCGCATTCACGACCGCATGCCGGTTATACTCCGTCAGGAAGATGAAGGGCGGTGGATCAACCCGCAACCGGATCCCTCCCTCTTGTCGTTGCTCGTTCCGTATCCTGCCGAAATGATGGAAGCATACCCGGTCTCGAACCTGGTGAATAGCCCGTCGAATGATGTTCCGGAAATACTCGGCACGCCGGACGATCATCTGTTATTCAAGGATTGATGCGGAACAGTTTTGCAGCATTCTCCGTGGTTTTACGCGCGACCAGGTCGGGAGTGACTTTTTTCAGATCAGCTATTTTCTCTGCGATCAGTGGAATATAGGAGGGTTCGTTTCGTGAACCACGATGGGGGACCGGGGGAAGCCAGGGAGCATCGGTTTCGAGGACGAGGTGATCGAGCGGGATTTGCTCCACAACCGCCTGAAGTCCCGAGTTGCGGTAGGTGACCACACCACCGATCCCCAGAAGAAATCCCAGGGCAATCGCCTGCTTCGCCTGGGTCAGATTCCCGCTGAAACAGTGAAATATCCCACTCATTCCCTTATAGTTCCTGGTTTCCAGGATTTCCAGCGCAAGATCCATACTGTTGCGGGTGTGGATGACGGCAGGAAGCCCGCACTGCACGGCCAGATCAAGTTGCCGGTTGAAAACTTCAATCTGTTCCTTCTCAAAGGTCCGGTCCCAGTATAAATCAATCCCGATCTCCCCGACTGCATAAAAGGTACGGCCGGAATCTGAAAGCAATGCTGCCACATGATCCAGCTCTTCCCGGTAGTTTTCCTTCACCGACGTGGGATGGAGTCCTGCCATGGGCAGACAATGTTCAGGGAAATCTGATGCCAGCTTCAGCAAACGTTCCGTATAACCTGAATCGATGGCGGGAAGGAACAATCGGGTCACCCCCTGCCGGATCGCCCGGTGGATCACCTCCGAACGGTCGGAGTCAAACTCCCCGGAATAACAGTGGGTATGGGTGTCGATGAAGTTCAAATCAGGCATTAGGCAAGGCTTAAAGCTCAAAGATCAAACCAGGCATTAGGCAATAGGCAATAGGAAATAAGAAAAAAACAATATTTCAAAATTCAAAATAGGGATTAGATATTAGCGATTAGTTAATGCAACACAAGTTTTGTAATAATCATAAGAAACAATTAGTTTCGCTTTGATAACACGTTCTTTGCAAGAATA
>SACF01000019.1 GCA_009928665.1 Alphaproteobacteria bacterium
GCACTGGTAAACGGGATCGGCAGCAATTTCGAGGCGTTCTTTTTCAATGTAAGGTCCTGGTTGTGTCCGGGAACCGTCGGCAATGGCGGTTTGTCCAAGAATATCCCGGGTGCTTTTAACGATTTGAGCCGGGGTTATGTTATGTTCAGCATTATACCTGATCTGTTTTTCACGACGCCGGTTGGTCTCCTCCATCATCCGTTTCATCGATTCAGTCAGTTTGTCGGCATACAGGATGACCTTGCTGTTGAGATTTCGTGCCGCCCGTCCTGCAGTCTGGGTTAAGGACCGTTCGGATCTGAGAAAGCCCTCTTTATCCGCGTCGAGAATGGCAACCAGCGATACCTCGGGAAGATCCAGTCCTTCGCGGAGCAGGTTTACGCCGATCAGGACGTCAAAGGTTCCAAGCCGTAAATCACGGAGTATTTCAACACGTTCGAGGGTGTCAACATCTGCATGGATATAACGGCACCGGATTTCGAGCTTTAGAAAATAGGCAGAAAGTTCTTCAGCCATCCGTTTGGTGAGTGTGGTCACCAGGGTGCGTTCTCCTTTCCCGATGCGCTGATGGATTTCATCGAGAAGATCGTCTATCTGGCGGAGGCTGGGACGAACCTCAACAAAAGGATCGGGCAGGCCCGTCGGCCGGATCACCTGTTCTACAACCACTCCTTCACATTGCTGGAGTTCGAAATCAGCCGGCGTAGCGCTTACGTAAATGGTTTGATTTACCAGCGCTTCAAACTCATCGAATTTCAATGGCCGGTTATCAAGGGCAGATGGCAACCTGAACCCGTATTCGACCAGGGTTTGTTTTCGCGAACGGTCTCCGCCGTACATGGCTCTGATTTGCGGGATGGTCACATGGCTTTCATCGATAACCATCAGAAAATCATCGGCGAAGAAATCAAGAAGGCAGAAGGGTCTGGATCCGGAGGTCCTGCCATCGAAATACCTTGAATAGTTCTCAATCCCGGAGCAATATCCCAGTTCACGCATCATTTCGAGATCATAATTCACACGGTCTTCAAGCCTTTTAGCCTCAAGTTCCTTACCGTTTTCCCTGAAATAGGCACATTGTCTGATCAGATCATCCCTGATCTCCTCCAATGCTTCCCGCATTTTATCAGGCGAGGTCACGAAAATATTGGCAGGGTAAAGAGTCATCGCGGGAATCAATTCAATTCGATGTCCGTTGACCGGATCAAAGGTCTCGATCGATTCGATCTCGTCGCCGAATGATATCACCCGGTAAGCCACATCCATGTAAGCCGGATAAATATCCACCGAATCGCCTTTGACCCTGAACTTTCCCCTGGTGAAATCGCTTTCGGTACGGGAATAGAGGCTGTTTACGAGGTATTGCAGAAGCTTGTTGCGCCCCATCTTTTCTCCTTGCCGGAGCCGGATTACATTGTCGTTGATATCCTGTGGGTTACCAATTCCGTATATGCAGGAGACCGAGGAGACCACGATAATATCCCTTCGTCCTGACAATAACGAGGAAGTTGTGCTGAGTCTTAATTTTTCGATCTCGTCATTGATCGACAAATCCTTTTCAATGTACGTATTCGTAACCGGAATGAAGGCTTCAGGCTGGTAATAGTCATAATAGGAAACAAAGAATTCCACCGCATTCTCGGGAAAGAACTGTTTGAATTCCCCATAAAGCTGTGCTGCAAGGGTTTTGTTGTGGCTTAAAACCAGTGTGGGTTTTTGAACCTGCTGGACGACATTGGCAATGGTGAAAGTTTTTCCGGAACCCGTCACCCCCATAAGGACCTGCCCCGGATCACCCCTGACGATTCCCGCAGTAAGCTGCCTGATCGCTTCCGGTTGATCTCCAGTCGGTATAAATTCGGTTGTCAGTTTAAATTCCACGGGATCAGTAGTTATCGATTTTTTATTAAAACAACTCCCACAGGTTCATGATCCGATAAATCCAGGTTAAATTTCTGATAGGAAAGGGCGGCGAATTCATCTGAATGTAAGATGTAATCAATTCTGAACGACGGAAGCTTTCCGGAGTAGGTGCTTTCAAAAAATACCTTTCCGGCTTCCCTGTAACTGTCTATTAACTGTCTGGTAAGCCGTTGATAGGTAAACGATGTGGGTGCGTCATTGAAATCACCGGTCAGGATGACCGGATAGTTACAATGGGCGATATGCTCCTGCAACTGTTTCACCTGTTCGGCGCGGATCATGAAAGCGCGTCTTAATTTCCACAGCATCTTCTTCGAACCCTCTGTCAATTTTGGAGTTTCCTTATCCGGATCGGTCAGGTTGGAGATAAAGTTGTAATCTTCATCTCCAAAACGGGTTGATTCAAGATGAAGGTTATAGACCCTGACGGTATCCGAATCGATGAGCAAATCGGTATAAATGGCATACAGGCTGTGACCTTCCATATTTAAGTAACCCCTGCCCACTACCGGAAACCGGGAGAAGGTTGCAATGGCAACGATTTTCTTCCGGTTCCAGAATTTTTTGTAATTCACGAAATGATACTGTTCCATCCGGATCGATTCGGTGAAGTTTTTAAATGTTTCGTCAAAATCTTCTCCGATGGCATAAAACTCCTGGATGCAAACAATATCTGTTTGTCTTTCGGCGAGGAAATCGATGATTTTTTCACGGTTTTCCGGGATACTCTGAGCGGTCGATCGTGAACTGCCATAAAAATGATGGATGTTGTAACTGATGATACCGATCTGTTTCTCTGAGACCTTTTTGTCCGGCGAACTATGGATCGGGATATAAGTCATCAGATAGCTCCAACCTGCAATAATCAGGATGAGCGAAATAAATAAATACCACCTCCAGAGAACCAGCCAGATCATTACAAATGCTGCATTCAGGATCAGGAAGGCCGGATAGGCCAATCCAAACAGCGCGATGATCCAAAAACCTGCAGGGCTTAAAAATGCCGCGGTATAGGATAACAGCAGACCAACAGCAATGATCAGATTTAATACCAGAAGTACTTTCTGAAAAACCGCGCGTCGTTTTTTTCGATTCATCTGCAACGGATCAGCGACGGTTTGATGATTTGAACAGAAACTCCTTTTCCTCCCGCGTCAGGCAGTCATAACCTCCCTTTGATATTTTATCGAGAATTTCATCAACCCTGCGTTGTTGTTCGGCTTTATTCCTGTTATATTGTTCGTCCGAAACCGGTCTGCCCGTATTACCAGGTTCATAATAGCCGCTCTTTTTCCCGCTGAACCTGCTCCTGAACCGGTTCCTGAATGACTGATAACCGGGGTCCATGATGCCGGATCGCGACAAACGATAGAACTGTGTGTAAAGGAATCCGAAAACCGCGCCACCGATATGTGCCAGATGTCCGCCTGCATTCCCGCTGGGAATCATGAAAAAATCAAAAACAAAGAGAATTATGGCCAGGTAAAGGATCCGTACCTTACCGAAAAAGAGGAGTTGGATCTGGTACTGCGGAACATAAAAGGAAATGGCAGAAACAATGGCCATGACGGATGCGGATGCGCCAAGGGCAAAAGAAACCGGAACCATCTCTTCGAATACCGGAAACATGTTGAATGAAAGGATGAAAACAAGTCCGCCTGCAAGCCCGCCTAAAAGGTAGACGGCCACCAGGTTCCGGTCTGACAGGAATTCCGTAAAAATTTTGCCAAACCAATATAGCCACAACATGTTAAACAGCAGATGCCAGAATTCCAGATGCAGGAACATGTAGGTGAAGGCGGTCCAGGGTTTCCCGGCCAGCGTTTGAAGCGAAGCGGGTACCGCGAAATTATGAAGGATATAATTATTAAGTACCTGATTTTCGGGGTTGAAAAAGAAGAAGAGCAGCACCTTCGTTGCCTGGATCAGGATCCAGATTCCAATGTTGATCAGCAGGAAGACAGAAAGTGCAGATCCGGATCTGAAAAATCTTTTCAATTCCTCCATTATGGGATGGGGTTGATTATAGGAATAATTCATCATAGCAACGGGCCGGCTTTTTTTCTCCAGTAGAGAATCAAAAAGAAACCAAAGATCATACCCCCGAGGTGGGCGAAATGCGCCACGTTATCATTCGGGTTGCTCGAAAGTCCCGATACCAGTTCAATAACACCATACAGGATGACAATCCATTTTGCTTTGATCGGGAAAAGAAAATAGATAAAAACCAGCATGTTGGGGAACATCATCCCGAAGGCGAGTAAAATTCCGTACACGGCTCCGGATGCACCGATGGTCGGAACATCCATCTGCATCCGGATAAGCTGTCCGATATATTCGACCGATTGATTCAGGTATGCGGGATTCGTTTTGTCGAGGTTCCAGGTCTGAATGAATTGAAGTATGGTTCCTTCCGCTTCATAATAATTCGGATAGTGATTCCTGACAAATGCGATAAATGCATCGATCGAAGGGGCATTCTGATAAGCTTCGGCAGCCGCCTGAATAGATGAGATGTCCAACCAGTTCACAAAGGTCTGTACCAGGGCAGCTCCGATGCCGGTAATCATATAATAGGTCAGAAACCGTTTAGGCCCCCATACATTTTCCAAAAGATAACCGAACATCCAGAGGGCGAACATGTTAAAGAAAATATGGCTCACGTTGGCATGCAGGAACATGTAGGTGATGTACTGAAACGGCCGGAAGAGTTCTGACTGAAAATAGTGCAGGCCGAGCAGATTTTCGAGATCGATGCCGAAAGTGGATTGAAATGAGATGGTAGCAAGGAAAAACAAACCATTGATGATGAGGAGGTTTTTCACTACCGGTGGCAGCAGGCTGAATCCGGCCGGGCTGTATTGTTGTGTCATCATTCTGAATCAGGTGATTTTAAGTTTATGTATTAGGTCACTGAAGGGAAGTATTATCATGACCGGTTTTCCGTCGGGTGACAGGTCCGGAACCTGGCAGGCAAAAAGATTCTCGATGATCGAATCGATCTCCTCCGGATGAAGGCGGGTTCCGCGTTTAACAGCAAGACGGCAGGCCATCGCTTTTGCAAGTTTCTGGTCTTTTGACAGTCTGGTGTCCTGGGCAGGTGTCTTCAGGCTTTCTATGACCGACTCGATAAAGGGTCCCACCTCTTTAGGCGGCACGTCCGGTGGAAGTGTATGTACCAGAAAACTGTTCTTCCCAAAATGGCTGATCTCAAATCCCAGGTTCGAAAAATGGGAGATCCATTCCTGGAGAAGCCGTGTGTCATCGGGATTCAGGGTGATGGTCGGGGGCAGTAAAAGGTGTTGTCCCTGGATTTTTTCCGGTTGATTGGTCTTTAAAAACCGTTCATAAAGGATTCGTTCATGGGCACGATTCTGATCCAGGATCACAATTCCGGTTTTTGTGTGCGTGATCAGAAATGCGACATTGACCTGGATGTTCACTTTTTTTTCCCCGGTAACCGATAGTCTGGAAGCAGGAACTTCCGGTTGGTTTTCAGGGAAGAGAGGAGAATTATCGGATCCGCGTCCCGGTTTTGGCAAGGCGGCATACATTTCATTCCAGGCATGGATGGAATCATGCGGGGCAGGGTGATGAGTTCCCTTATCCGGAGCTGGTCTTTGCGTCGTGAAAGGATTATAGCCCGGGTTGACGGTAATGGTTGGTTGCCTGACCTGGTAACCTGCCGGCAGGGGTGGGGGATCCATTCCGGGCTCTTTCTCAAAATCAAGGGAAGGGGCGAGGTTGAATCTCCCGAGCGATTGCCTGACTGCTGCGTGCAGAATGGCATAAATGCTTTTATTATCCTGAAAATTTATTTCACTCTTTGTCGGATGAATGTTCACATCGATGGTATGGGGATCAACCTCCAGAAAAATGAAGTAGGAGGGGGTTGAGTCATCGGGTATCAGTTCTTTAAAAGCAGTTTCGACTGCATGATGAAAATAGGCGTTCTTCATAAAACGCCGGTTTGTGAAAAAGAACTGTTCACCGCGTGTTTTTTTTGCGAATTCGGGTTTGCCAAGAAATCCCGAAATATTTACCATCGGGGTCTGTTGTTCGAGCGGGATCAGTTTTTGTCCGTAAGAGGAGCCGTACAGATTGAGGATCCTTTCTTTCAAATGCCCGGATGGCATCTGGTACAGAATTTTATCCTGATTATACAAAGTAAAGGAAACATGCGGATTTACAAGTGCAACCCTGAAAAATTCATCCAGAATGTACTTAAGTTCAAGGTTGTTCGATTTCAGAAAACTACGACGGGCAGGAACGTTGAAGAACAGGTTTTTAACGCTGACTGAGGTGCCATCCGGGCAATTCACCGGAAACTGAGCTTTAACCTCGGTTCCTTCGATTTGAATACAGGTTCCGATTTCATCGCCCCTGCGTTTGCTCTTGAGTTCTACCTGCGAAACCGCGGCAATGGAGGCAAGCGCCTCGCCTCTGAATCCCAATGTCTGAATGGCAAGCAGGTCATCGGCTTTATGAATTTTGGAGGTGGCGTGACGTTCAAAGCACATACGGGCGTCTCGTTCCGACATTCCACAGCCATTATCTATGACCTGGATCAGCATCTTTCCCGCGTCTTTCACGATCAGTTTGATATCGCCCGCTCCGGCATCAATGGTGTTTTCCATCAATTCTTTGACAACCGATGCCGGGCGCTGAACAACTTCGCCTGCAGCGATCTGGTTTGCAATTGCATCGGGTAAGAGGTGAATCAGATCAGTCATCTCCACAAAAATACCGAAAAAATTGATGCGGCAACGAAATTACCGGCCGGGGAACTCAGGCTGTCGATATAAATGCACAAGGAAAGCTGTTTTCAATTCAAACAGGAACAGCGTTTCTCAGCATGCATGCATAATAAGGACTACCCTTCGAAGGTACACCCGAAAAACAAAGGATCATTATTGTTGTGATGTGGTTCTATCAGAGCCGGATCACGGCTGTTCTGTTAAAACCTGGATTTGTCCAGAACCGGAAACCTCATCAGGGTGAGGTAATAGGCTCCGTAGAACACAGCGCTGTAAAAGATTGTCCCGAGAACATCATTCATAAAGAATGAGATTCCGTAGGTGGCATCACGGAAGAACAACAGGCCGGCGACATAACATTCGATAAGGCCGCCAAAAGTCTGGGGGTACATCGGATTACCTACCCACGATGCGAAGTTGGTTATCACGAAAAAGATAACCGACGACGACAAGGAGGCAAGCAATACGGAGCCCACCTGGACCTTTTTCCGTATGCTCATACCTATCAGCACCGTAATGGCAAAACTCATATAAACCGCGGGCATGTTGGCATGCAGTCCTATAACGAGATCGCTTATGAACATCGCGGCGATCGGAAGGGCGAAAGCGTATTGCTTTCTGTCGAAATAGGTACCGGCGAATAGCGCCATAGCCGCGATCGGCGTGAAATTTGGCCAATGCGGTAACAACCTTAACAAGGCTGCAGTTAAAATAACAGTTACAACAATAATAAATCTAGGATTGATAGATTTATATTTCATTAATATATTATGATTTGGTTGAGACAAAAATACTAAATCATTTTAATAAAAGTCAAGTTACCCGGAAATTTGTTTTTATTTTTGACGAACGATCTTTAAACCAATTAATTAAAATGAGAAATTTTTATTTTTTGTCCATTTTTATTGCATTTTCTATGATTTCAGGGTGTACGATTCAAAACAAGGATGCCGATCTCCTGGTTTATAACGGACGGATTTACACCGTCGATTCATCGGGGCAGGTGGCAGATGCCATGGCCGTGAAAAACGGGAAAGTGCTGGCAACCGGCACTGCATCAGCATTGTTCAGGGAATATGATTTCAAGGATACTTTAGACCTGAAGGGAGGATTTGTTTTTCCGGGTTTTATTGATGCGCATTGTCATTTCTTTGGTTATGCGCTGAGCCTTCAGTACATTGATCTGAAAGGCAGCTCCTCATTCGATGAAGTACTGTTGCGCTTGGAACAGGCCGGGAACCCGAAGCCCGGCAGCTGGATTGTGGGCCGTGGCTGGGATCAGAATATCTGGCCCGTCAAAGTCTTTCCCGATAACCAGCGATTGAACCAATTATTTCCGGAAAACCCTGTTTTGCTGATACGGATCGACGGTCATGTGGTACTTGCCAATGAGGCGGCACTGAAAGCTGAAGGGATGGAGCGGTTTTCGACTTTTCAACCCGGTGAAGTCCTCATGAAAAATGGAAAACCGACCGGGATCCTCTCCGAAAACGCTGCTGATCGCATTCGGGATATGGTTCCGGTTCCCCGGGGAGATCAATTGGCAGCTTTGCTCCGGCAGGCAGAAAGTAATTGTCTGAATGCTGGCTTGACCGGTGTTTCTGACGCCGGACTCGATTATGACCGGGTTATGCTGATCGATTACCTTCAGAAAAAAGGTGTACTGAAAATTTTTGTAAATGCCTGGCTGACACCAAACCCCGTCAACCTTGAGAAGTTCGTTGCTAAAGGGCCTTACCTGACGGAATGTTTAAGCGTCCGATCGATAAAAATATATGCTGATGGAAGCTTGGGCAGCAGGACTGCCCGGCTTAAAAGACCTTACAGTGATGATCCTTCAACCTCCGGTGTAATCGTGACCTCACCCGATTCGGTTCTGAAATTGTGCCGTTTGGCATATGATCATGGCTATCAGATTAATACCCATTGTATCGGAGATTCGGCCGTGGCGATGATTCTTGATCTTTACAGCCGCTTTCTGAAGGGTAGAAATGATCTGCGGTGGCGTATTGAACATGCCCAGATCGTGGATCCCCGCGATTTTCACCTGTTCGAGGAATATTCTATTATTCCCTCCATACAGGGAACCCATGCGACATCGGATATGAAATGGGCCGAACGCAGGGTTGGATCTCTCAGAATGGAAGGTGCTTATGCATACCGGACGCTCCTCGCTCAAAACGGATGGATCGCCAATGGGACCGATTTTCCCATTGAACACATCGATCCCGTCATGACTTTCTATGCTACGGTTAGCAGAAAAGACAGGGAAGGAAATCCGGAAAAAGGGTTTTACCCGGAGGAGGGATTGTCAAGGACCGATGCCTTGCGTTCCATGACGATATGGGCGGCAAAAGCCGGTTTTTCGGAAAAGGTGAAGGGAAGCCTTGAAACAGGGAAGGATGCCGACTTTTTGATCCTGGACCGTGATCTGATGGAAGTTTCTGAAAGAGATATTCCTGAAACCCGCATTGTGGGCACTTTTATCCATGGACAACGGGTAAAATAAAGGAGGCCGCCCGCAAAGGCAGCCTCCTGAATAAATAGGCAGTCAGAAGCCTACTTAAGTTGTTTGCAGAGAAATTTTCCCAATTGTTTTCCGGCTGATTCAAAGCATTCGGAAATCCTGAGTGTTGCATCATAGGCTTTTTTGTCAACCGAAACCCCTCCGACCGACATTGAAGGTGAGGTCTTTGGTTTAACGCTTTCCATAAGAATAGTTGCAAGCACCTTGCCGGGGGTGGCGGTTTCAATCAGGTCGACTGAAAGGTTGATGGAAGCTGTTTTTGCGGTACCCATGACAATGGTCTCTACACCCTGTTCCACGTAGGTTACATGGACGACCAGGGTGTATTTGGCTGACGGATCGGAAACGCCGGAAAGTCCGCAATCTTTTGATTGTTTGTTAAAGTCCTCCTCGAAAGCCGGTTGATATTTTTCTGTTTTGGCCGCTTTCCATTTTTCAGCCCACATCTCTCCGGTACCAGGGTCTTTTGCATTTCTGTCGGCAATCCCTTTCTTCAGATAATCGGCTTCATTGTCGAATTTTCCGACCGACATGGCCGAATAATCGTACTGGATGTTTATGGCTGACTGGCCTTTAAGGTCCGAAATACTGCCTGTCTTAATTTTTTGCCCAAAGGTGGTCCCGGCTGAAATTATTAACGCCAGGAAAAAAAGTAATAAGAATGATTTTTTCATGGTTTTGAGTTTTGTTTAGGTTTCTAATTTTATTTAGACAAAATTACAATAATTTTGAAACCTGTACCATTAGTTTGAAACATTCCCGTTTTTTTCGCGGTTATCCATAAATTTAACCGGTTTCCGGCTCATTTCGGGGCTTTGCATTTTCAGAATTTGCGCCTCGGGTTCAAATGAAAGGAGGGGTGCAACGCGCAGTTTGGCTCTGAAGTGGTCTTTGATATCTTTCTCTTTTTCTTCACCGATTCCCTTGCAACTCAGATGGATCAGAATTTCGTCTGTTCCGATCTGGTTCGTATAGACCTCCACGATGTAATTCGTTACATATTCGATATTATCAAGAATGTCGTACAATGCGGGAGGGAAAAGGGTCGTTCCTTTGTACTTGATCATCTGGTTTTTCCGACCGATGACCGGACCAAGTCGCATGGTGGTTCTTCCGCAGGAACAAGGATCTTTGTAATGATGGCAAACATCTCCTGTTTTGAACCGGATAAGCGGCATACCCTCAACACCGAGGGTAGTTATCGTCACTTCTCCCAATTCGCCCTCTTTTACCGGTTGATCGAGGTCATTCAGAAACTCGACAATGATCAGTTCCGGGTGATGGTGGCCGCCGCAGCCTTCGGTACATTCGGTGAAGGATGTTCCCATTTCGGTTGAGGCATAGGTAGAATAGAGTTTAATCGGCCATTTGTCGAAAATTTTCTTTCCGAGGGTATTCAGGGAGAGGTCTTTTTTTCGAAGTGGTTCTCCGATGCAGATTGCGCTTTTAATACTGCTGGAGCGGTAGTCAATGCCATGTTGTTCGGCGTAGTCAATGATTTTAAGGATGAAGGATGGGACGGTTACGATGGCGTTGGGTTTGATGCGTCCGATGGTATCCCACTGTAGCTCAGGTATCCCGTTGCCGACCCTGACGACACTGGCGCCCAGCATCCTGATACCTAAAAAATAAGCCAGTCCTGCCATAAAGCGACGGTCGATGGTGGTCATTAACTGGTAAATGTCGGATGCGGAGCCGCCCGCACAGGTAAAGGAGATGGCCTCATTGTAAGCCAGGCGGTCCAGGTCTTTATCGGTCATGGCAAATGTGACCGGATCTCCCAATGTTCCGGAAGTGGTTATATAATCGATGATCCGGTCAGCTGGGACACACAGGAAATCCCGGTTGTATTTTTGAAGGTCTTCCTTTTTGGTAACCGGGATTCTTCTCAGGTCGCTGACCGACCTGATCCGGTCCACGTCGATATGGTTCGAGGAAAACAGATTCCGATAGAAGGGTGAATTTTGCCAGGCATAATTCAGGGCTTCCCGGAGTCGATGGTCCTGATATGCGGCAATTTCCTCAAGTGGTTTCTGTTCAATTGCCGGGAAAAATAATTTATTCATGAAAAATTTAAAGTACGGGGTTGTTAAATTTTAATACCGATCATGATCTTAAAGACGGAGGTCTCAATGGTCTGACTTGGTTTGCTTTTATTGAAATTATCATATTTCATCTCTCCAAAACTGTATTGGGCGGAGAACAACATCACGCTGTAACGGATGTTCATTCCGATCTCATTTTGCAAAAAATTCATCCCGTACTTGGAGAAGTTGGATTCGCCGATCCCGTCCCATTCGTCATAATGATAGGCAAAGTTTGCATTGATCTTGTAAAAGATATCGATCATCAGCCGGTCGACCGGATTGATGGTAAACACGGGGCCGAATTTTTGACCTCCGTACCAGTAGTAGTGGTCGGTCGGTTTGTTCGGATCGACCGGGTTGGTTGAATTAAACCACAGGGAAAGGAATGTGGCGTCGAGTCCGGCTCGCAGGTGGTTATTGGCAAATGCGGGCCCAAAATAGATCAGAAATCCCATATCGAAAGCCCCGCCGATCTTTGCAGGCAGGTAGTTTAACCCGGTGACTGACTGGTTTCCCGAAGTGGGATAAACATGTTGTCCCAGTGCATAATTGCCGATCGGGAATACTGGTCCCAGACTGAAGTAAAACCCGCTGTTAATCCGGTTTTTATTATAGGTTGGTTCATCCTGGGCATTCCCTCCCAGCGATATCAGCAGGGCAAACAGAACGTAAATAATTGCAGTTCTTTTCATGTTTTCATGGATCAGTTCTGAAAATTTGTCAAAATTACACCTTATCATTATTGTTTGAGTACGAACCTTCAATTTATTCTGAATCTTGTTCAGCGCGGGTAGTTATACCGGTCCATGAATAAGGTCAGTTTATTGGCAATGATTTCTTTATCGACTGATGAAAGTGTGAACTCATTTTTTTTAAAATTGGCATTGGAGTCCATGTGGTTTTTTATTTGCTGCTGCAGATCTTCAGGAAAGGGATGACCCATTTCCGTGTAGAGATCCCGGAGAACAGAGACGGTATCTTTTTCAAAATCTTCAAATTTGATTTCGAAGAAATTGCCCGGCCTGATCAGGTTCCGGTCCTTTTCGATGGTACGTAGCAGAAACTCCAGAAATCCGGCAACCGGTTCCGTACTGAACCGGCACTTGAATTTTGTAAGTGCATTTTGTTTCTGAACGATATTCCACATGTTTATGGTGGAGGGTACAACATTGTAAGGATGCCGCAGGATGTGAATAAATTTTGCATCCGGGAAGCGTTCGGTCAGGAGTTTGATGCGGAAGGAGTTGAACGGATTTTTAGAGACGATGGTACGGGAGTTACCCATCTGAAGTTTGGTATAGTAACGAACCAGGTTTTCACTCCAGTTAACGAGGAGTTCATCGGCAGGCAAAAATGGCAGGTCATTTTTCAGGAAGTAAGAGGAAGAGGTCGGGAATACCAGTTTCTCAAGCGGAGAGTAGTTTGTGAGGCGGTATATCGCGTACTCATCCTCCTGGGGTTCGTCCATGCCGATCCTGACCATATCCATCGGGCGGTGCTCGTCGATCAGGGTTTTGAAGACCGGTTTGTAGTATTTATAGGATAAAAGAAAACTATCGGGTATGGCTACCTGAAACAGGGTGGGGGCAAGCAAGGAGGGATCCAGACTCAGGAGTTTATGAAGGAGTGTGGAGCCGGTTCTCCAGTGACCGATTATGAAGATGGGATTCCTGGGCGGGATCGTTTCAGCCAGTTCCTTTCCAAACCTGATTTTTTCAGCCGTTGCGAACAACGAAGACCAGACCGAACTTTGAAAGAGGAAAAACAACCGGGCCATTGTTGCCGGAGTATAAGAGATTCTGTTCCTGCGAAGTAAGCGGACTAGCTGGCCAAAAGTGATTCCGGCAGTCAGATAGGAATCTTTCAAGATTGTCCTGAATTAGGATGGTTGCAGATTTCTTTGTTCCGTTATGAAGGCGGCGATGCTATTGACCGAACGGATCACTTCCCGGGCGAGGTTTTGATCGTTGATGCGGATCCCATATGTTCGCTGGATGGCCATTATGATTTCAATTGCATCGACCGAGTCAAGCGTCAGCGCGTTGCCTCCCCCAAAGAGAGGTTTTTCGTCATCCACCGTGGCAGGGTCGATATTTTCGATTGCCAGGGTAGACATGATCAGTTTTTTTATTTCAAGTTTCAATTCTTCCATAGGGGTCAAACGGTCTTCGATAACTTCCTGAAAAAATTCTCTTCCACGTCGGCGCGGTCGCGGATCATATCGCCTAACTGTTTTAATTTTTCGGCGCCAAGGTCCCGGTTCTTGCCGATCCGTGCGGCAAAAAGTGAAATTTCCCTCCACCCGTCGCCGATAAGCATGAGTTCGGCCGAAAGATCCCGCAATTCGGACTTATTCAGGATTTCGGATGCCTGCTGAAGAAAAGTAGCATAGATGTACCTGAATCCGGCCCCACCTGTTCCCTGATCTTCCAAAAGAATGTTGATCTTCATGATTTCGTGCGAAAGATGTTCGGTATCGCGGGCCATTGCCGGCCATTCGAGGATCTTGCGGGAGAACATCCGCATTCCCCGGATACCGAGGAAAGGGATCGGGATTTTCAGCATGTTGAAGCAGGCTTTCCGGATGCCTCTTTCCACAGCCTTTTTCATATCGATTTCGGGCGGGATCCGGTCGAGGTGGTATAAAAAACCCTTTGGTGACATTTCACCGCCGGCAAACCTTCCCTTTTGAAGCGATGTTGCTTCGAGTTCGACCATCTTCGGGAAATAGGCATCGCTGATAAGATATCGGGTTCCCTGCCGGCCGACTACCACCATGAAATGGACATTGATATGGACCCGCTCCCAGGATGGCACGTAGTCAAGGTAGAAGAAGTCGACCTGGCAGGCCGTCGGGATTTTCCGGTCGATAAGGTCATCAAGTACAGTCATTCCCGATGCCGGATCTTTGAATGCGTAAGTTTTGAACTTCACACCCAGGCGTTTTTCGATGTCCACACGCATCTGCCCGGGCTTATTGCGGACAATAAAGGTCGGGAATGCAAAAGATTTCATCTTATGGAAGTAACCGAAAAAGATCCCGCCGGATATGCCGAAAACCAGGGGTTCGGTAATTTCCAGTCCCCCAAAATTCAATAGTGATGTTATGGTCCCCGATTCGCAGTGGGCCGCCATCTTATGTTTAAAGTCGAGTTCCGTCATCTAAGTCCGCTCCGAAATTTTGGTGAGCACCACATAGGGATTTTCGGTCTGATCCTGTATTACTTCGAGATGATCGGTACGATTTTCAAGGATCATGGCCGGTTCAAACTGTTCTTTGTTTTTGATCAGCACGACCTGTAAAAGGTTTGCCAGAGGGACATTAAATACGCCTGCATAGCGGGAGAGCTCGGCAGCCGTCACCTCAGCAAAACCGGATGGATCCAGATGTTTCTTTACCCGTGATTTCCGGATGGCAGCCCGTGCTGCAAGCTCCGAAAGGGTCAGGTCTTCAAGCACCATGAAATATTTCACAACGCTGATGGAACCCCTGATAAGCTGGTCTCTGAGTGTAGATTCAAGGTTTTTTTTCTTCAGAAAAAAATCATCCAGGTAATTGGCTGTGAGATAGGATCCGGTTTGAATGGGACCGTACTTTCCGTCATCCTTTTCAACATAAAGAATCATCTGTTGATCAGGGCAATCCACAAATCCTTCTTTTTCTTTCATACCATGACCAGTAAATGCTTTATTTACGCTTTGCAAAAATAACAATGCTGAAGAACATTGCCAAACCAAAAAAACCGGTCAGCGACAGGGTTCGGGGTACGATATCGCACAGGGTTCCGTTGCGAACGAACAGGTCAAGATAGTTGTCGATTCCCCATCGGAGGGGCGAAGCCAGACTGATGACCCGGATGGCCTCTGGCAACAGATGGACCGGCAAAAAGACGCCACTGATCACACCGAGCAGAACCACGATCACCGATCCGAACATGGCGGCTTGTCCATGGGTTGTGGCGGCCGATCCGATGATCATTCCGAAACCGATGGCTGCGAGCGCGGAGCCAATGGTCGTAATGGCTATGGCAAGGTTGTTTGATCCGGTTTCCAGGGGCGGGAAACCAAAGAGCAGGGGAAACACCTGTTTCCCGATCCACAGGATCAACAAAAACTGCAGGAGGCAAACCAGGAAGTAGATGATCACTTTCCCTGAAAGGATCGACAGCAACCGTACAGGCAGCGTGCGGAGCCGCAAATAACTTCCCTCGTTTTTTTCCGTGATAAGGCTTCCGGAAAGGGGTATCACGATGAAAAACATGGCAAACAAGATGAATCCCGGAACATTGTTCTGGATGACATTGGGTACGATCGATTCCCGGTTGCGCGATGGGTAGAGGCAGGTCATTGGAGGAAGCGATTTCTGTTTCTGTTCGGCCATTACCCTGATCACCGGAGCAAGTTCTCCCGAAAGGCCGTCGATGATTTCGTTCATCGCAAGCCGGGCCTGAACACTTTTAATAAGGTATTGAAGAGAATTCAGGATTGATGTTCTGTAGCCCTGGTCCAGGGTCGGGTCCACCCAGATCCGGATGGTTGAATCGGGATGATCCAGATCGATACCGAATTTATATTTACCCTGAGCAATCAGACCGGAAGCCAGTTCCGGGGTAAGTGGCGCTTCAGGAACCTGGCGGACTATCGTAAAAAATCCCGATGAATCGAGCGCTTTGCAAACCTCGCGCGAAATGAGCGACGGTTTTTGGTCGACAACCAGAACCGAAGTGCGTTCACGCTGGTATTTCAGCGCGTTTTCCTGTGCCAGCGTAACGACAAAAATCAGCAGAACCGGCATAAAAAAGAGAATGAACAGTCCCGGAATATCGCGAAGCAGGAGAAGCGCTTCCCTGACCAGTATTGATCGGAGTTTATGCATCAGGCAAAAGTAACAAGAAATGTCAATTCTTTCTGATTTCGATCAGGCTGATCGGGGAAATAGTAGGAATGACCCGGGAGCAATGCAGGCCGGAATTTTCGATCAAACGCAGGAATTCTTCTTTCGTCCGTTCTTTTCCACCGGGCATGGTCGCAAGCATCTGTATATCGAGCAGTTTCGACAGGGAGGGTTCATTTCCCACCGGAACAACCATATCGATCACGAGGATCCGGGAATGATTGTCCATCCGGTCCGAAATATTTTTCAGAAGTTTCGAGCACAGATCATCCTTCCAGTTATGAATGATGTTTTTAAGGATATAGAGGTCGGCTGACAGGGGTACTTCTTTGAAAAAATCACCGGTAATCAGGTTGATCCTGTCACTCAGCCCGTACCCTTCGATCAGGGCCGGCGCATTGGTGAGCGCTTCAGCTGTATCAAACAGGATCCCGCGTGCCTTGTCGGTTCCCGAAAGGATGTTTGACAGCAGAAATCCTTCGCCTCCTCCGATATCGGCGATTACGGGGAACTTTGAAAAGTCGTAGGCATTCCGGATGGGATCCAGTCCGAGAAACGACAGGTTGGACATCGATTTATCAAAGATACTGCTCTCATCCGGATGGTTCTTTAAATAGTCGTAAATACCCATGCCGTATTTATGGGAGAATGCATCATTTCCGCTCCTGACTGCGTATTCCAGATCGCCGAGGAGGTTCCAGTTCACCGGACCCAGGTGGTGGAGGATCATATATCTCAGGGATTGCGGGCCGTCGAGCAATCCACGGGAAAGGGAATTCAGCGCGAAACTTCCGTTGCTTTGTTGTTTAAATATTCCCACCCCGGCCAGGGCCCGCATCAGTCGGTATATGGCTTCAGGATCGGCCTTTACCCTGTTTGCGATGTCACCTGAGGAGCGGGGTTTTTCCTCCAGATGCCCGGCAATATTCAGCTTCGCGGCAACATAAAGGCAGGGAAGTACCCAGAAGTTCTGAAATTGTTCATAGAGCACCACGCTACCGGGAAAGGTCCGGCGGTTAAGCCTGATTAAAAAGGTACGGAATCTATTGATGGCATTAATGAGCCAGGTGGGAGGAAGAATCATGCCAATACTTCTTCGTTCTGATGAAGCGGAAGTTTTTTTAATTCAAGTTCATATACTTCCAAATCCGAGATCAGTTTTTTCTTTTTATCGAACAAGTTTGTTTTCACTTGCGAAAACAGCTCTTTGTAATATTGAATACCGTTGCAGAGGTTATCCCTGAAATCAGCGAAGTACTCCTGTTGTTTTTCAGTCCAGGGAAGAGGGGTCTCATTCATTTTCTTCTTGAGATAATCAATGTAGATCGTCAGTTCCTTAATGAACATGTTAGGCCTGTCATTGCGGCTGATGATGTTAATTTTACCGTAGATATGATCCACCATTTCCTTGAGTGTCATCACCTCAGAAAAATAGGCCATATTAGGTCCCGGACATATGGAAACACCTTTCTTTTCAACGCTGGTATCCAATTCATTCACCAGAAGGGCTGAGGTGCCTAAGCCGACGCAGATACAGGATTTATTGACCACTTTACGGTATTCGGCCTGAAATTCATCCTCGGGGAGACCACTGGCTTTTAATTCCTCAATTTTAAGTTTTTGATATTTCCGTGATGCAGTACAGAGCGTAGGTTCTCCGAATTCATTATTGAGGGCGGCATATTTTTTATGACATGGATTTCCAGGTGTATTTTGATGGATATAGGTCTCTTTCTCTTTATCTTTGGTATTGCCTTTCAGGTTATTGAATGGTACGCCCAGCGGGCTGATATCGCTGATAAACAGGTACTCTTCCCTGGCTTTGCAAAGCAGATCAAGGGTTTGTTCATCCACGTTGACCACTTCGGGAACCAACAGGAAGGGAGTTCCCCAACCCACGGAATCGATCTGGTACTGATCAGCCAGGAACTGGTGCTCTTCAGATGTACCAACGCCGCCTTGTGCAGTGATTTTAATTTCAAGCGCGTTTTCGGGGCAAGGTCGGTTTTTTGCTTTCAGGGCAATCTTAAGCAGTTCAAAAGTTTGGTAGATGAGGTCCTCACGGTTGCGGTTGATCTCTTCGAGTACCGGTCCAAGGAGGAAACCGTTCGTCGGAAAGGCATGTCCTCCGCAGTTTAAACCTGATTCGATGCGGTATTCAGAAACCCACAGGCCCCTTTTCGCGAGGTATTTTCCCTGGATAAGCGCCGAACGGTGGTCACTCACCTTAAGGGTTATTTTTTTCTTCAGGGTGAAATTTGTATCCGGATAGAAGTCATCAAAGGTCTCCAGGTAATTGTATAAGCGCGGACTCATCCCGGCCGATAATACAACAGATGAATTCAGGTCGCTGTTCACAAATCCACGCAAGGCCGCATGTCCGTCATTGTATTTAGCCGGAAGTTTTACATGATCCTTATAGTTTTCTTTATCCACTTTGGTCATGATATTCACATCGATGCTGCCCATGGAAAGATTTTCATGGATCCAATCTTTTAAATCGAGGTTATCCCAATCCTTTTTGAATTGTTCGAATTTCTGTTTTAGGGCTGACGAATCCTGAAGAAGGTCAATATATTTCGAAAATTCACTGCTCTTCTGATCGCAGGTGGTTTTCAGTTCTTCAAATTTATCGTGGGCGATTTTATTGACCATGTTGAGATAGGCCGTGATCCGCTTTGCCCTGAAATCATCGATTTTTTTTGAGATTGCCTGAAATGGCAGGTCAAATTTTTTGCTGTAAAACGCTCTGAGTTTTTCCATTAACATATCATCCAACAATGAAATCACGGATGAAATACCCAGATGAGCAACTTTTACCGGTGTATCTATGGAATATCCAATCCCAAGTACGGGGATATGGAATGAATGCGGGTTTATTTTATTCATTAAAGGATTTAAGGAAATGCAAAGGTACAGATTATTATTTAAAACTGGATTCTCCAGGTTCCCATAGGGAAAAAGACCATGTTGAAAAAATCCCTGATCTCTCCGGTTTTCGGGTCAATCCTTTGCGTGGAGATGTTGGTGAAGGCGGTACGGTACTGAAGGTCTACGGAAAATTCGATGTTGTACCCGGGCAGGTTTCTGCGGATTCCGAACCTGAATGCGATCCTTTTATATTCGGGATACCGCGGAATATAAGCCTGTTGCCAGTCGTAAACCGCTTCGCCGGTGGCTGTTGTGGCTTCTACATCATAGGGCACATAAGGACTTCCGCCGGTCCAGGTAGCCCGAAGTCCGAACGACATGACTCCCCATTTTCGTTTTCCCATCACGAATTCATATCCGCCCGCGGCATTCAGCGCGTAGTTTACGTTGAATGCCGATGATCGTGATGCACCATCCGAACCAAGGTATCCGGAGTTGAACAGCGAGGCAGTTATAAGGAAATAGTAATTCTTCCTGAAGAAATGTTCGAAGGTGAACTCGATGCCATAATTATGGCCGGTGCCCTGATTTACCAGGCTGTCGGCATATTGCCGGTCGATGAAAAAATCATGACCCTGGTTGCTGAGCGCATAAGAGGGAATGGATTCTTTTACCGGGATATCGTACAAATACTGGTAGTACAATTCGGTTCTGAACCTGAGATCTTTGTTGATCAAATAGTTATACCCCAGGGCGCATTGAGCGCTCCGTGAAAAATCCAGGTTCAGATTCGGTTGAAAGGTCGTTCCGTCGCTCAAAGGACTTAAAATAAAATAGATCACACGGGGTTGTAATTGGCTGTAAAGTCCGGCTCCGAAGTCAAGGGCATGTTTTTCGGCGATATCCCATTCAAACCCGAATCGCGGCTCAACGCTCCAGGAATTGTTCAGTGACAGCCAGGCGCCATAAAGTCCAAGGGTAGTCGAAAAACGTTCGCCTGCGCGATGGTGCCACTGCGAAAACCCGCGTACCATCGACATGAATTCAATCGACCGGGTATGGACCACAAACCTGCCCTTCGACATGGCGCTGTCGGCGAACGACATCTGAAAGAAATCGAGCGATAATCCGCTGTTCAGGACATTCGCGGGTGAAAATTTCCGGGTGATCTGCGAGGAGAATGAGTATTTAAATTCGGTGGAACGTTCGCCGGCCCAGGGCGAAGGGGTTTGCTGAACATTTGAGAAGGTATCGATCTTTGTCCGGGTTTCCGAAGCGACCAGGTACAATATGTTTTTCCAAAGTATCTCTTTTTTCAGAAGGATTTGATGGGAAATTCCGAGAACCCCGATATCGGAACCATTCGACAGATCCTCACCATAATCGGGGAAGAGCCAGTCGCCGGGATCCTTATCACTGTCGAAGAGATTTATGGCGCTCAGTCCGCCGATGCCGGTCAGGGTAAAAGTGCCGGCTTTCCGGGTCGGGATGGTGACTTTCAGGTTAAGATCCTGATATTTCGGGATGATTCCGGTATTGATGCCGAACAAACTCAGGAATTGAAGGGGAGAATACCGGTATGCCACGAGGTACGATGAGCCATTCGATTTCGAAATGGGTCCTTCGGTGCCGAATTCTAAGCCGTTCCAGCCGATTTCGAACCAGTACCGTCGTTTTTCGGTGTTCCCGTTCCGCATCCTGAGGTCGAAGATCCCTGCGAGTGTATTGCCATACTGAGCCGGAAAAGCTCCCGTGAGGAAATCGGAGTTGGTTACCAGGTTGTTGTTGAGGATGGTCACAGGCCCCCCGGTGGTTCCGACTGCCGCGAAATGGTTGGGATTTGGAATCTCCATATCATCGATGCGCCATTGCAGTCCTGCCGGTGAGTTGCCCCTGACGATGATGTCATTCCGGTTGTCGATGCCGCTGGTAACCCCGGCAAAGTTGGCTACCATCCGGGCAGGGTCGTTGTAGCTTCCTGCATATCGGAATGTCTCATCGACACTGAACGACCGGATGCTGACAGTCGCCATTTTATTGATGGATTCATTTTTTTGATAGTCAGCTCTGATTTCAACCTCCGGTGCATGCTGTGGCCGCTCTTCCAGGTACACCGTCAGCGAGGTCTCTTTCCCGGTCGTAACAATGAGCGGTTCAGTTATCGTAGTGGCATAGCCCACAAAGGAGATTTTCAACCGGTATTGTCCGATTTTCAGGCGCTGAATGCGGAATTTGCCCAGGGTGTCAGTGGTAGTGCCGATCAAAGGATCGGAATCTGTGATGATGACCGTTGCTCCAGGTAAAGGTTTAAGGGTTTGATTGTCGAGAACCGTCCCGGCAATTGCGGACCGGAGCACCTGCTGGCCGTTCAGTTCACGAAAAGGCCAGGAGCAAAGCAGGATCAGGAGTAAAAACTGGATAAACGCGGCCCTGAAGGGCGAAATCCGGAATTGATATTTCAGCAGGCTGCATCTCATAACGGATTGCAAGGTTACAGAATTTTTTCAAATCCCTGCAACCGGTATGGATTGCCACTTAACGCATGGATCAAAAAGTCGTCGGGAACCCGATACAGGCCCTGTACCAAATCATCCGGCCATCAAGTCATCAACTTCAGCAGTGCTGAGTCTTTTCCATTGGGGGTTGGTGAGTTTACCATCGGCAACCTGAAATGATACCAGGTCAAAGGTTTCATCATAAAAATCGAGTTTACTGCCCATATCGGGTGTATGCTCAACGAAGATAAACCGGCCGGGTGTGCAGTTCTGCTCCTTCATGATCTGTGTTGCAAGCGGGGCGCACCATTCGGTGACGGGAGTTCCCGGATTGAGGCGGTATATCTCGGTGGCAATGGCAAGGATTTTTCCATCTTTCCTTTTGACGATCTTCAATCCGCAGCGCGAAGGGCTGTCCCATTGGCCCAGGAAGTCATAGTAGCAATCCATGTATTTGTTAAGGGAAGGATGAATCTCCATTTCGAATCAATAAGATAGTTAAAATCGATTTATGCAACTTTAGGCACTTTTTTACCGAAGCTCAGATCGGCGATGTCACGGCGTCGGGGCGTGAAGGTTCCGTCGGCAATTTCGCGTGAAACCACCCGGTTAATCAGGTTGAACATTTTCATGGTCTGGGGCTCATCCTTATAAAAAGTATCCCATGCGTACTGGTAGAGTTCGGCAAGCCGTTCGGCCGACATATGTTTTGGGTGGTAAACCACCTTTCCGGCATTGTAATGATTCCAGTCGGTATCGAAAATCCGTCCCTGCTTTATCAGGTCGCTGTAAGCTTTTGTGTGGGGGAACGGGGCCAGTACCGTGAATTCGGCAAGGTCAAGATCGATCTCGAGGAGGAAATCGATGAGTCTTTTGATGTCGTCCTCAGTCTGGTTATCCAGCCCGAGAAGGATGGTGCCTTCCACGGCAATGCCGTAATCGTGGTACTGTTTGATCCGGTTCCGGATATAATCAGAAGTGTCGAAAACAGCCTGATACACATACCATGCGCCGGCTTGTGCCGCAAGGTCAAGCACTTCGTCTTTATCTTCGATGGTATGGCTGACCCATTTTTTCTTGAGCGGGATCATGGCTTTGAAAAGTTCTTTTTCCCATTGGGTATCGAGCGCGAGCGAATTATCCACGATGAAGAGCCGGTTATTGTCCATCTGGGCAAGTTCTTCAACGACCCGGTCGATCGGACGGGGCCGGAACCCGCGACCACCGAGGTAGCGCACGGCGCAGGGGTAACAATCGTAGATACACCCCCGGGAGGCGTGGAAGAGGTCGACCATCCGGAAGCCTTTGTGATAGTATAAATCTTTTTTGAGGATGTCGCGGCGGGCCGGCCCGATAAGGCTCATTTCGGGCGGCTTGTTCATGAAATTGTATACTTTCTTCAGATTGTTATCGTGAAAATCCTTGAAAACCTGACTGAGACGACCCTCCACCTCTCCAAGGAAAACCGAGTCGGCGTACTGCATCGTTTCCTCCGCGTGCAACATGGTCGAAATACCGCCAAAAATTACCTTTTTACCAAGCTTCCGGTACTGGCTGGCTATCTCCCATCCCCGCCTGACCTGGGTGGTGAGCATCATCGAGATGCCCACAAAATCAGGGCTGTCGTCAATAACGAGCGCTTCGACATTTTCATCTGTAAAATCTACTTCGACATCGTCGGGAAGGTCAGCTGCCATTACAACCGGACCATGCGGCGGAAGGTTAAAGATGGTTTGTCCTTCAAGTTTTTCCCAGCGTGGATATATTAATTTAAACTTCATATTAACTCTTTTTTGTCGATTTGAGTATCCTCATTGATTATTCATCCATTCAAAAACAAGCTTCCGGGGCGGTATAAACCAACCTGGTTTCATTCTGAACAGATCAGTAACTATATTTTTTATTTACAAGATTCCTTGATCTCACAATCTGCCAGCTTTTTAATGATCCTCTCTTTTTCCTGCCACCGTGGTATCTCGAGTCTCAACGCATGCCGGTATTCATGACATGCATCATTCCACCGGTGTTTTTTGTAAAAGATATCACCGGCCAGTTCATAAACCTCGAAACTGAGCGGGTTGGTCGCCCGGAACTGATCCATAAAAGAACGGGTCATAAGATCGACATTGCCGGAACGGAGCGCTGATCTGATCCTGTTCCGTATTTCCAGAAACCGCACGAAACGATGGTATTCACCGGATTCAAGAAAGGGGTCAGGAGCGATGCTCAGGTCCGTCTCAGTAATTTCAATCTTGTGCTGCAGGCCTGCAAATTTACGAAAAATTTTATACAGGTCATAACATACATATGATCCAAGTTGCCAGGGTTGCGTGCTTACCCAGACCAATCGCTGCCGGGGCATAAAAATGACGGAATGATGCGCGATCAGTTGGTTTACGGCTTTTTCGTTGCCCATGCCGATTTCCTTCCCATTAAGGCCCTGCCGGTCACGCAATATCAAGGCCATCTCTTCCACGGTCAGCGGTGAATGGTCGTTGATCAGCTGAACCAGCCTGCGTTGCCGGTATACGGAAGGGCTTTCCCGCCGGTCCTGAGCTGCACGGGGATCGTTTGCATAAATTTTTGATTGAAAGTGGTTTGTGCATGTGATATAATCGTTTTGGGTCATCACCAGGGCCATTTTGTCGGGCGATTTCTCGATGATCGCCGTGGCGTTGTCTTTGTCTGATCCCACCAGGATTGATTCAGAGACAAAAATTTCCCGTTTTGAGGCAATGGCATAGGCTTCGCGGATGGTGGAAGCATATTGGAGTATTTCACGGGTAAGGATTGAGATCGGGGTGCGGGCTGATCCGGGGATCTTTGATTTCGCTGCATTGATGGTAACCGTAAGTCCCTGCTCGTTCATCCCGGATACCGCGCCGACCATTCCCCCCCAGGTGATCATCATAAAGGCGTGACCGTTGTCAGGCTTTTCAAACAGGATGATTTTGTTTTTCGCGAAGTCATCCCCGGAATAGAAATCAAAATTCCGGCCGATCAAAAGGGATTGCGCCGACGACATGCCATCGCGGACACTGAAGCTGGTACACCCGACCATGCTCAGGTCCTGCAGGGCGTGACCGATATCATGCGCAGAATGGTAGTTCAATATGCGCTGGTATGCGTTACCGATAAAGGAAAACCGATCGGATGCAGCGAAAGAGATCCCGAAAATTTCGAGTCTGAACTCTTCGGGAATGTGCTGATCCAGATCGCGGTTGAACCAGTAAATTGCATATTTCAGGAACCGGAGGTATGCATCCGAAGGGATGATCTGGCGTATGCGGTCGATAAAGGCCTGTTCCTGAAATTCGATCAGGCTCCTTGACAGCTTTCCATTGATGACACCCCGGTCAAATGGTTTTCCTTCGATATACATTTCCCACAGACCCGACTCGCTTTTCTTCAGCCAGTTCGGTCCGATAGTGAAGAAATCGGGTTCGGGATTTTCAACCTTCAGTTGAAGGGCTCTTTCATCCTGAGGCACCGGGTAATCAATCCGGGTAATCAGGTTGAAGGTCAGTACCAGAGCCAGCACTAACAGAATCAGGATGCCGGTGATGACCAGAAGCCGGTAAGTCCATCTTCTTTTCATTTCAACAATTTTTAATTTTCCCGAGAAGATGATCCAGGCCGATGATCTCGCCCGATGTCAGCACAGAGCCGATGGTGACTCCCAGTAAACCGTGGAGGTTGGTGTTCTGCCCCGTAAAATAGAGTCCGGGCACTTTGGTTCTGGCCGTCAGTGTGGTAAGCTCAGGCCGGGTAAAATCTTTCGCGATACCGTATAGAGAACCTTCCGGTATCCCTGTGTAATCGCGATAAGTCAGAGGGGTGGAAATGGTGATGTGATCAATGGCATGGATCAGTCCGGGAAATTGTTTGCCGGCCAGGTCAAGTAATCGCAGAGCCCGGTCGTTTTTGAAGTCGAGGTATTCACTGCCCCGCTTCCCGGAACCGGTATATTCCCATTTCTTCACTTCTTCAAATTTCATATAGGTCATCAGGGTCACGACATCCGCAAATTTCTGATCGTTTCCGTTACACCCCATGGAGAGCAGGTACATTGCCGGCCACGCGTCGCCCGTGAGTTCCGATTCAGTCCACACATTCGCGTTTTTGTGGTAATACACGTTATAATTGAAATAAGGGAAAGTCCCGGGTTTCATAGTCAGAAAAAGTATGAAGGAGGAGACTGTACCGGCGAGCGATTCGATCCGTTGCCGGTACGAACGCCTTAATAACAGTGGATTCAGCATGGAAAGCGTCATGGCCGGATGCAGGGAAGATACCAGTAACGGGGCCCGGAAGATCTCTCCGCTGACTGTTTTAACCTGGAAGTTTCCATCGTGGTAATCGATGGAGACGACCCCGCCGGAGGTGATAATTTTCGCCCCGTTCAACCGGACCTGATCGGCCAGGATGGTTGCGATCTGCCCGCTGCCCCCGACGAACCGGTAGGCTCCCGAAATAAAGGAGTGGTGGATCAGGGATGAAACATGCAGCGGTGTCACAGGAGATCCGGCGTACAGGAAGTTGTTCCCGGCAAGTACCGAACCCATGCTTACAGATGGGTCATTAAAGGATTTCCATTCATCGAGTTCGGTGAAAAACAAACGCGCACTTTGAGCGGCATACTGAATTTCCCGGTGACCGGCAGGCAATTCAAGGTTATATAAGGGGAAGGCCGAGGCAATTTCCCGGAGGGCACTTACATATCGGTCCAGTCCTTTTGTGGCATTCCTGAAAAGAGGTTCAAGTATGGCCGAAAATTTGTCAAGACCTTGGGCGTGTTGAAATTCTTCCGTTCCGATCAGAATATGATCAAACCCGTTCTGATCAAGCCTTCTTACACGGATCCGGTCGGTGAGACCGAAATATTTCCAGTATCGGTTTAAAACCTGTCCGGGTCCGAGTGAGCCGGCATAATGGACCCCGGTCTCGAATTCGTGGTTCTTGTATCTGAAGGTCTTTAAATTTCCTCCCGGTTCAGGCTCCTTTTCCAGGATCGTCACCTCAAAGCCTTCCCGGCTTAAGATGCAGCCATTCAGCAGGCCGCTTAATCCGGAACCAATGATGATGACTTTATTTTTTTTCATCCGGGAAGTGAAAATAGTGATTGACCGGCAAAGTTATGAAAAGTCGCGTGAAGCGGATACTTTGAACAGATTCTGCCCGGTGGTCAAAGAAACAGTCATTGAGAAAATGGCTTTAAAGGCAGGCTCATATGTTCCTGATTTGTTTTTCGTTTTTTCATTTCATATATTTGAAACCCCATTAAAACAAACCGTCATGAGAAAACAAACGATTTTAACCTTTATGTTGTTGCTGGCGGGCTTCTCAGCCTTCAGTCAGCTTGAGATCAGTTCATTCAATGCCACCGGTGGCGGATACTCAACCACATTTCTGACCGATTACCAGTGTCTGGGAATCAATCCCGCCAACCTGGGATGGACTTGGGATGACCACCGGTTCAACATCGGATTTCTTGAAACGGGAATGTCGATCTATTCAGAACCACTGACTAAAAAGCAGGTACTTAACGACCTCTTCAGCAATGAAGATCATCTTACAATGGCCGAACGTCAGCAGGCTGCCAAGGATTTTACCAACAGCCTGTTGTGGGCTCAGGCAGCAATTACCTGGTTTGGATTTTCTTTTCAGCATGAAAAGGCAGGTGGATTTGCCATCAGCATCAGGGACAGGGCATTATGGAACACCGTATTAAACGACAAAGCGGCCGACTTTCTGTTCCTGGGGTATAACGATCCCTATTTCGACAGTTTGTCGGTATCGACAGGCGACACCATCGGTTACAGTACGAATCCGAGGTGGGCGAATGATGTATATAACGGATCCTACCTGCATTTTCTGTGGTACCGTGAATATAATTTCGGGTATGGCAGGATCATTATCGATAAAGAAAATTTCAAATGGTATGGCGGGATCGGTATCAAGTACCTGGCAGGATACGGGAGTTATCAATACATTCAGAAGGGTACCGATCTGAAGGCATATACTGCATTAAGCCCGCTATTCGATGTGGATTACGATACGCCGACACCATCGCAGGTTAGTGGTAACGGCCTGAAACGGGTTGGCGACGGGATCGGGTTCGATATCGGATTTACTTTCCTGATCAAGGAAAAGCTGAAAATAGCATTGGCCCTGAACGACATAGGATTTATTAACTGGAACGGAAATGTTTATAACGGAAACAACACATCTGTCTGGAAAATTGAGACTTCAGGAATGAGCAACTACAACATCTTTGAACAGGGTGAACTGATCCAGACCGACAATGCACCCAATGATCCGAATTTATGGACCGGTGTAGAAAAAAAGAAGGTGAATCTTCCGATGCACTTCAGGGGAGGGGCCAGCTTCAGATTTAATCCGAAAATTGAAATCGGCGGCGATATTTATGTACCCCTCGAAAAAAATGTGCCCGGAACCTATGAAAAGATCATTGGCGGTATCGGGTGTCATTATGACCCTGCAAAATGGGTTCAATTATCCATGGGCGTGGTTTCCGGCGGGAAAGTTGGTACCAATCTGCCTTTTGGTGTCTCATTCTTCCCGGTTCGCAATGAAAATTCGACCTGGCAGCTTGGATTTGCCCTTCGCGATATGATCTCCCTGTTCAAGAAGAATGATGCCACCGTTTCGGGCGCATTCGGTTTCATCAGGGTCAGTTTCGGCAATAAATCAGGCAAATCGCAGGCTCCGCCAAAGGAGGAGACGCCGGTTGAGACTACCCGTGAGGGTTAGCAATCACTTTCTGATCAGGAACAGGTTGTTGGAGGTAAAGTGTTTGGAATCCACGACCTGGAGTTTCAAACCGAATTCCCGTGCGATGGCGTCGATCCGGTTTGCGGTTGTGAAATAAAGAACCTTGTCGGCAGTAGGCGTCAGGTTGAATCCGGTACGGGTTGAAAAAAATTCTGTCAGTTTTGATCTTTCATGCCTCTTTTTCAGATCGGCGTCGGCTTCTCTTATCAGAATTATTCCTCCCGGATTCAGATTTTTCAGGCATTTTCTGAGCAGTTCATCCTGTTTTTCCGGGATCATATAATGAAGTACATCACTCAGTATAAATCCAATAGCAGGGGCAATATCAAATTCTGTAACATCGGAACAGTGGAATGAGATCCGTTCATTTTTGCTGAAGTTGTTTGACGCCACAGCGATCTTTTCCGGGTCATAATCCACGCCCGTAATGGTTCTATCAGGACCTGTCATCATCAGCATATAAGCGATATATCCATATCCGCAACCCAGGTCATAAATCCGGCCTTCGCGTGTCAACAGCCGGTTGTACTGTTCATAATTTCCTTCAAGCCGGAGTTTTGTTTTGGTGTACCACTCCAACACCGGACCTTTAAGGGTATAATTAAGGGCAACGGTTCGCCGGTAATAATGGGCATCACCTTCTTCAGACCTGAATGCCTCAAAATGCCGGATAAAAAACTGCCTGAAGTTCCTTGCCCGTTCGCGGTAATCTGTTCCGAATGATGGATCATCGTACGGGACCCGGTTCAGGATCTTCATCCTCAGACTGTTCGGACGGCCCCAAAACTGACCCTTGGGAAGGAAATCGCCGGAACCGAAAACCAGTATGGGCAGGATATCGATCTGAAGTTTTTCGGCCAGGTAGAATGCCCCCCTGTGAAACCGTTGTATCCGCTGATCACGGGAGCGATGTCCCTCCGGAAAGACCAGCAACGAAAATCCTTCCCCGACTTTCTTCCGAAGAGGTTCCAAGATGTTATCAATCCCATTGTCCACATTGAAAAAGGAAGCAAGCCGCGCGATCGGCCCGAATACCGGAGATTGCCAGACCCAACTTGTTGTGAGAATGATCATCCGGGGATGGAGCCGTAAAAATGCCGGGGTTTCGATCAGGCTTTGATGATTGGCGATGATAATGGCCGGCTTGTCAAACCTTTCACCCGGTTCATTGATCAGTTTCCGGTCGAAGGCAAAAGTAAAAGCAATATAGGCTTTTGTCAATGCCGAAAAAAGGTTGTGGAAGAGGCGTTCTTTCATTTTTCCGGAAACCGGGAATAAAAACCTGATAATGGTACCGATGATCATCATCACAATGGCGATCAGCACAATGTTTCCCCAGGTGACTATGGTTTTGATAAAGACGCGAACCGTGACGGGGAACTTATTCCGGCGGCTTCGTTCAAGGATCAGCTTGTTGAAGATCCATGGTTCGATGGTAAAGGAAATCAGCACGACGGTGATCATGCCAATCAACGAGATCAGGGCAATGGAATGCAGCGCTGGATGACGGGCCAGAAACATAGAGGCAGCGCCAAAAAGTGTTGCGCCGGATGAGAGGATCACCGAGACCCGGTAAGAAGCCATTTCGTCGCCACCATATTTCAGGGATCTTTGCAATCCTCGCATAATAAGGATGCTGTGATCAACACCCAATCCGAAAATAAAGGAGGATAGGATAATGTTGAAGATGTTGAAGGTGCTCCCCGTAATCCCCATAAAACCCAGGGTGATCAACCAACTTCCGAACATCGGCAATGCAGCCATCAATCCCAGTCCTACTCTTCCGTAAGAGAGGATGAGCAATAAAGTGACGAAGATCATGGAATAGGTGACCAGCCTGTTGAAATCGCTTTTAACCCCTTCCACCATTTTCTCAGTCAGCGATTGTCGGTCGAACATCACGAAAGTCCCGTCGGGCTTCAGATTCCGGTAAACCTTTTCCCGGTCGGGTTCCTTCACCCTGAGAATGGTCGGTACAAGTACCCTGTCAGTCCCAACATTGAGCCAGTCGGCCAGAATCGTCTTGATTCCCGCATCCATGGATGCCGGAGTAAATGTAGTGAACCTGGAATCGATATATTCGGTGAAGGGTACAAATGCATCATTCCGGAAACCAGCTTTAACAGCGGCAGCGGCAATCGTTTTTTTCAGACTCTTTTTTCTCTCTGTTGTCCAGAACGAATTCCATTTCCCGATTCGTATTTTCTGCAGGGAGTCGGAGATCAGCAGCGGTCCGGCATCTGAAATTTCCCTGATCACGGAATCTCCTGAAAGTTGCTGTATGGCAGTTTTCAGTCGGTCATGCCTGCGCAGCGCCTCTTCTGTCGTTGCGCCGGTAGCGACCATGAAAATGTTTTTCAGCTTATAATTGGTGATCCGGTCAAGGTCTGATTCGGCTTTTTTCAAAGCCGGGGTCATAAAATTCATCGAACTCATCCGGGTTTCGAAACCGGCATGGCGGGCGAAAAAAATGCTGACAACGGCAGCGATAAGAAGTCCCGCTATGAGCCATTTATTTTGATGATAGGGGTAAGCCCCCATCCGGTCGATGAAATTTTTCCCCTTCGCTTCCGGTTGCTTTAAAGGGACCAGGTGAATGAACTGGGGAAGGATTAACAAGGTAAACAGGGCTGCCCCGGCCACACTCAGCAGGGCAAACCAACCTAGGTCGCGCAGGACGGTTGAATCGAGAAACGTAAGGCATAAAAGGGCGCCGATGGTGGTCACGGCACAGATTACAATTACGTGTGCCATATCGCGGATGGTAGAACGAATATCGCCCGACTGCCGGTAACAGTTCATAAAGTACATGGCATAATCGACGATAAGGCCCAGGATCACGGCTCCGATGCCCAGTGAAATTGCAGAGATCGTTCCCTGGAAAAGTGAGAGAAGGGCCAGCGCCAGTCCGGCGCCGAAAACGGCAGGAAGCAAACCGAGTAACCGGGTACGGAAATCCTTGAAATACCACCCGACCAGGATAAAGATCAATCCGAACGAAAGCGTTAGGGTGACCATGATGTCGGTTTTCAGTTGCCGTGCATTGGCAACCGCTATGACAGCGGAACCGAAAGTGGTTATGTTTATGGAACCGTCCTGCTCCCGGATGCCGTTCGTTATCTCCTCAAGACCATCGATAAGCCGTCCGTTTACCGAGGTTTCACTGGGCGGATTGGCAGGATTGATAAACACCAGCAGGTGTCGCCGGTCTTTCGTAAACACGCAGCCGTCGTAAAGATCGAAATTAGTTCCCGCCTGCAGGGATTTAAGTTTAACCAGCGCCAGGTTCGAAATTCCGAGCGGATCCCGCGAAACCCGCTCTTTCAATACCATGCTGGCAGGAGAGGAGAGTATCCTGAAATTGGCCGCCATCGCTTTCTCAACAGCCCGGTCCGACAACATCGAATCGATCCGGAGGTAATCGCGATCCTCGAGGAAACCTGGCAGGTGCCGGAGGGCCAGTTCCATCATTGACCTGACATTCGCTTCGGATGCCCTGAATATTACCGAGCGGACCAGTGTGGAATCGAATCGATGGTTTAATGAATCCGTCAGCGCCTCTCCTGCCAGGATAAGCCGGTCAGGATCAGGCGGGGAAGCGGAATCGGTGAGGGAAAATGCCACGATGATCTTATCCGCCTGACTGAGATGTGAAACGACGTATCCTGTCTGATCCTGCTTATCACCGGCTGAGATGGTCCCGGTAATATTCTCCTCGAAACGGATCCCTGCCGCGTACCAGGCCATAAGCGCCAGGGTAACGGTAAACAACAGGTAAAACAGGATCCTCTTTTTCCGGAAGAACAGGAATATTTGAATGAGGAGGTCAGACATTCTTTTTACGGAACAGGGTAAGTAAAATATAGGTTATCGGTCCCAGCACGAGAACCAGTGCAACGCCCAGGATCAGGCTTCCGATCAGGTATTGGATCAGGTTCTCTTTGATCCATTGCAATCCGATACCGGAATCATATTCCATGGCCGATGTATTCAGTCCCAGGATCCATCCGCCGGCAATATAGCTCAGGAAGATGATCAGCGGCAGCACGGGGGGGATGCTGATGTTGGAGGCGGCGACTGCAATAAATTTATTAAGCTTAAAGGCCTGGGCGAGGCCGAAGGCTGCCATCATCTGCCATCCCCATATCGGCATGACACCGATGAAAAGACCCAGAGAGACGGATAAGGCAAGATTCAGGTTGGAGTCGCCGCTGTTCACAATATATTCCGTGAAGAGATCCCTGAAAGATTTTTTTCTGAGTGATTTCAGAAAAGCGAATGGCCGTACCCACAACAACGCGACAAAAACCAGAATGGTGTTGGCAATACTTACCCGCGTGAAATCGCGAACTTTCCTGAAGTGGGTCACCCGTTGCTCCCTGGGTGCGTAGTAGACCCTGACAGGAACCGACAGGATTTTCACTCCCATCCATGCCAGCCTGACGAGAATTTCTACTTCGTACTCGTATTTGCGTGAAACCACCCGGGTGATCTTTTCGAGGGATTCGAGCGGATACAAACGGTATCCGGTCTGTACGTCGGGAACATTTATACCTGTTTCGATCCGGAACCAGAAAATCGAAAATTTATGGCCGAAATTACTACTCCCCGGAATCTCTTCCTGGGTCATATTCCTGGCTCCGAGAACCAATGCACCGGGATTCTGTTCAATGACCTCGAGAAACAAAGGCAGGTCATCGGCAAAGTGCTGGCCGTCGCTGTCGATGGTGATTGCATATCGGAATCCCATACTGCATGCAAGGCCAAATCCAAGCCGCAACGCCCATCCCTTGCCCCGGTTGTCAGGGACCCGGATCACCCGGATCTGTTTATACCCAGTGAGAATTGTATCGGACTGATCGGTACAACCATCATTTACCACAATGACATCATCCAGGTATTGTAAAACCCCGTCGAGTACGGTGGCCAGAGCATGGTCGTTGTTAAAAGTCGGAATGATCACGCAACACCTGAGATCCGAAAACCGTTTCTTAATTAGTTTATTATCAATCATTTTGAGAAGCGTGCATGATGGGTGGATCCCGGGATAAAAGATTCCTTTATGCAAAAATAACAAAATAAAATCAACAGGGGGTAGATGAAGGGTCTGACCGGTTGCCTTAAAAATGCTATTTTCGCAGGCAGGTCCGGAATCTATGAAAATCCTCCTCGTCAATCCACCCCGATCCACTGAGAACGCCATCCTGAAATACGCCCCCGAAGCGGCAAAACGGTTCATTCACAAGAAGCTGATCGGTCCCCCGTTGGGATTACTAACCGTGGCCGCAGCCGTGGCAGATCACGATGTGACGGTGTTCGATATCAAGGGAGAATACGATCTGGTTCCTGAAAATCTTTCGCTGGAACTGTTAATCACCCGCCTGGTGCGGGAATACAGACCAGAAGTAGTCGGAGTCACCACCATAACCTCAGAATTTGATGCCAGCGTTGAGATCTGCCGGATTGTGAAACGATGCGATCCCCGGATACGGACTGTTGCCGGGGGGCTTCATGCCACGCTGTGTCCGCGCGATTTTACCGATCTTGCGGTCGACATCACGATTCCCGGTCAAAGTGCCCACATCTTCCGGGAATTGATCAGGGCATTGGAGTCGGGGCGTTCGCCGGAAACGGTTCCCGGGATACTGATCAACACACCGGAGGGATTGAGGAAGACGAAAGGAATCCCGCGTCCGGTCGACCCTGCCGGCCCCGACTATCTAATGCCCGACCGCACCCATCTGAAGCGGTGGATCGATACCTACCGGGTCGGAAACAATCCCTGGCCTACAACCTATCTTTTTACTTCGCTGGGATGTCCCTATAAGTGTACTTTTTGCTCAATTTGGACCCAGTTTCGCGGAAAATATTATCAACGAACCATCGACAGCCTGATCGCCGAGCTGAAAACCCTTGATGAGTATCCGGTTGTACGGTTTGCCGATGCCAACACCGTGGTCGACGAAGAATTCATGGTCGAATTGTTTCGCAGGATCGGAGCGGAGGGGATCCGTAAGGAGTTTGTGATGGACATCCGGGCTGATGTTGTGGCACGGCGTCCCGATATTATAAAAATCCTGGCACAAGGCGGTTTGAAGGTCGTTATTTGTGGTTTTGAATCCTTCAGGGACGAGGAGTTGAAGAGATATCGCAAAGCCTCGCCGGCTTATGATAACCAGGTGGCGGTTAAGGTCTTCGAGGAAAACGGGATCAGTGTACGGGGTAATTATGTTATCCCGACCGACTACACGGAAAAAGATTTTGATGCGCTTGCCGAATATGCCGACCGGAACAGGGTGGTCTACGCTGGGTATACCATACTGACTCCCATGCCCGGAACCGTGTTTTACAATCAGGTCAGGAAACAGATCGTGGATCCGGATTACCGCAAGTACAATTTTTTCAATGCCGTGATGAAAACCGCCTTACCCTATGAAGCGTTTCATGCCCGGGTGGGATCCCTGTGGCTGATTAAAAAGGGTACTGATGTAATCTGACGGTGCGGCGTTTTCCTGGCGCCGGATGAGTTCAGGAAAGCATCAATTTATTACCGCAAAAATCCTGAAAAGAATAAAACCGAAGGCCACCCGCTACAAATTTCGCATTCTTTGGCAGTCCGGTAGGAAAGCCGCATTCGACAAACCTGCAGCCGGGGTGCAATTCGTGTATTTTTAGCATGGTATGATGCCAGTTAAGCGGCGTGAAAAGGTTACGTACCGTTTCGGCCCGCATGGATTCTGGATCGGTCAACAGGGACTGGTCGATCAGGGAGATGACGGGATTTGCAGGTCTGACGAAGGGGATACCGGCTGTTTCTTCCATAAATTTCCGGGCGCCGGTTTCTGCAAATGCAGCGTGATAGGGGAGTCTGACCCCGAGGAATCTGACGTGTAAGGCGCCTTCGTTCCGTGCCGTATCTGCAAGGAGGCTGAGGTCGGATGACCGGCCGGAGAGGGAAAATGAAAAGGGGGCATTTTCATTGATGATCCTGCACCGGAGCTTTTTTTGTTTTATAAGGTATCCGAGGTCATCCCGACTAAGCCCGATCACCGTGATCATTCCTGAACCGGGGTCCCTGCTTACCGGCGCCAACGAATGGTAAGCACACCGGATCAGTTCAATTCCGTCGACAAAGGTGATCGATCCGGCATCAAAGAGTGCAGCGTAGATTCCCATGCTGTAGCCTGCCGATATGACCGGTGTGAAATTATTTGACCGGAGCGTTTCGGAAACCGCACAACTGTATATGTAGCTTATAAATTGCGTCAGGAGTTCATCCTGTGTCAGGAATGTCCCGGTGAAGAAGTTATGCGGCAAACCGGTTAGACCTGATTTTACAGCCGCGTCGAGCAGGGTTT
Organism: Alphaproteobacteria bacterium; assembly: GCA_009928665.1. Classification (GTDB taxonomy): domain Bacteria; phylum Bacteroidota; class Bacteroidia; order Bacteroidales; family FEN-979; genus CAIVAT01. The sequence goes on from SACF01000019.1 coordinate 35,708, forward strand.
GAAAATGATCCCCGAAACCCGGTACGTTTTTCCCGTGAGGATCGGTCAATTCGTTTGGGAAAGCCGGAAAAACAAAGATAATCGGGGTTTCCTGCACGATGAGGGGATTGGTTATCGTTCCAGTTCGAGTAAATGGTTCTCGTGTTCAATGATCAGCATCTGCATATCAATCAGTTGACCAATAGTGGTCACTGGGTGTTTGACGGCGTATTTTCCGATCACTTTCAGCTCAATATCCAGGTTGTATTTTTTTTTGAAGATCTCAATCAATTCGAGGAACATGAGGGAGTCGCCATCGATGTCTTTGATGATGTTGGTGCCATCATGGATCGTTTGTTTATCAACCTCGCACTCTTCTGCAAAAAAATCAAACACGATCTCCCGAACTTCATCCCGGGTCTTATCCGTTATCAAGGCCATGGTTCTAACTTTTGTGCAAAAATACTTATTTTTTGAATTTTAGGAAGGGTATTTCCTAAAAACGAGGGTCGCGTTGTGCCCACCGAATCCAAAGGAATTCGAAAGGGCAACGCGGGCTTCAGTGACCCGGGCGATATGGGGGATATAGTCGAGATCCAGGTCGGGATCCGGCAACCGGTAATTAATGGTGGGAGGTAGAATGCCCTCCCTGAGCGCCATGACCGTGATGATGGCTTCTATCGACCCGGCTGCACCGATCGTGTGACCGATCATCGATTTGGAAGAGGAAACGGGGATCTTACCGGCAAGGTCACCGAACACCTTTTTAATGGCAAAGGTTTCATATCGGTCGTTCAATTCGGTGGATGTTCCATGGGCATTGATATAACCCACTTCGCCGGCTTCAATTCCCGCATTAGCAATGGCCTCACGCATGGTATAGGCCATTCCTTCCCCGTCGGCAGCGGGCGCCATGATATTGTATCCCTCGCTGGTGGTGGCGTACCCGGCAAATTCACCATGGATCTTTGCATTACGGCCAACTGCATGGGAAAATGATTCGAGGATGATAACACCGGCTCCTTCACCGATCACGAAGCCGTCGCGATCACGGGAAAATGGTTTGCTGGCCTGTTCGGGCAGGTCGTTGGAAGTTGAGAGCGCATACAGCGCATTAAAACCGGAGATCTCTTCCGGATTCACAATGGAATCAGCCCCTCCGCATATCACGATATCGCATTTCCCCTGGCGGATCAGATCAAAACCAAGCGCCAGTGCATAGGCGGATGAGGCACATGCCGTATTCACCGAGAAACTGGGCCCGTTAAGCCGGTATTCCATCGAAATCCAGGCAGGCATCGAGTTGGACATGTTTTTGAACACGAAATTCTGGAGGGTGGTATCCTTTTCGACACTGGAATTTCCGGTATTTACTACCCCCATGATTACAGCACACCGCCGCCGGTCGGTAGCATCAAAATCGATTGATGCATCTTCAACCGCCATTTTAGAGGCCGTGACACACATCCTTGTCACCCGCGTCATCTGGCCTGCCTGTCTTTTTTTAATGTAATCCCTTGAAAACTCATCGAACCCGGGAGAGACTTCAGCCGCAATCCGGGTCGCCAAAGAGGAGGCATCGAATCGTGAGATTGTATGAACCCCGCTTCTCCCTTCGACCAGGTTCTTCCAGTTACTTTCCAAAGTGAATCCCAGGGATGAAATCATTCCCATCCCTGTCACCACCACCTTTTCAACCATCCGTTAATTTATTTGATTGATTTTACCCAATTACATACCCGGGTTACCTCAGTCTGTGACGGAACATCATCAGGATTGTTTTTCTTCCATCCTTTCGGAGGCATCGAACCATCCGAGAGCTCTTCACAGATTGCCCCGGCCTTCTTTACTTTTTTCGCGGCATCATAAGTTTCCCATTTCGAAAAATTCACCTTTCCCCGGGCCATGGCGCTGCCATCATCTGAATGACAATCCATACATGATTTCTGAAAGACCGAAAAAACACTGTCGGGGATTGTTGTTGAGGGATCCGGGAAAAGCCGATCTTCAGATCCTGAAACTGTGGCGGGCTTAAATACCATAAGCGCTGCAGCAACAATGCCAGTCAGGATGAAAAGCATAAATGTTACCTTTTTCATGTGGAGGAATTTTCAACAAAAATAAGGAAAGAAAATTCAAATCCGATGACTATTTTGCCAGATCGAAAGGTCCCTGCTCCATTCCGAAATATTCCCTGACGGCAAAATTCATATCCCCGATCGGAAGGCGGGATTGAACGGTGAAACGCCTGACCGAGGACAACCAAATCTGACGCAGGTATCCGATGATCTCTTCACCGGTTTCCGGAAGGGTCACGGAATCCCAGTCGACCGGATAAACATGGAATCCTTCTCCACTGTTCTGGCCTTTTTTCCCGGCATTTACAAGGTTGCTGAGTTCACTGATAAAGGGTTGATAATAAGCTTTATCGGAATAGCTGTTTACATAATTTCGCACCGAAATCAACATGGTATCCAAACCAACGCTGTCGCAAAAATCGAAGATGCCAAAAGTGAAAAGTTTCGTTTTTACCAGTTTATCCATCTGGAGACGGGTACAATGTCCATCCGTCACGATCCGCAGGGCTTCAACCTGAACATCGAGGCAGATTTTGTTCAGAACAAAACTGGTTCGTTCACCGAGAAGCAGATAATGCCGGCCGATCTGGTCGAGAAAATGCTCGAGGACGGACCGTGTTTCTTCGCCGGCTTGATCGGCCAGGGTGACTTCGACGATGTTTTTCAGGGATACGGGATAAAAAAAGTGCAGACCTGCCATGGTTTTCAGTCGTCGGGGGTCGGGCGCAAGAGTCGACGGGATGAACGATGAGGAGTTGGTTGTGAGGATAGATCCGGGTTTAACAATTCGGTCGAGGGTTTTGAATAACTGTTGTTTCAGGGCCAGATCTTCAGGTACAGCCTCAATGACCAGATCGCAGTCGGCAAGGGCAGCAGGATCAACGGTAACGGTTGTTTTAATGATTCTCTGGTACGAGGGATCATCAATAATTCCCAACTTCCGGGAACGTTCGGCCCGCCTGATCATTTGCTTTTTAATCGTTGCAATATCGGCATCAGGATTGCAAAGCCAGGTAAGTGTGAATGGAAAATCCAGCAGGTACTGGCAAATGGAGCTTCCCATCTTTCCTTCACCAATGATCCCGATATGATGTATCTGTTTCATTAAATATTCACTTTCCAGGGTCCCTGGTCCTGTTGTAAAATCATCTTTCGGTAGAAATCCATATTTTTCCAGTTTTTCCGGATGTGTCGATGGTAGCCCAGCATGGACAACAGAAACCCGAGGCCTTTATCGATGGCGACTTTTTTTTGCCGGATAAGCTTCAGGATGAACCAGAACAGGAGCCGTCGGTCGCGGTCGCGGGTAAAAACGTACTCCTTTACGGTTATCCAGGAAAGCCTCATTTTGGTTATAGCCGGGATGGTTCCCCCTTCCCGGATGAATGCGCCATTGCCGAGGAGCGCCGTTCCTTTGTCCCTGATGACGGGGTAGGAGTAAAGACGGGTCACGGTTTCCATATACTTGTCGAAGATCCCGATCTGCGACATATTCATATAGTGAAGCGTAGGAAAATGACCAACCCCCAGCTCGGTATCGCAATCGGGAATCCGCCCCTCTTTTTGATACCGCTCAAACAAAACTGTTCCGGGAGGAGCGTTCAGCAGGTGAAGGTTTACATTGGGAAGGTGATGCTCCAGGGTGAAAGCAAAGATGCGGTCAAATTCTTCCAGGGTGTCGTTATCGAAACCAACAACAAAACTGGCGTTTATGTGGATCCCAGCAGCATGGATTTTTCTAATGGCTTCTGCATAGATGGTTCCGCCTTTGTTATGATGCTTTTGCGCATGGTCGAGGCTGTCGGGATTGAGCGATTCAAATCCGATCAGAATGTTGAAACACCCTGCTTCAGCCATCAGCCGGAGGAGTTCTTCATCGGTGGCTACATCGAGGCTGCACATGCATCCCCAGGAGATTTTCAACGGGATGATGGCTTTCATCAACTCCTTCGCATAACGTTTGTTGATGGTCAGGTTGTCATCGACAAAGAAAAAATACCTGGAAGGCGCTGCTTTTATTTCCTCAACTACGTTACTGATTTCACGATAGCGCATCTTCCTTCCGAAGATTTTTGAGACAAGGCAGAAATCGCAGTTGAACGGGCACCCCCGGGAAACCTGGATGGCGACCTGAAAAATGCGTTTCATGTTTACCAGATCCCATCGAGGCGCTTTTTGAACCTTATAGTCGGTGAAACCGGGAGCATCATAGATTTGTCTCATGGCCCCCGATTCAAAATTGCGCAGGCATTCTTCCCATTTTCCCTCAGCCTCACCGACTACAACACTGTCGCCATGTTTCAGCATTTCGGCGGTGTTATAAGAAGCATAGGGTCCGCCAAAAACGACTTTTGATCCAAGTGACCGGAAACGGTCTCCGAGTTCGGATGCCCTGACAGATGTAGCGGCAAGGGTGGTTATTCCCACGATATCGGGTTTGATATTCCGCGGCAGATCCTCTACCTCCTCATCATAAATGTGGATCTCATAGTGATCCGGAGTCAGTGCCGCTACGGTGGGAAGCGCCAAAGGGATCATCAGCCGCCGTTTTCCAAACATCCGGGCAAGTTCGCTGTGCGCCGGGTAGTTGATGAACCGCTGCCGGGGAGAAATGAGGAACAGGGTGTATTTTTTGGAGGAATTCAAAATTCAAAGTAGCGAATAGGGATTAGCGATTAAATTTTTCTCGTTCTCAATTTTCAATTTTTAATTTTCCATTGTCAATTATCCATTGTCCATTGTCAATTATCAATCAGTCATTCAATCAATAATGAAACAAAAGGTTACCGCTGTTTCAGAATATATCCCGCCTGCATAAATTTGCTGACTTCGGTGACAAAACTCAGGATGATATCACCGGGAATAAGATGCTCCTCCTTCCTTATTTTATCGAGGCACAGAAGCGCCATCGGAGGGCCGATATAGCCCATAGTCTGCATTTTGGTGTAGAGGGTCTCGCGGTCAATGCCAAGCGCTTCACACTCATCCATGACCAGTCCGGAGATGTGTTTCGAAGGAAAATTGACCTGAAAAAAGCGGATCTTTTTCAGATCAACGGGGTGCCTTGTAAGCATTCTCCGAAGCCCTTTAACGAACACCGATCCATCGGGGTCATGAAAATTTGCCCGCAATTCTTCCTGGAAAAGTTGTGACAGATGGTGGTACCCCGATTCAAACTCTTTCTTAGGATTCATAAAGTAGGCAGGCCTTTGATTGCCCATGGCAGAGGGCTTTTTCCCTCCGACAGATTCGATGTAGGTATCCTCGACGACCAACCCCCTGTAATCCGGTGGCACCGCTTGAAGCACCAGCGCGGCAGCCCCGTCGCTCAGGAAATAACGGAGAAACAACGATTCCCTGGTAATAAGCGGCTGATTATAGTATTCGGCTACCAGTTCTGAAGAGGAGATGTTGGCGGAGATCACCAGGACAGTCTTGTACCTGCCGTTCCGGATCATGTCGCATCCCAGCATCAGAGCTTTGTAAGCTGAGGTACAGTTTGCATGTACGGAGATCTCGGCACAGTGTTCAATACCGAGCGCCTCCTGGATCCGGACACTTGCAGTTGGCATCTGATCCTGGTGCGGACTGCCATAGGCAATAAAATCAATATCACCGGGAGCAATACAGGCATCCTCAAGGGCTTTCCGTGCCGCTTTGACCGCCATGGTCACATTGTCGTCGGTGAACTGCCGTGTAACCGGATCTACTGCAAAATGATAGAACCCGACTTCAACAAGTTCCTGCATCAATGGCCTGATGCGGTTGAACCAACGAATAACCCTTGGCGGTGCGGCAGTGAGTTCCCCGAGGTAGCGATCGACCTGATCAGGCTGAACAGGAGGCCCCGGCAGATAGGAACCGCTGCCGGTAATGGCTGCAAGACCTCCTTCAGATCGGTTCACGCTGGTCATTTGTCGTTTGTTTTAAGCTCATTACAATTTCTGTTGATCACCCCGGTTGATTCTTTGATCCTTCGGAAATTACGAAGCGTCAGTTCCCTCAATTCGCGGTCGTAGACCCCGGGAAGATGAAAGATCAGATCATGGCAGGCGTTGAGAAGTTCTGAGCGGGGTACAGTCAGGTCGACCAGACCCATCTCCAGCGCGTCGGAAGCCGGAAATGTACAGCCCCGCAAAACATATTCCACGGCTCTTGATTTGCCGGCCAGTTGGGCAAACCGTTGAATGCCTCCCAAACCGGGCATCAATCCGAATGTTGATTCTGGCAGGCCCAATACTGCATCATGGCTGCAGATCCTGAAATCACAGAAGAAGGACAGCTCAAAACCGGATCCGATACAGACACCTGAGATCGCAGCAATTACAGGAAGGTTCAACTGTTCCAGCGCCAGAAAGGAGCGGTAATTTTCCGAAAGAAACGGTGGAACTGAATATGTCGCATCTTCTTCGGGTACAATCTGTTGCACCCGATCTATTTCAGATAACAGGGAATCGAGGTCCGAACCGGAGGAGAAGTGTCTCCCTGCTCCTTGAATGATGACTGCCTTCAGTCCGTCGAATCTGTCAGGATCACCGATCCACTCTTTGAATTCATCAAAAAACCGGAACGACATCGTGTTGGATGGCGGCATGTTCAGGATCAGTTTACCGATGCCGTCACTCCGGGTCCAGGAGAGGGTGTTATGGGATTGGAAATGCGTCACGAACGTTCCTCGGTTTTCTGGCGGAGCAGTTCCGCTGCCGCCAGTGAACAAAAACTACGGATCTCTTCGGCATATGCATCCGCGGGAGTGAGTTTGCCGACATTGTTGAGGGTTTGCATTACCGCTTTGATGACCCTCAGCGATCTTCCGGATGTCATCTTCATCATCAGTCTCAAACCTTCTTCCCGTGCTGCATTGGCCGGCGCCAGACGGTCGACAATCCCCAGCTTCAATGCTTCCTCGGCATTAACCATATCGCCTCCCAAAATCAGGGTCAGGGCGCTGATTTTTGTAGTAAGCGCGTCGATTCTTTTAATTCCGCCAAGACCAGGAATCAGGTTGAGGTTGACCTCTGGGAAGGCAAAAAGTGCATTAGCCGCGGCAATCCTGATGTGACATGCCAATGCGATCTCAAGGCCGCCGCCAAAACAAATCCCGTTGATGGCAGCGATCACGGGAATATCGAGGTTCTCAATCATCGAGAGCGTGTGTGCTCCCCGATCCATTCGGTAATGAAGATTGCCCGGATCCTCACCCTGGGAATAGAGCTTCGACAGGTCAGCGCCTGCGCTGAAGTTACGACCCGCTCCGTGAATGATCAATCCCTTCGGCTCATCCCTCACAAGAATAGCAGTAAATGTTTCCGGATCCAGAAAGTCGGGAGCCGGTAACAGATTCCCGCGAGAACCGCAAAGGGTAAAGACACCAATACGGTCGGTCAGCTCGTAACGGAGGTTTTCTGACACCATCATACGCTCCCGGGATTTATTGCATCGAGTATTGCTGTCGGAATATCCTGTGGCACCCGGTCCCCGTCAATAAAAATCAGTTTAGTCTGTGCTCTGGCAGCCTGCAAACCGGTTGTGCAGTTCAATAATTTTTGTTGAAAGACCAGGTAAGGACCTTCATGACGGCATTGAGAATCTACCTTAAGTTCATCGAAAATTCTTACCTCCCGTTGATACCGCACGTGAATGTCGGTGACGACGGCAACGACCCCCAGTTTTTCAAGAAGTTCCAACAAACCGAGCGCTCTGAAGAACTCCCATCTGGCATGTTCAAAATAGTTCAGGTAGACGGCATTGTTGATATGGCCGTATGAGTCGAGTTCATAGCCTCTGGCTGTAAAAGTCAGGGAAATTGTCAGGGGATTCATGGGGTTGGAGAAAAATGTCCTTTAAATTTAAGAAAGATGACGGGGCCGGCCATTATCGTTGCATTCACGTCCACCTCAAGGGTTTCCGTCCTGCGGATCCGAAGGTCCACCTCCAACTCGGGATCGTTTCGCGGATCGATCATCCTGAGAAATTTGATCTGGTCGGCAGCGGTAAGGCGGAGCGGAACCTGAAGTTGTTCTTCCAGAAGTTCATGAATCATCCGGATCTGGCATACCCCTGGTACTACCGGATTTCCGGGGAAGTGCCCTTTATAGATCGGATGTTCTGAATTAAGGGTCAGGATGAATTTCAACACGGGATCAGTTGCGGCGGCATCCGTTTTTTCAGTGGGGCGAAGGGAAAAAAAACTGTTTTTGAGCATAACCAGTGTTCTCGGCGAAAGAGGCAAAATTACAGAAAAATAGTGTGTTTTTTTTTGTTCGGGTATTCATTGGAAACTTTTTGTACTTTTAACAAGAGAATGCATAACAGAAAAATCTACACATGGTAAGCGAGAGGTTAAAAGAGAAACCGAGGATTCTTTTTGCAGAGGATGTGATGATCCATCACAGGATGGCCGTGGAAATTCTGCATTCCGAGCACCTGGAATTTGAAGGGTTGCTGGTCGGTACCCGCGAGGATTTTATCCGTGCACTCGATGAGTTTCGTCCCGACCTGGTGATCACGGATTACCAGATGCCCGGATTCAATGGCATGGATGTCATTCATTTGACGATGAACCACGATCCTACCTTGCCGGTGATCGTACTCACGGGATCGATCAGTGAAGAGGTTGCCGTGGAGTGTATGCGGCAGGGCGCCATCAACTATGTTCTCAAAGAGAACCTGATAAGGCTGCCCTTTGCCGTTAATGAAGCCATTGAGAAAAAAGTTGCGCTTATAGAGAAAACCAAGGCTATACAGGCATTGACGGAAAGTGAGTCAAAGCTTCAGATCATAACCAATGCAGCTGGTGATGCCATTGTGATGATGGACGACCAGGGCCGGATTTCTTTTTGGAATCCGGCTGCTGAAAGGATTTTCGGTTACCTCGAAGCAGAAGTAATCGGAAAGGACCTGCATGCCTTGATCTCTCCGCCTGAATTTTATCAGGACTTTTCTGAGCGCTTCAAAAATTTCCGGGAAACCGGAACTGGCAATGCCATCGGGCAGCCACGCGAACTTGAGGCCGTTAACAAGGAGGGGAAACGCTTTTTTATCTCTCTGAATCTTTCGGCTGTGAAGATCAAAGAAATGTGGCATGCAGTCGGGATTATTTCTGATATCACCGTCCGGCGCAAGGCGGCTCAGGAACTTCTGGCGGCCAAGCAGCGGGCCGAAACGAGCGACAGGCTCAAAACAGCATTTATCAATAACATCTCCCATGAGGTGCGGACCCCGCTGAACGGGATTCTCGGATTTGCCGATCTGGTTACCCAGTCCGACTTACCCGAACAGGAAAAGAGAAGCTACTACTCCATGATCAAATCGAGTAGTAAGCGGCTTCTCAACACCATGACCAGTTACATGGATATCTCCATGATCGTGACCGGAAACATGCAGATCCAGGAAAAGAGCTTTGACCTGAATCAGTTAATGAAATCGGTTTATGAACAGTACCGGCCGTCGTGTGAAATTAAAAACCTCCTCTTTACCCTTAAAGTTTCTGAACCCGGAACGCCCTTCCGGATTGATTCCGATCCGGCGTTCCTCACAAAAATACTTTCACATTTGCTCGAAAATGCGTTGAAGTTCACATTCAGCGGTTCAGTCACCATGGGATATGCCAAAACCCGGTCGGCGCTCAATTTTTTTATAACAGATACCGGTATTGGCATCAGCACGGAGATTCAACCCCAGATTTTCGATTCGTTCATGCAGGAGGAACATTCACAAACACGTGGTTTCGACGGTAGCGGACTGGGTTTATCCATTGTGCAGGGTTTGATCAATCTTTTAGGGGGAGAGGTTGTGCTGAAATCAGAAAAAGGTAAGGGATCGACTTTCTTTTTCACCATACCCTATAAGGTCCCGCAGGAAGCCAGGCAAACGGTGCAAAAACCTGAGCCGGTTGCGAAACCCGCCCGGAAAACTGTTATCCTGATTGCTGAGGATGATGAACCCAATTATTTGTTTTTGAAAACTTTACTAAAACGAAGGGGATATGAAATCCTTTGGGCGCCCAACGGCAGGGAGGCGGTTAACATCAGTACGGAACGCGACGATATTAGTTTGATCCTGATGGATATCAAGATGCCTGAAATGGATGGACTATCTGCAACAAAGCTGATCAAGTCAAAAAAACCGGCTATCAGTATTATTGCCGTTACCGCCTTCGCCATGAGCGGTGATGAGCAAAAAGCCCTCGATGCGGGTTGTGACGATTACTTACCCAAACCCATTGTGGAAGAATTCCTGCTCAGCAAGATCAGGAAGTTTATTCCGGGGTGATTTTGTTACTCCTTGAATGCGAGAAGCGCCATTGATTTTTCATTCAGTTCTCCGAAGGAGATAGATAGGCTTTCAATTGCCGCGGAGACCTCTTTTGACATCTCCGTCGTTTTGTTGAATTCTTCTCCTGCGGTTTGAATGTTGCCAATGATCTTATCGAAGAGGTTTTCAATTTCGGCAAGGTAGGGTCTGATTTTATTTGACTCTTTATTGGAATCATAAGCCAGACGTTTTACTTCAGATGCCACGATTCCGAATCCCTTTCCCGTCTGGCCGGCTTTTGCGGCTTCGATGGCTGCATTGACTGAAAGTACCTTTGTTTGCTGGGAAATTTCGTTCAGCGTCTCGGCAATGGTATCGAAATCCTGGATCAGGTTCGAGTTCTCACGGATCAGGCGGTTCAAACCTGAAAACTCCTTGTTCAACGATTCCGACATGGTACACAGCCGCGAGGAGATAGCTCTGATGGTATCGGCGCTGGTGGCAAGATCGTTCACAGTTCCCGTTAGCGTTTCGGCCGTGTTCAGGATCAGCGACCGTGTAAAGTAGTGACAATTCTCGGGTTTGTTCAACCCGTTGTATATGGCCACCGCCATCTGTTCACAACTGCCATAACCGCATGAAGAACAATTGTAATGATCCGCATCGGAAAACTTGTTCATCCGTTTATAGATGGTCTCAAATTCGAGGGGCCCCGGGGTGCGGATGGTAACATTGTCATGGTGGTTCACATATTCCCTGCTGTAAAGGTTTTCATCGAAAAACCTGTCCAATACCCGGTTAAGACGGCGTCTTCCCTGATATTTTCTTACCGGGTTTCCCGTACCGTATTGTTGCTGAACTTCGCGGTTACGCTTTTCAACATAATATTCGATCAGGTCGGGCGATTCATCCCGGTTCAGAGTGCCAGGCCCCCCGTTGCATCCCATCTCGCAGTTCAGGCAGTCGATCAGAAAGGGTGCAAATCCTTTGTCGATCATCTCGGGTAATTTTTTCAGATAACCATATACCACGGAGGGTCCCTCAATTTTCCGGGTGACGTTGACCAGATCCGGATGATCGCGCAAAGCAGTCCGGAGCAATCCGCCGGGAGTCGAAAATAACACGGCCCTCTCGGCAGGAGGGTTATCAAATTCAACTTCGGGGTAATCAGCAAGCGAAATTTTATGAGCCTGTAAATAGGAATTCAGGGTTTTGATGGTAACGGTGTAGTCGCCGAGCTTCAACTCATCGAACTCCCGGCGCTTGGCGGCACAGGGTGCAATGAATACGAATTTATGACCTTGATAGTCGTGGTAAAATTCACGAACCATTTTAATGGTGTGTATCACCGGACTGTCGGCAGGCGCCAGGTAAGGGATCAGTTCGGGTTGATAAAGTTCAATGTAGGTGACGATGGCCGGACAGGGTTGCGAAATAATGGTTTTAGGGTTGTGTTTGCCGGCATACTCTAAATAGGATTTGATGGTCAGTTCGGCGCCGAAACTCACATCAAACACAGCCTTTATCCCGATTTTTTTCAAAAATCCGTTCAACCGGAGGTACTGATCCCGGAAATTGGAGGCGGCCGAAGGGGCCACGACCGCAACCATGGGTACTCCCTGATCCAGATCATGAAAAAAAGCATCCAGATCGTCCAGGTATTTCCGGGCATCGTGGGTGCAGGCATCAATACAACTTCCGCAGGCAATGCAGAGATCGGCGTTAACGGAGACATGATTTTTGCTTCCGTCGTTGCAAAACTTTACCGGACATACCGTTATACAGGCATGACAGTTGACACATTTATCCTGATCAACCTCAATTACGGGAACAAGTCGGGTTTGCATATTTTATAAATATATGCAAAGTTAACAGCATTGGCTTTACAATATCAATTTTTCACTACCTTTATCGTAAAATTAATTATTGCCGAATGCAAAACAACGAAATCTTTTGTTTCCGGATTGAACACCAGCGGTATGCATTCCCGCTGGCAAGCGTCGACAGGGTTTTACAGGCTACTTCAGTGATCAGGATCCCGAATTCACCTTCGCTGATCCATGGCGTGGTCGATTATTTCGGGACCCTCATACCGGTCCTCAATTTAAGGAAGAGGCTCGGCTTACCGGATCGACCGATCGGTATTGATGATTATTTTATTGTGGTTGATACCCCGAAAAGAAAACTGGCTGTCGTAATCGATGACGTGGACGATGTGATCGTTCCGGATGATGCCGACCTCATTCCTGCATCGAATATGGATTCATCGCTGGAACCGCAATCTATTTGCCGGCTTGACGGTGATATGGTCCTGATATACGATTTGGAGCGTTTTTTAACAGGAGCGGATGATATTGCCCTTCAGGAAGCGCTGAAAAAAGTGACCACGACAAAAAAGAGAATATGATCTCCCGGCAACTTTTACAGGAAGTCAGTTCAAAAGTTGCCGACCTTTTAGGTTGGGATCTCTACCATCACCGGTTGTCCGACCTGAAGCGCGGACTTACAGCCACGGCGGCGGAACTCGGCATCAAGGCCACTCCGGCAGAAATTGAGACCTGGATCAGAAATACCCGCTGGCCGCAGCGCGAACTGGATATCTTATCTTCGCATCTCACTGTTGGCGAAACCTACTTCTTCAGAGAAAAAGCCAGCCTGAACGCGTTTCAGCAACAGATTATTCCTGAAATTATAAACCGGAGCAATGGCCATGATCCCTGCCTGAGAATATGGAGTGCAGGCTGCTGTAGCGGAGAAGAACCCTATACCCTTGCAATCCTGTTAAATGAAGCATTTCCGGCGTTACAGATCCGGAAAATACACCTGTTGGGAACCGATGTTAATCAATCGTTCCTTGAGAAAGCAAGAGCAGGGAAATATTCGCGCTGGTCGTTCCGTGAAACTCCGCAGTTAATTCAGCAAAAATACTTTTCGGAGAAAGAGGGGGTCTGGACCCTTGATCCCCGGATCAGAAAAATGGTTGTGTTCAGCGCGCTGAACCTGGCAGAAGACCTCTACCCATCGGCTGCCACCGCCACCCAGAATATGGATGTCATATTCTGCCGGAACGTCCTGATGTATTTTACCCCCGATCAGATCCGGCTCGTGGTCCGACGTTTTTATAACTCCCTGACCGAATCGGGATGGCTGATCACCAGTGCAGTTGAATTGAATGATCAGTATTTTGGCGATTTTGAGACCGTCAAGATTGGATCCTGCATGCTCTACAGGAAGAATGCCGTGAAACCAAAGAAAGCGGGCATTGCAGGAGAAATCAAAAGCCCCGTGCAACCTTACCTGGTCAGCCCCCGTAAAAAAAAATCCAGCCATGTCCCTGTTAAGTCAGGCCATCCGGTTATCAGCAGAGTACTTCCGGTTGAGAAGCCCAAACCGGTTTCAGAAAAAGCCGGTGAACTATTCGGGGAGGGCAGGTACGATGAATGTATCGCTTTATGCAGTGCTGAACTGAGCCAATCGCCCGGCAATCCCGATCTCATGTTGTGGGTCGTACGGTCGATGGCAAATCTTGGAAAACTTGACCAGGCTCATGAATGGGCGGAAAAATTAAGGTCCAGTCCGCATGTGAAAACCGATCACCTCTATTTGTATGCTCACATTCTTCTGGAAAAAAACGAATTCAATGAAGCTGTTTTAAACCTGAAAAGAGGATTATTTTTGAACCCGCATCACCTGATGTCCCATTTCTTGCTGGTAAATATTTATTCCAGGATGGATAACAAGACTGCGCGAATGAAACATTACCGTAATGTAACAGATTTATTGTCATCCTATGAAGCGGATGAGATGGTGCCGGATTCGGGCGGGCTGACAGCAGGCAGGCTTGAAACAATTTTAAAATCCTTAAAGTAAAACGATAATGGCCAGAGATCCTTTGGAATTATTGCAGAAACGCGCCCTCATGATTTCACGACGGCAATCAGATACTGAAGGAGTCTCCAGGACCATCATGGTAGTAGAGTTTTTACTCACGCCGGAACAATATGCGGTCGATACCTCTTTTGTAACTGAGGTGTTGCCCCTGCGGAACCTGACATTGATTCCGGGAACCCCGCCTTATGTCATCGGTATTATGAACGTAAGGGGAAAAATTATTTCGATCATTAATCTGAAATCGTTCTTCAACCTGGTCCAGAAAGGATTATCATCCCTGAACAGGGTAATTGTGCTCCGGCATAAGGAGATGGAATTCGGGATCGTTACCGATGGCATATCTGCCACCCGCCGTATTGACACAGAAACCCTGAGCAAGCCGCCGGCATCCCGGCAGGATCCCGGATCCGACTATATCCGGGGGATTACTGCGGAGGGTTTGATATTGTTGAACGCAGAAGCGCTCCTGAGTTCGAAGGCAATTGTAGTAAACCAGAAATAGATAGTAACACGGAGGAAAAAATATGAAATCATCCATCAGAATCTCATCCCGACTCAAACTTTTAGCAGGCTTTATCCTGATCCTGGTATCGATCATTGCCATCCAGGTGATCAACTTTATCGGAATCGGAAAGATAAAAAGATCCCAAAACGACTTGATCACTGCTTTTCAGACTTCGCAATCGATGTTGAGCCTTAGGAACGAGGAAAACAGGATCAGGGCTTTGACGCTGGAGATGATCCTTACCCATGATCAGGAAGAGCGTGATGCCCATGTCATGGATATCAGAAGGAGGATCGGGGTAGTGGAGGAGACTATAACTAAAATCGAAAAGAACATTGCCAATAATCCTGAAAATCTCGAAAAATTCAGTGAAATAAAGGAACTCCTGAAAACCTTCCGGGCGAACCGCGAAAGACAATTGATTATGATCAATCAGGGTAAAGCAGACGAGGCACTCGATTTTGCGCTGACCGTCCAGAATCCGTTCTATGAATCCATTCAGTCAAAAATGGGTGATATGGACCGGATTCTTGAGAATGACACCCAAGAAGTCCTTGCAAGAAATGACGCGCTTAACACCCGGATCTCGGCATCCCTGGGAATCCTGGGCAGTTTGATCATATTGATTTCCCTGTTGTTCATCATCTGGACATTTCGTTTACTGCACAATTTGTCACGCGAGGTCAAAGCAGGCGTTAACATTCTCGGTACCTCTGCAGCAGAAATCCTTACCACGGTCAATGAGGTATCGACCGGGGCCACCGAAACAGCGACCGCGGTTTCAGAAACGACAACCACCATCGAAGAGATCCGGCAAACCGCCTTACTTGCCACCCAGAGGGCTCAAATGGTGCTCGATAGTTCGCGGAAGGCATCCGAAGCCGCTGACAATGGCAAAGAATCGGTTCAACAAACCATTGAAGGAATGGATCGCATCAATCAGCAAATGAATCTTATAGCTGAGAGTGTTGTTAAACTGTCAGAGCAAAACCGGTCGATCGGTGAAATTACGGCTTCGGTTAACGACATTGCCGACCAGTCGAATCTCCTGGCCGTCAATGCGGCCATTGAAGCGGCAAAAGCTGGTGAGCAGGGCAGGGGTTTCGCGGTGGTGGCTCAGGAGATCCGGAGTCTTGCAGAACAGTCAAAACAAGCGACAAGTCAGGTAAAAGAGATCCTCACGGAGATACAGAAAGCGGTCAATCTTGCCGTCATGGCCACCGAACAGGGTTCCAAGGCAGTCGACCACGGGAACAAACTGGCCAGGCAAAGCGGAGAGATGATCGATATCCTCGCGGAAAGCGTGAACGATGCGGTTCAGTCAGTCATCCAGATCAGCACCTCCAGTCAGCAACAAATGGCAGGTATGGATCAGATCGTTCCTGCCATGGAGAACATCAAGCAGGCCAGCGAACAGAACGTGGTGGGTACCCGCCAGACCCAGAATGCGGCACAGACACTCAACGAACTGGGTCAGAATCTGAAAAAGATCATCTTAAAATATAACGTCTGATCACTGCTATGGATAAAAAACAGGAAGCGTTTCTTCTCGAGTTGCTTAATGATTTTAAAGTTGAAGCTTTGGAACATCATCAGGCCATTGTGAATGGACTGATTGAACTGGAGAAAAATCCTCCCTCTGACAATTATAAACAACTTGTTGAGACGACATTCAGGGAGGTGCACAGTCTGAAAGGCGCCGCAAGGGCCGTGAATCAGATCGAGATCGGGCGCTTCTGCCAGTCCATCGAAGGGGTTTTCCACAGCCTGAAACAGGAATCCGGCCAACTTGCACCCGAACATTTCGATGCACTGTACCTGTCGGCCGATCTTTTGGGGGCCATGCTCAAAGAGATTGACCTGCAGAACAAAAGCGTGAGCGCTTCAGCGCTTGCCCAATGTATGAAGCGCCTCGATACCATGATGCTTGGGAAATCGTTGGTGCCATCGATGGAGATACCCAAGCCCCCTCCATTTATTCCGGGTCAGCTATCCCGGGAAGCCCTTGAAAGCCAGCAACCGGTACATGCGGAGCAAACTGAACTTCAAGCCGGGGCCCCGGATCCTGTAACCGGGCAAAAGATAGGTGCATCAGGTAAAGACAGCACAAAGGATACTGTCCGGATTACAACAGCTAAATTGCAGACCCTGCTGCGGGAAGCCGAGGAGTTTATCTCGGTTAAGACTTCGCTCGGGTATTATATCCGGGAAATTGAAAATAAACAGAACAAAGATTTTTACCCGCTGATTCGCGAAATGGATCAGTTTAACCATTCCCTTTCGAGAATCGTTGATGATCTTTTGATCGATATTAAAAAGACACTTCTCAATCCTTTTTCCACACTTCTCGATGTTGTACCCAGGATTGTCAGGGATTTAGGTAAGGAATACAAAAAAGAGATCAACCTGTCGATCAGAGGGGGAGATATTGAAATCGACCGGCGCATCCTCGAAGAACTTAAGGATCCGCTGATCCATCTGATACGGAATTGCATCGATCATGGCCTCGAAACGCCCCAGGTACGGAAAAATTCAGGAAAAGATCCGAACGGGTTGCTCGATATCTCCGTAAAACATGATTCGGGTAGCATGGTTGTAATAACCGTTCGGGATGATGGTGCCGGAATCGACCGGGAGAAGCTACTTCATACAGCGATCCGGAATGGCCTGGTTAGCCAGGAGGCTTCCGGCAGGATGTCGGATAACGAGGTCCTTGGATTGATCTTCCGATCCGGGGTATCGACCAGTCCATTTATTACCGACATATCCGGAAGAGGGCTTGGAATGGCCATCGTCGCTGATAAGATTTCAGACCTGGGCGGTGATGTAACAGTTTCGTCAACACCTGGTAAGGGTACTTCTTTTGTAATAACCCTTCCGGTAACCATCTCCAATTTCCGTGGAATCCTGGTACAGATCGAAGATCAGTCCTTTATTGTTCCTACGATTTCCGTTGAGCGGGCCATCCGGATATCCAAAAAGGAAATCCGTACCGTGGAGTCAAGGAATATCATCCTTTTACAGGGTGAGAGTGTTCCACTGGTCCGGTTAGGTGACGTCCTTGCCATTCCTTCACGTAGCCAGAGAACAAAAGAAGACAAGCCATTTCCTGTCCTGATTTTGAATCATGCAAAAAAACGGGTGGCGTTCATGGTTGACCAGGTAAATGGTGAACAGGAGGGGATGGTCAAGGATATGGGACCGCAGTTGATCCATATCCGCAACATTACCGGCGTGACCATCCTGGGCGGAGGTCAGGTGATCCCCATTCTGAATATTCCCGAATTAATCGAATCATCGGCGGGTCTCTCGTACTCCGAAGAGGCCTCCCTTGCAACCGAAGAACCTGAAATCGATTCGGAACAACAAAAGTATATCCTTATAGCGGAGGATTCCATTACACTCCGTTCCCTTTTGCGAAACATACTCGAATCATCGGGCTATAGGGTTCGTACTGCTGTCGACGGATTGGAGGCCTTTCAGTTTTTACAGAATGAGACCTTCGACCTGGTCGTCTCTGATGTGGAGATGCCAAGGCTGAATGGTTTTGACCTGACGCTTAGGATACGGGGTGATAAAATACTTGCAGAAACTCCTGTAATTCTGGTTACTGCGCTTGATTCGCCGGTCGACCGGCAACGGGGTATGGAGTGCGGGGCCAATGCCTATATCGTCAAAGGTAGTTTTGAACAAAGCAACCTCCTGGAAACCATTCAACGTCTGATCTGAAAACCATGCCTGGAAAAGAAAAGATCAGGGTATTGATCGCTGAGGATTCCCGTGTCAATCAGGAACTCCTGAAGGGATTACTGGCTGTTGACCCGGTTTTTGAGGTTGTGGGTGTCGTGACCAATGGCAGGGATGCCGTCGACTTTGTTTCCCGCATCAGGCCGGATATAATCAGCATGGACATTTTTATGCCGGGAATGGATGGCCTGGAGGCCACCCGGCTGATCATGCAGCGCACACCGGTCCCGATCGTGATTGTCAGCAGTCTCTACAACCCTTCTGAAGCCCGCCTTTCCTTCAGCATCCTCGAAGCAGGCGCTCTGACGATCCTGCCGAAACCGAATGGTCCCGGGCACCCCCTGTACCATCAGACAGCCCGGGATTACAGGCATACCCTTCGGGTCATGTCAAAAGTAGCAGTTAAGACACTTCCGCGGTTTTCATCTCTCCCGGGCATCCGGGGAACCGCCAATGGAAAAGAGCTTACCGGAAAAAAGACCGGGTCGGCGCTCCAGGCGAATGATCCGAAATCATCTATGCCCGGTAATAATGCCGATTTGTACCAGATCATTGCGATCGGAGCTTCAGCAGGCGGACCGCAGGTGATCCAGTCGATCCTTAAGAACCTGGACTCCAACCTGCCGGTTCCGGTCATGATCGTTCAGCACATCGATCTGAATTTCGCGGCGGGTTATGTCGAATGGCTCAATGCAACCTCTTCACTCAGGGTAAATACCGCATGTAACGGAATGTCTCTTTTACCGGGTCAGGTATACATTCCCCCGGGCGATCATCACCTGGGACTTCTGGGACGGGGAATTGCCGCGGTGAAAAGGACTCCGGAGGAGAAAGGGTTGAGGCCGGCAGTCGGTGTACTTTTCAGGGATGTGTTAAGGTTTTACGGAAAGAATTCCGTGGCGATCCTGCTTACGGGAATGGGAACCGATGGAGCGCCCGAAATGAAACTGATGCGCGACGCAGGAGCATACACGATCGCTCAGGATGCCGAGAGTTCACTGGTACACGGAATGCCCGGGGAAGCCATCAGACTCAACGGGGCATGCCGCATTTTAAACCCATCGGATATTGTTAAAGAAATACATTGGTTATTTAAATAATAAATCGAAATTATGATCACGTCGTATCAGCTTACACTGGGAAAAGGTTATGTTATGGCCGTTGAGGATTCCCTGGTTCAGGCAAAGAAATTAAGACACTTCCTCGATGAAAAAAATATCAACAACGCGTTCTTTACAAACGGCAAAGATGCGCTGGCTGCCGCACATGACCGCCCTCCGCTGTTGATCATCAGCGATATCGTCATGCCCGGGATGGATGGATATGAGTTTTGTTCCCAAATCAAGGCCGATCCCGTGCTGAAAGATATCCCGGTGATTTTGCTGACTTCGCTGCGGGATCCGTTGGATATCATTAAAGGATTACAGGCAGGAGCCGACAACTTCATCACCAAACCTTATGAGGAGGAGTATTTGTTGTCGCGAATCCATTACCTGTTGGCCAACCGCGATATGAAACGATCCGGTGGAGCAGATATGATGATCGAGATCATGTTTAGAGATAACAAGTACCAGATCAACTCGGAGAAGAAGCAGATTCTTGATTTGTTGCTCTCGGTGTATGAAGCGGCCGTACAGCGAAATGACCAGTTGATTTCGACCCAGATTGAGCTTGAAACATCCAATGAAAACCTGGTTCGTGCAAATCAGGAGCTCGAGGCATTTTCCTATACCGTTTCGCACGATTTGCGATCCCCGTTGAATGTGGTCAGTGGTTATGTGCAGATCCTCCAGAACGATTATGAATCAGTATTGGATGTGGAAGCCCGGGAGTTCCTCGACCGGATACTACAGGCAACCTTTTCCATGGCCCGGCTGATCGACGACCTGCTTCAATTCTCCAGGTCGGGAAGGCTTGAAATCAAGACCGAGATGGTCGACATGACCCTTCTGGCCAATGAGGTCATGAATGAAATAAAGCTCCGCGATACTTCACGGATTATAACCCTGTATATTCAGGATGGCATGCAGGTAACCGCCGACCGTGCGCTGATGCGCATAGTACTCGATAACCTTCTTGGAAATGCCTGGAAATACACCGGAAAAATCACCAATCCGATAATTTCGTTTGGTCAGATGGAGACCGCCACCAAAAAGATATTTTATGTACGTGATAACGGCGCCGGGTTTGACAGCTCCAAAGCCGAAAAGCTGTTTAATCCTTTCCAACGGTTCCACACCAACCAGGAGTTTCAGGGAACCGGGGTGGGATTGGCTACAGTCAGAAGAATTCTGGAACGACATGGCGGCAGGATCTGGGCTGAATCCAAACCCGGTGAAGGCGCCGCATTTTACTTCTCAATATGACACGGGGTCATTGACCATAAACAGCCGTTTGCTCGTCATGAACTCCGGCAAGGATCATTCAGAAATCCTTCTCAAATTTATCTGCAATCCGATAACCGGGTTTTTAATGGAAATGGCTCCCGGAACTCCTGAACGATAACCGCGGTATCCGATAGTCACGGCATCGGCCACGGTTGACTTCCCTGATACAACAAGCAGCGTATCGCCCCGCTGATTGCGGGTTTCCCATACCTTCAAGTGGTTCGTACCGATCTTTATTACCTGGCGCCCGGTCCCTTCCTGAAAGTAAATTGAGGCCGGGTCGTCGGGATATAAGCCGAGCAGGAGCCGGAAATCGGTTTTTAAAATGTTCAGCAACGCTTTCCGGTTCAGCGATTCGAAACATTGGAACACGGTGAAACCACCGGCCGAAACCCCGAGGTCAAAAAATGTAAGCCCGATCTCATTGGCAAAGACGATCCGGTACGTTCGTTCTTGAACAGCCCGTATCCCTGTCGAATTGTAGAGGGTATCCATCTTTTTGATCAGCAGAAGCCCCGACAGATCCTTGTTCTTTATGCGCATGGCAGCTTTGAACAAGCCTTTATTGAAATTCCGGAAAGGAGCGGCCGTGGTAATCGCCGTATCGTAGTTCGCATTGACCCGATGCGAACCGGAGATACGCGACAGATCGGGAGGCCTGACCGTTGCACAACCGCCAAACAGGATTACCAGAAACAGGTTAACGAATATCGAATTTCTCATCCCCGACCGGTTGATTTGTTTTTTTGTTTGAAAAGGTGATGACTGTCCGGTCGTTGCCTGCCTCCATCATCTCAACCCGTGTTACCGAATAGTCGCTTTTATTAAAACTTATGATGATTCCCGGAAGCGATTCCCGGAGTTTTGGATTAAGTGTCTGAAGGTCTACCCGGTAAACATCCCGGTTCTGGTAAAAGGTTGGCTTGAAATTTACCTCGTCATACAGCAGGGTTCCCCGGATGCTTCCCAGGATCACCCGGTTGATCTCGAGGAACACTTTATTTGATTTCAGATCAAAGCGGTTGACCTTCTCCTCGTCGCGGATCGCAATGCGGTCGTCGTGGATCACGATGATATAGGAGTAGGGTGTCAGGTATTCCCACCGCAGGCTTTTCTCCTTTTTAAAGTAAAATTTTCCTTTTGAAACAAGGTTTTCCTTAAGCATCTTCATCTCTTTGACCTGGATGAAATCGCTGATCAGGGTCCGGGTATTATCTGCAACCTCTTTCACATGCGACCGAAGCGATTCGATAGCGGGCGCCTCCATACGGACTGTCTGTGCCTGCAGGCTTTGCAGCAGTAAAATAAACGCCACCCCGAAGAATATTTTATTCATAGGCTGGATGTTGAATAAGATCGGGAAGGGGTTTAATTTCAAATCCCTGTTCTGTAATATTCCGGATCAATGCTTCGAGATGATCCCGTACAAAAGGGGTCCGTTCGTGCAACAGGATAATGGAACCCGGCTTCAGGTTCCGGATGAGCTTTTTCATGATGCGTGACGAATCGCCCGAAACGGTATCGAAGGATCGCTGGTTCCAGCAAACCGTCAGAAGGCCGGTCACGTCCAACGCCCGGCTTAGCATGGGATTGATAACCCCGTAGGGTGGCCTGAAATACCGGGGAGTTTTTCCGGTATGCAGGCGGATCAGGTCATTGGTCTGTCGCAACTCCCTTACCATCCGCCGAATGGAAAAGAAATCAAACCAAACGGAGTGGCTGAAGGTATGGTTCCCGACGAAATGGCCATCTAGGTCAATGGCCTTTACCAGTTCAGGATGCTGTTCAATCTTGGTTCCGGTAAGAAAAAAAGTTGCATTAACTTCCTGTCTTTTAAGAATTTCAAGGATTCCGGAGGTAAACTCCGGTTCCGGTCCATCATCAAAAGTCAGGGAGATCCAATTTTTTTGTTGGTTCCCTTTACATACCACTTTGTGGTGGAACCCGGAGCATGGGGAAAATGCCATCGTTAAGGAAACAGTGAAATAGAGGAATATCAGTACAGCGTAGATCAAAAGCTTATGGGAACAGAGGAAACCTGCATCGTTCGGGCATCCTGAAATAAAATACAAATTAAACCCGAGGAGAAAAATGAAAAAAAGAAGGGTAAATCTTTTGAAATTTAGCATTTACGGGGCGCTAAGCAAAATAAAGGTGTGGTTGACATGGAGATAATGGTTATAAATCAGGATGTTCCGGAAGTTGGCAGGTGGGGGTGTCAGAAGGGCAAATTCCGGGAGTGTACGATGCCGTATCATCATGGCTGAAAACCAGGTCGCGAACGCCGTGGATGTTTGATATTCCCCGCAAAGGTGCTTGTAAAAAGCTATGGCAGAACCGGGCAGACAAGCCGTGATCACGTTCCGGTAAATGGCATCAGATCCCGGATCACCATTGAATCCGGCAACGACCAGGTCGATGTCGGCCGGAGCGATTTCATTGTCATGCAGCATCTGCAACAGGAAACGGCCGGTTTTTTCATCTGATCCGGGTTTCAGTAAGGTCCTTACATCCCGTAACATTGCATAGGAATTATGCGTACCCTCTTTTTGCAGGAAAAAGAAGGTGGCGCCTTCTCCGGCCACCGACCCACGCTGGTGGTCTTCGAGCAGCCGGTCGTTACTTACCGGTTTCCGCTTCCAGTGGCCCAACCTTGAAGTGATGGAAAAGTAGGTGGGTGTAAGCTCATCGCTTCCGCCTGCCAGAACATTCGACACCGACCCCGAGCGAAGTTGCACCATGGCATCGAGTAGCGCGTTCTCAAATGAAAATCCGCGATGTACATAGGTAAAGTTGTATCCATGGCATTTTAAAAGCAGCGCGATCTGTCCGGCAACCGTGTTATGGGTCGACTGGATGAACGAGGTAGGGGTGAGGAACTCCTCGTTGTTGCGGATCATGGTGGCCAGGAATTTCTCGGTATCCTCCATGCATCCCATCCCGGTGCCGGTGATGATTGCCTCTGGAATAATCTCCGGGCGCTCCGGGCCCGAAGTGAAACCGGTAACATGAGCGGCATCTCTGAGGCATAATTTCGCGGCAGTAACGCCCATTTTGATGACCCGCCCCATACGCCTGATCTGGTCGGCCGGAATAAACTCCTTGTAACCCGGATCAGGGCACCGTAGCTGGTTCCCATCGTATTTCGTGAATTCGAACGGAAACTGACCGGAACCGGCATTCGGTTGGGGTGAAACAGCGCCTAACCCGTTTATAAATATCATGCTCTTAATTTCTTTAACAATGAGTCGAGGTTTATGAAAATCCGTTCGTTATCCCTGAATCCTGATATTACATCAAATATAAGATGAGATAATAATACTCGAATTATTTCCTCCGAATCCGAATGAGTTCGACAGCACATGACGAAGCGGCACACCGGTAATCAATTCCGTAACCGGTTTGATATGGAGTTCTTTCATCGGGGTCGAGAAATTGAGGTTGGGAAACACGACCTGGTTTCGGATCGAAAGTACTGCGATGACCGCTTCGAGGGCGCCGGCAGCTCCGAGGGTGTGCCCGGTGTATCCTTTTGTCGAGCTGAACCGCGGAACGCCCTGTTCGAAGACCCGCTCCAATGCGATCCCTTCCGAAAGGTCGTTATTCTGGGTTCCGGTACCGTGTACATTGATATAGTCGATTTGTAATGGACTCAACCCACTCATGGCAATGGCCTTGGTCATTGCCAGAAAAGCCCCTTTACCGTCGGGAGATGAGGCTGTTTGATGATAGGCATCGTTGGCATTGCCGTAACCGGAAATTTCAGCAAGTGGTTGCTTTTGCGACCTGCCGACTGCCTCTTCCGACTCAAGTACCAGATAGGCAGCGCCTTCGCCTAAAGTTAATCCGGCTCGGTCATCATCAAAGGGGCGGCATCCTCTTTTATCCAGGATCATCAGGGTATTAAATCCATTTAGGGTGAACCGGGTTACTGAATCGGTGCCCCCGACAATGACCCGGTCGAGGATTCCGGCTTTGATCAGGTTGGAGCCATGCATCATGGCATTGACTGAGGATGAACAGGCCGTACTGATGGTGGTGATATAACCATCGATCCCAAGATCTGCGGCAATCCTTTCGGTTGCATCTGCACAATCGTGGTTCACAACATCGATTAAATTACCCTTCCGGTTATCTCCCAGGAATGACTGATAAAACTGTTCACTCCGGTCCATCCCACCAACTGTACTGGCCGAAACCAGACCAATCCTGTACTCCCCGATTTCGGTGATCCCGGAATTCCTTACTGCTTCGCGGGCTGCAAGGATTCCAAGCAGGGCGGTCCGCGTGTAGTTCCGGGATCCCGGGTGACCTGCCATGTCAAGAAGCACGGAGGTGGAATGTTTTACTTCGGCAATGGGCAACACCCCCTGGTGGATCGTTGGCAGCAGGGTTATGGGACCAATACCGCTCCGCTGTTCCAGCAATGAAGCCAGGCATGCGTCGGCATCATCACCAATGGCGCTGATCATTCCGATTCCCGTGATAAATATGCGTTTCGACATCAGATTCTGAGCTGTATCTGTCCGGTTTCAGAAGTCACCAAAACGTACCTTGAAAGGTTCCGAAGGGTATCCGTTATCCGGTGTTGAGTATAAACGGATACAAAATTAAAGGTTTTGGTCAAAACACCATGCATCCCGTTGTCAGTCGGGGGAGCTAACCAGGAGAAAAGAGTGGTTAATATTGCGGAACTGATTGTATATCAGTATATTTTTTAATCTGGAAGGAGCCTTGTGATTGAGAAGGAGGATTTCAGGGCATTCCTGGCTTTTAAGGATTTGGGCGGCAGTATATAATGCGAATCCGGTGGAGGTATGATATTCTCCGCAAAGATGCTTGTACCAGGCAAGCGGTGTATTGGGAAAGAAGTCGGAAGCAAATTGATGGTAAACCGGATCAAAGACGGCATCGCCGCTGATTCCCACGATCAGAAGGTCAATATCCTCCGGTTGAAGTTGATTTTGAAGGAGAAAATTCCTGATTGCCTGATCCCGGTGGTAGGAGCCACGGATATCGATCAGGGTACTGACATCCCGCAGCCGTGCATAGGAGTGATCCGACCGGTCGGCGGAAATAAGGAAAAAAGCAGCCCCTTCGCCGGCAAGCGCTCCGGGCGTTTTGCTGTTGAGGAGTTGAAGGTTGTTTACCGGTTGCCGTTTCCACAATCCGATTCGCCGGGTAATATTGAGATGGTTCAACGTCATCTCATCGATGCCTCCAACCAATACCCGGGTGGATGAACCCTCGCTGAGCTGAAGCATCCCGTCGATCAAACCACTCTCAAACGAAAAAGTCCGGTGGACATAGGTAGTATTGTAATTATGACATTTGAGGTGAATGGCAATCTGAGAGCTGATGGTGTTATAGGTTGACTGGATAAACGGGGTCGGATTAAGGAACTTTTCTTCCTTCGAAATGTCACTCAGGATCTTCTCGGTATCCTCAACGCTTCCCAGGCCGGTGCCGGTAATGATCGCATCGGGCATTGCAATACCTGCGTCAGCAAGGCACATGCGGGCCGAACTGATGCCCATCCGGATCAGCCGGCTCATCCTCCGCAATGGTATGGGATCGATATACGTTTTATAAACCGGTTCGATACATTTTAAGAAATCGGCTGTGTATTCGACAACATCGTCCGGAAACCTCCCGGGAATAAGTGTTTGCTGGGGAGAGATCATTCCGATGCCGTCGATGAAATTCATTTTTAGCGTTTTGTGAGGGTGGTTTTATATCTTGGTGAAGATCAGCGAGGTGTCGTTGCCTCCGAATCCGAAAGAATTGGACATGACGGCACGGACCGGCTCACCGGTAATGAGCCGGGTCACCGGTAAAAAATCCAGTTCATCGATTTTTTCAGCAAAGTTCAGGTTGGGCCAGATGACCTGATGTTCCAGGCAAAAGATCGACAGGATGGCTTCAATCGATCCGGCAGCGCTGGTAGTGTGGCCGGTATATTGTTTGGTAGAGCTCACCATTGGAATCCGGTTGCCGAAAAGGGTCTCAATAGCTTTACCTTCGGAAATGTCGTTGTTATCGGTTCCCGTGCCGTGGGCATTTATGTAATCGATATCAGCAGCCTTCAGACCGCTTAGTTCGAGCGCCTTTTTCATTGCCAGATAAGCGCCGACCCCGTCGGGTGATGAGGCAGTCTGATGAAATGCTTCACAGGCATTTCCCCAACCCTTCAATTCGCAGATCGGCTTATTTCCCGTTATTTTCTGACTCTCTTCCGACTCCAGTACAAGATAAGCAGATCCTTCGCCGAGGTTGATCCCGGCACGGTTTTTATCAAACGGGCGACAGGGTTTCTGATCCAGAATTTTCAAGCTATTGAATCCATTCAGGTGAAACTTCGTGAGCGACTCGCAGCCGCCTGCCAGCACCCGGTCAAGCTTACCGCTCCGTATCAGGCGGGCTCCGAGCAGAATGGCATTGGCGGCAGAAGAACAGGCCGTGCTGATCGTCGTAATAAAATCGGTGAGGTTCAGCCGCGATGCAATCCGTTCGGTGCTGTCGGCACAGTCGTAACTGTCGATGTAAGCGTTTCGTGTCTCATTGGTCAGAAAATCGTTGTAGAACAATTCACAACGATCCATGCCCCCGACGGTTGTCGCGGATATCAGGCCGGTCCGCAATTGCTGGTTTTCATGGAGCCGGGCATGATGAAAAGCTTCCGACGAAGCAATGATCCCCAGTACTGTGTTTCGCGAATATCCCTCCTCGGGCTCTATCCCGGCCATATCGAGCAGCTCGGGAAGCGTCCGTTTGACCTCCCCGACGATGAGTTCATCTCTGAGTACCGTATCGATATTGCAAATCCTTCCAATTCCGGGAACACCCGCAATCATGGATTGGTAACACTCCTGAACCGTGTTGCCGATGGAAGAAATGATGCCATAACCGGTAACGAGGATCCGCTGAGGCATGAACATCTATTTTTTATTCGCCGTGATGTATTCGGCCATGCTACGGATCGAAAAAAAGATCTTTTTGCCGTCTTTCGGGTCTTCAATCTTGATACCGTAATTCTTTTCCAGAAGAACGATCAGCTCCAGCGCATCAATCGAGTCCAGACCCAGTCCTTCGCCAAACAGTGGGGAATCAGGATTTATATCTTCGGGTTTGATATCTTCCAAATTTAATTGTTCAATGACCTCTTTTTTCAGTTTTTCAATTAATTCTTCCATATTTATCTATCATTTTGGTTCTTTAATAGTTTCAAATGTTCTGCATCGAATGGTACCGGATTAAACGGTCCCGGTTTTGTTTCCGCAACATCGGCCTGATTTTCGACCCAGACGAGAAAAGCCTCACAACGGTTTCCCAACACTTCAATCCATCCGCACAAACAACCTTTTACCAGTTCCCGGCTGAACAGATCGGTTACATACCCGGCAATCAACTCACTGTTGAAGGATTCTGAAACCAGAAAGGCATTTTCACCTTTGATTCCGTTCCGGATACAGATCTCGCCGATAACGATATTCGGCAGGGTGTAAACAAACACCGAAGGGCTCGGAAAATAATGCTCACGATCCCTGATGGTTTCATTATGTGCGATATCCGTGTCAAGACTGGAACTCGAATTCGACAAAACCACCCCGGTTAATTCCGGAGGGTACGATTTAATGTCCTTGTTTCTTAATAAAAGCTCCGAAGCAATGAATCCGAGTTTACCCAACGCGTCCATCTTGTAAAACTTCGGATAATTAACCTGTTCCTGCTTGTACAGCGCTTTAATAAAGTCGGCAAAGGTAAGAATATTTTCCTGATAAAAGAGTAACCGGCCGTTAACCATGCATTTAAAGCCATCAATCAGGGTGTAGGCGGTAATTAACTGTCTCATCTCAGATTTTTTTAAATACTACTGCCGCGTTACAACCTCCGAAACCGCTCGCACTCTTTAGTACTTGGTCAACCTCGGCATCACGGTGTTCCGTCAGGATGTTCAAAGGTACCGTTACACCCGGGGTTTCGAATCCTGCCGACCTGTAGAGCTGGTTGTTCCGCATGGAGGCAACTGCCACAACCGATTCAATGATTCCTGCGGCTCCTAAGGTATGTCCCCAATATCCTTTCTGACTGGAAACAGGTACCTGTTCCGCCTTACTCAAAGCGATGGCTTTGGCCTCCATCTCATCGTTGTATGCGGTAGCTGTACCATGCGCAGCAATGTAATTGAGCGCAGATGCATCAATGCCGGCTTGTTGTAGTGCACGGTCTATGGCCAGGCTCAATTCCTGCCCCGTTCGCGACGGTCCGGAGATGTGGTTCGCATCATTGGTGGTGGCGCCTCCATCAAGGGTGACCATCCTTGAATTGCCGACGGGCTTCCGGGAAGAAAGGTGAATAGCGCCTGCAGCTTCACCCAGCGACAGCCCCGTACGGTTCTGATCAAAAGGCTTGCAGGGATCCGGACTGAGGGCCTGGAACGATTGGAATCCCGTGATAACAAATTCGGAGATGATATCGCCCCCTGCCACCACCACATCATCGTACATTCCCGATTGGAGATAGCGCGAAGCGGTTATTAAAGCCAATACCCCCGAGATACAGGCGTTGGAAACGATAACAGGAGTATTGACAAAACCAAAAAATGTCTGTACAACCCGCGCCAGTTCCCAAAGATAGAGGCGTTTGTGATTGAATTTTGCCTTGTACCGCTCCTCCAGAAGATCGATGTTCCCTTTGGTTGTGCTCAGGATCAACAATGTTTTCGGATGGTACGGGTTGAGGTTGTCTCTGTGAATAACCTCCCGGATGGAGGTGATCAGGAGCTTTTCAAGCCGGGTAAAGGAATCGGGAGCAACCGAACGTTTGTGCTGTTCACAAATGGCATTGAAACGTGTTTCCAGAGCCGCCGGATCTACTTTTGAAAGCGGAACCGGCCTGGGATAGAGCAGCGGATCATCCGTAATCCGGATCCCGATGGCGTTGGCACGGATTGATTCAATGTTTTCCTGCGTGGTGAAGCCGAGGGAAGAGATGATGTTATCTTCGTAAATATAAGTCTGCTTCATGGTTATTTGGGTACGATACCCCATGTTTGTTTCCAGCCTGTGAAAAATTCGGGTGCGGTTAATAACAATTCCCCTTGAGGAGTCAGGAAAACCTGGGTGGATGAACCGGTTGCTGCTATTTCACCGGTGTTTTTCCGGTAAATGGTGTATTCAAACACGATCTTGGCCGCCTCGGTCGGGATGAAGCGGGTTTCGATAATGGCAACATCACCGTATTCAAGCGGCCTTTTATAATCACACTGGATTTTGACCAGCGGGATCATCACATTGTGTTTATAAACATCGAGATAACCCAGGCTGTATTTCAAACCGAATGATTCGCGGCCATCTTCGAAATATTTCAGATAGTTACCATGCCAGACAATTCGCATGGAATCGACCTCCGAAAACCTGACCAGAATCTCTTTGCGATCAATAAGCTCCATGACTCATTTGTTCATAGGGTTTTTCAGCTTCCTGTAATATGCTGTACCGGATACCATAACCAGGAAAAAGATCAGGAGTTTCAGGGTGTCGGGAAAGATCTCCCGCAGTCCTCCACCCCTCAAAAAGATGGTATAATAGCCATTGAGGGCCCAGTTCAGCGGGCTGAAGGTAGCAAAATGCTGCATGGCAGGATTCATCAGGTAGGTGGGGACCCACAATCCCCCCATTGCCGCCATGATGATGATGGAGACTGCTCCGAATGCCGCGGCTTGCTGATGGGTTCCGGCGATGGTGCCGACCAGTACCCCGTAACCCAGGGCGGCAAGGGCGGTCATGACTGTTATGACTACAAGTGAAAAGATGTTATCGGCCAGAACCAGTGGCGTTACATTGACTATCGGTAACAGGTACATGCCGGCCAGCATCATCAGAACTGCCTGAAGGAAGCATACCAAAAGGTAAACAAATACTTTAGCCATCAGCAACTGCATGTAAGTCACCGGCATGGCCATAAGCCTGAACTGACTGCCGGCCTCGCGTTCGATGATCATGCTCGAAGTAAGCGGGATGATGATGAAAAACATCGCGAAAACGGTCCAGGCCGGAACATTGTGCTCGGCTGAATCGGGGATCCGCTCCACTTCATGGTACGACGGGTACTCCTCCTGAAATTCAACGGCATCCTTAAACGACAGGGCCGGTGGTCGGTAAGTCGGGAATGCCTGTGACAATTCCTGGTTGAAGGTGCTGAAGATCATCTCCGATTCGATCTGGTAATTGTACTGTTTCAGAGAACTGACCACACCGTACTGGAAACTTTTTTTCACAGTGGGATCGAAATAAAGGGTGATGGTATCAGCTAAGCCAAAGGGGATCTGATCAACGATGCGCTGATCGTACAACCCGAATCCGGCCATGGTCTTTGCAACCATAAGTTTGACGTTTGACCTTATTTTTTTGGTCACTCCTTTCGGAATCACCACGCCGACGACGTACTTACCTTTCTTTACCGCGTCACGGATCGAGGAATCGGTGGCAGGCTTCCCGTCGACCGAATCGATCAGGT
This sequence comes from Alphaproteobacteria bacterium, assembly GCA_009928665.1. Classification (GTDB taxonomy): domain Bacteria; phylum Bacteroidota; class Bacteroidia; order Bacteroidales; family FEN-979; genus CAIVAT01. The sequence goes on from SACF01000019.1 coordinate 67,069, forward strand.
TAAAATATCCGGCTTTCATAAGCCCTGTGCGGATCTTATATCCAAGGCTGTCGCCGTCGTGATCGAGAAAAAGAACATTGACCTGGGTTTCACGGCTGACGGAACTGTAACCGAATTCCTGAAGCAGCGACATGATCACGATCAGAACGGTGGGCATCAGGAACAGGATGATCAGCCCGGCTTTATCACGCAGCAGAATCAGCGCCTCTTTCCTGATGGTATAAATGAATTTCAACATAAGGTTCAATTAGTCACGCATCTCCTTTCCCGTGAGATGTAAGAAGATATTTTCCAGATTTTTGAATTCAGGGTGTTCCTTCACCAGCTCTTTCGGATTGCCAATAGAGATAATCTTTCCGCGGTCGACAATCGCGACCCGGGAACAAAGATTCTCAGCCTCCTCCATGTAATGCGAGGTATAGATGATGGTGGTTCCCTCCTTGTTTATTTTGTTCAGGTATTCGAGAATGACGAAACGCGACTGAACATCGATTCCAACGGTTGGCTCATCGAGGAATATGATCTTCGGATGGTGCAGGAGGCCGGCAATCAGGTTCACCCGTCGTTTCATGCCGCCGGAAAAGCTGTCGATCTTTTTGTGTGCCACCTTCTCCAATCCGAAAACCTGCAGGCAATCATAGATCCGGTCGCGAAGCCCGGCTCCTTTAAGGCCATACATGTTCCCAAAAAAGGTAAGGTTCTCGAGGGCCGTCAGGGTGGGATAGAGGGCAAGTTCTTGGGGAACCACGCCGATCCGGTGTTTGATGCGGCTCATATCTTTCCCGATATCGAGCCCGTCGATGGTGATCGAGCCCCGCGTCGGGGCAAAAATACCACACAGAATGGAGATCGTTGTCGTTTTACCGGCGCCGTTGGGTCCCAGTAATCCGAATATTTCGTCAGGATAAATATCCAGGGAAATGGAATCGACAGCAGGTTCATCAGAACCTTTGTAGATTTTGGTCAGATCCCTGATCTCAATGATGGGTTTAACGGACATTAAAATTTAATTTTTTCAAGCTTCCTGTAAACTATCTCTTCGTTCTGGGCAATCCCCATCAACATATCCGACAACATGCCATAATCCTCCTCAGGCTTGGAGCGGTTCTTGCAATTTCGAGCGCCGATATAGGTGAATTCCCTCCATTTGTTGGCTGTTTTCCCCATAATATCAGCAGCTTCCAACAATTCAGTATGGTTGCCAAAGAGCTCTCCCGCCTCTTTGAGGAATGCTCCGTAAATGTACCTGAACCCCGCACCGCCGGTGCCGAAATCTTCAGCCATACGCAGGATCTGCCCAAGGTAGAAGGAGGCTTTCTCATTGCCATGCTTCTTTGGCCATTTTTTCAGGTCGCGGGCCATCCATTTCAATCCTTTGACGCCAATCAACGGAAAGGGAATTCCGATCATTTCATAAACGGTTTTCTTTATTCCTTTAATAATTGCCGGTTTGATGTCGATACCCGGTTTCAGGTTGTTGATCCAGTACATCTTTCCCTGGGGTGCAAAGGCTCCCCCGGCATAGCGCACCCTTAACAGATCGTCATAGGTGAGTACCTGCGGAAATTCCATCACGGTATCGCTGATATGATACAGGTTTCCCTCTTTTCCGAAGGCCACCAGGTTGTGCATGTTATAATGCTGACGGTATTCGGGCGGGAAGAAGGTCAGTTGAAAAACACCCACCTGCATCCCGGTCGGAATGCCCTGCTCGAGATTTCTATCGAGCATTGCCATCGCCTCCTTCGGATCCTTGATCTTTTTAATGACCGTCGCTTCAATACCCAGATACTGGGTTGCCCTTTTAAAAACGGTATTAGGGAGGTTTCTGAAGGAGATCATCGGGGCAAACATGATCTTCAGAAACGGAATGTAACTAAAATAAAGCCCGTTTCCGATCCCGAACGCCATGGGCTCTGAAATGTCAAGCCCGTAAAATTTAAAGAGGTTAGATGTAGCTCCGCTTTCACAATGTCCTGCCTGTCGATGCGTATAATTGATGATGGTCTTTGTGGTTTCCATAATTTCTGTGATTATTCGATATTTTTAAGTTGATCGATCGTGATGTTAAATGCCTTTGCATACTTCTGAAGCGTCTTTTCCTGCAACCGGTTGAATACAACGGGTCTGAAATGCCATTTAACCCGCCACAGGGAGATCCCTGCGATCATTCCCAGGTTCATGGGATCCAGGAGGTTTTTTTCCATGTAATATACGACAGGGCTTACTTTTCCCGCTTTTACCCGCTTGCGGGCATCTTCGATACGTTCACCGAAAAGGTCCCAGGCCTGCTGAAGGATGATCCGGTCGGGCTCGCCATGAAATCCAACCGTTTTCTTGTACTGACCATCATTCTCATACGAATAAAGAAGCTCACGGGATTGCCCGTAGTCCTTATTCTTGTAAACGGGATTCTGATTTTCTTCCATAAGGTTATGTTAAAATGACAATCAATTTATTTTGGCAAGTTTTCTGAAGATCTTTTCTTCCCGGTCGGCCACTTCAAGGAGCATATCTGCCAGGAAATCATAGGACTGTTCAGGCTTGCCTCTTTTTTTACAATTTCGCGAGCCAAGGTAAGAAAATTCCCTCCATTTATTTGCATTTTCACCCATCTCGAAGGATATTTCACGCAGCCATGACTGATTCAAAACATCAGCGGCCTCATTCAGAAAAGCTCCGTAAATGAACCTGAATCCGGCGCCGGCAGTTCCGACCTCTTCCTCCATACGGAGAACCTGCCCGAGGTAATAAGAAGCTTTGTCGGGTCCGAGTTTTCTTTCCCATTGCCGCATTTTCCCCGAAAGATACCGGATCCCTTTGACCCCGATAAGCGGGAAGGGAACCCCGATCATATTGTTTGCAGTTTTTCTGATCCCTTTGATGATGGCAGGCTTGAAATCGACCTCGGCAGGGATTTTCACCGGGTAGTACATCCTTCCCTGAGGGGCAAAAGGTCCTTTGGCATACCTGACCCGGGCCAGATCTTCGTAACTGATTTCAACGACCTGCTCCATAAGGGTATCGCTAACGAAATAGGTCTCGTTGTCATAGCCGTAAACAACCATGTTATGCATGTTGTAATGCATCCGGTATTCGGCCGGAAAGAAGGGCAGATGAAAAGTCCCGACCTGTAAACCTACCGGGATGCCTTGATCCAGCATCTCGTTCAGCTTTGCCATCGCATCTTTGGGATTGCGGAACCGGTGACTGCAGGTCGTAATTCCGAGCGTACGGGTCGAACGGTCAAATACCATCCCCGGCCAAACCCTGAAGGAAGTGGTCGGGGCATGCTGCATCTTTAAGAAGGGAAGATGACTGAAGAACAGTCCCGCCCCGATCCCGAAGACCATGGGTTCACTGATCTTAAAGCGATAATAATTCAACAGATTTGAGGTAACACCGTTCTCGCAATGACCGGCCTGTCTGTGTTCGTAATCAAGTTTTACC
>SACF01000062.1 GCA_009928665.1 Alphaproteobacteria bacterium
CGGGTATGCCTCTTCAGGCTTCAGCTCCGCGGCCCTGGTATATTCCGAACGCGCCTGGTCGTAACTGCCGGCCGCAAGATACTGATCGGCACGCGTTACCGCCGTGGTGTAATTCTCCTCCAGTGTACGCCGTGCTGCCTGTTCCGCAAGAATCCGGTCAACCTCCGCGATCTGCTCTTTGGGGTATGTCTCCGATGGCTTTAACGTCAACGCTCCCCGGTACTCTTCCCGCGCCTTATCGTAATTCTTCTCCGTGAACATCCCGTCGGCCGACCTGATCTTTGACTGATACTGATCATCCAGACTCTTCTGCCGGGCAAGTGATGCCTCCAAGCCTGTCATCATGGACTCGACCTTTGAAATCATTTCTTTCGGATAGTTCTCCGTCGGTTTTACATAGATCGCATTTTGATAGGATTCCCGGGCTTTCCCGTATTCCTTTGTAATATACAGACTATCTGCCAAAGTAATAAGTTTCTCGTAGGTCTGTTTCGTTTTTTCCTGATCAAGTTGAATCCGTTCAATTTCTTTAATACGATTGGCGGGATACAATTCAGCTGGTTTGACTGAGAGAGCCTCCTGGTATGATTTTTTTGATTCGGGGTAGTTTAATTCGGTGAATAGCCGATCACCCGTGCTTATGGCTCTTGCATATGTTTCATCAAGAAGCTTTTGTTTATCAATAATTTCAGTAAGTTCCCTGATCCGATCCTGAGGATATTTTTCTTCCGGTTTTAATTTTCCTGCCTTCTTGTATTCATTTAAAGCATCCTGATAAATCATCAATTGGTATTTCTTATCAGCAGAGGAAATCGCCCGTGCATATTCATCTTCTTTTGACTGTAGATCAACCAGAATTTTAATTATTTCATTGATCTTTTTCTTGGGATAAGTTTCTGCAGGCAGAATGGAGCTCGCTTTCTCGTACTCCGTCTGGGCCCTGGTATACTCGCCGGCCTGAAATAATTTATCGGCGCTGGCAATAGCGACATCATAAAGAATGTTCTGCGCTTTCTGTGAACGAAGCAATTCCACAGTTTTTTTAAGCTTTTCTTTAGCCTCCAGGTTATCAGGATTCTGATTGGCAGCCAGCTGGTAAGACGATTTTGCATTCAGAAAATCTCTGGCAGCAAAATAACTATCACCAGAGGCAATAGATTTTTTACATGCTTCCTGTTGCAAATCCCTGTTTGTCAAAAGGTCTTTTACTTTGTTGATCCTGTCTTTTACCGTTTGATCCCCGGGTTTTAGTCTGGATGCTTTTTCGAGCTCCGTCAGACATTGCTCATATTTCTTTTCGTTAAAGAAAATATCAGCCAACTGAATGGAGTGGTTAAAGACTGAATCCTGGCTTTTCCCTACCGGTATTGAATCATCTGAAAAAGAATCACTGGTTTGAAAAAAAGGTTCATTTAACGAATCCTGAAGGGGTATAAAAGTCAAAGAGACCGCAAACAGGAGCGTTGTAAAAAGCAAGGCAATGGGAAGTGAAACGGATGTTTTCTTATTGAATAAGCTCATGTGATATCGACAGGGTATTGATCTTGAAACAATGGGATAATAACGGAATCAATCAAAAATAATTTTACCATACGATTAATTCTCGATAATTCCATCTTTGATTGTAAGCTTTCGGTCGGCCATGTTGGCCAGATCAAGATTGTGGGTTACGATGATATATGTTTGCATAAATGCATCCCGAAGGCGAAAGAACAGGTTATGCAATTCGACTGAAGATGATGAATCAAGGTTACCGGATGGTTCGTCAGCTAAAATAACAGAAGGCCGGTTTATCAGGGCACGCGCGACTGCCACCCGCTGTTGCTCGCCGCCTGATAGCTCACTGGGCTTATGATTTGATCTTTCGGTAAGGTTCATGAAATCGAGCAATTCCATTGCCATGTTTTCGGCTTCTTTTTTTCCTTTTCCTCCGAGAAAAGCAGGAATGCAGATATTCTCAAGGGCCGTGAATTCAGGTAAAAGGTGATGAAACTGAAATACGAATCCGATATGTTTATTTCGAAATTCGGCTATTTTTCGATCAGAAAGCTCTCCGACCTGAATACCATTAAGCAGGATATCACCCGAATCGGCTCTATCGAGAGTTCCGATGATGTGAAGTAAAGTAGATTTTCCGGCGCCTGAAGCACCAACTATTGAAACGATCTCACCTTTATTTACCTCCAGGCTTACACCCTTAAGTACCTTCAGATCTCCGAAAGATTTTTGGATATTATTCGCTTTGATCATACCGGTTTGTGATCTGCAAAGTTAAGAAAATCGTATTCTTCCCACCGCTTTTTTGTAAATCCGGTTCAAACTGTTATTTTTGAAAACCAATAATTAACCTTAACCATGAATCTTCACGAATATCAAAGTAAAATCATTCTGAAACACTATGGGGTTTCGGTTCCGGAAGGCCTCATTGCACATACGGAAGAAGAAGCTGTAAAGGCGGCTGAATACCTGCAAGGTTCGACGGGCTCGGATAAGTTCGTAATTAAGGCTCAGGTACATGCCGGCGGTCGTGGAAAAGGAGGCGGAGTTAAGGTAGCAAAAACGATCGATGAAGTACGGACACTTGCTTCACAAATCATTGGCATGCATCTGGTAACACCTCAGACCAGCAAAGAGGGAAAGCTTGTGCGGAAGGTATATGTTGAGCAGAATATTTATTATCCGGGTCCCTCCGAACCGGCTGAAATTTATATGAGCATATTGCTGAACCGGCAGAAAGGGCATACCATTCTCATGTATTCTCCGAGGGGAGGGATGGATATTGAAAAGGTTGCGGAGGAGACTCCGGAGCAGATTTTCACCGAAACGGTGGATCCCAAAATCGGATTACAGGTATTTCAGGCCCGGAAGGTTGCTTTCAACCTTGGACTGAAAGAGGACGCATATAAAAATATGGTTCGGTTTGTTACAGCAGTTTACAAAGCTTACGAGGGAAGTGATGCATCATTAATCGAGATCAATCCGGTATTTAAGACCTCCGACAACAAGATCCTCGCTGCCGATGCAAAAGTGGTAATCGACAACAATGCTCTTTTCCGTCATCCCGATATCGCTGCCATGCGCGATTTTGATGAAGAAGACCCCGTTGAAGTCGAGGCAACAAGGCATGATCTTAATTATGTAAAACTTAACGGGAATGTAGGTTGTATGGTGAACGGCGCCGGACTTGCCATGGCGACGATGGACATCATAAAGCTTTCAGGAGGCGATCCGGCCAATTTTCTCGACGTAGGTGGCTCTGCAAATGCCAAGCGTGTGGAGGAAGGATTTCGGATTATCCTCAAGGATCCTGCCGTGAAGGCGATTCTGGTGAATATTTTCGGTGGGATTGTACGATGCGACCTGGTTGCACAGGGAATTGTTGAGGCATACAAAAATATCGGTGAAATCAACATTCCTCTTATTGTAAGATTACAAGGAACCAACGCTGTTGAAGGAAAGAAATTGATTGATGAATCAGGTCTGAAAGTTCATTCGGCCATCACATTGCAGGATGCCGCCAAACTGGTCACCCAGGTACTGAATTAAACCGGCATTCCATTTCCTTTTCAAACAGGAGCATTCTGATCTTTCTTAAAATTTCTAACGGCGCCACATCCAAATCCATTCCGGCTGGAATGTTCAGAGCGTCGGCAACTGATTCCCCATTGTATTTTTGAAAGTATTCCAAAAGGTTCACCATGTCGTTAAATCCATTTTGTTTGTAATGGCTTTTCAGAAATTGTAAAATTCTCAACCCATCAAATTTTTCATGAAACGCCCGAATGAAACGGTCAGAGCTTTTATGATTTTGCCGGAGCGCCAGCAAGGGATCCGGTTCTCCAAAACATTCCGAAAGATATTGGATCACAACCGTTGGGATTGATTCTTTAAATAATAGTGGCAGGAGAAGGTAGGCTTCCTGAATTGTGTCAAACAAAGATGATGGAAATATCGGATAACCGGACCAATCTCCCTGATTCCCTCTGATGATCGCCGGACCTGTCCCAAAAAAAACCCGGTCGGATGGTCTTCCCTCCGGAAAGGCCAACTGATCATTCCAATTCAAAACATGGCCGTACTTTTTTAATTTCTGCAGAAAATAAAAGTCCTCGCCACTCAGTTTCGGAGTCATCCCGCCAATTGCTTTGTAAGCCCTGACCGGACATGCCAATGCCGAACCAAGGGCTGTAAAAGTGTAAGGAGACCTGATCCGGGAAAGATTCAGGAAATAATACCGCATATAGATCTCGTACCGAAGCATGGAGCGGGTCGTCAGCGGATCTGTACTTTCCCTGTGAAAATAAGGAATTGCAAGAGCTGATATTTCAGGAAATATTTTGAATGAATTCGCGACTGAAAGCAGATAATCTGTTCCGTATAATGTATCCGCATCCAGGCTGACAATTATATCATGGTCAGCCGAACGAGCCCGGATGGTTTCCATTATCGCCCTCCGGGCAAATCCAACACCGGTCTTTTTACCGACCCAGCCTTCCCCTTCGGAAGAATGATCAACAAGGACGAGTTCAAATTCCTTAAAAGTCCTTAAAAATCGGATACTATCCGCATTGTGTTCGCAAACGATCCGCTTTCCGGGATCATGCCACCATGAGTCGGGTTGATTGACGCACACATACAGCCGGAATTGCTTGTATGACTGTAACGAAAGGCAATTAAGGATTCTCGGCAGGAAATCAGGCTCATCCATCACAGGCATGGCCAGATGAAGAAAAGGATAAATCAGGTCACCGTGATTATCAGCGGTCAATTTTCAGTTTCTCAAAATAGGAATCATCACTGATCACTTCGACGGCCTTTTGAACCTCTTCATCATTCTGGTTTATTATGGCAAATAACTCGTTCATATCCCATAATTTCTGGGCTATTAATCCCTTTATCTGAGATTTGATCAATTTTTCTGAAAGCAGATAACCTTTTTCATCATATTTAACCCCCTGCTTATCGGCAAATTCAAAAAAAGATTTCATGAAAATGGTATCCATGATGAAGTTTTTATCGAATCGATCAAATTCCTGGTAGTCTGATTTCAGTTCCGACCTCATTCTATCCACATAATCACCAACAAAAAGGTTGATCACATTTTTTCGTCTCAGGTCAAGGTAGTAATCGGTGATCGGCGTCGAATCCCATGGTATGAATACATCGGGCATAATGCCTCCCCCTCCGTATACCACACGTTTTCCTGCTGTATAAAATTTCAAAGAATCAGGAAATTTGATACTGTCGGGATGTATCAGTTCACCATGTCGGATCCTGTTACTGAAATCCTCATAATATTTGTCCACACCTTCTGTATATGGTTTCTGAATGCACTTTCCCGAAGGATTGTAATATCGTGCAGTTGTCAACCGTATCTGCGAACTGTCGGGAAGCTGGAACGGTCTTTGAACCAGCCCTTTCCCGAAAGAACGACGTCCGACAATAATTCCCCTGTCCCAATCCTGCACGGCTCCTGCGACGATTTCACTGGCAGAGGCTGAATTTTCATTGATCATTATCACCAGTTTCCCTTTTTCGAACCTTCCCATCCCGGTTGCAATATAATCTTCACGCGGGGAATGTTCACCCTGGGTATAAACGATCAATTTCCCCTGTTTCAGGAATTCATCGGCCAGTTCGATGGATGTTCCCATATAACCTCCTGAATTATTCCGTAGGTCAAGGATCAGATGTTCCATCCCCTTTGATTTCAATCGTTGCAACGATTCAATGAACTCCTGCATGGAGGTTTGGGCAAATTTATTCAGGTTGACATAACCGATTCCCGGTTTTATCAGGTAGGCTGCATCGATGCTGTTAATAGGAATTTTATCCCGGATTATGGTAAACTCAAGGGGTTCTTTTCTGCCTTTTCTGTATATTGATACATTTACTTTTGTTCCACGTTTGCCTCTCAGGTGGTCAAGCACAAACTGGTTGGTGATTTTTTTCCCCACGGTCAGTTCACCATCAATCTTAATGATTTTGTCACCCGACTGAATTCCCAGGCGTTCTGAAGGTCCCCCTGGAATTGAATGTACCACGGAGATGGTATCCCGTAAAATTTCAAACTGAATTCCGATTCCGTCAAAATTTCCCTCGAGCGGTTCATTAGCCCTTTGAACATCCTTTTTGGAGATATACATAGAATGCGGATCCAGTTCCTTAAGAGTCTCAATGATGGCCTTCTCCACCAGCCTGGATTCATTCACAGTATCGACATAAGCATATTTAATCAACTGCATGGCAGCAGAATATTTTTTCATCCCTGCGTTGGGATCCTGTTTCGTGGTCTGTGCGAAAAGAGATTGGACAGAGAATGTGAAGGAAATTACTCCTGTAAGGAGATAAAATACAAGTTTATTTTTATTCATGAAAATCTCGTTTGATATTGGAAATTGAGCGTTCAAAAGTACTTTTATTTTATGTTTAAGAAGGCTGACAGCTGCAATTTTAACTAATTTTAACGAGAAATATTATCCCTTGGTTAAACAAGAAAAACACCGGCTTTTAAACAGCATCCTGTTTCCCGCCCTTTTTGTGGTCGTTCTTTGGCTGGTGAAAGGGATTGATATTCTTTTCAATCTTGATCTGAATCAATATGGGCTCTATCCGCTCCGGATCCGGGGTCTTCCGGGCATTCTGATCTCACCTTTTTTGCATGCTAACCTTTCGCATTTGTTTGCAAATTCGATTCCTCTTTTCCTGTTGTTAGCATTTCTCTTTTACTTTTATGAAGAAATCTCCTGGATGATTCTGATCCTCATATACCTGATAACCGGATTTCTCGTATGGGTCTATGCACGTGGTGATGCCGTTCATGTGGGAGCAAGCGGTGTAATTTATGGTTTGGCATCGTTTCTATTTCTCAGCGGTATAATACGAAAGGAAAAGGGGCTCATGGTGTTAACCCTTTTAGTCACGTTCCTTTACGGGGGGCTTATCTGGGGTATTTTCCCACAGTTCTTCCCCAATCAGCCGATCTCATGGGAGTCGCACCTGATGGGACTACTGGCTGGACTTATCCTGGCTTTGTATTACAAGAATTCCGGTCCTCAGAAGAAAGAATGGATCTGGGAGGAGGAAGAAAACGAAACGGATGATAATTCATGGAAGGATCCTCAAATAGATACTGATCCTCCGAAAGATTGAGTCATTAACTCCATCGATGGATCGCAATTCATCCAGGTTACGAAAAACTTTTTTCTTTTGCCTGTAAATCATGATCTGTTTTGTCAGGGCAAACGGAAAATAAGGATGTCGCAACAACTCCTTGAATGTTACATTGTTAATATCAAAAGGGTGGATCGAATCACGGCTTACTGTCACATGATCACGAATCCAACTGAACCTTACAGAGTCCATTCCGAAAACCTCGAGAAGCTGATCCTTACTGGAAAAGCCTCTGATTCTTTCCCTGTAATTCACAATCCTTTTGGCAAAGGAGGGTCCGATGCCGCGTAGTTGCTGTAGATCAAATGTGTCGGCAGTATTAAGATCCAGTATAAGACTCTTTTTCCCCTCTTTAATTGTTCCCCTTCCGGTATCATTTATCGGAAAACAGGTGGTATATTTCCCGTGATTGTTCTTATTAATATGGTTTTTCTTATAATTTTCTTCAGCTTGTTTCCATTGCATTTCAAAGGATTTTACCTCTTTCTCAAAGGGTTTAAAGTCGATCGGATTAGTTTTTATGGTTTCAGGAATCAGGAATTGAACCATTATTAACGCGAGGAGGATCAGGCAGAGGATGTTGATCCCACGAAGCTCAGCACGGTTGAACATCAAAAAATCAATCATTTGCCGTCCGGTATCTTTTAATACTGATTTCATGGGTTTTTTAAAGATTTTGATGAACCTACCAGTATCTCTTTCCCAAACCGGCATTCGAGACACCGTTTTTTATCACAATAGTGCGACTTCAATTGTAAAAGTGCTTGCGATTCCAGCGCATTTTGAGCTATAATTCCGGCATTTTTCCAGATTTGGATAACGGCAATCCGTTCCGGAGGCATTTGTTCAAGAAGTTCAAATGTCAATTCCCGAAGGTCGCAGCGGTCTTTCATCGTGCCATAAAAGAACAACATGGGTAACACACCGTTGATTATCAAACTTTCTTTACCAGCGGGTCCCAATTTTTTCGGACTTGCTGATGATGGTCTGTCAAACAAATAATGGGAATTCCAATACCCGGAGGCAGATATTTGGAACAAATCGACGAACCCGGCAAGCGTTCTTGGTTCCAGTATCCTGAAAAAATTCGCATTGATTTTAGTGATCAGATCAGCAAACTGACTGATCCTGATCGTCGGAAAATTCAGCGGGTGAAGCCGAAGAAATTTCCACAGACCTGGTTGAAGCGGCTGAAGGGTATATTTATTTTTCAGTAGTTGATAGATATGAAACAATTCCAGAGGGTATTCCTCTTCAAACGTCCCCGTAAAAAAACCGGCCTGCCCAAAAAGCAGTGCCTCTGTGTTCTTTTGAGAAACACAGACAGCCCGGATCAGCTTTAGCGGAGCCGAACGGGCAAGCAGTTCAAAAGCTGACTGGTTTATTTTAAACCCAAAACAGGATGCAATGTGTTGATAAATGATCTCTTCCCAGTCATTTCCGGATTTTTCCCAAAACCGGTTTATATTTTCAGAGCGGAGCATCCAGCGTTCAAGCGTCAGAGCCGGAGCCCACAATCGCAAACACGACTGCGGGATTTCATGCAATTGTGTCATACAAGGAATCGGGTGCATTGCCGACATTATTTTCTGATACCGGTCAAGGATCTGTGCGGGAAAATGATTCTTAACGACCAATGTTGGCAATTCGGTACCATCATTCCGGTAAACCTGCTTATCATTTTCAAAGACAACATGAAGGATCGCGTTGTTAAATGCAGGATCATTGTGATGTCCGTGCCGGTACCAGTCGGATGAACAGACATGAATTTCGATATTCCCGGCCCATTGTGTGTTTCCGATCCGGAGACGTGAGTTAAAAAAATCGGGGCCACTGTCGGTATTCTGTTCACCGGGATGGTGAATTGCCAATTCTTCTCCCGATTCAGTGTGAAGATCAGTATGTAAACATCTTGACTTCCAGAGGTAGGATAAAAACTTCTCATTCATTTTAAAAGGTTCCTGAATCCGGAATTAATCGGTAAAAAGGGAAAAGGTAAATGGTTAGTTAAAAAAAAGAGAAAATCTTTTTTATCTTTGCATAAATTATAATCATCAGCAGGTGATGAAGGAGCTTGATATTCTGGTATCCGGAATCGATTTAAAAGTCAGGAACCTCATTGACAAATATCAAAACATGCAGAATGAGCATAACACCTTAACCAAGGAAATACAGGAACTTAAAAACCAATTATCGGAGCAAAAAGAAAAATATCACAGACTCGAAGAAAAAAACAAAATACTCACATTATCAAAAACACTGGAGACCAAAGAAGGAAACATTGAAGCAAAATTAAAAATCAATGAACTCGTGCGGGAAATCGAAAAGTGTATAGGGCTATTAAATACTTAACCAACATTTTGGAATAAACAATGGAAGAAATATCCATTTCATTACCGATTGCCGATAGATTTTACAAGCTTGCAATTGAAAACGAGCATGAGGAGCTTTTCAGAAAGGCAGCCAAATTGATCGACAAGCGGTTAAAGGATTATTCGACCAGTTACGCATATAAGGATAAACAAGACCTTTTGGCCATGGTTGCGCTTGAATACGTAACCCGGTATATGCAAAAGGATCTGCTTGCTGAGAATCAGGAGAGCCAATGGAAAACAAAACTGGCCGAACTGGATCATATCCTGGATATGGGGGTTAAGCAATAGGCTGCATCGTTCTTTGAAAGCAATCGAAAGATTTACCCGCACTGTATCAGACAGTTTGTAAACCTAACATTACAAATATCAGGGCAATGCTCATATGCTCGTAGGACGGGCCTCACCAATGCTACGGCATTGGAACCGGGAAACCGGACAGTGGAAGTTCGAAAGGTTTGGCAGCCCTAATCGTGTCGTATGAGGTTTATCATAACCTCGCTGATTGGTGCGGGTTTTTTTATGTTCCTTCATATTTATTCACCGATAAAGTCTCGACAATGAGGCTTTATATCAATATCATTATCAATGGGAATCGTATTCTATATAATTGTCGGTGTTGCCGGTATCATCCTGGGAGGTGTGGTAACCGGTACCATTTTAAACAAGGCTTTGGAGCGGAAGCGTGATGCATTGCTAAAAGAAGCGATGGAGAAAGCCGAAGTGGTAAAGAAAGAGAAGATCCTACAGGCAAAGGAGAAGTTTCTTCAATTAAAGGGAGAGCATGAAAAATATATTCATGAGAAGAATGATGAGATAGCAAAGAACGAGAACCGGTTGAAGCAAAAGGAGAACACGCTCAATCAAAAGGTAGAGGAGTTCGGAAAGAAGCAAAAGGAGATTGCCACCATCAAGCAAAACCTGACACAGCAGATGGAAATTGTTAACAAAAGGCAGGTAGATCTCGAGAAGGCTATGAAGGTTCAGATTGAAAAGCTGGAGTCTCTTTCAAGCATATCAGCGGCTGAAGCAAAGATGCAACTCATCGAAAATCTGAAGGAGGAGGCGAAATCGGAAGCCATTGTGCAAATGAAGGATATTGTTGATGAAGCCAGGCTTACGGCCAACATGGAAGCCAAAAAGATCATCATTGAGACCATTCAGCGTACGGCTTCCGAACACGCAATAGAGAATACGGTTTCGGTATTCAATATTGAAAATGAAGAAATCAAAGGCAGGATCATTGGTCGTGAAGGCAGAAATATCCGGACACTGGAATCCCTCACCGGTGTTGAGATCATTATTGATGATTCGCCAGATGCAATCATTTTATCTGGGTTTGATCCGGTACGCCGTGAAATCGCCCGCCTTTCATTGCACAAACTTGTAACCGACGGTCGTATTCACCCTGCAAGGATTGAAGAGGTCGTCGCAAAAACCAAGAAGCAGATCGAACAAGAGATCATCGAAACCGGCAAAAGGGTCAGTATTGACCTGGGTATTCATAATATGCATCATGAACTGGTTCGGATGATCGGCAAGATGAAGTACAGGTCATCATACGGGCAAAACCTGCTTCAACATTCTATTGAGGTTGCAAAGCTCTGCGCCACAATGGCTGCTGAACTCGGGCTGAATCCCAAAATGGCCAAACGAGCCGGATTACTTCACGATATCGGAAAGGTACCCGACACCGAACCCGAGTTACCACATGCGATACTGGGAATGAAGATGGCAGAAAAATTCAAGGAAAAACCAGAGGTTATCAACGCAATCGGGTCGCATCATGATGAAACGGAGATGAACAACCTGATCTCTCCCATTGTCCAGGTTTGTGATGCCATCTCAGGAGCACGCCCCGGAGCACGCCGTGAAGTAGTAGAAGCCTATATTGAAAGGCTCAAACACCTTGAGGAGATCGCGTTAAGTTACCCCGGAGTCGTGAAAACCTATGCCATCCAGGCTGGTCGTGAACTCCGTGTCATTGTCGGTGCCGACAAAGTAAACGATGTAGAGGCCAATCAGATCTCCTTCGATCTCTCTAAGAAAATTCAGAGCGAAATGACCTATCCGGGGCAGATTAAAATCACCGTGATCCGTGAGACCCGGGCTGTGAGTTACGCAAAATAGATTTTTTTAAACCTGATAAAAAAGGATGAATCCGACAATGGTTTCATCCTTTTTTTTAAAAAAAGCTGCTTAAAAAAGCAGCTTTTCGATCTGAGCGGTCTGGACGAGACTCGAACTCGCGACCTCCGCCGTGACAGGGCGGCATTCTAACCAACTGAACTACCAGACCTGATTTGCGCTGCAAAATTAATCATTTTTTTCTATTTCCAAATTTCTTTTCTCATTTCTTTCTCATAGGCTCCATCTCTTGCAACATAATGACAGGGAAGGTTCGCGGTTTTTGCTTCTCTTATCCAATGATTTGCCATACTTCGGGAATTTGTACCATCAATAATAATCTGTTTGGGGTGAAAAACCTTAACGACATCGCGGATCCAAAGTCGCGGATTCCCTGTTATCACGACAAGATCAACAGGAATTTCTGAAGTCAACCCCTTAGGAAAAGCTGTATCGAGAATTGCAATCCGAATGGCCTCAAACTGCATGAAGCGGCCTAAACGGAATAGCTCCACAAAGTCCGGGTCCAAAGGAAAAAGGTGGTTCTCGTTGCCAATCCAGTGACTCCGATGGTATTTTATTCCGTGGGACTTATTGTGCGCTCCCACCGAATTCATAAATGACAGATCATACCGATACGAGCATGGTGTGGAATACCATGTCACCGCCCGTTTCTGTTTCGAAAATTCGTATACTCCCTGATTTTTGATATTATACACCACGAAACGAGAGGTTGAAAGCATATTGTACTTCCCGACTGTGACAACCAGCGCAAAAAGAATTCCGGCAATCAGTATGATCTTCATTGCCCTTCGGGCTCCGGATTTGAAATATAAGTAAACTGCCCCGACCATCACAAACAGGAGCGCTACCTGGATTTCACCGATATAAATTCCAGTTGTAGTCGAAAATGGCAACTCTTCTATCAGGTGGATCACCATGTTCATAGCCTTGATCAGAAATATTAACAATTTCGCTGTCAAAACGCACAAGAAAGGAACCTGACCCACAACGAGCAAAAGAATCCCGACATAAATAATCAGGCTGGAGAGTGGTACGACCAGAATGTT
This sequence comes from Alphaproteobacteria bacterium, assembly GCA_009928665.1. Taxonomy (GTDB): domain Bacteria; phylum Bacteroidota; class Bacteroidia; order Bacteroidales; family FEN-979; genus CAIVAT01. The sequence continues at coordinate 12,743 of SACF01000062.1, forward strand.
CGTCAGCAAAAAGAAATTTGGAAACTGATGAAATACATAAAGTGTTATGGGAAGGGTTGCAAGCTGTGCTGCCAGTGATACGGCAAGCAAGGACCATATTTTATCGGGAATCCAGGTTGAGGTTATGTACAAATCATATATTGGTTTATAGAGGGTTACAATGCCGATTACCGCAAGGTAAGACAACTGAAATCCAACGTCAACCAACAGGGCCGGGTTATTTGAAACCATAACAAAACAGGAGACTGCAATTACATTGATGATATCTACATTTCTGTTCATCAATCCGGCTATTATTGGCAGACTCAGCATGATCGCCGCCCGGATAACACAGGGTGACAATCCGGTTATCATTGCATACAAGAAAATGAAAAACAGCATGATAATGGCTTTTATATATTTACCATAACGATACCGGTTCAGAAATCTCAGAAGAAAATTGAGAAACACATAAACAATACCCACATGCATTCCGGAAACAGACAGAATGTGCATGGCACCGGAAGCAGCATATTCTCGTCGGGTTTCATTATCTATTTCATTGACGTAGCCCAGCAATAATGCCGAAGCTACGGCGAACTCCTTTCCCGTCAGATTATTTTCCCGAAAAATGCCAAGAAGCCTGTTACGGAGGTTTATCGCTTTTCGCCGAACCAGATTATCCGGTTCCATATTGAGTTTTTTCCATCCATGACCAGCCAAAGAAACCGAGTGGCTGATTCCTTTTTTATGAAGGTAATCGACATAACTAAAGGTTCCGGGATTGGAATTATCGGTCATTTTTTCAATCCGCGTTCTGAAGACAATAAAATCACCCAGGCTGATCACAGTACCGGACTTCCCATTGCGAAAGTATCCCAGAACGTTTCCGGTCAGTGGTTCCCAGGAATCTCCGTCATGACGGTATTTCAGCGTAAGAAAGACTTTCTGGGATGCACCCGAATTAACAGGCGGTTCATTAACAGAGGCAACGAATGTATTTATGGAATCATTGTCGGGTATCAACGGAAAAGTCTTTGATTGCCAGTTCACTTCAAGTAGTACCCCCGCCAGGAAAAGAAAAAGAAAAACAGGTATTCCCGGAGCCCATCTTAAATGGTAACTCCCCGGATAAATTGTCAGGAAAAGAATAATTAAAGCTAATCCACAAAGGGTGAAAAAAAATAAATATTCCGTACCCGTAACATCTACTTCATTGATAGCAGTTGTCACCCCCATAAGAAGTGGAATACTCAACCTCAGAAATGGATAAGGTTTCCAGGGATTCATGTCGCCAAACCTTCGATTCTGAGAGGTTAATCCCCGGAATTACAAAAAGGTAATAAGGAATTACTGGCAAAATTTAACTTTATAACTTCCGGCTTTTTCTGAACCTCTTTCTGATGCAAGGGTCCAATCATTACAGGCACCTGTTTTATCACCCAGAAAATGGCGGGCAACACCGCGCTGCATTAAACATTCAACGTCGCCCGGGTTGATTTGCAGGACCAAGTTGTATTCTTCAATAGCATCGGAATATTTTTTCAGATACATAAGGGCAAGTGCCTTATTCATTCGTGTTGGAATATCCGCCGAATTGATGTTCAGCGCAGTCGAAAAATCGAGAAGGGCTTTTTCATAAAAACCGGCAGCAGCCTGCGCTGCCCCTCTGCTCGAATAGTATTCAGACTGTAACGAATCGTATTGAATTGCTTTATCGAAATCCTCAATGGCTCGGTTCATATCCTGAAGATTGAAATAAGATAAACCCCGGTTATAATAGGCTTCAGGAAATACCGGTGCAGACTGGAGGGCCCTGGTAAAATCCTTCACAGCCTCGGCGTAATTGTTCATGTCGAAGTACGCCAGTCCCATGTTATGCCAAGCTTCAGGGTAATCAGGTTTCAGGGCAAGGGCTTTGTTATAATCCCGGATTGCCCCGGCATGGTCGAGTATCAGATCTCTTACCAATCCCCGGTTGAAATAAGGTTCAGCATGAGCTGGTTTCATGTTGATAACCCGAGAAAAATCGGCAATCGCTCCTCCATAGTCTTTTAATTCACTTCTAACTATTCCTCTGTTGTAATAAGGCTCTGCTTCGCTGGTGTCAAGCAGGATGGCATTATCAAAATCCTTTAAAGCTTGTTTGTAATCACCCAATTTTGCTTTGGTGATTCCGGAAGTGATCAGTTCTTTTTGGGTTTTACTTTGAGCTGTCACCGAATTGGCGTCAAACATAAGGGAGCCGGTCAGGAATACCGAAAGAAACCCGGCTAGTAAAGAAAAAGGAGAAGTGGTGTTTACTCGCAAAACTCTGTGATAAGATCCTGTGATGCTTTTAGCCCGTGAGATAAGGCAGCGCGCCAATCTTCACAGGCACCGATGCTGTCACCAAGTGCTTGTTTGGCACGGCCCCGATTGTCATAGGCATTGGCATTATTCGAATCGAGGGCTATAGCCTGCGTAAAATCTTCGACTGATCCTTTAAAATCTTTCAACATCAGGCGTGCAGCACCCCTGTTGTTATAAGCAGTAACATTCTTCGGATTTAATTTCAGTGCTTCATTGTAATCCTGAATGGCACTTAAATAATCCTGTTTATAGTGAAACATCATACCCCGGTTCGTATAAACATCGGGAAATTCCGGATTAATTTTGATCACTTCACTATATTGTTGCAAGGCCTCATTGTACTCTTTATTTATAAAGAGCAGGGCTGCCAGATAGTTAAATGCGGCAGGATTGGTTTTATCCCGTGCTGTAAAATAAGTCAGGTCTTCGCGGGAACCCATATATTCACCTACCTCAAAACGGGAAACACCACGAATGAAGTAGGCGTCGAGCAATGAAGGTTTCAATTTTATGACCTCGGAAGCATCAGCGATAGCCTGGGGGTATTTCCCAACCATCAGATAGGCAGAACCGCGTTTCAGGTAAACATTAACATTCTTAACCAGTTCAATCGATTTTGTAAAGTCTTCAATGGCGCCGGTGTAATCGCCTTTTTTTGCTTTTGCGAAACCATTGTTAAAATAAACCACAGCCTGAGCATCACGGGGTGCATTGTTTACAGTGGGATCCGAAACATTGTACATGGAATCGCCGGAGAGTTTTTTGGTAGATTTCTGACCGGATAACGTGGTATCAGTTGCAGCCGGAGTAATTCTGATAACCTTTGGTTTACCCGCAGTAGTTCCGGTGTTCGTTTGCTGTGCCCCTGATGTGACTGCCATGCAGATCAGAATTAAAATAAAAAGAGTTTTCAATCTATTCATACTTTGCTTGATTAACTATTTTTTGTGCTTAAATATTGTACCATTTTTTTTGCTACACGGCCCGAGGTTCCGGTTCCCCCAAGATCTTTTTTAATCTCCTGATATCCTGAAATTATCCGCTCCCTGTCAGCTCCCTGATCCAGAATTTTGTCGAGATTCCGGGCCATATTTTCAGGATTGCACTCAGTCTGAATTAATTCAGGGATGAGCGTACCACCATAAATCAGGTTTACCAGAGAGATATGCGTAACATGTACCAGCCTTTTCGCAATCAGGTATGAAAGATAATTTCCTTTATAGCATACGACCTGGGGGGTGCCGATCAAGGCAGTTTCGAGTGTTGCAGTACCCGATGTGACAAGTGCGGCTTCTGCGTATGAAAGCAGGTCGTATGTCTGGCCTGTGACTATTTTTATGGTGTCCGTGCCAACAATATTCCGGTAAAAATCAACCGGTATCGAGGGGGCTCCTGCAATGACAAACTGATGGTTGGGGTAATGCCGTACGCACCGGCACATCAGGCGGAGCATCTTTGAAATCTCCATTCGTCTGCTTCCCGGGAGCAGTGCAATGATTGGTTTTTCGGAAAGGGAATTCTCTTTAAAAAAATCACTTCTCGACCGGATTTTCATGCCCTCAAAGATCACATCCATCAGTGGATGTCCCTCATAATCTACATGATAATTATACTTCAAATAGAATTGACGTTCAAATGGCAGAATGACGAACATTTTTTCGACAGACTTTGTTATTTTATGGACTCTCGAAGAACGCCACGCCCAAATTTGCGGCGATATGTAATAAAACACCCTGATATTCCTATTGTGGGCAAATTCGGCCATTCTCAGATTAAAACCCGGGTAATCGATAAGGATAAGTACATCCGGACAAAAAGAAAGCAGATCGGTTTTGCAAATTTTCAAATTTCCCAAGATGGTCGGCAAATGGGCTATAACTTCAAGAAATCCCATAAAAGCAAGATCCCTGTAATGTTTCACCAGGTGACCTCCCTGCGCCTGCATGAGGTCACCGCCCCAGCATCTGAAGACGGCTTCCTGATCCAATTTTCTCAAAGCGGCCATCAGATTGGAGGCATGGAGATCGCCCGAAGCTTCGCCGGCAATAAGATAGTACCGCATTAAAACCTGTTCTTTAAAGTCTTTATTGACGGATTTGCCGTGAAATCGAGTTGAACGGGAACCATAGCAATATAATTGTTTTCAACAGCCCATTGATCCGAGTCATCCCCATGTTCCATACTCACATATACCCCTTTCATCCAGTAATATTTTCGTCCGTGCGGATCTTCTCTTTCATCAAAATCCTCCTGCCAGGTTCCCTTTGCCTGCCGGCAAACCCTGATCCCTTTGATCATCGATTCAGCCACATCGGGAATATTAACGTTCAGACAAATTCCTTCGGGTAGACCTCCCCGGATTATTTCGGAAGCAATCGCTCTTACAAAACTCATGGAAGGCCGAAAGTCAGCATTCATGCTGTAATTATTCAGTGAAAAACCGACTGAAGGGACCCCAGCAAGCGCACCTTCGAGAACGGCGGCCATGGTTCCTGAGTAAATAATATTGATGGATGCGTTGGTGCCATGATTGATACCTGAAAATAAAAAATCCGGGCGTCGTTTCAGGACGATCTTAAAGGCAAGTTTAACGCAATCGGCAGGTGTCCCATTGCATGTGTACTCGTCGTAATCAATCTCCCTGTGAATCTGTTCAAGCCTAAGCGGATGCGCAATGGTTACAGCGTGTGCCGTTCCCGATTGGGGCCGGTCGGGAGCCACGACTACCACATGCCCAAGGGGGCGCACACAATCAATCAAAGCCCGTATGCCCTTGGCGCTTAAACTATCATCATTGGTTACAAGTATCAGCGGCTTTCCAGTCATAATTACAGATCATAATTCGTCGGCAAAGTTACTAATTTTAACTGTCGACAGTCAGCATGCGCTGTGAAACCGGGAAAAGACGACGGGAATTACTAAAAATACGCTCGAATTTAAAACCTGATCAGTTCTTCGTAGAGCTCTTTGACCGGCAATCCCATGACATTAAAGAAGGAGCCTTCGATCTTACTGATACCGATGTATCCGATCCATTCCTGGACACCATACCCCCCGGCTTTATCGAAGGGCTGAAAATTATCGATATAGTATTCGATCTCTTCCAGCAAAAGGACTTTAAAGATAACCGAAGAGATAACATGAAAAGTAAATTTCTTTTTTCGAGATTTGAGGCAAACTGCCGTGATGACCTCATGTTTCCTGCCGGACAATTTTTGCAGCATTCTCACCGCATCGGCATAGGATGAGGGTTTTCCCAGGATTTCATCTCCCAATGAAACGATCGTGTCGGCAGTGATAATAATCGTTTTTTCATCGAGACGGGTGATATCAAAACTATCCGATTTTAACTCAGCCAGGTAAATTGCAATCTGCTCGGGCGTCATACCATCGGGATAGCTTTCGTCGACCTTGGTAGAACAAATCTCAAAATCAAGGCCAAGTTCTTTCAGAAGGTATTGACGGCGTGGAGACTGGGATGCCAGAATGATATGCCTGTTTTTCAGTCGATAATTTATCATAGAAAAATCAGCTTATAAAAATGATTTCCATTGACATTATTCCAGCGACCATGATCAGTTTACATAAAGTTTCGAGGTGGTGAAAATCGGCTTTTGTCGTCGCTTTAAACATTCGTATTAAAAGGTAAATTATGGGAATCTGCACGGCAACCAGAAGGTACCACATCACCATGCCGAATCCGATCCGTTCCATGATTACCTGAATATAGGCCAGGAAAACGGCTGTGAGTAGGATCATTCCCGCGAGAACGATTTTGGTGGTTTTCAATCCGGCAACAACAGGAAGGGTGCGGCAATCAAAAAGTTGATCTCCTTCTGATTCTTCCAGATCTTTAATGATATCAATTATTAAGGCTATCAAAAAACCGAAAAAAGCGTATGCAAGAAAAAGACGGGTCACCCAGCTC